>QHYK01000095.1 GCA_003224085.1 Acidobacteriota bacterium | reverse complement strand
TATCGTCATCAGCGTCCGGGTTTTGTTCGCGAATCCGGCGGAAGATCTGCGATTCCGTCACAGCTTCGTTTGGTCGGCCTAGTTTCTTGTAAGCGATCATCAGAGAATAGTGAGCTTCGGCCAAGTCGGGCCTCAATCGGATAGCTTCTTTCAATTGCTCTGCAGCTTTGGCCAGGTCTTCCTCCTCAAGAGCAATCTTGCCAGCCAGAGCATGGGATGAAGCATCGTTGGGATCGAGTCGCAGGGCTTCCGAGATAGCTTGCCGGCTCGCCTCTCTGTCTCCGGGCCTCGCCATGCGAGTCACATCGGCTAGGTAATAATAAGCACTCGCGGTTCTTTCCCCTAGGGCGATAGCCGTGCGGAGAGACTGCAGAGCTTGTTCGGGTTTTCGGTGCGTGGCCTCGATGATGCCTTGAACCAAGTAGCACCGACCGCATTCGGGCCAACGAGATTGAATTTTCTTCAGGAGATCCTCTGACTGCTCAGTCTTCCTGACCAATTCCAGCACTACCGATCTCGTCAGCAGAAGGTCAGGGGCGTCCGGCACGATGGTCGTGGCTTGATCTAGCAGTCGCAACGCCTGCTGGTCCTTCTTGTGCTTGAGCAAAAACAGCGAGGCCCAGAAATACAAATCCGCCCGCTTGGGTTCCATCCGAAGGCCGGCGTTCAGGGATTCCCCAGCATCCTCGAATCGTCCCAACGCGTCCAGGACCTGAGCCTGCAAGAGGTAGACATCACCATTGCGATCTGCGACGGAAATCTTCTCGATCTCCGCCAAGCTGGCCGCCGGGCCCAGCGCGTGGAAAGTTGCCACCGCGAGTTCGAGGCGGTTGTCAACCGAAGGGTCTGCAGCGACTATCTCAGTCAGAAATTCCCTGGCTAAGGCATACTGCTTGCGCTCTACGAGCACCATCGCAGCCTCGTTCAGTATTCGGGTCGTTGGTGACAGCTTCAGAACTTCCCGAAAAGCTGCCAGCGCTTCCTCCGTCTTGCCGTCGTTGAGAAGCAGTGTTCCCATCTGGACTTTTAATTCCGGATCAGACGGACTGGCTGCAACGGCATTCGCCAGGTTTTGCCGAAAACGTTCTCGTTGTTCTGTAGGGTCCAGGCGCAGGAATTCGAATACCTGCGCGGACGCCTTCAAAGCAGTACGGTCAGGTTCCGCGTTTTTGAACTGCTCGAGAACGGCCGCAGCCTCTTGATTTTGACCTAAGCTCCGCAGTGCGCGATGGAGCTGCATAAGCACTCCCCTGTTCTCGGGAGCCAACCTTTGTGCGCGCCGGAGATATTCGACCGCTTTAGCAGGCTGCTGCAATTCCAGATAAGTCCGCCCGAGTTGCAGTAGCGCCATTGAGTTCTTAGGCTCACGTTCAACGACGGATTTCAGATCAGGCAGCGCCTCGGCCCATCTTTCCTCCCGCCCCAGGAGCCAGCCCCGCGCTTGCCTCGCCACCGTGAAGTCCGGCTTCAAACGCAAGGCCTCATCAAGATGTTGGAAAGCCTCGGCCGTGTCGCCCAGTGTTTCACACAGCCCTAATTCAAAATGGCCGACGGGATCATCTGGGTACTGGTGGACGTACCAATTCAAATCGGGGAGCCCCGTCTTCATCCTGCCGACCCGGCAGTAAGTGAATCCACGCTCGCGGCGCGCAGTTTGGTCATTAGGTTGCAGCTTCAAGTATTCTTCATAAGCATCCGCTGCTCCGCTGAAAAACCCCGCGTCCTCATACGTGCGAGCCATGTAGACAAGAAGATCCGGTCTATTGGGAGCCAGCCTCCGAGCCTGGGCCAAGAGAACCAACGCGGTTTCACTGTCGCCCTTTGCTGCATGTACTCGGCCGAGATTGAAAATCGACTCCACGTCATCGGGGTTTTGCTGCACCGCGATTTCGAACACCGTTTGCGCGCGGTCTAAGTGGCCCGCATGAAGCGCAGCGAGACCTACGTTGTGAAGGATGTCGATGTTGGCGGGGTCTGTCTCGAGGGCCCGTGAAAATGCAGCTTCCGCATTGTCGTACTTGCCCCACTCCGCTAATGCCTCGCCCAAGGAAAATGCAAGACGCATGTCCCCAGCCGTGTTCTGCTCGAGGCGGTCCACAATGGCCATGGCCGAGTCGGTCTGCCCGGCCCAATAAAGGCATCGCGCTCGCAGGAGCTGAACTGCGGTATCGCTCTGATCGGAAGCCTTCAAATGGTCTAGGTAACGCAACGCTTCGGCCGCGTGCTTTTCTGAGAGCGCGATTCGGGCCAGTTGTAGATTCGCGTTTGCGTGCCCCGGCTCGACTGCCAAAACCCGAAGAAATGCGCGGGCAGCCTGATCGTCATTGCCTTGCGCGAGGTGGTGATTGCCGAAATTGTTCCACAAACCTGCGGAGCCAGGCGCGCGCTTCAATGCGCGCTCGTGGAAAGGTTCTGCCTGTTCGTATTCTTTCTTCGCGTCGAGAACAACGCCCAGCAGCCCCAGCAGGTCCGGCCTGTCCGGCTCGGCCGCGATAGCCCTGCGCAACGTCTGCTCCGCTTCGTCAAGTTGTCCCTGCTGGAAGGCGGAAGCGGCCTCTGCGTAAACGTCGCGCCCTTCGGTTTGTGGCGACCCAGCGACGCCGCTCGGGTAAGAGTACAGATAAACCAGAACGATAATGGATTTTAGGAATTGTGTTCTCACAGCCAAAAGGAGCCCCGGTGCCAGTCGAAAGACGCTTTACCCGTCTTTCTTGCACGGCACCGGGGAATCCATTCTACCAATAAAGCTTTAGCGCGAGTTGCACCTGCCTCGGTGAGTTAACTTGAGAGCTGAGTTTGCCGAATTCGCCTGAACCTACAGTCGAGTTAAGGCCGCCAAACTGCGGGTGGTTCAAGGCGTTATATGCTTCGGTGCGAAATTCGAGCCGCGAGCCTTCGCGCATCTTTGCAAGACTGAATTCCTTGAAGAGAGATAAGGCGCCCGTCCTGGTGCCGGGCATGCGCAGATTCGGCAGCACTTTAGGTGCGTTGCCAATGGCATACTTGGCCGGTCCAATGGCCACCTCCGGGTTCGCGAAGTACTGATTTAGATTGAGGCCACTCGCTCTTTTCAACGGGCCAGTCAAGTCGGGCCGCTGCGGACCCCAAGTAGGGATGCTGGTGCCGCCATTCAGACTCAGAATGACGGGCTGGCCAGTATCAAGGCGCCAAATGCCGTTGGTTTTCCATCCGCCGATGAATGCGTCAACTACCGGGTTTATGTTCCGAGCGAAACGCTTACTACGCCCGACGGGGAGTTCGTAAACGTAACTGAATTGAAGGATCTGTGAAATGTCGAACTGGGACAAGGATCGGTCCGCTTTGCGATTATTGGGGTCCTGGAGAACGTTGCCCAGCGAACCACCCAACCAGGTGAGACCGCCGCCGCCCACGGAAGAGTCATCGATGGACTTCTGGTTGGTGTAGGTGAATAGGAAGTCTAAGCCGTTGGAGAGTCTCTTCTCCGCTCGCAACTCGAACGCGTGATAAATGGAGTTGGCCCACGGCGGGTCTGTTGCGGTGACGCCGGTGAATTGCGGGTAGGGAGTAATTAGCTGCACGCGTTGCACAGTGGGCGCAGCCAAAGGGCTGCTGGGATTGGTGATGATCCCGTAGAATGGGTTTGTTACGTAAGTGTTGTAGTATCCGGGATTAGCGACGAATGCGGCGGCTTGCGCTTCAGTCAAGTAGTCCAAGTTCCCAGCATTGCCGAAGTAGAGGTGGGTTCCCTTCTTGCCTACGTAGGTGGTGTCTAGCACCACGCTCCAAGGCAAGAGGTGCTGAAAACCGAAAGTCCACTCCTGCTCGTAAGGCCGCGCGTTTCGGCTGGGAATCGGTCCGGCGATTGAGAAACCGACATCTGTCAGGAGTCCCAAGCTGGAACCTGTTGTCTGCAAGGGGCCGCCGGGAAACGGATCACTCAGGAAACTCCACGGCGTGGCCTGGTCGTTTTGATACGTGTTGAGCCAGTTTGTCTGCCGAACAAAGCCTTGGTCGCTGATACCCGTTCCGGCCGCAGCTCCTTTGTTCTGACTGTAGAAAATGCCATAACCGCCGCGAACTACTGTCCGTGGGGTCATCCGGTATGCGAATCCAAATCGCGGTCCCCATCCATTGTAATTATTCTCATAGGGCGAGCGATTGTTGCTGTTAGCGTATTGTAGACCCCCCTTCAAGTTGGGTATTCCGGGCACCTGAAGAGGAGAGGGAGCGTCTAGGTTAAGCCAGCTAATGCGATTAGCTCGTTCCGTTCGCGGCAGATCGAGGTCATACCGCAGGCCAATGTTTAAGGTCAGCTTGGGTGTGACCCGCCAGTCGTCCTGAACAAAGCTTCCGATATTCCAGTTCTGGGTCGCGGCTGCATAGTCAATTTCGTAAGCTCCCCAGTTGGACTGGCCGCCAGCGCCGATCATCAGGCCCGCCATGGCATCGCCACTGCCGTCCCAGGGCGCCTGCGAAGTGCTGTTCTCTGAGAACGAATAGGTGCCGGCCGGGATTCCCGGAAAGAATATTTCGACCCGTCGCAAGCGGCCCTCAGCGCCAAACTTCACTTCGTGCGCGCCCATCGTGCGGCTCAACGTCCCAATTAGGTGATGAGTTTCCTGACCATATTTCAGGTATGTCCAGGCCTGGGTGCCGATCGAATCGTTGCCACCCTCCATTTGATAACCGCCATTCACAGTAATTGAGGGCGCGGCGCGGATGCCGGCGGCTTCAATATATGCGGGCATTCCAAGGTCTTTCACCGGATCGAAATTCGGGAAGTCGGCTGCCGAACCGCCATGGTCGAACGACCAAGAGCGCGTCAATCCCAGCGAAACCGTCAGCAGCGTCTTTGGACTGAATGAGTGGGTGAGGTTGATTGCCAGCAACTTGGGCCCGCCATTGGAAAGACCGCCGGAATAAGCATCGCCGACATTTCCGAACAGGTTGGCAGGCTTGTAGTAGCCAGTGGCATAGGAGAATTTGCCGCTGAGTGTCGTGGCGTCCGTGAACCGGTGATCAATTTTTATATCGATTTGATCGCCGACGTTCTTGTCGGCGCCGCTGCCAACCCAGTTGAAGAATCGATCGTAAGCGCTTGCGCCTACGTTCCGATTGGGCAACGGATACAACTGCATCATCTTGAAGGCTACCGGATCAATCACGTTCCCAGGCGCGTTTGGTATGGGGTGGAGGCCGGCAATCTTTGGATTCCCGGGACTCTGGTACGTAGCCATATTGTTGTACGGGATATAGTTCTGACGCACCGGGCCACCTTGATTTGGATCGTAAACACCTGTGTACGGATCCCAGAGTTGGCCTGCTGCCGCAGAGCACAAACCCTTGGAGTCAAACGTGCCACTTTGATCAGCGCAGAGCTCGCCGAAATCTCCGGTGCGCTCCGCCGCACTGGGCACACCAGCTTTTTTTGTGGTGGCTACGCTCTGACGGTCGCCTTGATAATCAAAGAAGAAGAAGGTACGGTTCTTTCGGATCGGTCCGCCCACGGTGACACCGAACTCGTTCCAGCGCACCGGCGGAACACCCGTCGCGAAGAAGTTCTTGGCGTTCAGCTTGTCGTTGCGCAGGAAATCATAAGCGCTGCCATGGAAATCGTTCGTTCCAGAACGCGTTACGACATTGACCACCGTGGCTCCGCTGAAGCCGACTTCCGCGCTGAAATTCGACTGTTGGACTTTGAATTCCTGCACGGCGTCGACCGAGGGCGTGTAAAGGGGATTCACGATGGCTGTATTCTGCTCCACTCCTACCGTGCTGACCCCATCGAGGAGGATGTCCGCTTGCGCATTACGGCTCCCGTTGGAGATCCAGTTGTTGGCCATAGTGTTGGGACCGAACGTGTTGCCGGCGGGCTGGTTTATTCCGGGCGTCAACATCGCCAAATCGAAAACGCCTCGGCCGATGAGCGGAAGGTCATTGATTTTGGTCCTGTTGAGTTCCTGGCCGGTGACAGCATCCTCGGTAGAGAGAACCGGAGGCTGCCCCGTGACTTCGACTGTGTCTTGCGCAGTGCCCACTTGCAGCGACACGGTCAGCGTCAGATTCTGATTCACCTCAAGTACGATCCCGTTTTGAACCTCTGAACGAAATCCCGCAGCTTCCACTCGGAAGCTGTATTTGGCAGGCGGCAGGGCGCGCAGCATATAACGGCCTGAGGAGTCTGTCGTCGCGGAATACGTCACGCCCTTATCCATATCGGTTAGGACCACAGACGCATGGGGAACCACGGCGTCAGAGGGATCTTGAACTAAACCTGTGATAGAACCTGTGTAAACTTGCGCTCGAGCTGGCCCCAGAAAAAGCAGTGTCAGTAAAATAGAAAAGAAGCAAGCAACGGGGCACACTTCTAGCCGCCCCCGAAACAACCTATGAATAAGCGGCATGTTGAAACTCCAAACTGAATCTAGTGGGGCGAATGTTAATCCCAGAGACTCGCATTTATCAAGGGTGATTCCCCCGCAAGAGGGCGCTGGTGCTTTTCGGCACACTCTTTTTAGCCCACTTTCCTACTTATCCTTTGCGGGAAAAACCCTAAGCTACAGACTCAATGAGCCTGACGCAGAATGAAATGTTCAAATGTTCGAGGAAGGGCCCCAACAGCATTTGAATCATCTAGTTCCGTTGGCTAGGAAGCGCCGCGATGCTTCACCGTTCAGAGTGCGTTTGCCAGTAGGCCTGATGGCCAAGGTAGTCATCATCGGCCAAATTGGAGATGATTAGCCTCTTCAACTCCAGTGGGTTGATCTTGGCTTGACGTTTAAAGACGACTTCTCCGCCAGGTCGGATCAACATTGTGTAAGGGACAGCAGCATTCCAATCCGCATCGAACGCTGCCAGAAGCGGATAAATATCAGTGGAACCAAGGATAAGATTCCTGCTGGTCGCATGCAGCTTATTGAGAACGGAAAGCACGCCAGGCCTTTCATCCGGATAATTGATGCTTACAGTTACAACCTCAAAGGCTCGGTGACCGTACATGCGATGAATCGTTTGGAAATCCGGCATTTCCTCTCGACAAGGGCCGCACCATGTCGCCCAGAAGTTCACGAGCAATAGCCTCCCAGTCGAGTTTCTTCGCAAATTCTTGAGTTCTTCCGCGTTGGCCGGTTGAAGCTGTATGGGCTTGCTTTCGATCTCGGCAAGCTCTTCTTTGCGCCCCTCTTCCTTATACAGCCATTTTGTGGAGCAGCCCACGGAGGGTGTCTTCGCTACGGGGACGGGCCGATCCTCAAGAATTGCATCGATGGCGTTTCGCGCGTCTCGGCTGGTCACCAATGGCTCGCGCGGATTGTTATCAAGGCGTCCTTCATAACGGAGCTTCCGCTCGGAATCGAAGATGAAAAGATGGGGAGTCGCGGACGGGCCATAAGCCCGGGAGACCTTCTGGGTCTCGCCGTCATAGAGATAAGGAAAATTGAAATGACGATAAGCAGCTCGCAGCTTCATCTCTTCGAAGGAGTCACCCATATCGGTGTATCCCATCTCGTCCAGCCTGACAGCGTTTGGATTATTCGGTTGGATTGCGACCAGCGCCACCCCGCGTTCACGATAATCAGCGGCCAGCTGCTTGATGCGGCCCTCATAGAGTTGGGCAGTCGGGCAATGATTACATGTAAAAGCTATGACGAGAACTTTGCTGGCCCCATAGTCTTTGAGGCAGTGTGTCTCTCCGTCGATACCGGGCAGGCAGAAATCCGGTGCGGAGGCTCCAATCGGCAAAGGAGTTGGCCCACTCTCGCCTGCAAACGCTAATCCGGCTGGTCTGTCAATAAGGAGTAAGGAAAGAATACCAAGCAAAACAATTTTTGCCTTAGTGTGATCTTTCTGTTGTCCTGACTCGCAATGAATTCGCGCAAGCCAGGTTGCTTTGTCAACCGTTTGCATTTGAGACTCTGCCAGACATTATATACGGGGACCGCAACACCGTAGAGGTCGCCAGACCGTATTCTGGGGTGTATGGTACCGCAAGGCGGAAGTAATGGTGCGGTTCGGCTTACTGGGGTAACTTCCGTATGGTTCGTCATCCGCCAACTATGGGCGTCAGGTTTCCACCTTCCCACAACGGGCCTTCCGTCGCCTTACGGGAAATTTCAGTTCATCGTTGCAAACAAAGGGCCGGTGCGAAAAGAACCTGGCTTTACAGTTCACACGCGCAATCTTTCACAATCGCTTGCCTCGTCCCGAACTCATACCGAGCGTCAAAACTGCGTCAAAAACCGGTCGACTACTCGCAGGTTTGCGTCGTGATTGTCTTCCAGGAACCAGCCGTGCGAATTGCGCGGGAAAATAACCAATTGCTTATTCGTCGATCCCAACGCGTTGAACAGCGCCTGCGCGCGGTCCGTACCGACCAGGGGATCTAAAGCGCCGTCAACGACCAGAGCCGGGACATGAATTTTCGGCCACGCCGGAACCAAGGCCGCGTCAAAAAAAGCCGGCGTTACTTCCTCCCCTAGCGCGCGCACACTATCCGACTCCGAAATCGAAACGAAAGTTAGGAATGCGTCAGCCGACATGGTTGGCTGGCCAGTTATGGGATCAAATCCAAACGCTATGGCATAAATCTCGTCTGGCGTTGGCAAAAAGCGGTCAACTCCGCTGTTTACTACGCTCTGCAGCAGTGGCACGAATGGCGGCGGCACGAAGAAGCCGTCTTCTGGAACCGAGAAAAATCCAACGCCGGCAACCAATTGCGGAGCAGAAGCGGCCAGCAACCCTGTGATTACCCCGCCTTGGCTCCAGCCCATGACCACCGGGGCCCGTCCGGTGGTTGTGACGATGTAGGTGGCCACCGCTGCCGCGTCGTTCACCCGGTTGAGAATGTCGATAGTGAAATAGTTCGCGGGGTGATCCGAGGTGCCCATGCCGCGGAGGTCGAGCGCATAAACGTTGTATCCCCGCACTGCCAGATGATCCATCACGCTGCGATCGGGGAAATCCCAGGTTCGGTCGTCGCCCCAAGTCCCGTGTATCAGCAACACAGGAATTTTATTGGGCGCGGGGCCAACTTTCCGGTGAAAGTGAATCGAAACACCATCAGCGGTGACGACCTTAAAATCGGAGCTTTGAACGACGGGCTGTTGTGCGTGGACCGGCAAGGTGCTCATCACAAATATTGCCGGCGCTAGGAACCTCAATAAACGGATTGGCAATCTGTGCAAGGTGATCCTCCCTTTCGATTGGCAGGCTCCTTCTCCACGGCTGGCCGTCCCGCACGGCTTCGGGCAAAACGACGAACCGCGAAGAGGCGCTCTAAACTGCTCTATCCCAGATTCAGAAATCACGACGAACCTTTTTAGAACGGGACAATGTTGCGGGGAGTATATAAAGATTCGCACATATATTGTCATGAAAAAAATCCCCTTGTGTTCATCCAGAAAGCTGCCCTAATTTCGAACCGAATCAGATTCAGGCAGGGCGAGCAGACTCGCAGTGGCAAGCGGTTGTTTTCGGGTTGGCGGTCACTCGGGCCTAATATTGAGAGGCGGCATGTCGCCAGGGTTCGATTCACGGTTTTTTCGAGGCAGCAACGATTGGGATCATGCTTTCGTCTCCGGCGTGTATCATGCGAGGCGCAATTGTGATTCAGCCGAATCTGGATGGATAATCGGCCACTCTTCCCGAACCGCTCAGATCGCTGTGTTTGTAGAGTAGACTCGCGGCTATGACGTCAAAGAATCGCTCCGTGCCTGTCGACACGGTGCTGCCCCATGTGAATTCGCAACGGGGAGAGCGTCGTGACCGGGAATCAGAACCGGTCCGGCAAGCCGTATCCCTACTAGATTTTGGTCTCCGCCGGCATTCACTTCCACCCGGAGCCTTCGACAATGGTGATATAGCGGTCGGTTGGAAGATCGGTGAAGGTTTCCACACGTTCGCTAGGCGGAGGCCAGCGAATCTCCAAGCGATCTATTTTCTTCGACGCACCGATGCCCAGCACCTCGCGGGGGTCATGCGAAGAAAGATAGCTCCCGCCGCCAACCTTCAGTCGGTTGCGTTTCAGATCGCCCGACTGCCATGTCATTTTCGTGCCGATAGCATCAGGATTGGATTTCTTGCCGATCAATCGCACTCCGAGCCAGTGGTTTTCAGGGGCTGCGACGTTTTTCAGAAGAAGTGGCGGACCGTTGTTGATGGCAACCAACACGTCGACGGCGCCGTCATTATTGAAGTCGCCGATGGCCATTCCGCGCGCCGCAAAGCTCTGCGCAAAGGCCGGGCCGGCAGCATCACTGACATTCTCCAAAGTGCGCCCCGTATTGCGAAACAGGAGCAGTGGCTCCTTGTAGCCGACACGGCTAGAGTGCAATTCGATTTTGTCGTCGGGGTGGCCATTGGCTATAAACAGATCCATGTTGCCGTCGTTATCGTAATCGAAGAATTTCACTCCCCAGCCGCTCATGAGCCGCGTCAAGCGGCCGAGCCCCATTTGTCCAGCCATGTCTTCGAATGTCAGGTCATGGTTGTTGCGGTAAATCGAATACATCTCTTGATCGACGTTTGTGACGAAGAGGTCTTGCCATCCGTCCTGGTCGAAATCCGCCGAATCCACACCCATCCCCGAGCGCTCCCGCCCCGACTGGTTATAAGCTACGCCTGCTTCGAGGGCTTTTTCTTCAAACTTTCCATGGTGCGTGTTGACAAAAAGAAAGTTGGCAACCGTATCGTTGGCCACAAACAGATCCATCCAACCGCCGTTGTTGACGTCCGTGGCGACGACACCCCAAGCTTTACCCAGTGCCTTGGCGATCCCTGATTCGGCGCTGACGTCGGTAAACGTGCCGTCACCGTTGTTATGGAAAAGCCAACTCGCCGCTGGCATGTAAACACGCGGAATACAATAGAAACGCTCCCCGGTCTTCTCGTCGCCGCAGAATTTGTTTTTCGACTTGTCGTAGTCGACGAAACGGCAGACGAACAAATCCAGCCGGCCATCATTGTCATAATCAAACCAGACGGCGCTGGATGCCCAACCGGGAGCAGCCACACCGGCCTTATCCGTCACATCCGTAAAAGTGCCGTTTCCATTGTTGTGATAGAGAATGCTGCGGGCATACTGTGTGACGTACAAATCGGGCCATCCGTCAGCATTGTAGTCCCCGACAGCGACTCCCATTCCATAACCACCTCCCATAACCCCCGCTTTCTCGGTTACATCGGTAAAAGTTCCATCGCGGTTATTGTGGTAGAGCGCGTTACGCAACGGCGGAACCGGCGCGAAAAAATCACACTTCCCGCTGTTGATCAGGTAGATGTCCATCCATCCATCGTTGTCGTAATCCAGAAAGGCGCAACCTGCGCCGGTGGTTTCCGACAGATAGTATTCTGGAGAGCGGCCATTCACGTGGCGCCAACTGATACCACTCGTGGTGGAAGCTACTTCTTCAAACAGAGGCCCGTGAGTCGTCTTCTTTGGTGGCCGGGAACGCAACAGAGTACCTGGCAACGCGCAAACATTGGGGAACTTTGCGACGAAACCGCCGCCGAGGAGAGAGAATTCGGTGAGGAACTGGCGCCTAGCCCACTGTGAAATCAACGTTGATCGGTGCGTTCTTGGGTGTGCAGCTCCGAGCATTCAACTGCATGACAGTGCTCAAAAAGACGACATTATTATGGCATTTCTCGAGTCAAGTGTGAACGCCCTCATCCAGCCGGCGGAGCGGCAATCCCCCACTGCCGAAACTTGCCTGGAGCGAGATGCGTTACACCGCCTATTGTTTCGTGATGCCAAAGAACGGCGACCCGGCGCACTCCGAAGCGACATCGAATCGGGATCAATTCTCAGCTTCACCACAAGAATTTCGCGCCGAGCTGAAGCTGGCGCGGCATGCCGCTGTTCACTGTACTAATTCTTCCCGGAAACAAGCTGCCGAAATTGGGGTCAAAGGGATTTGTGTTGAAGCGCTCGAGAGGAAAGGCATAGTGATTCAACACGTTGAAGGCTTCCAGGCGCAATTGTAGCCTGGCGCGCTCGCTGAAAGGAAACGTCTTGTCCAGTGAAGCGTCCATGGTCAGCGTGCGATACATGCGAATTTGCCCGCTGCGGTAAGCGGTTTCGCGAGGCGCATAAGGCGGAAGAATCAGGAAGTTATAAGTGGAAGGATCCGTACCACAGCCATAATTTATGCTGTAAGCTTCCGGTGAGACAGCTCCCGTATTCGGATCCATTTGCAAAACGCAGGGGCGCCACCCTTGGACCTTCGGCGCATGCCAGCCGGGTATGGGCAGTTTGGGGTCGCGCAGGATGCGCACGTTACCCGGCAAATCAGCCGGTTCGCCAGACTGCGCAGTTAGGAAGGTGGTCGTTTCCCACCCTCCAATCAACCGATTGAGGAATCCATGGACGTTGCCGCCAATCCAGTGGCCCCTGCCGAACGGAAGTTCGTAAACAGTGGTCACCTTCAGCATATGAGGCCGGTCGTTATAATAAAGCCCTTCCTGCATGATGCCGCGGTAAGGATCGTTGTATCCCCAGCGCTCGACCAGCTTTGAGAAGGTATAGTCGGCCAGGAGATTCAGGCCTCTGCGCAACCGAACGTTGTAATCCACTTGCAGCGAGTTATACCAGGTCGCACCGGTATTCAAACCCTGCTCCTGCAGATCTCCGCTGAACTGGGGAAACGGCCGCGAGAGCTGAAAGCGGGAAAGAGTCGACGAAGTATAGAAAGAAGTTCCTAGGAACGCTGGCTGCTGATAGAACGGATTCGGCAGTCTAGCGTCGCAATACGAATGATTCCCGCCTTCCAGGAGGTTGCACTGACGGCGGAGGTCCAGGCTGGGAATATTGTACGAGCGTACGGTCTGGATGTTATGCCCGCGGCTGCCCACATAGGAGGCTTCGAGCATGGAAGAGGGTGAGAACTCCACTTGAAAACCGAAAGAGAACTCATCCGCCGAAGGCGTTTTGAAGTCTGGATTAAACCATGAAAAATCACGGCCCACGAAGGTGGCCGCACCCCGGTTCGAGCCAGTTGGCGTCAGGATACCGTTCGGAAAGGGATTCGATAGAAGATTAGCGATGGGTGTCCGTCCGCCGTCGTTACTCGAGACCAACGGTGTGCTGGTGCTGAATCCCGTTGTCTTTTGCCAGTCGTTGCTGGGATTGGCGAAATAGCGCGCCCAGCCGCCTCGCATCACCAAGTGACGCCTCAACTGGTAGGCAGCACCGATTCTCGGTTGAACGTTCCAGTAGTTCGTGTTTGCCGCTTTGCTCGGGTTACCGCCAACACCGGCAAAAGTCAGGCCTCCCTTGTAATTGGCGAGTTCAGGAAACTGGGAAGGATCGGCTTGTGCGTTGGGATCGAAGCGGTAGTTCAGCCTGCCATATTTCTCGTCCGGAGCAAGGGTAAAGTCCCATCGCAAGCCGAGATTCAAGGTGAGCCGCGAACTCACTTTCCAATCGTCCTGAACAAAGGGTGCGTAATACCACTGCCGGAAGAAAGGAAACAGGGGGTAGTCCGATCCGCCTTCCGAGGGAACACCAAGCAAGAAGCTCGCGATGCTGCTTCCACTAAGCGCGTCGCCTTGGTTCCAAGTTTTCTGTGTGTAGTTCTTCCACGCCTTGAAACGCCAGATGTTACCTGTGCTATTCAGGATGTAGTAGATACGCCGAAAGTCCAAGCCGGTGTGAAACGAGTGCGATTTCCAAATTTTGGTGATATTCGGATTGATTCCGTAATTGTTCGTGATATTCACGTCGCGATAGCGGCCCAGGTAGCTGTACCCGTCGAATTCATAGCGGCCAAAGAACTTGCCCCCGGGCAGTTGGCTGATCGTGGAGGCCGGGAAGCCCAGCGTTGTGAGGTCGAAGCCAACGTCTCCCGCACCAAAACCCTGTTCAATGAAACGGTTAAAGGAAACCCGCACGTTGCCGATGAAGGTCGGAGAGAATGTCCCCACCCAATCCACTGTGGCGGCCCAATTCAAGCGCTGGAAAGGCTGCTGGCCTCCCTGCCCAGGGCCGCTGAAAACACCATTGTCGTTGCGATCTTCGGTGCGGCTGTTCTGAGCGTAGTGTCCAAACACGCGGTGCTTCTGGCCGATGATTTCATCCACTCTGGCAATGTAGTTGTAGAACTTGTCCTTTGCGAAATAGCCCGGTATGGAGAGGTTGTACTGGCTGTAGGCCGAATTGGGGGTCGTGGTGTTCGGCTTGGGCTTGCCGTTGGCGTCCACAAGTTTGCTGAAGTCACCATTCAAAAATTCCGGCGCCGGGACTGACAGCAACAGCGGGGAAGGCGTACCCTCTCTGTAATTCTCAATGCTGAAGAGAAAGAAGGTCTTGTCGTGCCCGTTGTATAGTTTGGGAAGAAGAACTGGACCATCCACCTGCCCTCCGTATTGGTCCAAGTAATGCACCGCCCTAGGTGCGCCCACGGAATTATTCTGGAAAGTGTTGGCATCGAGCCATGTGCGACGCATGAACTCCCAAGCCGATCCGTGAAACTTGTTGCCGCCGCTTTTCAGGACCACGTTCATGATGCCGCCCGCGGTGTGGCCATACTGGGCGTCATAGGTGTTGCTCTGCATCTTGAACTCTTGAACGGCATCCACAATAGGCACATACGCCACGTTGTTGCCGCCGGCCTGACCGTTGTTGGGGGCGCCGTCCAATAGGAACTCATTCTGGCGCTGGCGGCTGCCGTTGATGGACCATTCGGCGATAGCGCCGTTGTCAAAGGGCCGCTGCCAAATGGCGGAGCCGCGAAAAGTCACGCCGGACATCATGGCGCCGAGCATGAAGGGATTGCGCGCATTCAAGGGCAGTTCGGAAACTCGCTGAGTGTCAACCACGCCGCCGCGATCGGCAGTTGCCGTTTCCAGCAAAGGAGCTTCCGCCGTAACAATCACCGACTGGGTCTCGGACCCGATCTGAAGTTGAATAGGAAGAAAGGCGGTTTGGGCGACCTCTAAAGTGACGCCTTGCTGAGTGAACTGTCTGAAACCGGAGTGCGCGACGGTCACCGTGTAAGTAGCCGGGCGAAGAAAGGGAATGGAAAAGTTTCCGCGCGAGTCTGTGTTCGCGGACGAAACCTCGCCCGTGCTCACGTTGCGGACTTGAACGGTTGCTTCTGCGATGGTCAGATTCTGCGGATCTGTGACCCGCCCTGTGAGAGTTGCGCGAAATTCTTGCGCACCAGTAATGGCCGCAACAAGGAAAAAAGCGCACACGGAGCAGCATGCTCGCCACGACATAATGGCCTCCTGCCGACGGCAATGGGTCAGGAAGTTGATGAGTCCTGGGTGGTTCTCTGAGAAAAAACGGCGAGCTGACATCCCCCGAGTACAGGCGTAGCTGGGCCGCTTTCCACAGGGACCGAGCAAACGCTAGTGATATAGGGGTTTTCCCGCAATCGGGAGGTTCCCCGCATTTTGCGTAAGGTTTTACCCGGCTGAGGGAAGCCACGCCCTTTGTATTCGCACTGCGTTACCCTCCAATACGCTTACTTTCCCTGAAAACGCGCCGAGAGCGTGGATAGCCAAAATGGAGCGGCCGTTTGACGGTCTCTGCTGCGCGCACTACACTCGAATCGCGAGCGTATTCATGGGCCTGACTCACATAAACCTGAATATTGCCAACCCCGCAAGACCGAAGCGGGCGGTCGAGCTTAGTTTCCTGGTGGACTCCGGAGCTGTCTATTCCGTCATTCCTTCGGCGTTGCTCCGAAAACTCGGTGTCCGGCCGCACTCGAAACGCACCTTCACTCTCGCGGATGGGTCCGAAATCACGCGCAAAATCGGCGACGTATCGTTCCGGTTCAATGGCCGCCAAGGTGCCGCTCCGGTCATCTTTGGCGAAAAGCAAGACAGCGTCTTGCTCGGCACTGTGTCTCTCGAGGCCCTCGGTATGATGCTCGATCCCATGAAGCGCGAACTCCGTCCGCTACCCATGCTCCACGTCTCGCACACTCCCTCTCTAATCCAGATCCGACCCGACACGGCAGCCCGAAACACCGTCATTCCGAGCGGAGCCGGCCGGCGCTTTTTCTTCCCGCTTCGCTAAAGACGGAGCTCCTGGCTAGTTGGTAGCGGCCTTCAGACATCTGAGGAGATGGTTCGTCACGGCGTGAAATCGAATGGTCTAGTCGCGTCGATTTGGTTGAAGATCGTGTCGCCGGTTGACGACGCCGTGCCTTGGGTAACAGTCAGACCCGTGATCGAGTACAGCGTGGCCTTGGAGTTGCCGCCCACGTCGGCAACAGGGACGGTGAGCGTGATCGTGCCCGGACTGGTAGCCAGGTAGCTGCCCTGGATTGTGTGAGCCGGCGGGTAGGTCAGGAACTTGCCATGCGTCGTGTTGATTGACGAAGTCTCGCCGTCGAAAAAACTAGGGGCTGCACCACCGTCCGACTCCATGGCTGCGAAATAGGTGTGGCCTGCGCCGTTGGGGTCCGGCACTTCCCAGCGCAGCAGCCAAACCGCGTCTGTTCCGCCCAGTGTGGCCGACGCGGCGAGCGTGCTGAGATCCTGGACAGTAATGCTGAAACGATAATGCTTTGAATCGGGCATAGTGACCGAGGCCGATTGAATGACCAAGTTCGTCGATGCCGCTGTTGTGGTGCCGTCGGCAGAGTAGAACGCGTCCGGCGACCCAGATGCGCTGCCGCTGGCGGGCGCCAGACCGCTCACTTGGCCGACACTCGCGTACAGGCTCGCGCCAGCGGTTTGGCGATTGAAGGCAATCAGGGCGGACGAGGTACCGTCGACGACGTTCCGATTGACCGCATCAGCCCAGACCACATTGGCCTCGCCTTGAAGCCCGGCGGTGACACTCAGGAAATCGAGCAACCCGCGGTCGCCACCTGTCGAGCATCCAATTCCCATGGTGCAGATTGCGCCATCATGGTTAGAGATCTCGGAGACCGGCGTGGTCGTGAAACTGGGCGAGGGGTTCGGTAAACCCTTCACAATCGCATTCAAGCTCTGTGCCATCATCACAAACCAGTGCGCCTGAATGGCACTTGAACCGCAGGGTTGGCCAGGACAGGAGCCAAGTGTCGGCGTTCCGTACCAAACGATGTCAATTCGGCCGGCGTCACCTGCGGTGATCCACGGGAAGACGTTGGTCTCCAGGGTTGGCGTCGCGGCGGTCACCTGTACTGGCGGTCCCCAATGCACGCCGTGGTCGGCGGAAACGGCCATATAGATCTGGCTGGAACTGCTGACGTTTCCGGTCGAGTCGACCGCCGCTTGCGACCAGGTCAAATACAAATTGCCATCCCGGTCAATGGCGATCGGGCTGAAATCTTGTCCTACGGTGACGGTGCTGTTGCCATTGGTGTCGAGTGGGGCGCGATAAACAATCGAGGTGGTACACGTGGAGGGCTGCGCCTGACAGAGCGTCTTGCCGCTCAGCAGCGGAGTCGCGGTCACGCTCGAGTAGCCGTTAGGAAAGCGCACGACCACGACGGCATTGTCGTTACCATTCGCGTCGCTCCCGCCAATCAGGTTGCCGGATGCGTCCACCAGCCCGGTGTGGGCAATGTAGACTCCGCCGGTGGAGTCGGTCACTATGCCGGAGACGATACCGTCTGGCTCGATCTGCTGGGCCGGCAAAGGCGTGAATGTCACCCCATCCTGGGATCGCGTGATTTCGACGATGTTGCTTCCCACCTGGCCCAAGTTCTGCGCGCACGCGCCGATGCACTGGCCGACCTGGTCCACGGTTTGATACAACGCGCCGCCGTTTTGCGGGTCGCCAAAGGCGGTAATCCACGGCCGATCCACACCCGCGTTATTCGCGGCGTTGCAGGTGCTAAGCCAAGTCGCCCCCTGGTCCGAGCTGACGCTGTTGCTGACATCAGTTAGTCCCTGCAGGTCAACAAAGTAGAGACGGTTGGCGGTGTCAACAGCCAGACTAGAGTCACCGCCGCCCACGCAAGTGACGTTGGGCTTTCCATAAGGTGACAGATTCCCGGGGACAAGGTGAAAGCTCCCACCGTGATCTGTCGAACGCCAGACATAGCTGGCGGTGGTTGAGAACCCAAAGGGGGCGGAGACGTAGATACGGTCCTGCGAGTCGATTGCGATGCTGGGCTCGCCAGTGACACGCTGCTGGTCAACAATAACCGGTCGCCCGAAGCCGAGGGTCCTGGAGCCAGCCCTCACGGGCACGCGATAAAGCATCGCGGCGCTTACGATGAACAGGGCGATGGCAGGGGCAACCCGCCCGGCCAAAACGGAGAGCCGCACGAAACGGATTCTGTGGAACATGGAGTGCTCCTTTTCTGACAATCTTCGACCGAGCGGACGGCCTTGCGTCCGAGTCGCTGTTTGAGTTCCTCTAAGGTCATGCTCCCGTAAACGCCGAGCTTGTAAGGCGGGTGATCGCTCTCAACTAATTCGGTGAACAGGGCCATAGCCTACCGCCTGATCGGCGACACGGGTACCACCGAGAAGACTTCGTGCGGAACAAACAAGCGAGGCCCGCGTCGCACCAAAGTAGGTGTTGGTCATCTCACATCCAACTCTTGCGTCGGCCTTTTCTGCTACAGCTAAACCTGAACATTTGCCATCCGGTCTTTTCTGTACTCTGTAGGGGGGAATTTCCTGGAGCATGAAGCGGACCTAGGGCTGGACGAGCCCCTCGGTAAGGGGCTCACCTCTCCGGGATGAGATTTGGTTGGTTTCCCTGGACCCACTCAAGGGTCAGAAATGCGAAAAACACGCCCTTGCCTCGTGATTTCGCCCGACGAGATGAACCGACACCTGCGAACTGTTCTCATCGCCGCCGACGCTTTCGGCTTCGTTGTCTTTTTCGTTCTGACTTTGTTTCCCACAAACCTTGTCCTTGCCCGCGTCAGCCTCAAATTTTTTCTCGGGCCCGAGTTCACTCGCGACGCGCCATTTTCAGATCGTCATGCTCAAACGCTGATGCCATGCGATCAATTTCCGCTTTCCTGATGCCATGCTTTGCCGCCTCGTCGCGCCAGGTTGCGACGGCCTCGCCGACCTGTGCGGCGATAGCGCGCGCTTTTTTGTCATCAACCTCGAAATACCCCGCGACGGCCATGGCCACGGCGAGCGAGGCCGTGTTGTCAGCCTCGTTAATCGCCGTGCTGAGAACGCGCGGCTTGATATCGGTCGGCACCGGGTTGAGGTCGTACGCCGGTGACAGGCGCCAGCCGTTGGGGCCGTCGTAAAGAAACCCGTGATTGCGCATGTGGTCGTCAGTGTTCGAAATCAGGATACTGAACACCACCCGCCGCCACAGCGCTTCCATGTCGTCCTTGGGGGCCGCGCCGTGTAGGCGCAGCGCGTCGACGATTTCCATGTAGCTTCTGGTTTCGTTGTCCTTCGATCCCAACATGCTCATGGCGGAGAGAAACGGAATTCGCTTGCCGCCGTCCCGGTCGAAGCGGCGCAGCAGGAGCACGGGTTTATTGCTGATGGTTTCGACGCGGCCATCCGCCACGTTGATGCCACCTTTCTTCGCCAGTGTCAGCGCGACCGCCTCCCACGCGACCGTGTTGATTTCATCTTCCTTGCGCGGAAACTTTGCGATCGCGAGATGGCCGTCTTTTTCGATAACCGACGCCTTCGGCCGCGCGCCGCCTAGAGAGGAGCCCGGCCCGAACAACAGTTTCAGGTCTTCCTCCGTATCTTTTTCTTCCATCACGTGTTCGGCCGCCGCGAGAAGTCTCGGGAGTTCGACGAGCGGCGGAATACGCTTGACTCCCTCCTCCCGCAGAAACGGGCCGCCTTCTTTTTCAGCGAAGCGCAGCGCGCCGAGGCGCGCCTCGTCGTCGACGAGCAGCAGGAAGTCGATTTCGCGCAATGTGCGCGGCGCGGTGCCTGCAGCGTCAGCGCGCCTTCTTTCCATTCGGCGCATCAGTGCGCGTCCCCACCTGTCAGGTGCCGAATCTCCTATCGCGCCGAACATCGGCGTGTCCGCCGGCGTATGAAAGGGACCGGGACCAAGTTGGAGTGCTGGCTCAAACGAGAATTTGGCAGGGTTTTTCAGCCATTCCTCGTCATACTCGAACGTCGCGCTTTCGTTGTCCTTGCGCATGCGGCCCCACAGCCGCCCCGCGAGGTGCGGAGTGCCGTCGAGATCAACGTAAACAAGAACCTCTCTGTCCATCATTCACCCTTCGGGCGTTTCTTGCGCCGCGCGCCGCGAATCCGTTGCGGCAGATTTTCCTCTTCGAGCTGCAGCCCGACCGGATCGTTTTGGGGGGCAACAAGGTCCGCCAGGCGCTCGGCCATGCCCAGCACAAACAAGACAGTCGCATAACTGCCAATCGAGACGGCGGGGTCGCCCCGCTCCACCCTGATAAGCGTCGGCTTGCTGATCGATGCCCGCTGCGCCGCAATCTCCATCGGAATACGCCGCCGGCGCCGCGCATCCTTTATGTCGTGTCCGAGCTTTCGCAATGTGCGGGCCACCGGTATAGGCAATGTCAGCAAATCGGCCTCCCCCAGTTAAAGTAAACTATAAGACATCTTACAGTACTTACGGTAAACTATAAGAAACCTTAAGTCAATGATGGTCGACCCTTATAATTATAGAAATGAGGAACCGTCAGCCTGATTGGCGCGAATACGGTCATCTTTGCTGCCTCCACTGAGTCCTTGGGGCGAAAACCAGCCCAGAACGGCAGCAAGGGAAAAGAGTCAAGCAAAGATTAAGGACGAGCGCTACAAAAAGTTCCTTCTCGATGTCGCGGGTCTACTGATTTTCCTTCTCGCGATTGTTCCAGGTTTCATAGCCCAACAAGCGCGTTCCCGTCTTGTCCCCCGGTTCGCTTCGCACAGAGCGTCTTGGAAGAAACCGAGTGTATTTTCGAACTGAATAATGATATAAGTACTTATGTAATGATTTTAGAGGTGGACTGTGGCCAACGTTGTCACCATCAACCGCCCGGAAGTCGTGGCCCTTATCGAAGAAGCCGCTAAGAGGTTAACGCACGGCAACAAAACCGAAGCGGTCGCTTTGGCCATGCGGCGCCTGTTGGAGCAACAAGCCCGCGAAGGCTCTCTTTTCGGGGCGCATCGCGGCTCAGTGCGGATCCGTGAAGGTGTCGACCTGATAGCGCCCGCGCTTGACGTTCAGCCAGACGCCGAAACCGGCCAAGAGGTCGAGCGCTGACGAAGCGTCTTCTGCTCGACACCCATGTCGCCCTCTGGCTCGACGGCGGGGACGAGCGTCTGCGCGCATCGACTCGCCTGTTGATCGATAGCTGCTGGCAGAACGATGGCGCCATCTTCCTCAGCGCCGTTACGGCCTGGGAGATTGCACTACTTGTAGACACCGGCCGGATCGATCTCGACATCCCCGTTGAGGCATGGATCAACCGCTTCCTCGAGCGTCCCGGCATCGAAGCGGTGCCACTGGGCCACCAGGCGGCCTCCCGCAGCTACCGGTTGCATCATCTCGAGCACCGCGATCCGGCTGATCGGCTTCTGATTGCCACCGCAATAGAGCTCGCCTGTCCTTTTGTCACTTACGATGAGCGCATTGCGCGTTTTGGCGCAAGGCACGGCCGACAGTACCGATTCACCGTGGCCACCTGATAGGCCATCGATGCCACTATCCCTACGCCCCAGCGTTGTCACCGGAGACATTCTCTGTCAATAGAGACCCAGGACGACAAATTTTGAAGGAGAGATTACTCAGAAGTCTCAGCGTAAAGTGCTATTCAGAAAGCGCCTGTTCCCCTCTGTTGCTTCACCTGGTCCGCTGGGCCCTGACCCGGTGTCCTCCCTTTGTCGACTGGGTGGGCCGCTCTCGTCTCCGACTTGGTCCTGGGGCCCGAAAAACGACATGCGAATCTGATACCAACACCACGTCCCGTGGTCTAATGTTGTGTTGAGAACCCTTTGAAAGACCGCCGAGGTGCCCTGTGCGAAGGTTCTGCTTTTCGTCCCCTCGGTTCTGTCGATTGCTATGCTATATAGTCTCGAAGACCTGTGCGAGTTAAAATCAACTCTTCCATTCTCTATCATAATTGAGATTAAGAAATTTTGGGTGCCCGATCCCCGACGCATGGGGCCAGGAGCTCAATCGTCACGCTCGTTGAACTCCCATGGCGGCCAACCACGGGGAAAGACGCCGTAAATATTGTTGTACGCAATCACGATCGCAGGCACAGGCTTGTGCTTTAAATCGTCCATGGCCTCGCGGTGCGCCTGTTCGAGTTCAGCTCTCATTTTTTCGAGCTCATAACTCCTTCGACCGTCCGGTCTATCGGAAGGAAACTCGATCAAGTGCATTCGCGGAAGACGATACCGCCAATCCAACAACCTATCCTTCAATCGGCGGAAGATCATTTCATACACGGGCGTCAAGTCGGCGCGCTCGGAGACCCAGAAACTTCCCATGTAGAAATGCATATAGTCATACTCCCGCTCCGCGGTCTCGCGATTCAGCTGTTCGGCTAGGAATCCTGCGGCGCCACGCCAGGAACCAATGTGCACCAGCCGGCCATCCGGGTCGACGACGTCGTTTTCGTTCGAGAACACGTCCCACAGGCACATAGCAACCAGTTCTCGCACTTCGCGTGTGGTGTCAATCGGGCTGTCCTGGTAGTCTGCGCGAGTTTCCTCGAGTGTGGGCTCGGGCTCATCCAACCGGTCTTTTGAAATCCATGGCCAATTCTGAAGGTTGTGATGAAGCTGGACGCGTTCCCAATGGAGCTGCTCAAGGGTCGGGTGGAATATGAAATGGAGCGTGGAATCTGGCCATCCTTCGGGCGCCATCTCGTTGAGAACATCTTTTCCCGCGAAACCGGCGGGAAACAGAGACGCAAACAGAGTCTGGCACTCCGCATCCGTATAATGTTTTATCGACTCTTCTTCACGCATACCACTTCCATCGCCGCTGCGATCGTGCAAGGCAACCATTCGCCGCTGAGTTGGTGTCCGCGGATGAAGCTGCGGTTTTTTAAGGAGCATTAACCTGTTGGCGCCCGAATCTTGGCAGGCAGTTCCGCCACTTCGTCCGCCAATATCATTCGCTTGTCGCTTGACCTGATCTGCCAGAACCGTCGCATCCCGAAGGATAGCCTATGAGTATCACGAGACCCCGGGCGGGCACACCTGGGATTACTGGAACGGAGCGCTGCAACCGATGCCGCAGGCTGCGCAACGAGCGCTTTCCACAAGCCACGCCTGAATGAGTCCGCGGAGATTCTGGTACTTCCACAAAGATGAAAAACTTTGCCTAATTCTGGGCAAACTTTTGGAGTACCAGTACGTACTATGCCCCTATCCTCCCGTGCGAAAGCGCGCTGCGACACGAGTGCTCTCCAAACGAGGTAAGTTTCCGCGCTGTCCCCCACGGTCACGCCTGAAAAAATCCAGTCGCGGTTAGAGACCATCCTTTGCTCTTATTCTAGCGGTGAGAGTACGCGCAGCGAGAGAAGATTGGCCGCGCTAACACGTTGAAATATTACGGCCTTAGATGCAAGCATTGAAATGTGCTACCTTTTGCGGAGTAGGATTAGCCGGTCCATCTCTGGATTTCCGGGATTGGAAAGGCCCTGCCTGTCAATCCAAGTAGCAGGGGCGAAGCTCCTCGCAACTAATCTTTCTCTTCCTGCAGTTCGCTGTTAGCTCTTGGTACCTTTGGTACGCCTCTTGCCCATGAGCATGGGGTCTCGATAATCAAGCTAGCGTAGCACGGCGTCAAGGCACGATTTCTTGCTCCCGGGTCTACCGTACCTGCGGGAACACGATTTACTGCATCTCACTCTACCTCGACGCGAACCTAGCGTTGGCAAAAATCCATTCCCGCTCAAACAAGGCTTATGTCTTGGAGCAAGGAGGCACAAATGGATCATCGAAGGAAGTTGGAGTCCAGTCATGAGCGAGCCGGCCGCTTCTGGGTGCATCCAAAAGTTTTCGTTTTCTTTGACAAGAGCACCGGCACCAGGCGCTTCGAAGTCAAGGCCAGCGAAGACGGCCGTTTGCCGCAGGAGCAGGCAGTCAGCCTGCTGGCCATGCACTGCGTGGCCCGACAACAGACACCCAAAGATTTCAGTGTCATGGTCGCAGCCGGCGAGGACCTAGTGCAAGGCCTGGCGGGCCGAGCCATGGAGCTCATCCGCACTTGTTCCAGCCCGGAGCCCTCGCTGGCCCTGAGCCAACGCCAGAACGAAGTGCTTGCCTACATTGCACAAAATCTGTGCAACAAGGAGATCGCAGCAAAGCTGAACATTTCCGAACGCACGGTGAAGTTTCACGTCTCGGCTTTGCTGGAGAAGTATCACGTCTCCAACCGGGTGGACCTGATGCTCGAAGCACTTAAACTCCCAGCAACAGTTCACAAGAGGGCATTGCACAAGGACGGTCTTTGCTGCGAGCTCCCGCATGCGACTCGCGAGGATGGCAGGCGGCACGTCATGATGCGTAATTGGCGCGGCTCTCGGGCGGCTATGGTAATGGATTCGATGCAGCGACCTACAACCGCACTTTGATCGAAAGGCTGCAAAGGCCTTGCCGGTGCGGTCTCCATCAGCGGTCCAGTCTGTCGCCTCTCTCACAATGGCGCCAAAACCGGACATAGGGCGGCGTATGCCAAAACACGCGCCTGACACACAATCTCATTTCCATTTGCTGACCAGAATTTGCTAGCCACCATCCGGCTGCCCCAGCAGGGGCATTCCGAGCGCTGGGACGGGCTCCATGAAACGCACAAGCACGAAACGAAGAACACACCTTTCGCCCACGATGGAGGCGGATCACAGCGGGGCGAGAACCAGATTCGCGCACGTCGTCAGAGCCTTATCCCACCACCCCGACGTTACAGCCGGCGAGGGAAAGGGTTTTGGGTCAGGCACGCTCAAGGTCAATGGCAAGATCTTCGCCATGGTGTCGTCGAGAGGCGAGTTTGTAGTGAAACTACCGAAGCTTCGCGCCGACGAACTGCTAACCTCTGGCAAAGGCAAACGGTTCGAACCGATGCCTGGCAGACTCATGAAGGAGTGGGTTGTCCTCTCAAAAGACAGTCATGACTGGGTGAAACTTGCCAAGGAAGCACGGGAATTCGTGAAGCGCGGCAGACTGTGACTGGCAACAAGACTCCCGGCAGGAACGGAAACGGCGAACGGTTTAACTTTAACCACCGCGGAAAGCCCTTGCCATCAGGCGGCTATTGTCTGACGGCTGGGCCGATCTGTCCTCCTGTAAGTTCTGTCTTTTCTAAAAATTCAGGGACAAACCCGACCCGCGTCGGTCTTAAACGTTCCGTTGTTCGAGAACCACCCATTCGCTCCCACGGCCGGCGCTCCCGAGAACCATGAGAAAAACGCCAACTCCTGCAGTACATAGCCATACCCGTTCGGCATGACCACCGGCGGCAGAGCCAAGCCCGTCAGCGGGTCGCCCACCTCCAAGGATTCTGAGCAACCAGAAACCTGGCCCGCATTTCCCCATGACACCGTATTGTTGACCAGATGCGGGTCGTTTACCCATTCCCCCACCTCGTGAGAAAGAACCAGCGTTTGCAAACCCGTTGGTGGTCCGCCAAAGAATCCCGTGGAATCGAAATCAACTACTGCGTAGGTTTGTGTGGTGATGGGATATCCAGTGAAGCTGTGGTAGCCAATCGCACAGCAGAAAAAGAGGTTCGTCACTGGCGATGAAAACGCCGCGTTATAGTTCTGGAAAATCGGAAATGTGCTGGCGTCCACTCCCGCCTGTCCAAGCTTCGGAATCGCTGTTCCGTTTAGGTATGAGTCATACCAGTTTATGTCTATGATCAATAAGGGGGCACAAAACGTAAAACCAAGTGAGGCAAGAAAAAAGTTCGGGTCTCTTATTGCCAACCCTTCATTCGCCGGCACGTCCAGGAATATTGGTTCTACCGTCTCCACGGGATTCAGCAGCACGTGGTACTCGTTTGACCCCATGTTCTTGCTCAGCACCTGCCAGAAGTTGGCGCGTTGGAACGCGTCCAGGTACTGTGTCGTTCCCACGTCCGTTCCCCCAAACACAAAGTGGGCTGGCACAAACACCGGCGACTGTTCCGTCACTTTCAACGCTATATTGTTCGGCCCAGCCATGCACGAGTTGTCGGGCTTTGTCGGATCGGTCGTTGTCTCGCCCGGTTCCGTTGTGAATACGCCCGTCGTCGGATCCCAGGCTGTCGCCACCGTGTGCGTCCGGAAAATGACCGGAACAATGTACGTCGGAATGTTGTCCGTCCCTGGATTTTTGAATGGATCATGCCCCACCATGGTTCCCAGGTGATGATGCCCGTCCCGCGAGGCCTTTACATCAAACGTCCACAAAGGCAGAGACTTCAGCGGACTGTACACGTCTGGCGGATAAGAGTTCGTCGAAATTTTCAGCGAACGGGCTTCGCTGTCGTTGGCATGTATGGTCGTCTGCACCGGTGCCGCTGCCGGCGGTTTTGCGCCCTTCAGCCCACGTGGCTTCGCCCATGTGATCGCCGTTCTGCCGCGGAAATTCCCCGGAGCCGTCTCGCTTTGCGCGAACACCACAGGACACCATACGACCACACAAAAACCTAGAAGCGATAGACTTTTGGTCTTCATTTGATCCTCCAGCAATCGGTTGCCTAACCCGGGAAGGGCACTCTGCTTCTCGGCCAAGGTGAAGGCCGTAATATAGTGACCGCCAAACACACTGTCAATCACTCCATTACGACTTTTACCATACTTAATAGCCGGCGGCGCTCCGCCCCTGATACGCGAGAAGCCAGGAGAGATCGCGGGTCAACGAGGCGGAAACGTTGAAGGGCTCCGTGAACCGCCGCGCCCGCTCGAACTTATCCATTAAGCCAGGCCGTACAATGATCCCTGAAAGCGCTGAAAATGCTGAAAATGCTGAGCGTTCACGTAGTCCAGCATGCCTGTGGCAACATCACAATCGAGCAGAGGTCTTAGAAGTTGCTGGAATACGTTGAAAAAAGAAATGGCGACTACTTGACGACTCCCCACGCCTAAACGCGGGGGAGTCGTCAAATTGTACCGTTCCCGTTACTCACCAGGCATCGACCTTTCAAGGAGCCCATTGAAAACGCCTGCGACGGTTATCCTAAGACTTGAAGCGTGGTCTCACACTCGGCTGGAAGAATATCGGAAGGGGAAAAAGCCGTGAGAACCCGGGCCCCATTTCATTTTTTGTTGCTCTGGTTCCCTACCGTCTTGCTTGCGCAAGATGTCCAAGTACGAATCTACGCCGCGCATCCTCCCAGTTCTCTTGACGTCACTGCGATTGAAGGACAACTGCATTGGAAATCCTGCCCCACGTGCCAGGAGCAAACCGGACAACAATTATCGGTGGAGTCGGCGACAGCCAGCGCTTCAGCCAAGGCCAGGCCGACCGAATTCCTGATCACTGGAATTTATCAATTGCGGCCCCCGGACGGGCCGACCTTCTCATCTCCTTTTCCATTGCGCATCGAAACTCCCCCGGGCGGCCTGATTGTCATTGTCGCCATGCCCACGGAGCAGTACGTGCAGCACGTGCTGATGGCCGAGAGCGGCATCTTCCAGAACCCGGAAGCGCTGAAAGCTATGGCCGTCGCGGCCAGAAGTTACGCAAACAAGTTCACCGGCCAGCATTCCCGGGAAGGATTTGATTTTTGCGATACGACGCATTGCCAGGTTTTTTACTGGAGGAGCGTCACGGAGCGGATTCGAGTCGCTACCGAAGCGACACGGGGAGAGTACCTTTCCTATCAGGGAAAGGCGGCAGCGACTTTCTATCACCAGAATTGCGGAGGAACCACCGCGGCCGCAAGCGAAACCTGGGCGCAGGTTCCGGAACCATATCTCTCGGTCCATCCCGACCCATTTTGTTTGACCACGGGCGGCTTCCATTGGAAAACGACTCTGACGCACGAGCAAATCGATAAAGCGCTGCGCGCGGCCGCCCTCGAACCCCCGCAGAATTGGCAAGCCCTCGAAATCACCTCGCTCAGCAGCAGCGGCCGGGTGCGCATGCTGAACCTGTTCGGCGGAAATCCCGCAAGTTTCGGTTTTTCGGGATCTTCTCTGCGATTCGCAGTGGATCGCATGCTCGGGCGGAACAAGATTCGAAGCGACTTGTACGCATTGCGAGACTCCGGCGGGAGCGTAGTGTTTTCGGGCCGGGGCTCGGGACACGGCGTGGGGCTTTGCCAGGCTGGCGCAGAAGAAATGGCGCGGGAGGGCAAGACTTATAAGGAAATCCTCAGCTTTTATTATCCCGGAACGCAGGTGGTGACGTCTGAGAGTGAAACCTGGCAGAAGCGCTCGGACGAACGTTTTGATTTGATCAGTGTTGACCCGGGAGCGGACTCCGCAGTTTTTCCCGTGGCAGAACACATTCTCAGTGAAGCCGAGAACATCGTCGGCTGGCACGTGCCGTTCCGGGTCAGGCTGCAGGTTTTTTCAACGCTCGACAGCTATCGCAATGGGACCGGACAGCCGGGATGGGTGGCTGCCTCGACGCGCGGCCAGACGATTCGATTGCAGCCTCTAGCGGAGTTGCGCCGCCGATCGATCCTCGAATCCACGCTGCGGCACGAGTTCTATCGCCTTTTAGTGGAAGCCCGCGCGGCGAGAAAAGCTCCGCTCTGGTTCCGCGAGGGCCTGACTCTCTATCTATCAAGCCCAACGGTTCCCGGCGCTCAGCCGTCGTTGCTGACCGTCGAACAGATGGAGCAGATCTTGAAACATGGAGATACCCGCGAAAACACGGAGAAAGCGTACATCTGTGCGCATCGAATCGTCGCCGATTTTGTACAGCGCAACGGGAAACAGGCAGTGCTTGGTTGGTTAAGCGACGGCTTGCCCGCCGACCTCTTCCGTAGCTCCGCCGGAATCCCCGCTCTCACGCCCCACAACCGAGCAGACAAGCCGCCACTCGAAAAACCCCAGTAGATAGGACGCTAAGGCGCGCAGGACCAGGCTAACTGTTTCTCGAGTGAGAGTCGAACGTGCGAAAATCGCGACCCACTCCGTGATTTTCTCCGTGGCAAGCACTCCCGGAAGGGCTGACAGAATCGGTCAAAGAGAAAGAAAATTCTGGAGGAGCCCGAGTCGGTGAGGACGGATTCGGGGTGGAACTGCACGCCTTCTAGCCGTTACCCCGAAGCACCCGAGGGTAGTGCTAAAATTCCTGCTCCGTTAAAGTGCCACAGCGTTGGCAGACGAACGAGCGTTCCCACTTGGAATAACGGCGCTTGTAGTTGTAGGCGGACTGATTGTGTCTCCAGAAGAGAACCAGCAACAGTAGGAAAGTGATGCCAGATAATCCCAAGCAAAGAACGCTTAGAACCAACGGAGACGACAGAACAGAAGAAGAACTTCAGATCTTCTATACCTATTCAGTGCAATTCAAACCTACGGACAATTAGGGTTGGAACCGCTGCCACAATTTGGCGAACCTGGCGGGATTGGAAATCCACTGAATAGACTCCGGATCACTTTGAAGGTGATTGTAGATGGGCATCCCTCGGTGAATGCCCAGTTCCGGATAGGTCCGCGCTTTCCTGCAATCCAGTTTCGACACTGAATATGTTGAATTCGGTATCCAATTGATTGTGCCGCCGTCCGGCATCAAGGGGAACCACGCAAGCCCGCCGTGGGCGCGCACTTGCGCATAGTCAAAGCCATATTGACGGTCGCACCAGGCCCCGAAGATCAGGACCGATTGCGAATCGGCATTTGCCACGAAATGAGCCCAACGGGGAGGCATGACGACGCGGTCGCCCGGCTCTGCTTCGATCGCGACACATCGGCCGGGATTATCTTCTGAGTTCTCTTGGCCATAGACAATGGCGCGGCCTTCCCAGATCTCAAACAACTCTGGGGTGGACCATCCACAATGCGGCGACACAGCGTGAACGTGGCCCTGACTCTGAACGGGACCATCTCCCAACCTTCCTTTGGCGTACATGACGATGCCAAAGAGCAACATTCGCCTGACCAGCTCATCGCGGTCATCGACTCGGCCGACGTCCATAGCAATTGCATATACCGGGTCAGGTCCGGTGCAGTTCGGATCTCGGAGGCTACCCCGAATCGCATCTAGCGAACGGTATTCCGGCCTGGGTCCATAGACTCCGGGCCCGTACTCGAAGTTCATGCCGGCTTTCAAGAAGCGGACGTCGATGCCTGGATCAAATTCTTGCTCAGACATGAAAACCTTGAGCGACTGGGCGAAATCACGCATCGCTTTTGACGAGCATCGCGCTACCCCTGACATTGAGAAGCCGCGCACCGAACCCATATGTGCGAATCGATTCGTAATCATGCCCTGCGTCACTTGGCCAGCAGGCAACGAATCGGAGTGGGCTCTTGCCAATGTTTGCGACCCGGTGGGCGACCCTCGGGCGTATGAAATGAACAGTTCCAGCGGCCATTGGCTCCATCCACGTCGCTCGGGTTTCATCCATCAGCACCAGCGCGCCTTCCCCTTCGATGGTCCCGTAGTACTCCGTGCGATCGCGCTTCAGGTGAAAGTGTCCGTGCGTCATGAAGTACTCAGAGTCAACCAGCCCCGGTTCGACGACAGTGGTTCCCCAGAACAGCCCTCCTTCCGTACCCTCGGGAATAGGACACCAAGCCTGAACCCGGTACACGACTGTAGTTGGATCCATTTCGCGCAAGGCTTTTGTGTTTGCGAAGATTCCGCTCAGTTGCCCAAGCGTCTTAACACTTTCGCGGACTTCCACGTCAGGGCGCAACAGCCCCTTGGCCCAGTCCATTTGCATCATGTGTTGACTCCGATAACGACCGCGCCCTTCCTCGGATATGCAAGGCGTTCTCATCGCGAGTTTTTCTCGCACCGTTTTACGCACGTTGAGGGATTCGGGCAGCCTGCGCATCGGCAGAATCTCGTCTTCGCTGTCTACTGTACTCCAAGTACCTGGCAGCGACCGAGTCACTACGGCGAGTCGCTATAGGCATCGGCACGAAGGACCATCGAAGCAGCCGGTTGCGTCTCAGAACATCAGCTTCAGGGCAAATTGCGCCTGGCGCGCTGTGCCTGTGCCAATCTGACTTCCGTTCACGTCGGCGATGGTTCCACCAACGCGGCCAAAATTGGGGTTCGCCGTGCAGGAGGCTGGAGACGTGGTCGTCGCCGCTGCAACCGCTGTGCAAATGCCGGCGTCCGGGCCACCGAAATTAGGATGGTTCAAAAGATTGAAGAGGTCCGCGCGGAATTGCAGCTTCAACCTTTCTGTGACCGGAAAATTCTTCATCAAGGACCAGTCCCATTGGAAGAATGCGGGGCCCCGAACGGCGTTGCGCCCCACGGTTCCGATCACCTGGCCCCATTGCCCGTTGTAGGTTGGTTCGATGGCGAACGCGTTGATGTTATAGCTTGAATCCGGCCAATGGACGTTGGAAAAGTACACGCTCTGACCGGACACATAGTCCGGCCGCATGGGCAGTCCAAAGAAGCCGCTTATGAGTTGGACGTTTGCTGGAAGCCCTGAGCGCGTTTGAAGTATGGAGGATGTTTGCCATCCGCCGAACGCATTCCGTACTAGCAAACCGGAGTTCTTGAATTCCGGCAGGTTATAAACTGCGCTGGCCGTCAGATTGTGCCGCACGTCCCAGTCGCCGCTGCCGCGATCAATGCTGGGGTTCAAGGGATCCGACCAACCGCCGAAGACGTTCACCAAGTCATCGATTTCGTGCGACCAGGTATAGTTCGTTTCGAGCGTGAGCCGCCCGGCATTGCGCCGGAGTTGCACTTGCAGCGCGTTGTAATTCGAGGACAGCGTGTCGTAATTGAGGTTTTCGTTGGCAAAGCCGGAAAATTGACGAGCAAACGTGACGGCGTTGGCGGGATTGGCGTTGGGAGCGGCAAAGCTGACGCCAGCTTGCATGTGCTGAGTTTTGTTTCCCGTGTAATTTATGGTCAGAACTGTGTTTTGCGCCACTGCCTGCTGAACACCAAACAACCAGTTCGTGGAATACGGATCTTTAGGATTCTTCGGGAAGGCGTTCACGTTTTGTGTCCCTGCCGGCAGCGGCGGATTGGGTGATGGGTAGGCGATCGAAAACGGCGGGTTCGCAAAGATGGCTTGAAAGACGTTTACGTTGTAATTCGAAAGTGCCGGTATGTTGGTGACCAGCCCGAAGCCAAACTGCATGGGCATGTAGAAAATTCCGCCGTATCCATGGACGACTGTTTTTCCCTTGCCAAGCGGATCCCAGGAAAATCCAATCCGGGGCGCAAAATCGGTTTTCGGTGCGTTATACGTTTGGCCGGCGGGAAGAAACGATTGGGTGGCGACGTCGAAATTCTCGAACCGGCCGTGGCCCTCCGTCCACGCCGTGTTGTATTCGTAGCGAAGCGCCACGCTAAAGGTGAGTTTGCGGGTAATCTTCCAATCGTCCTGTCCATAGAAGTCCCAGTTGGAATTGCGAATGCCGACAAACCCCGGGAATCCAATTTTCTGTAGGACAAAAGGGTTGTCGTTTTCGAGATCAGAAAAACTGCCGAAATAGTAGGTTTGTTGCGGGCGCAGCCACTCATTCAGCCTGTTGACCCGGATTTGCGCGCCAAACTTTATCGTATGCTTCCCAGCCGTTTTGCTCACGCTGTCAAACACTTCGAAGACCGCGAATGGGGTGATCTGGTTGAAGGTATTCGGTCCGGGCAGAGAGCCTAGATTGGTAAAGAAACCGGCGAACCCAACGAGCGGCTTGGGTGTGTTGGAATTGGTGTCGGAATAGAAACGGTTGAGGGCCACACTAAACTCATTGACAAGGGTGGGACTGAAGGTGTGGGCCTCGTCGAGTTTCCCGAATTGAGTCCTCAGCGCTTGCGGTGACAATTGGCCCTGGTTAAGGCCTATGGTGTCGTTGGTCAGCGAGTCACTGATGTTGTACCGGCCCGTCAAGCGGTCCATATCCGAAATTTGATAGTCCATGCGGACAGACCCGGTATCCTCACGCAGGGATAAAGGAAGAGCAGCCGGATCAAAGACGAGGTTTGCTCCGTGACCGTTTCCCGCATCCGTGTTCGGAACCGCGCACGAGACAGGCGCCGGAATGGTAGTGCAGCCGGCCGGCAAGGGCGCCATCTGCGCTAAAACGGGCTGCATGGCCGCATTGAACTGCGATCGAGCGTACGCGCTCAAAGTCTCATTGAGCGCGTTGATATTGGTGATGCGCTGACGAACACCCTCGTAGTTGGTAAAGAAAAAAAGCTTGTTGTTGACGATCGGGCCTGCGAGATTACCGCCGAACTGATTCATTCGTAAAGGTTGTTTCGGCAGGCCGGTTGTGGCGTTCTCGAAGAAATCCTTGGCATCCAGGGCGTCATTGCGGAAGAAATCAAACACCGTGCCGTGGTACTCATTGGTTCCTGATTTGGTGACGATGTTCATCTGCGGGCCAAGCGAAAAACCGCTTTCCCCGTTGTACCCGTTATTAGTGAAATCGATTTCCTGGATACTATCTACGCTCGCACGGGTAACTCGGGCTTGTTCTTGGCCTTCCGTTTCCAGGAAGCCGTTGATATCGCCGCGAGACGCGTTCTGTCCGTCGATTTTGATATTCAGTCCGGTAAAGACGTTCTCAAGTCCGTTGACACTACCCTGGAAAAATCCCGTCGAGTTGATCGACCCGGGAGCAATCTCAAGAAAGTCACTCACGTCCCTGCCGTTGACCGGAAGGTTGGCGATCTGATTGGAGTCCAGCGTCGTGCCCGTTGCGGTTGACGAGGTATCGACGGTCGTGGACGTGCCGGTAATAACGATCCTCTCCGAGGCGCCCGTCACCGTTAGTGCCAAATTCACCTGTACCGTTGCCCCCACGTTGAGAACGATGGTTTGGCTGGTGGCTTTTCCGAAGCCGACCGCGGTAGCGGAAACCACATAGTTTCCAGAAGGAAGAGCGGACGAAACGAAATTTCCACCGTGATCGGTCTCGAGCATTCTTTCGATGGAAGTCCCAACATTGGTGATGGTAATTGTCGCGTGAGGAACCACCGCGCCAGATGGGTCGGTCACCAGACCAGCGATTGTGCCGGTATCGAATACTTGCGCCGAGACCGGCCGCACGAGCGGGAAGCACGTGGCTAAGAAAATCGCGACCTGGAGCAAAGGTTCAATCCCTGTGCGCCTGGGGCCACCGAGATTCGCAGTTCCTGTCATCGTGACTCCTGCCTGCACCTATTCGACAACCAAAATCGCGATAGCCAGCACCCGAAAATTGCGTGCATGTTAACGTCCTTCTGAGACCCAAGTCAACATATTCATGAGCGTTTCCGGCAGTAACAATCATCATTTCGTTTCTTTTGCCGCCAAAGCGCCCTTCGTTTTGGGGAGTTCCCTGTCGACGGCAAGGCGCTTCACGGATGTTAAATCCTTGCGGCATAGGAGGTTACAAGAGGTTCCGAATGACGCGAGTTCCGCCGCGCGGCAAGGAAGACACGCCTAACCCCAGAGTGCCCCTGTGAAACGCGCGGCGCATATCGAAAATCCGCATCCTTTCTGCGTGTATTCCCGGTTGGAGATTCGGGGGTTCTTGAAAGCCCCTTAGCTTGTGCCTGCTTGGCAGCTGTCGCAGCAGCGGCACCGGAAACCGCTAATGTTCTCTCAAGAACCTCCTGCGACGGAATCGGTCCATCATCCTACTTGCCCCACGCTTCTTGAATTTGCTCAAGCGTCCGGCCTTTCGTTTCCGGAACCACTCTCCAAACGTATAGGAAGCAAATGAGCGAGAGCACCCCATAAATCGCGAACGTTCCCCAAAGCCTCAGCTTGTTCACGAGCGTCAGAAAAGTGAACGTCACTAGCAGTGTTCCCGACCAAAGAGTCGACGTGGCAATCGAAGCGGCACGGCTCCTTACTTTCGTGGGATAGATCTCTGAGATGATCAACCAGGGGCCGGGTCCCATTCCTAGGGCAAAAAAGGCGACGTACAGAAGGATGCTCGCCAGCATCAGAGCCGCTGGGGCGTTGCGGATGTTCAAACCAATAACCAGCACGCCCAGGGCGAATCCCATTCCGCCACTCGCCGTCATCAAGATGGTTCGACGTCCCCATCGATCAAGAAAGACCATCGCGAAAATCGTGAAGATAAGATTCACCGCGCCGATGATCACGTTCACCGCCAATGCCCTACCCGGGGACTGCCCTGGAAAGTGCTCGCTCGCGATGATGGAGCCGTAATAGAGCACGGTATTAATGCCGGTGATCTGGGAGAACAGAGCTAGGGCAATTCCGACAGCCAGCCGCTTGCGCATTTTTAGCGAGAACACCTCGCGCCAGGAGCCTTCTTCGCTGGAAATAGCTTTGTTTATCGCTGTTATTTGTTCTTGTGCCACCTGTTCGCCGAAGATTCGTGCCAGAACCCCTCCTCCTTCCCTAAGTCGGCCGCTGCTGATTAGCCAGCGGGGGCTCTCGGGAATTGCCAGGAGTCCCACAAGAAATGCAAGAGAAGGGACAGCCGCCACAGCCAACATCCATCTCCAACTGGCGTCGCCCAGCCTCAAGAGTCGCCAGTTGACGAGATAAGCCGACAGAATACCGATCACAATCGCGAGTTGGTTCAGCGACACCAGGGTTCCGCGGTTCTTGGACGGGGAGATTTCGGCAATGTAAACCGGGGTAAGCACAGACGCGAGGCCTATAGCAAGGCCCCCGACAAGCCGCGCCGCGGAGAACGCCGTAACGGTGTTGGCTACGGCAGCTCCCAGAGAAGAAACGGCAAACAGAACCGCGGAGAAAATGAGTGACTTCTTGCGCCCATAACGGTCTCCGATCATGCTCGCGCCAGCCGCTCCCAGCAGACACCCTAACAACAAGGAACTGGCCGCAGCTTCTGTTTGAAAATTAGAAAGCGCGAACTGGCGCCGGAGAAGCAGCAGGACTCCGTTAATCACCGCGGTGTCGAATCCAAAAAGAAAGCCGGAGATAGCGGTGATGGCTGCCAACAGTGTGACGTAGCCCAAAGATTGCGATTTTGAGGTAAAGGTGTTTGACCCCGTGCCCGAGAGGGGTAAATGCATGGCTCCTCCAATGGGAACATCCCTGGCCGACGTCGACAGGCGAGCTTTTTCTTTTCGCCAGACCACCTTGAACAGCTTCAATGCCGCCAAGCGCACCGGACGCGATCTCATTCAAGCTCGGACAAAGGCCTTGATGGTTGCGCATTTTGATCCGCGCGATTCTCCGCTGGGCCGAATGGTGTAGCTGCCAACAGCCGCAGGGACGATAAACGTCTCCGCGTAATGGACCACAAATGGGTCAAAATCTCCTGTTGGACTTTCAACAGTTGCTTCTCTGCCTTGGACCAAGTTCAGTACGTTTACTGTGCCGCGAGTATCGTGAGGAGCTACGTCGGTAAACCAGCATCTGCGGGTCTCGATGAACTCGAGTTCGTGAAGTCCGGTGCGTTCTTCCTTCCACCCTTGGCCGGCTGACCTCGGCTCTACGCGGTTAACTAGACTCCGCCGGACCCACTCCGTGTTTCTTTCCCATGCAATGTTTGCTTCTCCGTGGTCAATATGAATCGGTCGCGGCTGGCCATTCAAACCGAGCCGACCCCAGTCCCACAGCTTGAATGTGAATATGTAAGGTGTCGCGCTGATTTCGAGAACCATGCTGTTCCTGCCCGAGCAATGGACCGTGCCGGCAGGAATGAGAAAGTGATCATGCTTCCGGGCGGGAAATCGGTTGATGTAGTCTTCTGCGCGGAACGGTGGTCCTCCTTCCTGCGCCGCCCGCAGCTCACGCATCATGGCCTGGCGGTCCATACCGGTCTTGAGGCCGAGATAGACGCAACCATCTGCTGCAGCATCCAGCAGGTAATAGCTCTCGTCCTGTGTGTAGTTCATTCCGAATTGCCGGCGGATGTACTCTGTGCGCGGGTGTACTTGCAAGGATAGATTTCCGCCATCCATGGTGTCGAGAAAATCGAAACGGATGGGAAACTCGGTCCCGAAGCGAGAATAGATGAAGTCCCCAAGGAGCTCCCGAGGCTGCAAAAACGTGAGGTCGCTAGCCGGCAACTCCATCCGGACATCGCCAAAGCCAAGCAGCAGACTGTTTTCTTCGGGAACACAATCAAAGCACCAGGCGTGATTCGGTGCATCGTTGGGCAAGTCACAGACCTCCTCCATCCAGTGCCCGCCCCACGGACCGGGGTCGAAGTAGGGGACTACACGGAAGGGACGTTTCGCCACTGTTCTCAAAGCTGCCCGCCCCGCCCTTCCACTAACCAACTTCGGAATCGCGGCATTTGTATCCAGCAAAAAATCCGCTTTCGGTAGAAGGTCTTTTTTTAGCCTGTCCGCGGCGCGCCAATCCACAAAGAAGGCCCGCTTGTATTTCAGGCTGGGACTCTCGGTGAGGTTGTCAGCTCCGAGGTTGGAGATCTCATTGCGCCGCTGGCGCCCTTGGATCTCCCAGCGCGCCATGTCTGCATACACTAGAATGTCTGCATTCGGACAAACGAGCGCTGCGCCGACACCAACTACGAGGAGCAAGCCCCTGTGCCACGCTTCAACCGTCGCTCGTGCTGAACCGAGACTTGCTTCATCGAAGAAATTCTCCAAGGTGACATCACTCATACGGCCAAACACCGGGTCGTCGCCCAACACGTTCTCGAGCATTCTATCGACCTCGGAGGCGGGTTTGAGCAGATCCGGGGAATAGATGACTCGATCCGGTCGCAACCCTTTTTCTAACGGCTCTCTGATCGAGTTCTCGAAAGCGCCCGGATAGCACTCTACGCAGAGGACGGAGCGGTTCTCCCTTAACGTCCCCTGGAGCCTTGAGATAATGTCCCGCCAACCCATCGAGCACTCTGAGCCGCACCCATGAATGGGAATGCAAGGATGCTTGTCGTAATTGGAGTTCCTGGGCATGAGTCTTTTTCAATGGCCGCCACAGGCTGGCCAACGATACATTAACTGCCCGAGCGATGCCCCAGGCGGTTTAACTGGGTAGCGTTCGGCTGCGGAAACAAGAGGGCCACCTGGCTTGCAGCGGAAGATACGGTATCTTGATAAAACACATAGGTTTCCTCTTTCATCAGCTTCAAGAAATTGGCGAGCACCATGCTCGATCACGCAAAGTGCCCCTTTTCCTTCGATACGCGACTCGCAGTCGCTCCAATATAATCAAACGAAAGCGCAAAAAGTTTCGTTTATGCCACAATCGTAAGTGAAAAGTATCTGGAATGGCTAATCATGTCAAGGCCTTCTCATTTTCACCGGCTCTAACCGCGTTTTTGCCGTGAGCCAAAATCCGGCGACTTTTCGATCAGACTCTGCCCGAGGTAGTCGCGGAAACCGTTTCCACATGCGGACTCTTGCTGTCCGAAGCTGTCTCGGTCTTGAAATGCGAGCGTGAAGCGTTTGGAATTTCTCTGGGATTCGCGATATAACGCTATGCAATTCGCGAACGTTTTCTGGCTGTGACGGCCCGTCCATTCTCGAGGAGACTTGAAGTTGAACAAACGAAGCCGGATCGACAGGGGGTTAGGGAACATGGGCGTCTCGGTTGACCGGGAGGCCGAAAGCCCGGATAAGCAGCAGGTTCGGCTTGCGGCTATTCTCAAAGCCCTGCAAAAAACCGGCTCCGTATCAGTGGAAGGCTTGAGCAAGGAGCTGGACGTTTCGCTTGTCACGATTCGCCGCGATTTGGACACCCTGGAAGGACAAGGCTTGCTCCGCCGCACGCACGGCGGCGCTGTCTCGATCGAGCCCTTGTTCTACGAGCCATTTCGCAACGACCATTCGTTTCAAGCGCAGGTCAAGAGATACGCGGAGGAAAAGCGCAGGATTGGAAGGGCGGCAGCCGGGCTAATCAAGGAGGGAGAAGTCATCGCCTTGACTCCCGGGACCACCACCACGGAAGTCATTCGCGGGCTGCCCCTCAATCAGAAAATTACTGTGGTGACAAGCACGGTCAACGTGGCCATGGAGCTTTCCAAACGCAAGGATTTGGAGGTATTCGTCACGGGAGGACACTTGCGCGGAGAATGGTTTTCGCTGGTGGGATCCACAGCTGCCCAGAGCCTCGGCCGGCTGCAAATCCACACGCTTTTTATCGGCGCGGATGGCATCGACGCGGAATGGGGGGTCAGTTGCTACAATCCTGACGAAGCGCAGCTCAATTCAGCGATGGTCAGGCACGCTAAAAGGAAAATCGCCGTCGTCGATCACAGCAAGTTCGGCATCGTTGCAGGTTGGCGCATTTGTCCCACTTCCGACCTCGACATTCTGATTACTGATTCGGGCGCAACCGACGAGATGACTGCCCCTTTCGAAGCAGCGCAAATACAGGTCATGCGTGTCTGATGAGGAGAGCGCCGCTCTCGACCGATCGGACCAAAGAATGGTCCAAGTTAGCTGCGCCGCTTTTCCGAGAGCAACGGGACGGCCCCTAAAAGAGCTGCGTTGTTACCCAGTTCAGCAGCCCGGACTTGCACTTTGCCCCAGGGTGTCCACGCGTATTTTTCAACATGAGATTGGAGGATCGGGATAATACTCAGGGCGCTTTTCATCACTCCTCCTCCAAGCACAATGATCTCGGGGTCGTAGGCATGCACGAGGGCGATCGCAGCAGCACACCAGACGCCTAGGCATCGATCTCGAACCGCCAGCGCCACGGAATCACCGGCTGCCGCCTCTTTAAACAGCTCCTTGAATCCGACTTTTTGGTATTTCGACAGCGCGCTCCTGGAGGCCCCCGGCCATTCTTTTAGAATCAGCGGAAGCGACCAGCCTGCCGCTTCCGCTTCCGCGCATCCAATCGCACCGCAGGTGCAGCGGCGTCCAGTAAAGAGAACAGGGATATGGCCTCCTAAACAGCCAGCCTGCGCGTGCTTTCCCCGAAGCAGTTTTCCTTCGATCATCGCCACGCCGCCTATACCCGTGCCCAGCGTTATCATGACGACCTCGGTGAAACCCCGGGCGGCTCCGGCGTAGGTTTCCCCGAGCAATGCCATGCGCGCGTCGTTCTCAATCGTGAGCGGGAGACCGAGAGCCTGGCGCCCCCAAGCGGCGAGATCGAGTCCTGGAGCATCCTCATACTTTGCGTTTGTCGAGAGCACTCGTGCCGCGCGGGTATCCACAAGCCCAGGGAATCCCGCGACCACACCCTCGCAGCTCTTGAGGGAGAGCCCGTTTTCTTTTGCAAGCTTGCGCAAAGTATCCTGGATAGAGGGCAGCAACGCCGCGAGGCCTTCGACACAATCCGCAGCAATGGCTTCTTGCGCCAAGATCGTCCGGTCTTCGACGATGCCGCACGTGGCGTGGGTGCCGCCCAGATCAATCGCCAAAGCCCTCAACGTGCTTTCTCCTCAGTTTCCAGAAAGCCTTGCTTCGTTCGACGAAATCACATAGTTCTTCGCTTGATGGCGCAGGTTGACAAGGCGCGCCCGTGGATCAAAGTCCGCAAGCCGCGAGTGCACTTTAATTCCCTCAAACAAGGTCAACTCCGCCCCGAAGAGCGTATCGATCACAAGGTCCGTGAATCCTCCTCCCGAGATGCAGCACCAATCATTGAGGTAGGGTGCATCGGTCGGACATTTGTAGGCGGCTCCCTGTTCTGGCGGGAAGGCTGTTTCAACAAAATGGGCCTGTCCGATGGGACCTTGGTTCCCCGCCGCGGCCAGGTTTTTCACCCAAACCGACACGCGCGCGGAAGAATCCGTTTTGTAAAGCCCTTTCGCTGTGACTGGCGGCCACGCGGAATAGGCTCCCAGCCAGCTGTGGTCTGGACGGATATTCCAGGTCGCGTCCACGTCATCCGGTGAAAGTGCTCGCATCCAACAATCACTGTGGAGTTCTCTCCAGAAGAACCGGCTCATTTCTTCCTTCTGGGTATCGCTCAGATCTTCAAACATATTGTCTAGCACGGAAAGGAAATCATAACAGTGTCGGACTTCGACAAAGGAGCCCTCTGGCTGCCCGCACTTCCACCAGCCTTTTCCGGCAACGTAGAGTTTCTGGTTGATTCGTTTAGCCAGCTCGTTCGCCTCGACGCGAAGCCGGGATGCCTGAAAGGAATCACCGCGCCGCTCGAGCAAGTCCGCGACGAAGCGCATCGAAGAAACATTGCCGGCGTTCATGCCGGCGACCTCGTGTAGATACGTGCTGACAACTTCCAAGAGATTCTCGAGTTTGCCGTAGTCGCCCAGGCCATGAGAAGCGCTGTCGAGTTGTTTCCAATACGTTGCGTGAAATACGAGATAATCGAGCGCCGTTTTATTATCGATGCGCTTATCGAGCCAAGCGAAATCGCCGGTCACACGCAGATAGTTCTGTGCGCAGCGCACGATGGCCATGTCATTGACGGCATACCACGGTCCGACTCCCTCTCCGGTGACATAGTCTGTGGCGAGATGATGGTGCATGTCCTCGAGGAACCAGGCCTCAACGAGCCGGCGCAGTGCTTCCGGATCAAGCAAGGCCAGGCTCAGGGAAGTCAAAGAGGTATCCCAGGGAAAGCTCAGAGTAGGCAACACGCGGCCGCCCAGGGTGAGGTAGGTAGTCCCATACCTCGAATCCGGAGAAGCTCGGCGTGCGAAGATCAGGTTTCTGAATCCCGCCTGATAAAGTTTCCAAAGGGATTCATCATCGGTTTCCAGTTGTGGAAGATGGCCCGAAAAATCCGCATTGCCGGGAGTAACGGCGGAGCGCAGCAAGCTATTGAACGCCTGAGCATTCTCTTCGAGGACCTGCGCAAAATTCGCCTGCAGATGGTCATACGTCGCAAGTGCCGCTTGCTGTTCGGCGTCGACCGCGTTCACGTAGGTCACTTCCTTCGTTTCTCGAGGACCAAGCGACACTTCGAGAACCAGCATCCGCCCTGAATCGAGGCGGTTGGCCTTAGGGAGAATGCCTTGCACGGAAATGGCTTGACTGTGCTGAGCCTCAAAGATCAGACACCGGCGGGAAGCATCCCAGTGAATGCGATTGTCCGCCTCACCGGGCGAATAGGTGAGCCACGAGGTCGTCTTCTTAGCGACGGCGGCGCGCATATCAAAACCCAAGGAGATCGTTCGCGCTGTACCGCCCAGATTTGTGATTCGAATGACCTCCGCAGCCGCCCGCCTTTTCGCGGGCATGAACGTCTCGGTGGAGAACTTCAGACCATCCGCTTGGGTCTCACGCACGATCCGGTGCGGATACCAGGTGAAAGCGATCTCATCACCGCCATCGGGATACGAGAGAAGGATTCGGCCATTCACGAATAGTTCGCACGAAAGGAGAAATCCCGGGCTCCAGGGCGTGTCCGGTACTCCACAACATCCGAATGGTGGCAAGGAAAGGGCTGTAATTCCCGACACCGATTTTGCCGCCTGGACATATCCAAATTCGTTTTGCGCGGCGGGCGAACAATAGAGGTCTCTGAGCTTATGAACGAGCCGGTCTCCGCGAAGGTCCTCCACGACCGGGACCGGAGGCAGGCGCCTAGGGGATGGAGGGCCGGCCGCGGTCGTAGGAAAATGCATTAGCCTGGGAACGACACCGGCGACCGCACCAACCTTCAAAAAAGACCTGCGACTCCACGCCTTTTGTGATGAAACGCCTTCCTCTCTCACAGCTGCCCCCAACGGATTAACAGGCCGCGAACAACGTGACCTGATTAGATCATAATTCTGGTCGCTTAGCTCCTCTTCTATCCCGATTATGATCTAATCTTAGGTAAACAATCATGGTTGGCTTGACCTATGATCTGGAGCGTTGGTAGCCTTTCGTTCCGACCGGTCAGTTCTCGCGAAGGCCTGGATGGCATTTACAGGAGGGGCCATGAGAAAGACCCACTTCATGCCGCTCTACCGCGTCTCGCTCGGGTTTCTCCTGACCTGCACGTTCGTCGTGTATGCTCCGGCTGGGTTGACGGCCCAAACCCGTACCGTCACTGCCGGAACCGGCACACCGGATTCTTACGCGGACACCTAAATTCATTCGAGTGAAGATTGCCGGACTGAAATGAGCTCCTGGCGAATGTGCCCGAGTGAACGTACGGCGCGAAATGCCTATGCCGTGAAACAGTTCACACTTCTGCTTATCTCCCTGTCGGTACTTTTGGGCTGGATGCCAGCTTCGTCTTCCAAGACAGCTGCCCACGATGCCGGTTTACTTCGCCCTCTGCCTGAATTCAGCTACACCGACGGCTGGTTGGGCGCCGACGATGCGTATTCGCTCCCGCTTACGCCCACGACAAGCCTTTGGTTTTTTGGTGACACATTCGTGGGAGATCGTGGAACGAAACTGCGCAGCGAATCGAAAACCATGGTTCGGAACAGCATCGGCCTTTCCCGGTGCAAAACGGGTTCACCTTGCGAGATGCAGTACTTCTGGCAGAAGGCAACCGATCTCAAGCCGCGCTCGTTTTTTGACACGGGGACAGACGAGCTATGGTACTGGCCGCTCGATGGATTCCTGCAGGATGCAAGGCTTTCTATTTGTCTGCTGGCAGTGCGCAATAAGCCCGGAGCGGGCCCCGGCGACGCCTTCGGATTCGAAATTGTTGGTACGAAGCTAGCGACAATCGGCAACGCCCAGGCATCACCCGACAGTTGGGAGATCGCCGTCCAGGACCTTACCGACGCGCGGCTTTGGGCCGGTGTTTCGCTCGTGCCTGAAGGAAAATACCTGATCTGGTATACGCAAGTCAGTGAGGGAGAAGGCAAGGGATTTATGGCCGTCATGCGAACGCCACAAGGCAAGATGGCCAACCCGTCTGGCAGCTGGGAGTATCTCAGAAACGACAATCGCTGGACGGTGGGACTGGCGGGCCCGGACGCCAAGAAGGTGATCGACCAACCCATCAGCGAAATGTCGGTTCGCTACCACCCTCCGATGAAGAAGTGGTTGGCGATTTCAACCGGTCCTGAATTTCCTTCGCCGCGCGCAGTTGCGAGGACCGCGGACTCTCCGGTCGGGCCATGGTCCGCGCCGCGCACGATCTACGAGTTCCCAGAAATGAAGCGCGACCGCTCGGGCTACGACAAAGACACCTTTTGTTATGCGGTAAAGGAACACACCGAATTCTCGGAAAGCAAGATCGCATTGACTTATGCGTGCAATTCGATGGTTCTCGCGAAAACCATTGCCAATATGAATATTTATCGCCCGCGCGTGGTGATTCTGGACCTGCCGAAATGAACCATCCGAGGCAGCCCCAACCTGTATGTGATCGAAACCGACTCGGGATCCGGCATGGCGATGAGCAGGGCTCCCGCCCACTTTGTTTCTGTTGCTGAGCGGTTGTTCCGGGTTGTCGCAGGGAAGCAGGCTGGGTGTAGGCGCTACATCCAATAAGGATAGCGATTTGTCGCCCGCCTAAATTCTGCTCGTATTCAAAGCCGCGATCCACAGTGAGCAACACATCGAATTTGGCGGCTTCTGCGGCTGTCAGGAGATCGCCGTTCTCGAGTCCTCCGAAACCAGCGTATCGAGCGGATTGGCACTCATGACCGGGCAAGTGATTCCGCAGACGCTGGGGAACACATTCGTCAAGAAGGATCTTCATCCAAGCTGGCCGACAAGTGCGGCCTTGGCGTCCTCAAGCGCGGTGATGGCGTCTTGGCGGCTGACCGAGGGAAAATCCTCGAGGAATTTCGTCCAGAGAGTCTCCTGCTTTGAGGTAGTCCAGGAGAGCCTGAAAGGGGACCCGCGTGCCCCGGAATACGGGTGTGCCGTGAAGGATATTCGGGTTCTTGACGATGACATCACCGACCGAAGCCATGCTTAGTCTCCATCTGGAGCGAGTATAGCACGGGAGTGCCATGGCTCGGTCATTGGAGGAGCGCGGACGTTTCAGCTGGCACACAAACTTCAGTTTTAAGTGACGAGTAGCTGGTGGCTAGTGGCTCGCAGGCTAAATCGTCATATAGCCCGAAACGGCCGATTTGTATTACAACACTGAGTTTGTTCTTGATGTTCAGATCCATATATGCGGGGAGCTGCAGGATGGCTGTTTTTTTGGAGAGAAGCTGGGGCGCTAAAATTCTTGTTCCGTTAAAGTGCCACAGCGTTGGCAGAGGAACGAGCCTTCCCACTGAGAATACCGACGCTTGTAGGCGGACTGATTGTGGTTCTGGAAGAGAACCAGCAGCAATAGTGTCACCACGCACTTGAAAAACGTAGAAATTCGAACAGCTGCGCTTTAATTAAGAGGGAACTATCCACCTCCAGGTTGGGAGATTGGCCTCATCCGCACGGACAGGCTGGGGGGAGCGCGAAACCTGGCAGCGTTCGGCGTCTCTCGCGCTGCCTCTTCCAACCGGTAACCCCAAGAATACACATCGGACGAATAGCCCCATGCCTTGAAAATCCTCTTCCTCGGTTAAGGCATCTGTTTCAGCAACGTAAGAAAGCGCCGAGCAAACCGCTCACGAGTGGGATACTCAAGTTTCCTACGCGCAGCATGTATCCTATCCCACGAGCATCGGGGCCGAGAGAACTCGCCACCCAATCGGAAGCCATCGGAGAAGGCCAGCCAGAAGTGCTCTTCGGAAAACTAGACTTAAAGTACTCTACGTCTGCCATTTCCGCGGGCATCTCGGCGACGAACGGTGGTTCGCGCCATAGCTCAATCGTGGGTCGTCGAGGACTACGTCAACGCATTTCCTGTTTTAGCCGGTCGGCGAGAAATGTCTTGAGGAGCGATTGGTACGGAACATCGCGTTTGTTGGCAAGCAGTTTCAAATTTCCAATCATAGTCTCCGGCAGCCGCAACGAAATCGTTCTAGCGGTGGGCTTTAGGTTAGGAAATACAACACGTTCGGCCTTCGACCAATCGACATAGTCCATGGAATCATGGGTAGCCCAAAACTCTCTTTCTTCTTCCTCCGACTTGAAAACCGGAAGCGGTTTAAGCTTCTTCACTCTTTTCGTAGCTCTCATAAAACCTCCGCTCTCGGCGTGTCATCACGCGCGCTGAGATCACTCGGATTAGCGTGCGTCGTACGGTGAAGGCAACGAATAAGTACCGGCCCTTGTCGGTCCGACCGAAAGCACGCCAGCGGTTTTCCTCGTCCGACGAATGGGCGGCATCGTGCCGCACGATGAATGGGCGATTGAAGAAAATCTCTTCAGCCTCAAAATCTGCAACTCCATGTTTTTCCCAGTTCTTAGCGCTGTTGCCGTCGTCCCATTCAAACCCGGTGCATTCCATCCAGGCTTTCATGTGTATAACAATTATATACAACACCCTCGCCCCGATCAAGCGCAAACAGGGACTGATTAGATCGAGGGGCTGCCATCCGGTGATCGAGGAAATGGAGATATCGCGAGTGGGGCGGCGCAGGTCGTGGGCTGGATTCCTCTTCGGGCTCGGATAACGTAATCGAGGGCGCCACGATAAATTGACGTCCACCGAGCGGTAGTAATGAGGCTTGCCCAGGTTGCTGATTTCGGAGCGCTAAAATTCCTGCTCCGTTAAAGTGCCACAGCGTTGGCAGAGGAACGAGCCTTCCCACTGAGAATACCGACGCTTGTAGGCGGACTGATTGTGCTCCCAGAAGAGAACCAGCAACAGTAGGAACATGATGGCAGATAACCCCGAGAAAAGAGTCAACCGGGCCGACCAAACAGTTTGAACCAGAGCAGCTCTTTTTCAAATTTTGTCGCACGTGTTACAATCCTCACATATGAGTCATACACTCACAATTCGTCTTACAGATGAGCTTGTTGATTGGCTGAAAGAGACTTCGCGCCGCACGGGTATCCCCGTCGGGCGCCTCATTCGTGAGCAACTGGAAACTGCCAAGGCCAAGGGAGGAAAACAGCCTTTCCTTCGCCATGCGGGAGCGATCACCGGCGGGCCGCCGGATGTTTCTTCTCGCAAGGGATTTTCCCGCTCATGAGAGGCATTGCAGATACCGGGTTCATCGTGGCATTCGCCAGACGGAACGACCAGCACCATGTTTGGGCCGTCGATGTGGCAAAGCGAATCACCGAACCCTTGCTGACATGCGAAGCGGTTTTGGCTGAAGCTGCCTTTCAACTTGAATCCAGTTCCTACGTCCTCGCTCTGCTGCAGGATGAGATGCTGCGCTTGGCCTTTGACTGCAATCGCAACATCCCGCCGCTGGCAGAACTCGCCCGGCGCTACGGTGACCGCAGTCCAGATCTGGCCGATCTCTGTTTGATACGAATGAGCGAACTCTATCCCCGGCACGTTGTTATCACCGTGGACAGCGACTTTCGCTTCTATCGGCGGAATCGGCGGGAGGTGATTCCAATTCATGCGCCACCACATCCACTCTGAAGCAGTGGAGCCGCGGACGCTCCCTTGTGAGTGAGGGGCCCGCCGGCTTTTCCCTATGAGTTTCGGCGCGCTCGTGTCTCGACAGAGTTCGAGCTCTTGTTGCAGAAGGGGCGGCGGCGGAGGATTCCTCAACAACTATTACGACGATGAGGGCTGGTGGGCGCTCGCTTGGATCGCGGCCTACGACGAAACGAACAGTGCTCAGTACCTGAACATGGCGGAACGGATCTTTGCGGACATGACCACCGGCTGGGACAGCAGTTGCAGCGGTGGCATTTGGTGGAACAAGAACCGCACCTATAAGAATGCCCGATCCGTCCTTATTGCGACCAGCGCAAGCCACCGCTCTTTCTCTATAGTGATTAGCGCCGTCTACCAAGGAGCTTTGGAAGGCCCTTGGGCGAGGGCTTGATCTAGAGCTTTCTTTGCGTCCGGGTTCTCGGGGTCGCGGCGCAAGACCTCGCGCAATTCGGCGATGCCTTGGCTCCATTGACCGAGTCGAAGCAGGGCGGCCGCAAGGTTTAAGCGTATCCCAATGTGATCCGGGTCGAGTTGCGTCGCCGTCTGATACTTTTCAAGAGCCTCCGGCAGTTTGCCGGCTTTCTCGAGGGCGGCGCCTTGATTGTTCAGTTGGATGGCCAACACGGCGCGCTGATCGGCTTGATCTTTTTCGCGTAACAATGCGGTGAGTTTCATCTTTATAGTTGCGGCTTCTTCGGAATGACCGTCAATGAGGAGGGCGCGTTGCAGGTTATACAGCGCCGTTTGGTTTTGCCCATCGAGACGCACAGCTTCTTCTAAATGTGGTACGGCCTCTTGCGCGTTCCCTTGGCTGAGAAGTTCCGAACCGAGGCGCTCTCGGGCAACGGGGTCATTGGGCGCAAAGCGCACAGCTTTTTCAAAAGCCGCGAGCGCCCCGGCGTCGTCCAACAAAATCTTTCGCGCGCTTCCGAGATCGGACCACGCCTCAGCGAAGTCAGGCTGCAACGATATGGCCCGCCGCAATTCCGCGGCGGCCCTTTCGACTTGACGGCCCTCGCTATATATTTTCGCGCGAAGATAGTGCGGATAAGCCGCGTCCGGGCGCTGTCCCAGGAGCTGGATGGCACGATCAAGGTGGGGGGACGCTTGCGAGAACTGGCCGGACTCGACGAGCGCTCGGCCGAGGTTCACTTGCGCGGGCGCGTAGCGCGGGTCAAGCTCCGCAGCCTTTTCGAACGCTTTGCGCGCGGCGTCCAAATCACCAAACTTGCTGAAGGCCTCGCCGAGCGCATTCTGCGCCCGCGCGGAATTCGGAAGCAATCGAACAGCCTCGGTGAGTTGGGCAATCGATTCGGAACGTTCTCCCTGCTCCATGAGCACGCTTCCCAACAGCAGATGCGCGTTGGCATCGCGGGGATTGGCCTTGATCAAGTCGTGCAGGAAATGAACGGCTTCCGAGCGCTGGCCCTTAGCCAGCAAGTCCCAGGCATGTTCCAACCGAGGTTGCTGCGCAAACAGCAGAGAAGCGCAAAGCAGCGAGGAGCAAAACAGTGAAGATAGGACCCGCAGCATCATGATGCCGCCAGCTTCCGCTTTTCCGTAATTCCCGAACCCTCCGTCACGAAAACGAGTTGATCGGCCGCGACCGCGGTCAATTTTTCGCTTTGCCCCGACGGCCAGCGAATCTCGAGGTTTACTGTGGTCGCCGGGCCGAGCCCGAAGTGCAGCCGGCTATCGTTCGCGGAGAGGTACGACGACTGGCTCAAGACCTCCTGTGCTTGTACATTGTCTCCGTACCTCGCTATAACGCAAGCGCCAATGGCGCTGCGATTTGACTTGGTACCGACCAATTTGATTTTGATCCAGTGGTTGCCACCCGTCACGTCGTTGCGAAGCAGCGAGGGCGGCTCATTCTGATTCACAATGAGGATGTCCACGTCGCCGTCGTTATCGAAGTCGCCGAAAGCACAGCCACGACTGGCATGCGGGGCATCCACAGCCGGCCCCTGGCCGAGCACCTGCTCGAATTGCCCCTTGCCCAGGTTGCGAAAAATGACGCGAGGCGTCTTGTAGCCGTCGCGTAGTTCGGGGTAGACGCCGCCCGTAACGGCGAAAATATCGGGTTTGCCATCGTTGTCGAGGTCCACGAGACCGACGCCCCATTCGACGTAGCGGGTTTCGACGGCTAACCCCGCGTTGCGCGAGACGTCCCAGAAGATACCGCTGCCATCATTCCGATATACGCCCAATGTATCTTCCGAAAAGTGCGTCTTGATGATGTCGAGGCAACCATTCAGCATGAAATCGCCGACCGCCACGCCCATGCCAGCCTGCTCCATCCCGTCGTTGCTGAGAGCCACGCCCCGCTCGAGACCCTGTTCGCTGAACGTTCCATCATGATTGTTGCGGAACAGCAAACTCGGCGTGGAATCGCAGGCCACATAGATATCGGGCCAACCGTCATTGTCAAAATCGGCGGAGACTACCGTCAGGCCGTAGCCTCCCTCCGCTTTGCCGATGCCGGATGAAGCAGTGACATCCGTGAAGGTGCCGTCGCCATTGTTGTGATAGAGACTGTGGTGCCCGTAAGGCAGTCCGCGTGGTCCACAAAACACAGGGACACCTTGGTAGTGGCAACTGCCCGGTTCCCCGGGACGAGGCACTGAAATGTCGAATTTCACGTAGTTTGATACAAAAAGGTCGAGGTGGCCATCCCGGTCGTAATCAAGAAACGCGCAGCCGGTTCCGAAGCGCGGCTGGGCGCTGAGCAGCCCGGCTTCCTTCGTGACATCCGTGAAAGTTCCATTTCCGTTGTTGCGATAGAGCGCGTTCTGGCCCCAATAAGTGATGAACAAGTCTTCGAAGCCATCGTTGTTATAGTCTCCCACCGTGACGCCGTAGGCGAACCCTGTGTGGAACAGTCCTGCTTTTTCTGTGACATCGGAAAAAGTGCCGTCTCGGTTATTCTTGTAGAGGCGATATGTTGCTGTTGCCGGCGGATCGTCTTGCCGGGACCCTGAAAGTATCAGAGCATCGAGCCATCCATCGTTGTCGTAGTCGAAAAACGCGGCGCCGCCGGTCATGGACTCAATGATGTAATCGGCACGGTTCGTGTGGCCGCTCACCACAGGTTCTTTCAATCCGGCCCGATCGGCTATGTCCGTAAAGCGGGCATGGAAGGGAATCCCCGAAGGCTTACCGCGGGGGCTCGGTGGGACGCCGCGAGATGACATTCCCTGGCTGCTCGTCGCCCTTTGCTGACCGCTAACGCCAAGGACTGGCCAAGCCAACAAGCCCAAAAAGCTGCGCCTGTCCACACTGTCCATCCGTAACTGCTCGTGAGCTGGGCGTCTTGCTAGATTGATTCTCACACAAAAAGCAGACGATTTTTCATGTCGTGGGCAAACGGCGACGGCGCTGCGGGCTTACCAAAAGATCTTGAATCCTAACTCGACCTGACGGCCGCTGACGTATTCGTAGGCCCCCTGCCCGCCGAAAGCGCCTCCTGGCGAGCCTTGATACAGGGCTTCGCCGAACGTCGAGGAGTTAACATTCGTGTCGGGGTCGCCTCGGTTGAGATTGTTGAGAGCATTGTAAGCGGTCACCTTGAGCTGGCCGTTGAATCGCTCGGTGATGTGGAATTCTTTTGCCAAACTGGCGTCCAGATTCCAGAAATGGGGGCCGGTCAAACACGAGAATTGCAAAGGATTCTGGCGCAGCACGTATGTGTCTTTAGGTATCTGTTGAAATACGGCCGTATTGAACCAATGCTGCGGCGTGGGGTTTGAAATGCAAGGGTTGCCGGACACGATCATATTCCCAAACCGGGGAAAGTCGCCGGAGATGTATTGCCATACAGGCGTGAATCTCCATCCGCCCGCGATGGCATCGGCCCTAGAGGAGTTCAGAAAGCGGTGACCTCGCCCAAAGGGAAATTCATAAGTACCTGCCGCGCTGAGGCGGTGGTGCGGCTGGTTGCTGTCCTGCCATTGGAATTGGTTGAAATAGTAAGTGGCATCGTTGAAGTTGTTAATCTGCTGGCGCTCCCGCGTATAGACATAGCCAAAAAGGAAGTTAAGCCCGCGGCTGAAAGGCTTCTGCAACTGAATCTGGATTTGGTTGTAATGCTCGAGTGCGCAACAATCGCCGATCTCGAAGAGCGGGCCGTACTGCGGATAGGGTACCAGCAGCGAGCCCAAAGACACGGTGGGTTGGTTCCGCAAAGGCCCCGGGAATACAATGGGATTTAGATAATTGTGAAAAGGATTGGGAACCGTCACGCTGAGCGCAGTTTGATACTGCTCTTGCAAGCGCGGGTCAATGGCGTTCAATTCCCTCGTGTAGTGTTGACGACCAAGGTTCATGAACCAAGTAGCGGAAGCCAGAATCTGCCCAGGCAACTGGCGCTGGAAATTGAAATTGAAGCGGTCATTCCAGGCCTTCTGAAAATTGTGCGGGTACCAAAGGAGGCCGCTCGGATTGCCTCGTCCCACGTCCGGTCCAGCGGCTGTACCTGAGATGGGCACGAGGGGATTGCTAGCCGGATAGGGATTCGAGATGGTCTCCTGCGGCACCCCCTGAAGCAGCGGCGCAGTATTTTGATAACTCGTCATGCCGTAGAAGGGAGGTTCCAGGAAGTTGATATCCTCGAAGCCAAGCAGCGGAGCCGCTGTGAAATTGAACTCGGTCGGGATGACAAAACGCGCATACCCGAAGCGGAAAGCCGTTTTGTCATTGATGCGCAAGGCCAAACCTGCACGCGGCGCCAGCGCAAAGAGGGGCGGATCCCACATTCCCGGATGGTTGTTGTCGGTCCACTGCCACATCCCGTACCAGCGATAGAAATTGTTACCCACAAATTGCAGGGCCTGCGCGGGCATCTGCGGCGGGTTCGCTTGCATTGCGGGCGTAGGCTGAGACAAGTCTAGGCCGCGAGAAAGCGTGTGGTTCGGATCAGACCAGGGTTTTTCGTACTCGTCGCGTAAACCGAAGTTCAGGGTGAGCCTGTTGTTCACTCGCCAATCGTACTGAACCCAGAAGCCGTAACTGGTGGTGTGCGGGTCCGGAGCTGGCCCTCCGATCATCTCAGAAGAACCGTCGAGCGCGCCTAGCAGGAAGGTGCCGAACGGGTCTCCAGTATGTTTGGTATCTGGACTTATGTACGAATTTGCGGTGGTGTCCGAGGGAAAATTGAAAACGGAGGTGTTTGACACGTAGACGGGGCCATAAGCATGGTGCCACTGGAGACCGGCCTTCAGGAAGCTCGAGCCCAACTGATGAGAATACTTGGCGCTAAAATCCTCGCCCTCAGGCCTCTGGTTCCAGTAGAAACCGCGTCCCCCGAAAGTGTTACCGCCAACACTGAAATCCGGAAAGTAGATGGGCACGAAAGTTGAAGCCTGCTGATAGGGCACGTACCAAGAATTATTGGGCCAGAGCGAGGCCCAGCCCGGCGCTGGCATGGGAGTGGAAACATAGGCGTCTACCACGTTGTGGTAACTGGCTTGAAAGTCCACGATCGTTTTTGGATTCACCGTCCAAACGACATCCCCCGCATATTGTTGCGCTGTGCGGTAGGTGCCAGTGGGCACGTACAGGTCGGAATTATTCGGCGTCGGGTTCGAATAGATGTCGGTCGTATGGTAACCGCTGGCACGGCCCCATAACTTCCACTTATCAGTGATGTTGTAATCCACGCGGTCAGACCAGTTCCAGTAGTTCCAGGCATCCGTGTAGCTCTTCTTAAAATTATTCACGCCGGTAATGTTGTCCCCAGGATTGTTCGGGGCCCACATCGCGTTCATCAGCTGGACGGCAAGGGGGTCGAGGCGATTGGCCGGAATAATGTTCCCGGAAAAAGGTTGGCGCGTGACGGTACCGGTGTTTGGATCCGTGGTGGTGGTCCACGGGTCGTATACCGTCCTTAGGCTCCCATCGACGTTGTAGGTGTGGGAGAAGTCGCCGCTTCGTTCTGCAGCCGTGGGCACAGTCGTCACAAAGCTTCCTGGCACTCCTACTTTCCAATATTCGATGGACACGAAGTTGAAGAGTTTGTTTTTGAAGATGGGGTTGCCCAGCGTGCCCCCGATCATGTTTTGGCGCGTCGAATTGGTGCCTAGTGTGGTCCTGTTGGCGATCGCGTTCAGCCAGGGATAGCGTCCCAAGTAATACGTCGAGCCGTGCCACGCATTGCTGCCAGACTTGGTCGTCAAGGTAATCTCGCCACCGGCGCTGTGGCCAAATTCAGCGTCCGTACTGTTCTGGGAAACGTTCACCGACTCTACAGCGTCCATGTTGGGAGGGTAGCTAAACTTGTGGCCCAGCCCCACCGGGCTGCCGTCAACCTGAATATCGTTCTTCAGGTTCGTTCCTCCGCCCAAATCCACGCTGTTGGCAGACCACGAGAGGAAGGGCAACATTTCGCCGCGCGTATTGATGGCCTCGGGAGCGAGCAGCGTCAGCTTGAACGGGTTGCGGTCGTAGCGAGGTGTTTCGGTTGCGAGGGTGGAATTTAGAGTGATGTTCTGACTGCTGGTGGTGAGCTGAACAGTCGCTGGAGTTTCCGTCACCGTGATGCTTTGCTGCACTTCACCGGGCCGAAGGGTCGCATTCACCGTGATGGTGTTGCTGGCCTGAAGAATAATGTTTTCTTGGATGAATTTGCGGAATCCTGCCGCCTCGATCGTAATGGTGTAAACGCCGGGATCGAGCAACTCGAAGAGATACACTCCGGCACTGCTCGAAGGCCGCGTGGTCTGTATGCCGGTGTTGACGTTGCGCAGCGTTACATTCGCGCCCGCAACGACAGCACCGCTTTGGTCTGTGACCTGACCCTGAATCTGGCCCCGATAACTTTGGGCGAAGACTACGGGGGAGGAGAGCAGAGTGAGTAGGAGGAACGTCAAGGTCCGTTTTTTCATGGCGACCTCGCTTTTGTAGCACTTAAAATCCGTGACCCCAAACACCACGCTCGAAACAAAAGGCTAAGCCCAGCCCAGCATTAACCTCATCGGCTAGGCGATCGCTACTTACGCTCAAGCCGCCTCGACAGCCTGACGGAGGAACAAACCAACACACCGCAGCCCCTATAATAGGTTGCGGAGTAAGCCGTCAATCAGGTGAATCCTGTAAGTCGCGAATGTAACCCACGGACTAAACGCACTGGTGCATCGGTCTTTAACCAGGACCCACCTTTCCGGCAATGGCTCTTCTCACTGGGCTTGCGATATATTCGATTTTATCGCATTTTATAACCATGTGGATTACACGCGATGTAGAGCCCAAACTGCAGCGATCGGCACGAACGCGTCCGGTCATAGTGCTCACAGGGGCTCGTCAGACCGGAAAGACCTCTACCCTTCTGCGGCTGTTTCCTAATTACGCGTTTGTCTCGCTGGATCTCCCGACCGAAGCGGAACAGGCCGAGAAGGAACCCGATAATTTTCTTCGCCGCCATCCCGCCCCGGCAATCATTGATGAGGTGCAATACGCACCAGGCTTATTCCGGCATCTCAAAGTAGCCGTGGACGCCAGCCGCGCAAGCAACGGGCAGTTCCTGCTCACAGGCTCACAAAAATTCACCTTAATGAAGAGCGTCTCGGAATCCTTGGCTGGACGGGCGGACATCCTTGAACTAGAGACCCTTTCGCTGGCCGAGATTCGGGCCGCCCTGCCGCAAACGAAGCTAGAGGCGGCCATCGTTCGCGGCGGTTTTCCGGAACTACACGCCAACGCAGACATCGACCACACGACCTTTTACAACTCCTATCTTGCAACCTATCTCCAGCGCGACGTTCGATCATTGGCCAACGTCGGCAATCTCAGGGACTTTGAGCGGTTTTTGCGTGCCTGCGCCCTGCGCTCTGCCAACTTGCTGAACAAGGCTGATCTGGCACGTGATGTGGGTATTGCCCCTTCCACAGCGAATCATTGGCTGTCGACCCTGGAGGCCTCGGGGCAGGTAGTGCTACTCGAGCCGTGGTTCTCGAACCGCACAAAGTCCATCGTGAAGAGTCCGAAGCTCTATCTGGCCGACACCGGACTGCTCTGTGCTTTGTTGAATATTGGTTCTGAAGATGCCCTTCACCAATCACCGGCGGTGGGCGCGATCTGGGAAACATTTGTCTTCGCCCAGTTGCGTAGCCGCGAACGCCGAGCGGGACGCGCAGGAAGTTTGTTCTTTTGGCGTGATCGTACGCGTGAAGTGGACTTCGTAGTCGATGTCGGCGGGCGATTGGAACTCTTTGAAGCGAAGTGGACCGAATTGCCCGCCGAAAGCGACGTCGTGAATCTAGATTTCATGCGAAAGACACTGGGCAAAGCGAGCGTCATCGGTGGAGCGGTTGTTTCTCGAACGCCGAACAGCTTTCCCATCGTCAATGGATTTCGGGCCCTGGCGATATCTGAATTGAGCTGAGGCACGCCTCTGGCCACCTTCGACATGTCTTTCCCTGAGGAGCGGCGATCGCCTGACGAGCCTGAACGTTTCACTTGGGAGTCAGCAAATATCCCGCTTGTTCTGGCTGCTGATAGTTCCGGTAAATGAGCAAGAGATGCTGGCCAATACTTCCACAAAGATTAAAATCTTTGCCTAATCCTGGGCAAACTTTGGGAGTTCCAGGACGTTCTATGACCCTGTCCTCGCGTGCGAAAGCGCGCTGCGACACGAGTGCTCTCCCTCCAGGAACGTTCTGCGATCCACCGTCTGCCTCCCGCCAGAAGGGGGCCGTATGAGCACACTGAAGCATCAGGCGAACTCTTCGTGGAAGGGAACGCGCACCGCACCGCGCATATTCCTCTTGGTTGTACCGTGTGTTTCCGTCGAGTGGTGAAAGCCGCGCTGACGAACGCCCCCTTGGAATTATGCCTTGATGATGTTCGGCACCCCGGGGCCTTGAAAATCGAAAGTCAAGTTCGCAATGTCCGGCGTCGCCTTCCGTGAAACCAGCTCGAGGAGTGTTACCAAAGAATTCTAACGGCGAACTGCATCCGTCTTGCGGGCACTCGGAGACTGCTGATCACGCCGAAGGAACCCGGGGAAAGCGAGGTAGCTGCGTCGCCAAACTGGGTATGGTTCCAGGCATTGAAGAACTCCGCGCGAAACTGTGTTTTCAGCCGCTCAGTAATGGATGTGTCCTTCAGAAGGCCGATGTCCCAGTTATTGATGCCGGGCATCTCTAGGCTGTTCCGCCCCGCATTGCCCTGGAGGTGAAGTCCCGGTGCGCACGGTTGGAAACTAGGGCACCCGGGGAAAACGTAGGCGTTGATGTTAAGCCAGTTCGTATAAGCTTGGTTGCTCGGGTAGGGGTTGCCGACCTTATTGGGCCGCGACGTACTGAAGGCTCCGAAGTTCTGCCAGTCCTGCGGAAGTGTGGGCGTCTTGTACTGCCCCGTGGAGAACGTCGTGATGCCGTTCGCTTGCCATCCTCCGATGAGTTTGTTTAGTGGTGCCGAGGCGTTGCCAAGGAATCGTTTGCCATGGCCAAAGGGCAACTCATAGACGTAGCTGGACACCGCGCGGTGGCGAACATCGTAGTCGGAATTGCCCTTGTCGAGCACCTTGAAACAGCACTGAGATGCTGAAAAGTCGTCCGTGCCACCGAGGTCGATTGCGCGACTGTACGTATAGGAACCGAGAAAGTAAAACCCATTTGAAATGCGCTTTTCAACGCGCGTTGTCAGCCCGTTGTAACTTGACCAGCCGCCATTGTAAGTCAAAAGTATCCAACTGAATTGCGGATAAGGTACACGCTGGCTAATGGGGATGGTGCCTGTGGGATCGAAGCTTGGCGGGTCTTCATTGCGTCGCTGAGGAAGCTTTTGACCTACATCGCCGATGTAGCCGACGTCCAGGACCCAGTCATGGGCAAAGGTATGCTGGACGTCGAAGTTCCACTCCTGCACGTAGGGCGTGCGATTCCGTTTATCAACGCTAAAGGGAACTGTTGTTCCGCCACCGAGCGTGCCGGCAGGAAAGACATTCCCGAGGGAAATAGTGGGGGTCGTTGGATTGGAATTCAGCGTTTGGGTCTTGAAGAAGTCTGGGGCAATCACCAGGAACTGCAGCTCGTTCCAATTGTCTGTGGCATAGAAGATGCCAAACGCACCCCGAATGACCGTGTTCTTGGAAAAAGAGGGCGTGTAAGCGAGGCCGAAGCGCGGAGCGACGTTGTTCCAGTCCGGATCGACGATGCCGTTCCGCACTTGGCCGCTGCGCGAATAAACAACCTGCTGCACAGCGGGATCGAACCACGCCGTTTTGTTTTGGATGTCATAAGGGGGTTGTCCGTACTCATATCGCAGTCCCAGATTCAGCGTCAGGTTGGGCCGGACGCGCCAATCGTCTTCCAGGAAGCCGGCATAGTAATTCGACCGCAAATGCTGCGAAGAGTCCCCTACGGAAGCGGTGGCAGACTGAGGATCGCCCAACAGAAAATCCCCCAAGCCGAAGGGAATCTGTGTAAAGCGGCCGCTAAAGCTAAAGCTTGGGATACCGGAAAAGTCAGTAATTTGAAAAAATTTCTCATGGATATAGTTAATTCCCAATTTAATGCCGTGGTTTCCGCGCATGACGCTGAGGTTATCCACCCATTGGAAATCTTCGTCGAGTGCCCCGATAGACTCCGAAAACGAACCCGGGGATTTGAACCCCGCAATGCCTGCGTCTGGAACACCGAAATCGAACGGGTTGGAAGACGTATTCTGGAACCCGAAGACACTCAGGGCGTAGTTGGATCCCAAAGCCCCTTCCGACACCAGGAATGTCCTACCCCGGTTGTAGCCGAAGCGCGCTTCATTCACCACTGTGGGCGAAAAGGTGTGTGTCTCGGTGATGGTCCCGAGATAATCGTTCAAGGGAAATATTGTCCCTTGCAAGGGCATTGCCGAGGGATTGAAGCGGGGCCGGTCATCGTGCGTAAAGCTGCCCCAAATCTGATCCTTGGAAGTCAACGAATGATCGATCCGGACGTTGACTTGATTCATGTCGTTATAGCCTTTTTTGAAAACCGAGTAGTTAAATAGGGCCCGACCCGTGGTCGTCGAAAGGGGTGGGCTCGGAAGATTGGGCGCGGGGATAAACTGAAGCCATTTCTGAGCGACGAGGTCCAGGCGACTGGCAGGGATAACATTTCCGGAGAAAGGCTGGCCGGTCGTTGGGTCAATGGCATTCGCGCAACTTATCGATGTTGGGTTAGCCTGGCAGAAAGACGAGGACGTGGGGAAAATTCCCGTCCCCGCCGAATTGTCGGCCAGATTGCCTGCTAGCTGGGCGCGGCTCGGAACAAGGGCGGTGAAATTCCCACCGGAACGCTCCCGGATGCCCTCGTAGTTAAAGAAAAAGAACGTCTTGTCGTGGCCGTTATAAAGGACCGGCAAAACAATCGGACCGCCAACGCTGAAGCCGAAATCGTTATGTTGAAATGCAGGCCGCGGCTGGTGAGTCAGATTGGAGAAGAAGTCGTTGGCGTTGAGCACGGTATTCTGAAGTAATTCATAAACGCTCCCGTGCAAACTGTTTGTCCCTGATCGGAGCGTCGTGTTGATTACCGCCGAGGAGCGGCCATATTCAGCCGAGAAGCTATTGGTCTGCACCTTGACTTCCTGAACGGCATCGAGAGACGGGCGCAGGTTGGCACTGCCAAATCGCGCATTGCGCGATTCGATGCCGTCAACGATAAAGCTCTCATTTGACTCTCTCGTCCCTGCCACGCTCGTCGTGACTTGACCGCTGCCCGCCCCTGTCCAGAACGAGGCTGGCGAATTGCCTGTGCCAATCGGCGCAACGCCGGCCGCCAACGTCACTAAGTTCATGAAATTGCGATCGATGAGCGGCAAATTTTCTACCGCTGTCTCACTCACGACTTGCCCCATCGAGGACGTCTGCGTCTCCAGCAACTGCACGCCACCCGCGTGCACCTCTACGGCCTGAGCGATCGAGCCGAGGTTCAGTGTAATGTCAACCCGCGGCCTCTGACCCACCAGAAGCTCAATATCCGAAACCGTGGTGCTTCGGAAGCCCTGCTTCGAAGCGTCAATGCGATAATGGCCCGGCTTCAACTGCGCCAAGAGGTAGTCGCCACTCGAGTCCGTCGTCGCAGAGCGTAAAGTAAGACCCGTCCCCACTTGCGTCAGCGTGACGTTTGCTCCCGGGATCACGGCTCCTGTGGTGTCCTTCACTGTACCCAGAATATCGCCCGTGATGGCTTGCGAGTAGGCTATGTGCGTTTGGCCCATCCAGACAAACAGAGCGCTCGCGAGCCCCCATCTCCATATTGCGTTGCGCTTCATCATTTGACTCCCAACAGCCTCCCTGACCTCGACTGGTGGCGCAGCATATAGCCCTCCCAAGTTTGCTGTCAAGAAATTCCACTTCCCTCACTTCCCTCAAGAAAAGCCCGACAGGACCCGTATGCCGCGTTATTGTACCGGCGCCGGCCGCGACTCTACTCCGCTTTCTCTGTGTGGCGCTTCAGGTTTTTGGTGACACCGCCAACGCCGGCACCGGTCTCGGCGAGAATGCCGCTCGTGACGGGGGCCAGCGGCGCGGTCGGCCACTATCTGCACGGTCACCTGGGAAATTCGGTGAGTATGTCTCTGGATGAACTCCAGGGGAAGAAGCCTTTTAACCAGGATGGCGCCACCGATCATGTTTACAGCCCGTGCTACAACCACCGAAGAAGAGGAGGGCTTTAAAGACCTCGTAAGACGTCTCGACGAGATGAGTATGTTCGCAGAGTCGCACGGACGACGCTGCGTTTAAGGGTCCGAGGAGAAATATGGAAAGAAGAGAGTTGCTCAAATTAGTCGCGCTGACCGCGCTATCACCCAAGGTGAACGTGCTCCAGGCCGCGGTGGCGTGCCACATGGACGCTGCCCCAGCAATCCCTGCCTTTCCAGAACGCACTCATCGCGAACACCAGGGTTGATGCGGCTCAACGATTTTCTATTTTTGCAGACTCGCGTCTTCCAGGCGGCCACCGCGGATCCACTCGAGAATGGTCCGGTATTGGTCGCTGGATTCGTTTCCGTGCCAGCGCTGGCCGCCGTTGTGCGTCGCCAGGTAATCACCTACGTTGCCGGCGCTGTCGGTAGGCCGGGTGGGTTTGATCAGCATCAGACTCTGGTCCGGGTTGGTGATGTCCACCACGCGCATCGCGTAGCGGTAATTTTCTTTGCTGTCCTGATCCGAGAAGACGCCCTCGGCATTGGGTGGCGCCAGCTTGAAGATCACGTGGCTGGCATGGCAGAACACGCAGGCTTTGCCGTCCGCGCCGGGTTTGGCCAGGATGGGTTCGATCTTGGTGACAAAGTAGCGGAAGTCGAGCACGGAGCCGGGTTGCACGTCCTTCAACGCTTCGCTCAGGTGCTTTCCTTGCAGCACGCTGGTGCAGATGAGCTTGAGACGCGGATTGCTGGAAGTCTTCAGCTTCTCCATCGCGGCACGGAAATCGGGTCTCTGCTCCACGCCCTTCACTTTACGCAGCGTATCCAGCGCCGCGGCGCTGATGTTGGCGTCGGGGTTCAACAGGGCGGCCATCACCGTGTCCACCACCAGCGGATATTCCAGCGGTTCCTTGATCTTCAAAGCGGCGGTATGCCGGTTTAGGTAGTCCTGGTCCTGCGAGACTGCCCCTCCTGCAACTCCAAGACGCCTCTTCAAGAATTGCGGATTGCCTGCCTCCTCCAAAAGAATGGCGAGAGCCGAAGCGTTTAGACCTGCAAACGCGGTTTTCACAGCTGACTCGGTTTGGGGGTCTCCGAGAAAATGTTCGAACGAAACGCGTACAGCAGCACGCCGCACATCGGCGTTGAAGGAATGCAGCCCCGCCAGTACCTGTTCCTGGAGACCCGGTTCGTGCATCAGGCTCTTGAACGAAGAAGCGGCTTCCAGCACCTGCGCGTAGTTTGCCGGCCGCGGCTTCGCTTCGAGCATTGACCGCAAAGCGTCCTGCACATCCGTCTGCTTTTCCCAGACGGAGTTTTCCGGCAACGCTCCGAGCAGTGGAAGCACCACGGCCTGGCTGTCAGGGCTTCCGTGTTGCAGGATCTCCACCACCTTGCTCACCAGGTGCGGATCGGGCGCTTCCGGCGTGTCGAGGTTCAGGGTTCCGCGCTGGCCGCCTTCGTACACGTAGCGGACGGTCTGCCGCACCTCGTTGTTCGAGTCTTCCGACAGATTCAGTGCAGCGAGGGTGAACCGCGCGTCGCCTGCTTCACTGAGCGTGCTTCCTGCCTTCAGAACCTCGATCTTCATCGAGTCATTGGCGTCTTTGAGGCACGCCAGCAGAGCGTCTTCCAACTCCGGCCCAGAACTCTTGAAGAAGTGAATCAGATCGCTGTCGTTGCCGATGCGCGTTTGAAAGAAGCCGTTACGCACGTCGTACTTGAAGTCAACGGTCTCGCGATACGGCGGATACTCGTAGCCTGGGCGGTGCAGGTCGGGCACTCCTGTCACGTACTTGGTCAGAACCGCCGGCAGGCCGATCGAGACTGTATCTGCCTTCAGTTCCGGCAGCGCGTAGTGACGAATATGGAAGTCCCACAACGCGTTCAGGATTCCCTCACGCCCGAGAGGCGTCCCCTCGCGCAGCACTCTAGCCAGTACTTGCGCCTGGTCGCGCACCGCCGCTTCATAGCCAGCGTTGATGCGGTCTTTGTCTTCGTCCTTGGAACTCGCCCGCACCCAGGCGGAGAGGTACCCGGTGTTTTCATCCAGCAGGTTGTACACGCTCTCCTGCAACCCGCGGCGGACCATCGGATCGGTCTCCGTGTTCAATCGAGTGGCGAGTGCTTCCAGCGTTCCGCGGCGCACCGATTGCTGGTCCACCTGCCAGTAGTACCAGCGCCATACTCCTCCAGCGGCCTCGAAACGAACGTAGGGCACCGGATCGTTGAGATCCCGCTCCAGGGCGGCCAGAAGCTCCGGATCGCTCGTCAAATCCCGGAAATGCTGATTGAAGAGTCGGGCAGCTCCCCAACGAGTGCGCGCGTTGGGCGAAGCCAGCGCCGCAGCCAGCAGTTTGCGTCCTGCCGGCGCAGCCTCCTGCCGGCGCGAGAGCACCATGCGAAGCGCATACGCCGAACTGGTCTGCACCATCTTGGTGGGATCGCCGAGGCCCTTGATCAGCACCTGCATAGCACCCGGATCAGCCATGTGTCCCAGCGCGCGCGCCGCAGCTTCGCGGGCTAACGGTTGATCGCTTTCCGCCAGCACGTTGCGAATCTGGACCAACACCGGCTCCGGCGCCAGATCCCAGAACTGGTCGAGCTGTTGCAGAAGCAGTGGCAGGTCATTCTTGGCGAGAGTCGTGGGAGGCGGGGGGTACGCGGCATCCCAGTTTTTTGCCTTGGTGGTGCCGGGGTACAAGGTTGACAGCGCCATCACAGCAAACTGCGTGGCCCTAAATGGCGTGTTGAAGCCCTGGTAGACCGGATCACCTTCCCAACTGCCCTCCGGCCGTTGCGCCGCCAGCAGCGCTTTCACCGCACGGTCGAGGTGTTCGTCGGTTTCGGGTCTGTGCCCGGCTTCAGCTAAGGCCAATACCGCGTTGTATGAGATAAAGTCTGCCGTCTTGGCTGTCTTGTCGAACGGATACGGCCATCCACCTTCGGGCGTCTCATACTCGTAAAGCTTGTCAATCAGGGTGTTAATCTGCGCGGCATATTTTTCGCGGTTGACTTCCGAAAGAAACATGATCTTCCAATTCAGATCGATCATATTCTTCGGTTCGTAGGGCAACGCCAGTTGCTCCACATGATCGCGCTCGGCGAGCCACTCCTGGTTGTGGGTCTCGTTGTACTCGAGGTCGAAGGTATGCCAGCTCTGTTGCGCAATCTCGAATGGGCTCACATCAGGTTCGCAGCCGTCGGCTTCGTCGCCCGGCATGACAGTCACGCCCTTGTAGTGGATCTTCAAAAACTCCGCGTACGGCAGATCGAAGTTCTTTCGCGGTTTGTCGTGAGTGACGTTCTGCTCAAAAGCATGAGCGATGAGGGGCAGACGGCTCGATACGGTGCGGGCGCTGTAGATGATACGCACCCAGTTGGTGTTGGGTTCTCCGTATAAGGGTCGGGCGTTGTTGTAGATGCGATCGGTTAAAAACTCGAGACTTGCGCGCTGCGTCGGGGCGTATCCCTTCTCCACTGCTTTCAAATAGCCTCGTGTTGTGAACTGCGACGGATGGCAGGCGATGCAGAGCTGGGTTTCGGAGTGCTGCATGCTAGTGCGCAGGGCGATCGCTCCCCGGCGGGGTGTATTGGAGAGCCAGGAGTCGCCCATGTTGACCAGGAAGTCCATGCCTGCGCGCACCGCATCGTGTGGATCTTTATTCGGCGGCACGGGATATTGATACGTGTGCAACTGATAAGCCGGGTGATTCGCCGCCACCCGCACGTAATATTCCTGCCCCGGCTGAAGAATGCGGGTGCGGAACTTGTAGAGGCCGGGATAATTCTGGGTCGCCTCGACCTGATAAACAAACTGTCCGTCGTTGAATGGGACCACATCCGCCTGTCCGTCGGCGTCCTGGCCCGCCCGGAAGATGTCGACGTCGAAAGGCACGTCGCGATCCGTCACATTCAACAAGAAGTAAACCAGCCGCGGTTGCGCCTCGTGGAAGGTGAACCGGAACCACTGGAACCCCTTAACCATCGCTGCGTATCCATCTTCACTCTTCGATGGAGCGTAGGGGCGCTCGTCATCGCTGCCGAATATGGTCTGGCCCAGTTCGAACGGCTGGGCGTTTTGCCACGAACCGTTGGGCGCCGCAGCGATGAGGCCCCGCTTAAAGTCAGCTACACCGCGTGGCAGGGCAGCTGTACCCTGGAGAATCTTGCTGAGGGTCGCGCTAATCTCCGGAGTCTGCGTTCCGGAAGCTGAGGTCAGGTTGACCGTCACCGGTCCCGCGGCCCGCGGCTGCAGCGTCAGATAGAAATCGAGGTCTGCGGGGTGCAACCACTTGGACGTGACTTCTCCCTGCGCGTCGTTCACCGTGACTTTGACGGAGTCGGTCCCCTGTAGTTGCGTGAGGTCCTTCACCGCCAGGGTTAGGGCGTATAGGCTTCCCGGGTGCGCGTTGGGCAATTTGATATTCCGTGCCGAGGCTGGGGCGGTTTGACCGGCGTGGACGATTGCACCGATGGTGCATGCAAGGATGGCAAGCGGAACGACGGCCCAGCTCGCGATTCGTTGACTTCTGGGTGCGCTCTCCATGATTCAACCTCGGGTGTGGCCTTTGGGGGGCCGAATGTGATCTCAAGGCCGTCAGGAACTATATACCGATCGGAGTTCCCGCAGGCACAACTTTTTGAGACGTCTCAATTTTCATGTCGGTTGCCGCAATGGCTATCGCGGCAAAACAATTACGCCCCATGGCCCAGTCCCGGCTGGAATCGTTGCGGCCACTGTGTTGTCGGCAAGATTCACTACCGAAATGTTATTCGACGGCCCGTTGGCCGAGTAGAGAGTCTTCGCGTCCGGCGAGAGAGCGATGCCCCACGGACGCTTACCCACTGTCACCGAACCGAGAACGGTCTGAGTCGCCGTGTCAACCGTGAAGACCTGCTGCCCGCGGCCCGTGCTGACATACAGCCTGGTCGCGTCGGGTGAAAGCAGCACAGCCATCGGTTTGATCACGCCGGGTTTACCGAGAGGGATCGTCTTCAACGTCTTGAACTTCACGGCGTCCACCAGAACGACCGTCCCGTCATTTTCGGCGTTGACGTAGGCACGAGAACCGTCAGGCATGAATGCGATCGAGCGCGGACGATGCCCAACCTTGAAGGTGGAGATAATGTGGCCCGCCGCGAGATCGAGCACGGCGATGGTGCCATCCTCTTCAGACGTAATAAACACCCGCTTTCCATCCGGGGCGACCCGAACTCCTTCGGGCTGACCGCCTATCTTGATCGTCTTCAGCACCGTCCCCGAGGCGATGTCAACGATGCTCACCGCCGACGTGTCTTCATTCGAAATTAAAAGCTGTTTGCCGTCTTTGCTGACATCAAAGTTCTCCGGATCTGACCCTCCGGGCAGAACGCGAATCATCTTGTTCTGCGCCACACTGAAAACTCCGATACCGTCTGCGCTCTTGTCGGGCGGCGGCAGCGTGCTTTCGTCCACATCAGGGCCAGCCATCGGCGAACCGCTCAACGCAACGTACAAAGTCTTTTGGTCGGGGCTGGCGTGAATCCCACGCGGGCGTTTACCCAGCGGAACCGTAGCGATGACCTTGCGGGTGCCGGAGTCAATCACGCTGAGATCGCCCGACACTTCGTTGGTCACGTAAATCCGAGGAGCCGAAGATTCGGCAGCGGTCTCCGGAGCAGGGCTGGCCGGCGGTTTCGCGGAGTTGCAGCCTGCCAGAGCCAGGCAAACACCAAATACCAGCAATATGAAAAATCTCTTGCGCATCAATTCGTCCCCTTGAACTTAACGTCCGCCTGCGTGTTCGATGCGGAGCCACCGTTACCTGGTGCTCCTGCATTCCCAGTTTTTCTTGCATATCGCGACGGTGTAGGTGCCGGGCGGCAGGTTTCCGATGCGGCAGCAGCCGTCTTCGCCGGACACGGCGAAACAAGGATTATCCACGACACCGATGAAAGCCCGCATCCAGCTATGAATATTGCACTTCACGTGGATCATGACCTCCGGCCGGCGAACTTTCGGGCAAGCGGCGGCTCTCCCGCTCCCTGATTATGGTTCCACTCCCGGTTGATCTGCGCCATGGGTGAATACTGTGCGTGACCGGATCGGATTTCGTAAATCTGCAGGGCCTGGTTCGTCTGAATACCAAGAACGCGCGGCCTGAACCAGCACCCATTCTGATCAATCGCAACCGGCGTTGAGGGCGTCGCAAAGGTTTTTCCCTCCAGCCCGGATTTCACATATACGAAGGCGTTAGCCAACCCGCCCCTGGATGACACAACCAAAGACTCATCCAACGCGTTTCCGTGATGGGCTTCGACGCACGCGGGATCTCCGCTCATGTCAATTTTCTTCGGCAAGGGCCTTTTGCCGATATAGCGAATCATTCCCGAATATTCCCGAGATAGATCCGGCCGTGAGCGGATCAACCTGATACGCGGGAGCGGCAGCCTCTTGCACTTGCTCCGGCGGCGCAGTTTTTCCTGGAATTTGGGGAACAGCCTGTGGCGATCGCCATCAAAAAGAGCAGGCAGCACAGAAACGAAACGGGCAAACACGGCATAGAAGCAAGTCTCTTCCTGCTGTCCTGAGCGAGCAGATTTCTTGGGTGATCATACTTCCGAGTATCACTCCCAAGGAACATAAACCTCTCGAAATCCGGGCCGCATTTCATTGACAGATGTCGAACGCGGCGACTAGTATTCTGCTCGCGAATGAGCCGTCTCATTCCCCGATTCTGAGGAGCACATCCTTACCAGGCGGTGGCAGGTGAGCGCCACTCTCGTTTGAGTCAGCAAGCGGGAGCCACTCCCGGATTTCAGAGAGCGCAGTCTTCTACCGGAGGGTGTCAGCTTCATGTCTCTCCATAGCGGTTTGAGCAGCACGCACGGCTTGAGGGTCTTGCGGGCGATTTGTCTTGTCGGATGTGCGCTAGTGGTGCTAAGCCCGGCGTACGGCCAATCTACTGCCGAGTGGCTCACCAGCAGCGCGGACGCGGCGCGTGACGCCTGGCAGCGCGGCGAGTCGAAGATCACCACGAAAAACGCGCGCAAGCTGCAACTGCTCTGGAAAACAAGAGTTGAGAGCAAAACAATGGGGATGCAGTCGTTCCGGGAACCATTGATCGTTTCCGGCGTAAAGACTGCGGACGGCGCCCGAACCGTCGCCATTCTCGCGGGAGCGTCGAACGACGTTTTCGCCCTTGATGCGGAAACCGGGAAAGTAATCTGGCAGACCAAGCTGAAGTGGTCATCCGAGAAGCCGCAGGAGCCAGGCGAAGGCGCCGGCTTTATCTGCACCAACGCACTGACTGCCACTCCGGTGGTCTCTCCGATGGACGCGCCTGCCAGGCGCTTATATGTGCTCACCAGCGATGGTTACCTGCGCATCATGGACCTGTCCACCGGCAGCGATACCGACCCGCCGATTCAGGTCCTTCCCTTGCCCTACGGCAAACCTTACGGACTGAACCTGGTCAAGAACGTGCTCTACACGGTCACCGGTCAGGGTTGCGGCGGCGTGCCCAATGCCCTCTACGCTGTCAATCTCGACAACCGGAAGGTTACCGTGTCCACCCCGCCCCAGGCGGGCTTGTGGGGCACGGCCGGACCCGCGGTAGGCTCGGATGGAACGATCTACTTTGAGTCCGGCGATGGTCCCTACGATGCCGCCGCCGGAAAGCTCTCCACGAGCGTCGAGGCGTTCACATTTTCGAATGACCAGTTAACCCTCAAGGACTATTACTCACCCAGTAATCACGTCTGGCTCTCGCGGCGAGACCTGGACATGAACGTCACACCCGTGGTTTTTCCCTACAAAGGGCGGGAGCTCATCGTCGCTTCCGGCAAGGAAGGCCGCTATTTCGTCCTCGACAGCGAGTCCTTGGGCGGCGCCGATCACCTGACACCCTTATTCCGCAGCGAACTCATCTCCAACAAGAACGTGAATTTTCAGAAGGAAGGTACCTGGGGGAGCCTCGCCAGTTGGGAAGACAAAAAGGGCACACGTTGGGTACTGGGTCCGACCGGTGGTGAAACTGCGGTGAAATTTCCGAAGTCCTACGGATCAACGCCGAACGGCGGAGTCGTTGCCTTCAAGCTGGAGGAAAAGGACGGCAGGACGCAACTCGTTCCAGCCTGGCAATCGCGAGACATGCTCACTTCCGAGCCTCCCATTATTGTCAACGGCGTAGTGTTCGTCCTGGCGGCCGGCGAATACACCATGCAGGCCAACGATGCGGTGGGCGGACTGTTCAGCGCGGAGGAACGGGTCAATCACTCCGTTCCCGCGAAGCTGTATGCGCTGGATGCCATGACCGGCAAGGAACTCTACTCGAGTGGCGAGCAGGTCACGTCGTTCCTTCACCAGGCGGGCCCATCTGTCGCCGACGACAAGGTCATGTTCGGCACATTCGACGGAACGATCTATTGCTTCGGACTGAAATAGATTCAGCATGCGTTCGTCTGGCGGTTTAGCGGAAACGGATTGGGGATTGTGGACGTGAAGAAAAAAATCTTAGGGTGGACAATCGGGGCGTGTTGTGCCGGGGGCTTTCTTTTTGCCGCTGCGGCCGTTGCTCAGGAACAGAGCGGCGACTGGAGATTGACCGGTGCAGACGCGGGACAGACTGGCTGGCAAAAGGGCGAAATAGACCTCACCCCGGAGAACACCGGCGCCAAGTTCAAATTCCTGTGGAAGATCAAGCTCGGGCAACCGTCGAAGGAGGCGCGGTCCTTCAGCGAGCCGCTACTGGCAGGCCGCCTGATCAATGCTCAGGGCTTCAAAGACATCGTGTATTGGAGTTCCGCGGACACCCTCTACGCCGTGGACTCGGAGTTGGGTTCGATGGTTTGGACGAAGGAGTTCAAGTCATCCTCCAGGCCTGCGCCGGGATGCGCCGTCTCCAGCCTGCCGATACTGATGGAGCCGCCGATGGTAATCAATTTCAACGCCCGGCGGCGGCGCGTTCCAGGTACTGCGAGGCCACCTGAGGCACCCCCGGCGGCGCCCAATGAGCGCCGCCTCGGCGTCGCGCCGGGAGGAGGATACTTCAGGTTGAAGGGCATCTACGTGTTGACCCCGGACGGTATGCTCCACGAGCAGGTGATGACCACCGGCGCTGATTTCGCGCCTCCCGTGAAATTTCTCCCGGCCGCGGACGCAAGCCCGTTCGGCTTGAACTTCGAAGACAAAATGATCTACACCGCAACCGGCCACGGCTGTGGCGGCGTGCCCAACGGTCTGTGGGCGATCAACTTGGCTTCACCCGACTACACGGTCGCGAGCTATCCATCCCGGCAGGTCCGTCCTCTCGCGCTCACCGGTCCGGCAATCACACCCGACGGCAACTCGATTGTCGTCACCGGCGCCGGAACCTCGGATTCAAATTCCGGCGTCTATGCCGGCAGCGTGGTCTCGGTCGCTAAAGACATGAAAATTGCGGACTGGTACACTCCCGCCGGCGGAATGGCCAGCTACGAGAGCGTTTCTCCAGCGACTTTCACGTACAAGGAAAAGCAGTTGGTGGTGGCCCCCGGAAAAGATGGGAGTCTAGCCCTTCTGGACGCCGCGTCGCTGGGCGGCGCGGATCACCACACCCCGCTGTTCGAAACGCCTCCCGTCGCCAAGGCTGGCGAAAAGCACGACTGGGATGGGTTCGCAATTTGGCAGGATAAGGAAGGCACATTCTGGGCATTCGCCTCTATCTCTACCGGCATCACCCTGAATGACAGCGCCGTCAAGCTGAATGGTCCCACTACGCACGGTGGGGTCGTGGCATTCAAAATCGCCGAAATCGATGGCAAGTTCGCTCTCAACCCCGTATGGGTCTCCGAGGACATGGTGAATCCAGCGCCGCCACGGATCGCCAATGGCGTTGTGATCGCTCTGTCCGGCGGCAACCCCTCAACTCACGCCAAGCTGTTTGTACTGAATGCCGCGACCGGGGCGGAACTCTATTCCAGCAAGGATGAGATCCCTAGCTACGCGGATCTGTCCGGTGTTTCCGTAGGCGACAGTCACGCGTTTTTTACGGATCACGATAACGTCCTCTATTCCTTTGGGATCGGATTAGAGCACTGAGGAGCCGAATCGCTGCAGGCTAACGTTTTGCCACACCGCAAAATGAGCGGCTAGGAGATTACCGAGAATGCTGAATCGAACGACTGTTCAGGGAGCTGTCAACGCAGGCAAGGGTGTGCTCCGGTTGGAGCCGTGCTGGGTGCCGCGTAGTTTCATGATTCCCGGACGCCGGCTAAAACTTCATCCTGACGATCTGTACGCCTTCGGCGCGCACCGAGGCGGGATCAACGAGCGGTGGTTTTCTTCGACCACAAAAGCCTCGAACGGCCCCGCCACCACGCCCGATGAAGGCCTCAGCTATGTTCA
>QHYK01000008.1 GCA_003224085.1 Acidobacteriota bacterium | reverse complement strand
GAGTCCCAGTTTGCTGGACTCCGTTTTGCGCGGCTTGCCGCGAGCCAATGATCCGAACGTGCTCGTTGGATTCGAAACCAACGACGACGCCGGGGTGTACAAACTCGGCGAGGAAATGGCGCTGGTGCAAACGGTGGATTTCTTCACGCCGATCGTCGATGATCCGAAAACGTTCGGGCAGATCGCCGCGGCCAATTCGCTGAGCGACATTTACGCGATGGGTGGCAAGCCGATTTCGGCGCTGACCATTGTGGGATTTCCGGAAAAGGGCGATCCGGAAATTCTCGAGCAGATTCTGCGCGGCGGTCTCTCGAAAATGGCAGAAGCGAAGTGCAGCGTCATCGGCGGGCACTCGATTCGCAACGATGACATTCAATTTGGCTACGCGGTGACGGGCTTGATTCATCCCGAGCACGTTTGGCGAAACGTGGGCGCGCAGACGGGCGACGTTTTGCTGCTGACGAAAGCGCTCGGGACGGGCGTGCTTTCGACAGCCTTAAAGAAAGATGCAGCGGCGCCGGCTGATCTAGCGGCGGCCGTGGCTTCGATGTCGGAACTGAATCGCTCCGCTGCCGAAGCTCTTCTGGAATTGCAGGAGAAGGCTGGGTCGGTGCGGCCTGTACATGCGGTCACGGACGTGACGGGATTCGGTTTGCTCGGCCACGCGCGGGAAATGGCGCTGGGAGATCGCGCAAGAGGGATCGAGACGGTCTCGCTGCAAATCGATCATACGGCGATCCCTTATTTGGCGGGAGCGGAGCAAGCTGCGCGCGAGGGCTTCCTTCCAGGAGGGCTGAAAAACAACCGCGAGTTTCTTGGCGATTGCGTAGGATTTGCAGAAAGCGTTCCGCAGGAGTTTAGGGATTTGCTTATGGATCCGCAAACCTCGGGCGGTTTGCTGATTGCCGTCGCGCCGGAGTTAGGGAATGATGCACTCGCCGCTCTCGACCGCCACGGCGTTTCCGCACGTCGCATCGGCGTGGCCATTCCCAAAGGCAAACCGCTGATTTCCGTGCAATGAGAAAGAATCAGAAAATCAAAAAGCAGATCCCTCCGCCTCAGGCTGTGGAAAACCACCGCCTGAGGGCCGGGATGACAAATCGTTGAGCCATGGACACCATCACGCACGGCATCGCGGGAACGCTCATCGCCAAGGCATTGTTTCGAGGGGAGGATATGTTTGGCCCGCGCGGTCGGAGCGCGACGGAAAAAGAAAAGAACAAGGACGCCGAAGAGCCGAGGAATTTGCCACAAAGAGAAAAGCACGGGTCTGAAGACCCGCCGCTAGAAATGATGCGGCCCGCGTCCGGAGGCGGCCGCTACATCCCGAGCCGGGCGAGTATGGTTACGTGGGCGCTGATGCTGGGCGCAGTTTTCCCGGACTCGGATGTTCTTCGCGACATTCTTTCGCACGATAAGCTGCTCGTGGTCACGTGGCACCGCAGCATCACGCATTCGCTGGTGATGCTTCCTCTATGGGCGCTGCTGCTCGCCTGGATTACACGCGGGTTCTGCAACTGGCGAAAGTGGGAGGCGCCTTCGTTTGGGGCACTGAGCCTTATCTATGGAGCCGGGATCTTAAGCCACATTTTGCTCGACCTGGTGACCTCGTTTGGAACGATGATCTGGTCGCCGTTGGAATGGTCGCGCCCCGCGTGGGACCTTATCTTTATCATTGATTTCACGCTGAGCGCCATCTTGCTGCTGCCGCAACTGCTCGCCTGGGCTTATTCGCAGCCGGAGAAAACGCTGCGCCGCGGCGCGGGCTTGTGCGTCGTGTTCCTGCCCGTGCCGTTGCTGATTGCACGCATGGCCGAAGCGGCGGAAGCGCCTGTTTCGAACCGAACCACTTTGCTGGCGATGATTTTGCTCGCGTGCGTATTTCTTTTGCCGGCGATTCGGCAAGGGGGCTTGAGAGTCTCCTATAGCGCATGGAACCGCGCGGGATTTGGCGCGTCGCTGGTCTACGCTGCGCTCACGTTTTTTGCACATCGCGCGGCGCTCGCGCGCATTGAAAAGTTCGCGCAGCTCGATCATTTGCAGGTGGAATCCATCGGCGCGCTGCCGCTGCCTCCTTCGCTTTGGCATTGGGATGGATTGGTGCGCACCGAACGGGGCGTTTATGAATTGCGAATGGACTTGAGCAACAAGGCAGCCAGCGACGCGGAATTGCTGGCGCGCGAACATCGTTATTATCCTGATGCGTCGCCGAATTCCTACATCGAAGCGGCGATGCGTTTGCCGGAAGTGCAAAAGTTTTTGTGGTTCGCGCGATTTCCGGTGACGGGTTTCCACAAGGAAGGAAACCAGGCTATCGTGGAAATCCGCGATGTGCGTTTTGCGCAAATCCGGCGCGACCGGCCGTCCTTGTTTACGTATCGGGTTCGTTTCGACGCCAGTGGCAACTTGCTCTCGCAAGGTTGGGCCACGCGATAGGCTGCCGCCAGGCGACAAAGCGGCGACAGAGAAAAATGAAAAAGAATTGACGCAGTGATAGCAGAGGACACAGAGTTCACGGAGAAGGAAAAACAAGAACAGATTCCTCAGGCTTGAAAGCTTGAGCGACAGGACCGGCGAGGATTACTGAATCTCGCTTAATACAGTGACAAAGGAGGCGTGATCGTCTAGGTTGGAAGCATGCGCAAGCCTATTGGTTCTCGGCGGGATTTCCAGCAAATGGAGCAGCGTCGCAAACAGGCGGGACGTTGGTTCGCTGCGGGTAAAAAGATTCTGGCGGCGATCGCTCGCGAGCTGAAGGTGAGTCGCCAGAGTGTCAGTCGGTGGTATGCGGAATGGCGGCGAGGCGGCGCCCGGGCGCTACGCGGCGAGGGCCGAGCGGGGCGCAAACCCAAGCTGAACCGCCAACAATTGCGGCACGTCGAGAAGGTGCTGCGGCAGGGTGCTCGGACGCACGGTTTTGGCACAGATTTATGGACCCTGCCCCGGGTGGCTCGGGTGATCGAGCAGGTGACGGGGGTTCACTATCACCCCGGCCATGTGTGGAAGATTCTGGGAGCGATGGACTGGAGCCTGCCAAGGCCGAGCAAACAAGCGCGCGAACGCCACCCCCAGAAAGTGCAGCGGTGGCTGACCCAACGATGGCCAGCGGTAAAAAAAACGCTCGTCGCCGGAAGGCTTGGATCCTCTTCCAGGACGAGAGCGGGGTCTCGCAACGCCCCTCCATCCGTAGGACCTGGGCCACGAAGGGGCAAACCCCGGTCCTGATCCACGCTTTCAACTGGTCGAAGATGTCGGTGTGTGCGGCGATCGGCTATCGCTGGGACGGCCGTCGTAGCCGTTTGCTTTTTCAAACCCGATCCGGCAGTTACAACTCGGAAAGCCTGATCCGTTTTCTGCAACATCTCCACCGGCACTTGCGGGGCAGGAAGGCCATTCTGGTGTGGGACGGGTTACCGGCTCACAAAAGCCGGATCATGAAGGAGTACTTACTCCGCCAGCGGGACTGGCTGGCGGTGGGAAGATTGCCCGGCTACGCGCCGGAGCTCAATCCGGTGGAGACGCTTTGGGGAAACCGCAAGGGTCAGGAGCTGGCCAATCGCTGCGCCGAAGACCTTGCGGAAGCGGGCGCGGCGATCCGTGGTGGCATGGCGCGAGTCCGCCGTTCCTAGCCCACTGTCTTCTTCCTTTCTGAAACATGCGGGTCTCTATTTTGGGTATATTGTCACTGTATTATGCGAGAATCAATAATGTGAAGATTTCGCGTCCGCCGGGTGGATGACCACCTGGCGGTCTTCGCCCATGCCGTCGCTTTCCGTGCGAACGCCCGGCATGTCTTTGAGCGCGAGATGCACGATGCGGCGCTCGCGCGAGGACATGGGATTCAGGCGGAAGGGCTGCTTGGTTTGCTGCACGCGTTCGGCGGCGACGCGCGCGGTCATTTTTAGTTCTTCGAAACGCAGCGCCCGGTAGCCGCCGCTATCGATGTGAATTTTCTCGTGGTACGCCGGTTCCAGGCGCAGGGCCTTGAAAGCCAGGTGTTCGAATGCCTTCAAAACGTCCGCGCCGCGTTCGAGGAGGATTTCCTTGTCGCGGCCGTCGAGGTCGGCCAGCACTTCCGCTTGGCCTTCGGGAGCAGTGCCGTCCGCGGAAACAGCGCGGACGGTCACTTTCAGTTCGAGGCCGGAAGCGCGAACGAGGTCTTCCAGAAAAGTTCGCAGGGCTTCGGCGGTGGCTTGCCGGTCGAGCTTTCCGTCGCGCATGAGTTCCTGGGGCATGGGGAGCTGAACCACCCTCGGGAAGCAGATTCTCAGGCCTACGCTTGCCTGCCGCAAGTAGGGGCTGAGCTACAGCTTTCGAATGACACTTCGAGAAACTCTTTCCGGCTGCGTGCTATGACTTCTTCCCGTTCTTCCCGCGTGCGGGCTTGCCCGGAGCCGGAAGCGGATGCGTCCGGTTCAAGTACCATTGCTGCACAATTCCCACCACGCTGCTGGTGAGAATATACACCGCCAGGCCGCTCGGATAGGGAATAACCATAAACATGGCCGCCATGCCAATGGGCATGACTTTCATCATGGCCTGCTGCTGCGGGTCGGTGGCAGTCATGGGCGTCATTTTTGAAACCAGATACATCGACAGGCCCATCAGCAAAGGCAGAATATAATAAGGATCCTTTGCGGACAAATCGCGAATCCAGCCGAACCACGGCGCGTGGCGGAGTTCGATGGTGCCCTGCAGCGCGCGGTACAGCCCAAACCAAATCGGAAACTGCAAAAGCTGCGGCACGCAGCCGCCCACGGGATTGATGCCCTCGCGGCTGTAAATGGCCATGATTTCTTTGTTCATCTCGGCTTTTTTCGGATCGTTTATCTTGTACTTTTTGTAGCGGTCCTGGATGGCCTTGATTTCCGGCGCCACGCGCTGCATTTTCATGGTCGTCTTATAGCCGGAGATGCGGAGCGGGAAAAGCAGCATATTCAAGACGAGCGTGAGGACCACGATGGACCATCCCCAGTTTGGAATGTAGTTATGCAGCCACTTCAAGCCGTGGAAGAGGGGATCTGCGACAAACTCGAGCCAGCCAAAATTCACCAGCGCGTGCAGCGGCGGATTCATTTTTTTCAGGTCGTCGTAATCCTTCGGGCCGACGTACACGCGCACTGCCGCCGGGATAGCGGACGAAGAGACAGCTAGGTCGGGAACGGGCTCGGGAGTGTCTTGCCCGTTGACCTGCACGCTGTGCCAAGCTTTCCAGTAGCGCGTCTCGAGCGTTCCCGGCGCAGCGCCGTTCGGCGGGAGAAACGCGGCGGCAAAGTAGCGGTCTTCGATGCCGACAAAATCTTTTCCGCCTTGCCACAAGCCAGGCGGCCACTTGTCGATGTTCTCCAGTTTCTTGTGCGGATAATTCGTGATTCTTCCCCCCTCGCTGTAATAGACGGTTACCGTTTCGATGGGCGCGGGATTCGCTACTGTTAAGTCTCCAAATCCGCCAAGCCAGCCGAGCCCCGCTTTGATCGGGCTGCCGTTTAATTTGACGGAGGTTTCGACGCGAACAACGTAGCTGTGATCGAAATGGAGGCGTTTGGTGACTTCGAGGTGGCCGTCGCTCCAGGAGAATTCCACGTCCGCAGGGGCGTTCAGAGTGCTTGCCGGTGTCGAAACTTGGTAGCGCGCCCCGTTGGCAGCGTTTTGCAGTTCTTCGTTGTCGAGGATAAGCGCAAAGGGCCATCCGGTTTGCTGTGACGCTTCCTGATGCACGACGTCGAGCACGCACGGCGGGTTGGAACCATCCTTGCATTTCTGCGGCGGCTTGGTATCATCGGCGTACTTCTTGAGCTTCCAGCTCGTGACGACTGCTCCCTGATTCGAAATCTCCACATGGTACAGATCGTTTTCGACGGTAATTGTGCGTTCCTGCGAATCACTTTTCCGCGGAACGCTGACGGGTGCCGCGGAAGCAGGCGCTACCGGAGCAGCCAAACTCTTTGGACCAGTTGTTGCTGAAGAAGTGGCAGGAGCGGCTCCAGAATTGGCTGGACCGGTGTGCGCCGGACGGTTCGCTTGCGGCGGTTGAACCGGCGGCTTGGGCCCATAATATTTTAACCAAAGCAGGATCACGACCATCGAGAGAAGCGAGGCGACAAGAATTCGCAATTCCGGCGTGAACTTGTCTTTTTGTCCCGGGACGACGCTCAAGAATGCACCTCATGGGAATTGCTGGGGACCGGCTCGCAAGGGTCGTAGCCGTGGTTCGCCCGGGACGTACGCCGGTGAGCAACAGAAAAGGCACGGGTCTGAGGACCCGCAACTACGTCTGAACTTTTTGGGGTAAGGGCGGGTTTTGGCACCGGGTCATAGCCGAACTTGTGCGAAAGCGGTTGACAACGCAGCAACCGTTTCAGTGCCAGCCACACGCCACGTCCCAGGCCGAACCGCTCGATGGATTCGTAGGCGTATTGCGAGCAGCTAGGCACGAACCGGCAGTTCCCCGCAAACAGAATGGACAAATAAGTTTTGTAGAAGCGCAGCGCCAGCAGCGCGATGCGCACGGGCAGGCTTGGTGGAACAGAGTTCCGTCTGTGCGCTTCTCTTTGCAAACCAATCATCATTGCGCTTTCACTTTCCTGCCTGGGCCCCACTCTGCAGCAGCCGCAGCAAGTCCGCGGTCAGCGCCGCGAACGGCGCTTTGGCAACCGCCACCTTCGGATGTATGACGATGTCCCATCCCGCGGGTATCTCCCCCCGGTGGCAGCGCACGATTTCGCGCAAGCGCCGCCGGATGCGATTGCGCACTACTGCGCCCCCCACCGCCCTTTTGATGCTGACGCCGAAGCGGCTCTGCGGCAATTCATTGGCGCGAAAGAAAACTGTGAAATGGGAACTCGAGCGGCGCTTGCCGGCGCGGTACACCGCATCAAATTCACCGCGCCTCACCAGCCGCGACTGGCGCGGAAAGGTCATCCCAGCGTTGCCCGCATGGCCCGGCATTGGCGGGCTCCCCGTACTATTCGGGGGTAAGCCGATGGCGTCCCTTTTTGCGGCGCGCCGCAAGCACTTTGCGGCCGCCCGCGCTCTTCATGCGCGCGCGAAATCCGTGGGTTTTGGCGCGGCGGCGGCGCCGCGGTTGATAGGTGCGTTTTGGCAAAGCAATCCCCCTTTTTTGTACGCAACCGCGCGCTGGTCGATTTCACCCGCGACGCGAACAGCCTCTAGCCGTTTCTGCGGCTGATTGCGAATTTCTTAGTGTATGCGAGCCCTGCGCGCAGGGTCAAGAAAGCCACACTGCAGCCAGTGATGAAGCATACCCCCTTTCAATGTCAACGGAACCGATCGTGAGGGGCAGAGCGATAATTGCAGCGCAGGCGGCTCGGGTTTTCAAGTTGTATTTCTGTGGTTCTGAAGCTGTGTCGTCTGAATTTCTGAGCCTTCTCGCTCGGAAGTGCAACACCTGTCCCTGAGGATCCTCTCCGTCACTCCTGACGGCAATTCGCCTGGGGGTGACTACGTGTATCCCTTGGTTCGCAAATGCTCGCAGATCGTGTAGACGAGCTCGGTCCAGGGCAACCCGCACGTCACGACCGTTTCTTGAATGTCTTGGATTTCTCTAAGTCGTTCGAATCTCGCAAGTAGACAGACTATGCATCAGCGCTGCACTGCAGCACCGCAGGCACCGAAGGCCGGTTCTGGATCATGCGAAAATTGACTAGAAACTAAGTCGCAAGGCAAACTCCATGACGCGCGGCCGCGTGAGTGTGTTCGAGTACTTGCCGAAGCTGCCCGCGCTGTCAAGGAAAGTATTCTGGACGCCACTATTTGCTGCGTCGAATCGAACAGAATTGGTTACATTGTACACCTGCCAGCTAAACGCAAGCTTCGTCCGCTCCGTCAAGCCCCACGTTTTCCGCACACCCATATCGATGCCAAAGTATCCCTGACCGCGGATGTTGTTGCGGCTGCCGGACTCACCCGGATGTGGAAAGCGCCAGTGAGCGGCGATAAAATCGCCCTGGGCGAAATTTGAGCATAGTGTTGGATTCGCTGCCAAACCGGCAAACATGTTGGGGTCACCGTCGCAATCAGTGTAAACGCCGGTTTTCGGCGCTGTCCCGCTCAACACCCCAAAGCCGTTGAGTTCCCAGTTGGTTGGAAAGTCAAAGCCGTTCCCGATGATGAACGGAAGGCCACTCGTCCAACGTCCCAGCCCTGACCAACTCCACCCGCCCAGGATCGCGTCTACTCCGCTATTCCATCCTGAACCCCACTTCTTACTACGGCCGAATGGCAACTCATAGAGCCAGCTCGTATTAATCTGGTGGGTCATGTCAAAGTCAGAAACGCCTCTCATCTGCTGCGGTGAGAAGGCATTGATGACTTGTCCGCCACCAAAGCCATAGCCTTCGAAGAGATTCACGCGCTCCGCATCCGATGTGAAGTCGATTGATTTCGAGTAAGTGTAGTTGAAGTCCCACGAAAGTCCATGTGTAATGTTATGGCGCAGCATGAGCTGCAAAGCGTTGTAGTTGCTCCTCCCCCCGGACGTCCATGCATACAGCGATGCCCACTGCGACTGGTAATAGGCGAATTTTCCATTAGCCCCATCTGCGCCGTTCACAGTTGGAAAAGCTGGAAAACCCAGTACGTCCGCAAAGAATAGAGACGTTGTTTCGTTGTGGACATTGCAAAAATAGGAGTCGTACATCGCCTGGCTGGCCGTCAAATTGGACAGGTTTGTGGAGTTCGGCGCGGCGCACCCAAGAAATTTCTGCATTCTGGCAAAGTTCGGCCCGCCATTGGCGGTAGCGGCAGTCGGGAAGAGGTTCTCCCAGTAGGGTAGAGCAGGAATCTGACTGATGTCGGTATTTGCCTCAGCAAGCGTTGCCAACTGCGTGGCAGCTTGGAAGTAGGAAGTCTTCGACTTCGGGTCGGTGAGGTTCAGTGGCTGCATCAAGTCCTTTTCCTGGAGTAGGCGCCGGCCGAGCCGGCCAACGTAGGCAGCTTCGAGGACGAAGCCTCCCTTTAGTTCCCGGCTGAACGACATGTCGAACGCGTAGGGATAGGGGGTTTTCAGTTTGTCATCCAACCCCCAATAAATCGCAAAGCCGCCTAACTGGTCCGCCGTTGGGGGTGTCACAGGGAATGGACCCGATGGGCCGGCTGGCGTAATCGAAGCTGGGATATTGCTAATGCCTGTGTAGCGGGGCGCATCGTCTACGCCGACAGTCGCCGGTGCATCTGCAATCGTCGTAGTCAACCCAAAGGAACCGTTCTTGTCGAACGTGTTTACAATGCCTTCACCAAAATGGTCGTAGTAAACGCCCGCCCCAATCCGGAGTGAGCTCTTCCCAGGTCCGCCAAAGAGCGACGCCAGCAGGCCTTCCTTGTAACCCGGCGACCACGCTAGCGAAAGCCGTGGGGCAATATTCTTGTAGTCCCAACTCCAATAAGGTTTGCGACCATTGGCCTGACCCGCAAGGACCATGGTGAAATTCGTGTTGTCAATGACTCCGTTAGTCATGCCCTTCATCCGGTTGACGAAAAAATCGTGAAGGCTGGAATCGGGCACGACTTGATTGCCGTTCACCTCGTAAGGAGGTTGAAGAAGGGAATAACGCGCACCGTACGTGAGAGTCAAGTTGGATTTGATTCGCCAGGCATCTTGGAGATAGGTTTCAAATTCATGAGCACGGAAATGCCGCTTTATGAGAGCTCCCGGGCTGGTGGGCGAGGCCAATGGATTACCATTCTTATCTCGCTGATAAACGGCGTCCGCTTCGGTAATGATGCCCGCAAGCGCCGCCATGGGGAAGTCGTAGGCGTTCCGGCTACCACTGTCCACGGCCGGGAAACTCCATGTGCATGTCGTGCATCCGTCTGCTGCGGCGGCGGGATCTAAGCTAGTTCCTTTCCCGGCAAATCCCGTGGTCGGCAGGAATCCGGTGTTCGTGATCGCATCACTAAAGGACTGCGCATTCGAGTTTCGGAAATTGTTTATTAGCCGCCAGTTGCCGCCGAACTGGAGCGTGTGCTTCCCCTTCGTCCAGCTGAAGTCATCAGTGAGGTTGTGAACGGGAACGACTACGTTCGTCGAGCGCGTATCTGAAACCGGCGTCGCCAGGCCGCGCAAGAACACAAATTGCTGCTGCGACGAGCCGTTGTTCCCGACGCCCTGCCGAATGAATCCATAGTGCAGATTGTTTACCTTCGCCGGACTGATCGTCCAAGTATAGCCCGTTACGACCCCTTTCGAATTATTCGTGTTCACGGTGGCTGGAGGTTGGCCAGGGAACCACTGCGCCCCATTGAAATGGTCGTTCTGCAGGCCGAGACGCGCAAACAACCGCTGCGTAGCGCTTTGTGTAAGGTTGTAGTCAAACTTGGCCACGTACGTGTCGAGTTTGCTCGGGGCTGGCGAAGAGAACGTGAACGCCTGAAAATTATATCCATAACCAAGCTGATTGCTGTTCGGCTGAGGATACTGGTTCAACGTGGCTATCACGTTAGGATCCACACCTGGTCCCCAGGGACATGTGCCGTTTCCGCCGCAGTTTGGGTCCATGGAAGCAATCTGAGTTGTGCCGAGAGCATTTAAGCCAGCTGGCACGTTCACCGTGACGTTGACGGGATTGCCTTTGGCGTCCACGCCCGGGAGTACTTGAGTCCCGCCAGGACACTGCGTGGTATCACCGCATTGGTACTCGATGATTCCCTGCCGGAGCAGGGTGCTTGGGACTTCCCGCGTTACCTGGGAATTTTCCCGAGTCCGCTGCCCTTCGTAGGCTAGGAAATAAAACAATCGATCCTTCTTGATCGGACCGCTGAAGCTCCCGCCAAAGGTATTTCGCAACAGCGACGGCGGTTTATTGCAGCTAGGATCTGTCAACGGAGTCCCATTACTCAGGCAGGTTTGTATCTCGGAATGTTTGTTGAACCAATCATTCGCCACAAGGTTTTTGGGACGGTAGTACTCATACCCCGTTCCATGGATGTTGTTTGTCCCGCTCTTAGTAACGAGCGCTACCTGTGCACCTGAAGAACGCCCCTGGTCTGCGCCAGCATTTGTCGTAGTCACGCGGAACTCTTCGATGGAGTCAAGCGTAGCGCGAAGGGCGCCTGTGAAGGCGAGGCCCTTCAACTGGTCGTTGTTGTCCACACCATCGAGCGTAAGATTGCTCTGATCGCTGCGAGCTCCGTTCACCGCGCCGCCACGGCTGTCTTGGGTCAAATCCACTTGGTCGCGGTCTGCTATCGTGACAACGCCAGGCTGCGCACTAAGAATGCCGTAGGGATCGCGTCCTTCTGCAGGCAACGCTTCAATCAGCGTCGAGTTGAAGGCGCTACCGAGAGTTGCATCTGTCGTATTGATTCGTTGGGCTGTGGCGGCGACTTCCACTGTCGTCGCCACGGTGGCCAGCTCAAGCCTGATGTTGTTCGTTGTCGGGGTAGCCACCAAAAGCTGCAAGCCAGACTGCTTCACATTCGCGAAGCCTGCCGCCGTAACTGTGAGCGTGTAGGTCGCCGGACGGATTTCCAGAAACTGGTACGCACCGTCCCTGTCCGTCTTCGTCTTCAGAGTAACACCGATATCCGGACTGGTGATCGCCACCGTCGCATCAGGCACAGACGCCCCCTTAGGGTCAGTCACCGTGCCGCGCAAGGAGGTCGTGCCGGTCTGCGGCCAGGCGTTGCCAATGATGAACAAACAAACCACTAGGATTACGAAGAACGCCTTCCCAGAACTAGAAAACTTCATAGACTGCTCCTTTCGAGCACCTGGTATGGTAGAACCTCAAACCGACCATGCAAGGAACGTGCCGGGCGATTCCGAAAATACCTCGGCCGTCTCGGGAGGCGAGATCATGAACGAGTTGTATTTGAACCCCGGGCAAC
>QHYK01000007.1 GCA_003224085.1 Acidobacteriota bacterium | reverse complement strand
ATTATTCCTCGCCTTTCCGTCGGCGCCGGGGTTGAGTGCTCCCCGGTTGAATCGATTCCAACTTTGCGCGTGCACGCTCAATCTTCTTCAGAATCTCCTCCAGTTTGGCGGTCCAGACAAAGGGACGAGGATTCTCGTTCCACCCTGCCAAGAACGCCTCGATGGCCGCGATCAGATCCGGCACGCTGAAAAACGCCCCACGCCGCACCGCCTTTTGCGTCAGTTCGCGAAACCAGCGCTCGACTAAATTCAGCCAACTGGAACTGGTGGGAATAAAGTGCAGTACAAAGCGCCCATGGCGTTTCAGCCACTTCTGTACTTCCGGAGTTTTGTGGGAGCCGTAGTTGTCCAGCACCAGATGCAATTCCCAATCCCCGGGAAACTCTCGGTCTAGGCGGCGCAAGAACTTGAGGAATTCCTGATGCCGGTGCCGACTCTGGCACTGCCCAATGACCTTGCCGTCCAACATGCTCAGCACCGCAAACAGGGTCGTCGTTCCGTTGCGCTTATAGTCGTGCGTCATCGTGCCGCATCGCCCCTTTTTCAGCGGCAGGCTCGGCTGGGTTCGGTCCAAGGCTTGTATCTGACTCTTTTCATCTACGCATAACACGATCGCCTTTTGCGGCGGATTCAGGTACAAACCCACCACATCGGTCAACTTCTCGATAAACTTGGGATCGCGCGACAACTTGAAGGTGCGGCTCAGGTGCGGCTTGAGAGGCTTGAGATTGTGCAATTGCCAAAGCCGATTCACGGTGTAAGCTTATCCGCCGACGATCTGGCGCAAGTGGCCGCAGCAGGTGGCCTTGCGGGCGGCCGCCGGCAAGCAGGATCTGGTCCCGGCGGCGCGCACGCGCTGGCGCCACAAGGCAGCGGTATGGCGATTGACGTCATAGGTGGAAGAACTTTTGTCTATCTATTTATGATACACACGACTGGTCTTCTCTCTTTTTTGAGGAGCCTTGCGGTCGATTCCCTCTTCATTGCTTGGGATAGAGCCACACTCTAAGAAGCGAAAGGAGTCTGGCCGGATCGACAGGCTTAGGGATATAGTCGGAAGCACCTGCCTCAATGCACCTCTCCCGGTCTCCTGGCATAGCCTTGGCCGTCAATGCTATAATCGGCAATGAATTGAAGTGCTCCATCTTTCGAATCTCCCGCAGCGCTTGGTAACCGTCCATTTCCGGCATCATGATGTCCATGAGAACCAAGTCGATCTTTGGATTCGAAGCAATCTCCTCTAAGGCCTTCTTCCCATCTTGCGCGCAAACCACGTTCATCTGGCTCATCTCCAGCACGCTGGAGATAGCGTAAATATTCCGCATGTCGTCGTCCACCACCAACACCGTTTTGCCAGGCAACCCGGGCCCTTTCTCGGAGGTGCTCTCCAGCATTTTGCGCAGCGGCGCTGCGAGTAGTGCAACCGGACGGTGCAAAAACAGCGTAATAGCCTCCACAACATGCTCCGGCGATGTGGCATCCTTGACGACAATAGCACTAGTGATCGTGGAAAGATGCGCTTCCTCTTCCGCAGAAAGGTCCTTTCCCGTGTGGACGATAACCGGTAGCTGGAGAAGTCCGACCTCGGACTTTATTCTTTCCAACAGCTCGATGCCGCTCATATCCGGAAGCATCAGATCGAGGACAAGGCAATCGAAGGGCTTCGATTTGAGCATCTCCAGGGCCTCGGCTCCTGTCCCTGCTGACTTTGTAGCAACGTCTTCGCCGGCAAGCAGTTCGATCAGGTTCTGCCGCTGGATGTCGTTATCTTCCACAATGAGCAGGTTCTTCGGTTGTCGGCTGAGGAAGACTTGAACCTTTAATAGAGCCTGAACGAGGTCTTCTCTCTCCGCGGGCTTTTTCATGTAAGCGAAGGCTCCGGCACGCAGGGCGCGCTCGGGATCGTCACCCCCCGAGAGAACCAGCACGGGAATATGACGTAACTCAGAATTGTGCTTCAGGTAGTCGAGGAGTGCATAACCCTCCATATCCGGCAACCGAAGGTCCAGCCAAATGGCCTGCGGACGGAATTTCCGCGCCATAGCGATGGCGGCCTCACCCGTAAAAACGAGCAAGCCTTTCAGGCTCTGCTCCCGCGCAAGCTCGAGCAACAAGTTCGCAAAGGAGATATCGTCCTCCACAATAAGCAAAGTTTGGTCTCCGGGCTTTAGGTTTTCACGATCATCCTGGACGTCCGTCGGGAGCAGCTCAAGGATGGCCTCTCCCACGACGGCTGGTTTGGACACCGCAAGGGTCTCTTCCTGTTTGGCAGACGAGGCCGCCTCTTTGAGAGCCTTGGCCCTTACCGGGACGTAGCGGTCGGGCAGGTAAAGCGTGAAAGTGCTTCCCTGACCGGGTGTGCTCTCGAGTTTGATTTCACCGCCGAGAAGTTTGGCCACTTCTCTGGAGATCGAAAGCCCTAAGCCAGTTCCCCCGTATTTTCGGCTGGTCGACGTGTCAGCCTGCTGGAAGGGCTCGAAGATGATCTGGTATTTGGCTGGGGAAATACCAATTCCCGTGTCCTTCACCGAGAAAGAGATAACTTTGTCGGCCCGGCTCAAGATTTCATGGTCCCCGGTCCACCCATGTTTGGCCACTCCGATATGAAGCTGTACGCTGCCCTCGGTCGTAAACTTCATGGCATTCGAAAGCAGGTTCCGGAGTACCTGCTGCACGCGCTTCGCGTCGCTTTCAAAGGTAGCCGGCAGCTCTGCATCGGTTTCAATTTCAAATTCCAGCTTCTTCGAGAGGGCGATGGGCCGGAAGTTGGCCTCCACCTCGTCCTGGATGTCTTTGAACCGGACTTGCGCTGCGTCAACAGACATGGTTCCAGATTCAATTTTGGAGAGATCGAGGATGTCATTAATAAGGGATAAAAGGTCGCTGCCTGCTAAATGAATCGTTTTAGCGTGTTCTACTTGTTTGGGCGTAAGGTTGCCCTCGGCGTTCTGATACAGCATCTTCGAGAGAATCAGCAGGCTATTCAAAGGCGTCCGAAGCTCGTGAGACATGTTGGCTAAAAAGTCGCTCTTGTATTTGGAAGTTAACTGGAGCTGTTCTGCCTTTTCGTTGAGTTCCGCGTTCGTCTGTTGCAGTTCTGTGGTGAGCGCCTGGGACCGTTTGAGCAGGTCCTCCGTGCGCATGGTGGCCGCAATGGTGTTGAGCACGATTCCGAATAGTTCGGTCAACTGATCGAAGAATGTCTGGTGCACCTCGCCGAAAGGCTTGAAGGACGAGAGCGCGATCACTGCTTTTACTTGCTTCTCGAAGAGTACCGGCAGGACGACCGCATGAGATGGTTTGGCCTCGGATAGCCCTGCGTTAATACGCCACCCGTCTTCCGGGAACTCATCGACCACAACTTTTCTGCGGTCCAGCGCACATTGACCGACCAGAGTTTCTGCCAACTTTACCCGGACTGGCAGATCGCGGCTTCCTGCATAAGAAGTCACCAGCAACAGGGGCTCTTCGGGATTCTCTCTATCGTCATACGTATAGAAAACTCCCTGATGTGCATTCACAAGAGATGCCAGCTCAGAGAGAATCTGCTGCGCGACAGTCTGCAAGTCCCGCTGCCCTTGAAGCATTCGGCTGAACTTGGCCAGGTTGGTCTTGAGCCAATCCTGCTCCGCGTTTTTCTGCGTTGTATCGCGAAGGTTGCGGATCATTTCGTTGATGTTGTCCTTAAGGACCTCGACCTCGCCCCGCGCCTCGACGGCGATCGACCGCGTCAGGTCGCCTTTGGTCACGGCCGTGGCCACGTCTTTGATTGCGCGCACCTGAGTCGTAAGGTTGGCGGCGAGCTGGTTTACGTTGTCCGTCAGGTCCTTCCAAGTGCCGGCTACGTCCTTTACCTGCGCCTGCCCCCCTAGTTTGCCTTCGGTACCCACTTCGCGCGCCACGCGCGTCACTTCGGAAGCAAAAGCGTTGAGTTGGTCCACCATGGCGTTGATGGTCTCTTTCAGTTCGAGCAATTCGCCCTTCACCTCGACGGTGATCTTCTTCGCCAGGTCGCCGCGCGCGATGGCCGTGGTCACGTCCGCGATGTTGCGCACCTGGTTTGTCAGGTTCGAGGCCATGAAGTTGACGTTGTCGGTCAAATCTTTCCAGACGCCACCGACGCCTTCGACTTGCGCCTGTCCGCCGAGTTTTCCTTCCGTACCCACTTCACGAGCCACGCGCGTCACTTCCGAAGCAAAGGCTTTAAGCTGATCCACCATCGTGTTGATCGTATCTTTAAGCTGGCGAATCTCGCCCTTCGCATCCACTGTGATTTTTCTAGAGAGATCACCCTTGGCCACCGCAGTCGTGACGTCCGCGATGTTGCGCACTTGGTTGGTTAGGTTCGAGCCCATCGAGTTCACATGGTCGGTCAGGTCTTTCCAGGCGCCTGCGACGCCCTTCACCTGAGCCTGGCCGCCGAGTTTGCCGTCCGTGCCGACTTCACGCGCCACGCGCGTCACTTCCGACGCGAAGGAATTCAGCTGGTCCACCATCGTGTTGATGGTCTCCTTGAGCTGCAGCAGTTCGCCTTTCACTTCCACTGTGATTTTCTTGGAGAGGTCTCCCTTGGCCACGGCCGTGGTCACCTCGGCGATATTGCGCACCTGGTTGGTGAGATTCGAGGCCATCAAGTTGACGTTGTCGGTCAGGTCCTTCCAAGTGCCCGCCACGCCTTTCACTTTGGCTTGGCCTCCAAGCTTGCCCTCCGTGCCCACCTCGCGGGCCACGCGCGTCACTTCTGATCCGAAAGCGTTGAGCTGATCCACCATGGTGTTGATCGTTTGCTTGAGCTGCAGCAATTCACCCTTCACACGGACGGTGATCTTTCGGGAGAGGTCGCCGCGTGCCACTGCTGTCGTGACCTCCGCGATGTTGCGGACCTGGTTGGTCAGGTTCGAGGCCATCGAGTTCACGTTGTCCGTTAAATCCTTCCAGGTACCCGCCACGCCCTTGACCTGAGCCTGGCCACCGAGCTTGCCCTCTGTGCCCACCTCACGCGCTACGCGCGTGACCTCCGAGGCAAATGCGTTCAGCTGGTCCACCATGGTGTTGATGGTGTTTTTCAGCTCTAGAATTTCACCCTTCGCCTCCACGGTGATCTCTTTGGAGAGGTCGCCCTTGGCAACCGCCGTGGTCACCTCCGCGATATTGCGGACCTGGTTGGTCAGGTTCGAGGCCATCGAGTTCACGTTGTCCGTCAAATCCTTCCAGACGCCGCCCACGCCTTCGACCTCCGCCTGGCCACCCAGCTTGCCTTCGGTGCCCACCTCGCGCGCCACGCGCGTCACTTCCGAGGCGAACGAATTCAGCTGGTCCACCATCGTGTTGATGGTCTGTTTGAGCTGCAGGAGTTCTCCTTTGACTTCCACAGTGATCTTCTTCGAAAGGTCCCCTCTGGCTACGGCCGTGGTCACCTCGGCGATGTTGCGCACTTGGTTGGTCAGGTTCGAAGCCATCGAGTTCACATTGTCGGTCAGGTCTTTCCAGGCCCCGGCTACGCCTTCGACCTCCGCTTGCCCCCCGAGCTTGCCCTGAGTGCCCACCTCGCGAGCGACACGAGCCACTTCCGAGGCGAACGCATTGAGCTGGTCCACCATGGTGTTGATCGTGTCCTTGAGCTGACGAATTTCTCCTTTGGCCTCGACCGTGATTTTCTTCGAGAGGTCCCCTTTGGCCACCGCCGTCGTCACGTCAGCGATGTTGCGCACCTGATTCGTCAGGTTGCGGGCCATCGAATTCACGTTGTCTGTAAGATCCTTCCAGGCGCCCGCAACACCTTTTACTTGCGCTTGACCGCCCAGCTTCCCGTCGGTACCCACTTCGCGAGCTACGCGTGTCACCTCGGACGCGAAGGCCTTAAGCTGACCAACCATCGTGTTGATCGTGTTGGCCATTTGGAGGAAAGCACCCTTCACCGGACGGCCTTCGATCTCCAGCGGCATAGTGCGAGAAAGGTTTCCTTCCGCAACCTCGTCGATGACGCGCGCCACCTCAATCGTTGGTTGAACCAAGTCGCCGATCAGAGTATTGACCGCAGCAATGGACGTCCCCCACGCACCGCGGGCATTCTTCAATGAGGCTCGTTCGAGAAGCTTCCCTTCCTTGCCGACTACCCGGCTGACCCGTTCCAATTCACCTGCGACCCTCTCGTTCATACCGATGACGTTGTTCAGAGCGCGGACAACTTGACTCCGCGATTGGCCGACAGGAGCGCGGGCCGCAAAGTCACCCTCCTCGAATGCCTGAAGCGCCTCAAGAAGGTCTTTCCGTTCCCGGCGGAGTTCCTCCAATTCACGGGCCATTTTCTGATTGGCCGCAAATACCTCGTTCAAGCCTGCCGCCACTTCCCGAGGAATTGCAGCATTCTTCGCGGGAATCCGGACCTTAAAGTTCCCCTTTCGGGCCGCGTTCAGAACTTTCAATAGATCCGGCGACTCGTAGGCAAACTGCGCCACTCCATTACCGCCCATTTGACCCCTCCTTGCACAAACCTCAACTCTTCCGTTGCCGAATAAACTCTCGTTTCTTGGCCTCTGAGAAGGCTGGCTCCCACGGTCGTGTCCATCAAAAAAACACGCCCCTGCGCGTTGTAACGCTGCACCCGCGGTCAACCAAGCTTAACTGTCATTCTATGCAAGCTTACGTGCCACTTAAGCTTTAGCGAAATTTCAGTCTAGGCCTCCCTTGTAGGGTAAGGTCTTGAGGCCGACAATCGGGTAAACACCCTATAGGCTAGGAGTGAGTTAACTGGCTCCGTGTGCATCGAGGCGCGCGGCGATTGATAGAAGTCAATCACATGCTGCTGTCCGGCTCTCGGTTAGCGCAGTAACGAGGATAGGGCTCGGAAGAACTCCGCAGGGGTCCGCGATCCGGAGCACGGTCCGCGCTTTGCGACCGCTTGCGCAAAATACTTGGTGTTGTGCGTCAACAGCCAGTCCGGCTTGCTGCTCATAGCAGAGCTATTATAGCAGAGAGAAGGATTGTGACATCCGCAGCATGGCGGATCCGGTGACGACTCGACCTCACAAGCGCCTCCGCGGGATCGCCCGCAACGGAAACTGTCTAACTTTTCGAGATCGGAATCGTTGGCATCTTATCTGAGATTCCCGAAATTTTGGGACAGATGAGTCTCGCCTTTCTTTGTGCTGACGGAAGCGCCGCTCGTTTTATCACCTCTGGCGACCCGGTGACGTTGTTCAATCCCGATTTGCAGTGGCAGCGCTTCTACGGCCCAGGTCTTGCTCAATCGGGGGTCGAGCTCACGATGCCGATTTCCCCGGAGATCGCGCTATGTATGACATGGTTGAATCTCAAAGGGTATATCCGAATACCAAGATGGAGAATCGAGGAACTGAATCGATTCACGCGCGGCCACTGTTACGAGCAATTCATTTCACATTCGCCGAAGAAGAAGTTCATTTGGTTTAGCCGCCTTCCACTGCACGATCCCTTCTTCATGATGATGTTTGTGCGGCGCTGGCTCGGCACTCAGATTCAAAAGCTCAAGCTTGGAAAGCCATGATGGGCCCAACTGATGAGGAACAATTCGCGGCCGCGGAAACATTGTGGGCGTCCGGTCGCGTCAAAGCAGCGGCGGCCGCGCACGTCGATTTGAGTCGAAAGGCGGCTCAATCCAGCCTGGAACGCGGAAGTCATTCTGGAAGCGTGTTCGACTGGTCTGGCAATAGCGATGAAACTCGGTGAGAACGGCACCAAGGCTTATCTCATGGGAATGCGTGCAAAAAATCTGGCGATCCTTGCGGCCTCACTGACCGAGGCGAGAAAAAGCCTACGGCTAGCGCCGGGTTGGTTTCGGTCCTCTCTGGAGCGTGATGAGGAAAAATACAAATCCCTTAGCACGCAAATTGACAATCGACGAAGAAATTGATCAGCTGGCGAACAGCGCTCAACGGGAAAGCCCCGACCAGGCGACACTTGGGCAGGTGCTCATGTCTGTTGCAAACGTCTCCATCCAACGGTACATGGGCCTTAAATCTGACCGTCTTCAAATGACATTCCGCCTGCCATCGTTCATTCGCGAGGCGCTGCGAACGTCGGCGCTGGACGAATATGTTTGGTATAGCTCTCCTGGCAGACAGGCCATGAGAAATCACCTTAAGCAATGTGAGCAACGCTATTGCGAAGCAAACGGACTGCCGCGACCTGAAAGACGTGACCGTGGTCTATGAAGCAAGACGATTTGGCGTGCGGTCGGCAATGCCAGTAGTTCGCGCGGAACATCTCTGTCCAAGCGCCGTGTTCCTGCCCCCAGATTTTCCACGCTACCGTGCTGTCTCGCGTCAGGTGCGCGAAATCTGCAGGCGCCACACGGATCTCATCGAACCTTTATCCCTCACGCTTTTTGGTTTTACAACAACTTACAAGACTGCGGGGACTGTCGAAATGCCCGTAAGTCGCACAAGACATGAAGATTTGTGGGTAGGTTGTGGGTTGGATCTTGCTCCCAAACGGAGAGGGTTTAATTGCCTAGTATATTAGGCAAAAGACTTGCCAAATCCACGGTTGCCTAATATATTGAGCATATGTTGGACCTGACCTCCATAGGGCAAGAAATCGCCGAGCACCGGAAGAAACTGAAGCTCAGCCAGGCTGAGCTTGCCCGTAAGGCGGGCATCAGCCGCGCCACGCTTGAGGCGCTTGAAAACGGACGCGCCGGCGAGCTGGGCTTCTCGAAACTCACCAAATTGCTCGCAGCTCTCGGACTTGAGCTGAAGCTGCAGGCCGCCAGCTCACGCCGCCCCACCCTGGACGAACTCCTGAACGAGGATCGCGATGATCAAAGTCTGGACCGACGCCGCTGAGGCGGGGCTGCTCGATCGCCACGGCGAGCGCGGCAGCACGTTCGCCTATATGCCCGGCGCGGCGCCCGCGCGCGCGGTCTCCGTCACAATGCCGGTTAGGCTTGAGTCGTGGACTGTGCCCTTTGGCCTGCTTCCGATTTTCGAGATGAACCTGCCCGAAGGCGTCCTGCGGGAGCGGCTCCGCCTAGCCTTTGCGAAGGCCACAGGTACCTTTGACGAATTCGACCTGCTGTCCATTGTCGGCCGCTCGCAGGTCGGACGCATCCGCTACACCGGCGACAAGGAGCAGCTGAACGAGGACGTTCCCTTCCAGTCGGTGGACGAAATCCTGGAACGCAGCCGCGGCGGCGACTTGTTCCGCTACCTGCTTGAGAAATTCGCATCCTTCTCCGGAATCAGCGGCGTGCAGCCCAAAATCCTCGTGCGCGATGAAAAAGCCTTCGCCGAGATGGAGCATACGGGACACCGCCTGTCGCAAAGCTACAAGGGCGCGACCCACATCGTGAAGTTCTGGGAGCCTAACGAATATCCGCAGCTGGCGGCGAATGAATATTTCTGTCTTGGGGTTGCGCGCAAATGCGGCCTCGACGTGCCCCCGTACCGGCTGGCCGATGACGGCATGGCACTGGTGATAGACCGCTTCGATCTGCGCATGGACGGGACCTACCGCGGATTTGAGGATTTCTGCGTGCTGAACGGCCGCAGGACGGATGAAAAATATCGCGGCAGCTACGAGACCTCGGTCATGAAGCGATTCGGGCAGTTCGCAAACTCGACGCATGTCAACGAGGACATGGAAAAGCTGTTCACCCTAATTGCCCTCAACTGCGCGCTGCGCAACGGCGACGCGCATCTGAAGAATTTCGGGATTGTCTATGAAGACGTGCAGGGCGAAGCCCGTCTCGCGCCCGTCTATGATCTTGTGACCACCTCCGTCTATTTGCCCAAGGACAGCATGGCGCTTACTCTCAACGGTACGACAAAATGGGCGAGCACAAAGGAATTGCAGCGCTTGGGTGAGACGCGCATGGGAGCCACTCCTGCCCGTGTCAGAGAGATACTCGAACGCATTGCCGCCGCGACTCAGGACACTTCCGCGGAACTTCACGCCTACATCAAAGACCACCAGGAGTTCGAGAACATCGGCAACCGTATGCTCCATGAATGGGAGCAAGGGGTTGCGCTTTCGCTTAAGGCCGCGTGAACGGAGTCTTTGTCAAGGAGCGGCCGATATTGGATGCCCCCGAGATTCCTCCCCGAGAGAATACATGTAATGTAAGATGTCGGCCTTAGGTTAACGAAGAAACACCTAACCTGTCGGAATTTATTAGCCCTCCCGCTCCTCATTTCATAAAGTAATTATCTTTAGGAAGAATATGAATCGAAGGGTTGAATTTCGCTTGAATAAAGTAAGTCCGACTCCGCACAGTCTGCGTGCGAACCCGCAATTAGATACACCGGCTAAGCAAATCGAAGTAAACCTCGGACAACTGTTCCTGCATTATTACTTCGACAGCTACCTCCCAGTCTTGATCCCAGTCGCTTCGAATACTTGGAATTGGTTAGTTCTGCAACTGATTTCAGATTCCACGCCCATGTCGCCCACGCTAGCTTAGTGAAACGGCGGGCCCTGTCGACAGAGATGGGAACACAGGCCTTTTGTCGGTTGATGCTCGCCGATCATTTGAAATTTCTCACTTTGCCCACATGAGTGATGTGCTTGGCAAATCGACTCACGCCGCGTTCGGAGGCATGCGGGTGGAGCGCGTCTGTCGAGGAGATGTTCCCGATTATCTCTGCGCTCGTGGAGTGGTGGAGCCGCTGCTCGCAGAAGCAAAGGGGCGCTTTTCTTCAATTGGATTCGGTACAGCGGCGTTTAAAGGCTGGAGATCGCAATTCACTCGTATTCGGGTTGTAGATGCCGCGAACGTCCCTCGAAACACAAAAGGCTACATCGTCGCCACCCAATTCGTTACGGAGAGTCAGCCTGCCCAAACCCGAACCACAAGCTTTGTCGAAGATCCCAACACGGAAGGTCAGCGCCTTTCTGAGGAGCAAAGCACGTTGCTTGGAAGAGGCGTTCGGCCCTGCACTATGCCCGAGTATTCAATAAACTTGGCCTCGTGCCCTTCGCGTCAGCACTCAATCTGGGCTACGCGCTGACGCGGCAACTGACCTTCCAGGCCCCAGTGTGGACCTGTGCTTCGCCGCCTTTCCAGGGCAAAACATACATCGGCTACTACCGAACGCTTGCAGGGCAACTTCCGAGCCTCTCGGATCGCGGTTGGCAGCTTTCGCCCGAATTAGGCGCCGGCCACGCGGTGTTTGTAGGACTCGAGGTTTCGGTTGCTTCGAAAGTTGTGGCAGCAGCCCGTGGAGAGTGGCAAGCTCTTGACGATATTTTGTCGGCTGCGCCAGAAGGTCTGTGGTCGAGTGAATTCCTCTTCCCGCTCATCGCACTGGACGTGCGGATTTCCCGCATCAAATGTCGTTAACAACATTTTGCGCAATGTGGCGAAGTCAAAGATGTGGCCAAGTAGTTTTAACCCCTTGGCCCTTAACACGCCGGCTCTCAACTTGGCCACATAATTCTGTTCCCGCAAGTGGTGTCATCCTTCCCCCAGGAGGTGCACACCATGTTCGAAGAAATCTTATCCGGCTGCTCTGCGACGTCATCGCGAAGGACCGCTGGCCTCGGAACGACGGGAAGCGCCCAGGAGATCCAGCAATGGCCCCGAGAACATTGCTTCAAAGCTACAGAGATCGAGGCCATCGCCGCTTCTTGGGCTGCGCGACGAGTGACACAGGGGCGAGCCGCTGCTCCTCGCTGGCCGAAGGAGAATTTCCGTTCCGACGAACTCTTCTTCGAACCCCGCCTCCAGCAGGCGCTTCCGCACGGTCGATTCTTCCTTTTTGAGCTTGGGCGGAACAGCAACATCTCCATCGAGTGTCGTCA
>QHYK01000040.1 GCA_003224085.1 Acidobacteriota bacterium | reverse complement strand
ATCTCTGGCCCGCTTTTCCGGCCGACGATTTTTACTTCTGGCTTTTCGTGGCGCGGGAATTCCGGCGGCGCAACTGGAGCTACCCGCGATTCATGCAGGGCGTCACCGATTTCAGCCTCATCGAGCCGACCATGAAGACCTGGGAGCGCCAGAAGGAAATCGAGCGGTGGAAGAATTGGTTCCAGCGATTCGAGAGCTCCCGGCCGGATCCAGAACCAGGTGTTTTGCAATTGCGCTTGGCTGTCGGTGCCGAGGAAGCCCGGCTGCAATGGCGCAGTGAGCCGACCGCACCGTTCGCAGACCTTAAGCCGGCGCAGGCCGGGAAATGGGCCGATCTATTCCGCCAAGGTGCCTTGGCCGTGGAGCCCGATTCCTTCCCGCTTTGGAGCGCCGTTTGCGGGACCTGGTCTTACGACAACTGGTGGTTGTTCCGCTACACGAACGGAACCGCGCTCCAGACACTGAACCGCCTGCTGCGCATGCCTCTCGCGCCGGACCGCGTCGTGACCGCCGACGGTCGGCCGCTCGCGCGCTCGGCCGAGCCCCTGCGCATCGATTTGCGCCCGCCGAAAGACTCGGACGGCGACTATGAGATCGCGCTCGTGACTGCCCGCGGAGCACCGCCGCCGAAAATCCTTTGCAGGCTGCCCGGCCGACCCACGCTTTACCTGACCGAGGAAGGTTTGTTTGCCGGTCCGCCCGCCGATATGTTCGACGCGGACACGCGCAGAACGATACCGGCGCCTGCGCTCGAGACCGCGGGAGGCCTGAGCGCCTTGCATGCCGCCGCGGTTCCCCTCCCCGAACATCTCGCGCGACGCGTCCGCACCGTGCCTGTGGGTGTCACGATTTCCTGCGAGCTGAAATCGTTTTCTCACGGCCGGCAAAAAGAGGAGATCTTCCTAAGCGTGGACGCCCAAGCGCCCGGGATGAACCTGGAAACGTTCACCGCTAGCGGCTGGAGAGAAAAGCGAATAAATGGCGCGAAAAAGACGCCCGCCTCGGGCAATGGTAACGTGGTCCTCTATGACCGCACGGCGCAAAAACATTTCCCGCGCGTGCTCGAATCTCTCGCCGATTTGAAATGGCAAGACTATCCGACCGGTTGGAGGTTGCGACTCGCCAAGAAAACGCCGGAACTTCTCGTCGCCTGGCTCCATTCCCTGCCACCGGAGATCGAAGTGCGGCTCGATCGGGAACTCTCCACACTGCGCGACGAGCCGGTGAGCGCCACCGTGTCACTCGAGGTGGACGAGGCGAGCATAGACTGGTTTGACCTGAAAGTCGCGCTCGACGTGAGCGACTCGACGCTAACGGAGGAAGAATTAAAGCTGCTGCTAAAAGCTCCCGGCGGCTACGTCCGCCTCGGCGGGAAAGGCTGGCGGCGGCTTGCATTCAATGTCACGCCCGAGGACGATGAGCAGCTGGCCCGCCTCGGACTCAGCCCGCATGATTTTTCCGCCGAGCCACAACGTTTTCACGTCTTGCAGCTGGCCGATGAAGCGACGAAGAAGTTCCTCGCGCCCGAACACCTCGAAAAAATCCATCGGCGCGTCGGCGAACTGAAGACGCGCGTCATGCCCTCGCTGCCGGCGTCGATTCGTGCCGAAATGCGGCCGTATCAGACCGAGGGCTTTCATTTTCTGGCTTATCTCACTTCGAACCGCTTCGGGGGCGTGCTGGCCGATGACATGGGGCTCGGCAAAACGCTGCAAACCCTGGCGTGGCTGGCCTGGCTGCGGGAAAATCTTCCCCGTCCTGGGCCCGAGACGGTGGGCGCGTCGCTGGTGGTCTGTCCCAAATCGGTGATGGACAACTGGCGCGTCGAAGCGGAGCGATTTTATCCGGGCCTGCGGGTCCGGCTCTGGCGCGGCGAACCAAGCCTAGAGCTTTCCGCCGCGCGCCAGACCGCCGACCTGCTAATCATCAATTACGCGCAGTTGCGCTTGCTTTCGCCGAATCTTGCCGACCTGCCCTGGCTTGCGGTGATTTTGGACGAGGCGCAATACATCAAGAATCCCGACTCGCAAACTGCACAGGCCGCCCGCGCGCTACAGGGGGAGCACCGCCTGACGCTGACCGGAACGCCGATTGAGAACCGGCTGCTGGACTTGTGGAGCATTCTCAGTTTCGCCATGCCCGGCGCACTCGGCACTCGCTCGCACTTTCTGCGCCGCTTCAGCGCCAAGAATGATCCGCTTGCGCGTCGGCGGGTTGCGGCGCGCGTGAGGCCCTTCCTGCTGCGACGCACCAAGGCGCAAGTGGCCAAAGACCTGCCCGACCGCGTGGAAGAGGATTTATTCTGCGAAATAGACGGCCAGCAGGAAACGCTCTATCGCGCCGAACTCAAGCGCGCCCGCCAGCTCCTTCTGCAACTGAAAACCAACGCGGAACTTAACAAGGAACGCTTCCACGTCCTGACCTCGCTGCTGCGGCTGCGCCAGATTTGTTGCCACCCGGCGCTGGTCGACCCAAAGTTGCGCCTGGCCGAGGCCGCCAAGGTTTCCGCGCTCGAAGATCTGCTTGAACCGCTTATGGAGGAAGGCCACAAAGTTCTGGTGTTTTCGCAGTTCGTCACCATGCTCGATTTGCTGCGCGAGATCGTCAACAAACACGAGTGGCCGCATTTTTATCTGGCGGGCTCGACGGAAAATCGCGGCGAACTCGTGGAAAAGTTCCAGTCGGCGGAGGGCCAGGCCGTGTTCTTGATTTCACTCAAGGCCGGCGGATTCGGGTTGAACCTTACGGCCGCTTCCTACGTCGTGTTGTTTGATCCTTGGTGGAATCCGGCGGTGGAGAAGCAGGCCATTGACCGCACCCACCGCATCGGTCAGGCGAGCAAGGTGATGGCCTATCGCTTATTGATCCGCGGGAGCATTGAAGAAAAAATGCGCGAGCTGCAGCGCCAGAAGGCCCAGCTGGCGGACGACGTGCTAGGGGAGGAGCGTTTCTCCGAGAGCCTGACGCTTGAAGATTTGCAGTTTCTGTTTGCGGAGTGACTAGCTCCCTGGACTTTCTTGCCTGCCAAAATACGCTCGGATTGTTCGAGCGTCAGTTGCCTTGTCAGCGCCGCTGTGATGGCGTGTGTAATCGTGAATCGCAGTGCGAAGCTCATGGGGCAGTTCAATTACCGGCAACCGCATCGCGCTTATTGTGGTAGATGTCTTCGGGGAAGACATTCTTTCAAGAGTGAGTGCGAGTCAAGAAAGCAGCTTATGGCGAGTCCCTAAAATGATGAAATAGGACCAGGAAACTACGCGCGAACAGGAGGTCACGCGCGAGATAAATTCGGGAAAAACTTCGGAACAAAAGCTGCCAAACACCGTCAAAAACCGTGTGCCACGACATAGGTAAAGGCAAGAAAAGACAACCACACAGCATTCTTAAATCTCATTTGCAAGCAAGGGGGCTGCAGGCTCGAGTCCCGCCAGTCCACCAAACGCTTTCATTGCACAAGACTTATTGGATTCGCCTTTAACTTGTTCTCCTCCATCGGCATGCGCTCGAGCTGTGCAAAATAGAGCCGATTGCAGCAACTGTTCACTAATCCTTATAATAGAGGCCCTGCTGGTTGCAAATCAACATTTGACGGTTATCCCCAGATTAGTTCCCTTATCGGAAAAATGGCGTCTAGTATCTTGCGGGAAAAGGAGGTCGGCGAGCTTTTCACGGAAACGAGGCGGGCTGGACCAACTCGACAAATCTCTGACCCACGGGGAAGTGGGTGCTCGGAGAAGATGTTCCGCCGGTAAATGCCAGATTCGTTGGTCACTCGCCGCCGCGCCATGCCAACCGCCAGAGCAAGACGCGATTGCGAAATCAACTCGCTGCGGCGGCCGCTAGGGATTCTTGCTCAAACGCCGGTAGTAATCGGCGACGGATTCCTGGTATTCCGTCGGGACGGCGGAGGCCTTTCCAGCGCGGGCTCCGCTCGAGGAGACCTCGCGACGTAGCACAAGTTCCAACTTGTCCACCGAGCTGAGCAATCCGCGTTGCATGCGCTCCACCATCGCCGGGTTGCCCGGGAAACGGCTCGGATCGAGCTGCTGCATTCGCCGCACCAAGGCGGCCACTTCTTGCGCGGCCTGCGGATCGTTTTGGACCATGTGGCGCAACTCGTTCAGGTCTCGCATCCCCTGCTGAAAAGTACGCTCCGAGTCGTCCAGATTGCTCGGTTCCACGGGCGCAGGCCGCTCCCCCGGGCGTCCGTACCGGTTATTGCCGGTATTGATGTGGCCCCATCGGGGGCCATTTACAGCGCCCCCGTAACGAATATCGCCGCTTAGGTCGCCGGAATCATCGTTGCGGCGGAGACTATCTCCGGTAAGCTGGCCTGTGCGTCCCTGCTTTCCGTCCTGCTGATTGCTCCCCCCATTCTGTTGTCGGGAGTTCTGCCCGCTCGTGGAACTGCCGCGCGAACCCGCCATAGCTTCGAGTTGGCTGCGAAGCCGCTGCAACTGATCGAGTGCCACCGTCGCGTTGGGCTGGTTTGAGCCGGGTTGTCCCGGCTTACCTTGCCCGACTTCTTTCTGCGCGTCCTGAAGCTGCTGGTTCAGTTTCTCGAGACCCTGCGCGATCTCGGTTTCGGTGCCATTCGAATTTGGATCGATTCCGCGCCGCAACCAGTCCGCAGTTCTTTGCACATGGTTATCGAGATCGAACTCATCCATCTCCGTCAGTGCATCGCGCAATTTCCGGGCAACCTCCGGTTGGGTGTGAGCCATTTCGCGTGCCGTATCTCGAATTCCTCTCTGCAATCTCGAGAGGTCGTCCGAGAGCTTCTGCCGCTCCTGCGCCAAGCGGACGCGCTCCTGAACTCGCATCTTCATACGGTCCAGATCCGTCGGGCTGGCATCACGCTGCTGGGTGACGAATTTGCCGATCTGTTGAGCTTGTGCGCGCTCCTGTTGCGTCAATCGACTGGCCTCGCGCGCGAGAGAGTCCACCTTATTCGAGGCAAGCTGCCGCTGCGTGCCCGCGAGCAAGTTCGACGCTTGACGAAGCTGATCGGCGGCCTCTTGCCCTGCAGCGCCTGCGTCCTGTTGCGACCGGTCCGCGCGTTTCATCGCGTCGGTCGCCTGTCTCAAACGCTCGAGTGCTTGCTCTGTTCGCGGATCTCCGGACTTGCCTGCCTGCGAGCCGCTCGCCGCTGAGGTACCCTGCTGCTGCGAACCCTGGTCTGACCCCTTCGCACTCTGCTCGCCCCGCGCCATTTGTTCGATCTGCCGCTGCAATTGTTCCGCTTCGCGTCGCAGCATTTCCTGTTCCCAACGTTGCTGGAAACTCTGCTGCGGATTACGTCGCTGGTTCGCCAAATCTTCCTGGCGCTTGGCCAGCGCGTCCAGTTTCTTCAGGGCGTCCTCTACATCCTTTTCTCGCTGCTCCGCCGGAGACGCTTTCTGCGCAGTTTCATACTGATTCTTTTCCGTGTCCAATTCCAGATCGAACAAACTGGCCAGATCGCGACCGGCGTTGCCAGCACCGGCCCCGGCGCTGCCGCGCTGTCCGAAGGCAACTTCGATTTTTCGGAACGTGGCCTCGGCGCGCAGCAATGCTTGCAGCGCTTTCTGTTCCCATTGCAGCGCATCCTTCCACTGCATCTGTCCGAGCTTTTCCGCCGATGGCAGCATGGCCTTAGCCGCATCCTGCATGTCATTGTCGAAATCGGAGAACTCTTGGTTGGCCTGGGAAAGATCACGGCTCTGCATGCGAACCGAAAGGGCCATGACCTGATCGCGAAGTTTGCGCTGCGCATCAGACAGGAACTGGCCTGCCGCAGATGCCTCCTTGGGACTCGACATCTTGTCGTTCTGCTGCTTCCAGGTGGCCGCGATCAACTCTTTCTGCCGTCTGGAAATTTCCATCTGGTTGTTGCCACCGCTCCCGCCGCCGTTGCCTTCGATCTGTTGCGATTGCGAAAACTCGCGCTCAAAAGGTTCGACCTGAACAAAGCTGATGTCCGTGCGAGCCTCGCTATGACCATCTCGTGCAGTCGCGTATAAGCTCACCAAGTCGCCCGGCACCAGCTTGAATTCTTCCAGCGGCAGCAGGTAGGAACCATTGGCGCTCTTCGTGCCGGCGGATTCAAGCAGGTTCGCGTCCTGAGTCGGCCCGCCATTCACGGAGTAGTGCAGGCGCACGTCATGGAGACCGAACTGGTCCCGCGCCGTCACGCCGACGGTCACTTCCTCGATTGGGCTGGCGCGGTAATCGCCGGCGGGTCGATCGATCGAGATTTCCGGCGGCATTGCCTTATCCGTCGCGATGAAGTAGTCCTCCGATAAGCGCACCTCTTGGCCGCCATCGAGGTCCGCCAGATGATACGCGCCATCCTTTTCCAAACGAATCGCGCCTCGGTACCTGTTTCCCTCGCTGCCCGCAAGTTGAATCATCTGGCCGTTGTCGAGCGTCAACCGGCCATTCTTTAAAGGACGATCCATCTCCACTTCAATGGCGGCTTCCGTTCCTTCGATTGCTCGCAGGTCGCCGGACTGTTCCTCGGTCACCGGCTTCATTCCCGTCCATGCCGGATAATGGTAAGTAACTTTGATTTGTTTCACCGAAGGCAGGTCCAGCACGCGCAATTTGTAGTGCGTGGAGACAAGCGGCCCTGCAGCCACATAATATTCAACAGTCTCCGGCAGCCCGGCAAAAACGAACTGATAGGTTGCGCCACCGCCCGTGTCGTGCTCGTCCTGCATGGCCACAGGTTCCCATCCGGAGGCGCTCGCGTAATGCGCGAACAGCCGCGCTTGGTCGGGACGCATCCCGGTCACGTGCGCGGTGATCAGTTGATCGCTGTTTCGTCGCACCGTGACATTCCCCGGAGTCACCCGAATGGCATAGAGCGGAGCGGCGCTGCTGTCCGTCCAGAGCATGGCAGCCCCATAGCCCAGGTACCCAGGTCCGTAAGCGATCATCCATACCAGCACGGCCAGGCAAGCCACTCCCGCGCCGCCGAGAGCGAACAGACGGTTGTCTGGAACCAACGAGTGCGGCTCCGTTTGCTTGGTGTGCGCCAGCGTGTCCGCAGCCAGCAGCTCCAGAAACGGATCGTTGCTCTTGCGCACTTGCTCCTCAAAGGTCGTAAGGCGCTGTTCCAGGCCGGGATTTGCAGCTTCCGCTTTGCCTACAGCCCACTTGCGAGTCACGCCAATCACCGGCAACACGATACCGACTACCGCCGCCAAGGCGAGCGCAACGAAGATAGTTAATCGCCCGGCAGTGACGCCATGCGCCGGGAACGCGAAGCGGTTGAGCAGGAGCACGAGCGCGACGGTAATGGCAAGCGCCGTGGCTGTAAATATGGCTGCGCCGCGCAACCAAACACCGGCCCGCAGCCGCTGCTGCAGGCGCGTAATATAACGGTTGAGCTCGCTGCGGTTGTTCATGCTTCCTCCCGTTGCGTGCCCAAGTAGCCGCTGGCCAGAGCGGTCTCTGCCAATGCGACCACCAATGCAAGCAGCATAACGTGCCACCAAAGGCTTACGGGACGCGCTTTCACTTGAACCGCTGCGGAGCCCGCTGGCTGGGGCCCGCTGCTTCCAGAGCCTCCGCTCCACAGGTCTTGCACATCTTTGCTCAGCGGCTCCAGATTCGATTCGCGCCGGTCAGGGTTGACGCCGATGACCGCATCTCGTCCGTTAGCAAAACGAATCTGATAGAATCCCGAGCGTTCTAACCGAACAGATTGCATCGTTCGCGCTTCATTTAGCGACAAGGGCCGACGCCCGTCCGGATCAATCACCTCGACGCTCGCCGCCACCCCTGCCGGTTCAGCCGCGCCGCGCAACTGCACAAAGGAATCCACCACCTTCGAGCCACTCAGACGCTCGTCACCCGAGAGATACCGAGCCATGCGATCAACGAAAACCACAAAGATGGGATGGAGAGGCAGGTCATTGGTCAGGTTTTCGAGTCCCGAAGCGAGCAGCACGATGTGTCCTTCGCCCACTTGCTTGTCGAGCAGCAGTGGTGTCGAGTCCGAGAGGCGTGCTGCCACGCGCGCTTGCCCCTGTTCCGGTACTGCGGCGTAGAAAACCTTCACCTCCGCCCAACCGCCGTTATCGGCCCCGGGCCGCGCCTGATCCAGCGCCGGATAGCTGAAGTCCACCTGCCCTACGGCAGCCGCGCCTCCTTCGCGCGCGTAATCATGTGTGTCCTTCACATCACCGCCCCACAGCGGAATCTGCGCATGGTGGCCGGCGGAGGTGCCTAGTGCCATCAGGACGCGGCCGCCCTTCGCAAGATACTGCCCGAGCGTGTGCTTAAAAATCCCAGGCAGCGTCACTGTGTCCGATAGGACCACGAAGGCGTATTTCGATGGGTCGAGATCGGTTGCCTGCTCCGCGGCTACCGACTGCAGCACAAACGAACCTTGGGTTGCCGCGGACAACGCCGATCCAAAATAAAGCGCTGACCGCGTATCATCGGCTGCGTGCACGAATAACACGCGTTCGGGATCGGACCGTCGTACGGCAAACACGCTTGTATCGTCTGCCGGAAATGCATCTTGGCCTTCGACTCGCACTTCGCAGCGGTTGAAACCATATCCCACGTCGAGAGGGGCAAATTCCACTGTCGCGCGACCGCTGGCCGGCACGTCGATCTTCCGCGCCGCAATAGTCTTACCGTTCACCAAGAGCGATACCGCTTTCGTGGCGGCCGGAGTGCCGAAACCAGCGATTACCGCCTGTACGCGAGAGTGCTTTGGATCTTTCGGATCGGAGAGCGTAGCCGGGGCCTCTACGCTCTCCACTGTCCAGTTCGCTGATGCGGGGCCGTCGGCGACCGGATGCAACTTTAGCTCCACGTTGTTCGGCAGAACTGCTTCAGAAAAGTTCGATGGCATTGCGGTGCGCTGCATATCGCTGAAGAGGTGAAGCTCAATTGGCCCAGGCTCCGATTCGGCGAGCGAGCGCATTGCCTGGCCCAGTTCGCCGAAGTTCGCGTGTCCGTCGCCCGGCTGAATGTTTTCCAGTGCTGCCCGCGACTGAGCGTCATCCGTGATCGCCGCCGTTCGCACCTCGAGCTGTCCGCCGAGGCTCATGATTTGCGTCTTCTGCCCATGTGGTTTTCCGGCCAGTAGCGCGAGGGCCTTTTGCTTCGCGTCGCCGAAGCGTGTTCCGGCGCGCATGCTAAAGGAATGGTCCAGCACAATCAGAAGCAGTCGGAAGTTTGCATCCGCCGTAGCCTTCCGGTCATACGGATTTGCGAACGCAAGTACCACCAGCAGCACCAATGCACATCGCAGCGCGAACAGCACGAGATACCTCAGCCTCCGGTGGCGCGTGGAGCTTTGTGTGCCTCGTTCGAAGAACATCAGAGAACTTACCGGCCGCGGTGTGGCTTTGTGCCGCCGCAGCAGATGTACAAACACCGGCACGCCCAGCGCCGCCAGCCCACCCAGAAACCATGGTGCGAGAAAACCCATCAGTTACCCGCCTGCCGCAACGAGAGATATCCGCGCAACGCCCGATCGAGCGGCTCACTCGTAACCAGTAATTGATAATCCATCCCCGCACCCTGTGCGCGCGAACGAAGCTCCTCGATATGCGTATCGATCTTCGCGCGATAAGTAGTTCTCGCATATTCGGGGATTACCTCAATTCGCCGGTCCGTTTCGAGGTCGACAAGGAGCGCCGATCCCCGCAGCTCCGGGCGAATCTCCTGCGGATCGAGAATATGAAGCAGCACGATCTCGTTGCCATCAAACCGCAACGGCGCGCTGGCGCGTGCGATCTTTTCAGGCTCTTCGTAAAAATCCGAGATCAGGATGACGATTCCGCGCCGGCGTAGAAAATTCTGAAAATGCCGGAGCGGCTTGGCGAAATCGGTTGTCGCCCGCGGCTCGGCCCGTTCAAGTCCGGCGAAAAGGCGCGCGAGTTGGCCGGGGCGCGTCGACGGCCTGATGTAGTCCCGCACGTCTTCGTCGAAAACGATCAGCCCTGCCGCATCGCGTTGATTGTGGATCGCCAGATAGAAAAGCGAGGCTGCGATGAAGCGAGCGTAGTCCATCTTGGTTGGCGGACCCGAGGTGTACCGCATGGAGTTACTCGCGTCCAGAAGCACGGTCACCTGCGTGTTGGTCTCGCCCCGGTAGCGCTTCAAGTAGCATCGTTCCGTGCGTGCAAACAGGTTCCAGTCCACGTGGCGCAAGTCATCCCCCGGGACGTACGCCCGGTATTCGGCAAACTCCTGACTAAAGCCGAAATCCGGCGAACGATGCAAACCGGCCACGAAGCCGTCCACCACGGTCTTCGCCAACAGGTCCAGCGAAGAAATGCCGGCGAGCACGTTGGGATCGAGGAAACGTTGCATCAATTCTCCTTGGGCCACTCCACCTGCGAGACCACTTGCTTCAGGATCTCGTCCGCGCCAACTTGGTCGGATTCCGCGTGAAAGTTCAGCAGGATTCGGTGCCTCAGCACCGGCACAACCACAGAAGTTATGTCCTCGTAGCTGACGTGATATCGCTTGTTTGAAAGCGCCCGGGCCTTTGCCGCCAACACAATGAATTGCGCCGCGCGCACGCTGGCGCCGTAGTTCACATATCTCTTCACCAGCTCGTGGGGTTTTTCACTTTTGGGCCGCGTGGCCCGCACCAGGGCCACGATGTAGCGCGAAAGTGTTTCCGCAATGGGCACCATGCGCACAAGCTGCTGAACCTCGAGCAGCTCTTCGGCCGAAGTTACCGCCTCCACCTGCGGTACCCGCGTCGCGGTGGTCAGGTCGATCACCTTCAGTTCGTCTTCGGCGCTCAGATCGTCGAGGATCGCGTTAAACATGAAGCGGTCCAATTGCGCCTCTGGCAGCGGATAGGTTCCTTCCAGCTCGATCGGATTCTGCGTCGCCAACACGAAAAATGGCGACGGAAGCTGGTGCAGATTTCCGCGCACGGTGCAGGAGTGCTCTTGCATCGCTTCGAGGAGCGCGGATTGCGTCTTTGGAGGCGTGCGGTTGATCTCGTCGGCCAGCAACACGTTCCCAAATATCGGTCCTTCGACGAAGGTCCACTTGCGATGGCCGGTGGTCAGGTCCTCTTCGATGATGTCCGTGCCCGTGATGTCCGACGGCATTAAGTCCGGTGTGAACTGGATACGCCGGAACTTCAATCCGAGCGCCTCCGCGATCGTACGCACCATTAATGTTTTCGCCGTGCCTGGCAACCCGGTCATGAGGCAGTGACCACCAACAAAAATGGCGATCAATATCTGGTCCAGCACCTCTTGCTGGCCAACAATGACTTCGCGCACTTGTCGAAGGATTTGCTCGCGCACCTTCTGAAAGCGCTCGATTCGTTTCTGGAGGTCCGCGGCTTCTTGATTCATTCCGACACTAGCGACCATCGATTTTCATTCCCTTCAGTCCGGTTTTGCGGGCGACCGCTGCAATGCAAGCAATAATTTCTGTGCCGGGCGGTAGCCGGGAGCAATTTCGAGCGCCGCCAGCACGGTTTCCTCCGCTTTGTCCTTCTGTCCCGCGGCAAAATACGATTGTGCCAGGTTGAACTCCGCTCCCGCCTTGTCCACCGGATTTGACGCGACGCAAGCGGCGTATTCGCGGATGGCACCGTCGTACCGTTTCTGCGCATACAGCAGGTCGCCCAGGCGCCGATGCAGATCCTCGTCTTTGACTGGATAAATGTAGTTCACGCGCTCCAGTGTCGCGGCTGCCTCGGCAGGTTTTCTCGCGCGCTCCTCTAACGTGGCCAGGCGTTTTAGCGCGTTAGGCATCTGACCTCCCTTGTGTTCATATTCCGTGAGGATCGCAGCTTCAGCGTTGTCATCGTTTCGCGCCTTATCCGCGGCAGCCATCAACAGGTAGACGTTGGCATCGCCGACGTATTCGGGATACAACCCCAGCACCCCGGGTCCCTGCTGCAGCACGGTGTCGTACCGCTCCTGTTGCGCAGCAACGACGAGCGCCTTCAGTTTTTCCCGCCAGGCGTCGAAATGCGCTGCCTCCGCCCCATATTTCTTCCCGATCCACCCGAAAAACTCTTTGTCGAACTCTTCGGGCGCAACCCCGAAATCCTGCTGGATTACCTGTGACGTCGTCTGCAACCTGGCGAACGAGTGCACCATGTCGAGCAGTTTGTCCTCACCCCACTTCTCCTTTACGAAGTCACAGATGCTGCCAGCCTGGAAATAGGACACGATCACCTGGGATGGATATTGAGGATAGACAAAGCCACGATCGAGAGCCGCCACCGGCAAGAACTTCTTGTCGCGAAGGGCCACGAGTATTTCCGGAGTCAAACGATCTCTCCACTCCGGCGAACGCTCGCCTTCCTCATGCACCGCGAGACCTTCGGTGAACCACCTAGGCACGCGATGATTCGTCGCGGTCAAGATAAATACGTGGCTCATCTCGTGCCATAACGTGGAGCCCCAATTGAGCCCTCCCGGCTGGTACGCCGATGGGCTATCCATCGCCACGACCTGCCCAAACGTAACGCCAAACGCGCCCAGGCCTGGCATCCCCGTCGTGCGTACGGCAAAGTCCTCATGATCCGGATAGACTTCCACCTGCACCGGACCGGGCAGCTTCGTGCGGTATTTCTTCTCATATGTTGCGAGAATCGTACGCAGCTCTGCCTGCAGGTAAGGGCGCAGCAGCGCCGCTTCGGTTTTGTGCAGCTTCAGAATCGTTGTGCTGTCGCGAAACGTTTCAAAGTTCTTGTAGCTGTCCAGCAGCCGCAAGCTGTTCACGGTTGCCTTATCGCGATATCCGTTGTTGTAGCACAGCTCAAGTTCCCGGAACGGCTCGTCTTCCATGCCCAATCGCATCAGAGCGATTCCGAGCGCGGAATGCGCGGCCCACAGCCGTGGCTCAAGCTCGACCGCTTTGCGGTAGTACGTGACTGCGTCCTCATACCGGTAGTGCAATTCGAGTTGACGCCCGACCCGAGCGCACGCCTCGCCGTAGTGCGGATTAATTGCGCGAATCTTCGCGAACCATGCTTCGGGAGAACGGCTCGCGATCAGTTCGATCGCCGCATGAACCGCCATCGCGTCCACCGCGTCGTTTTCTAGCGCCATGGCCTTGTCTGCTTCGGCCACGGCAACATCCGTATCGTCATTGCTCAGCGCGATGTCAGCCATTAGTTCGTGCGCTTCAGCCAGTTTCGGATCGAGCTCGATCGCCTTGGCCAGATACTCGGCGGCCTGGCCTTCGAAACCATCCGCGGAAACCGTTGCAAGCCCGAGATAAGCTTCGGCGCTCGAGGGGTTCTTCTCGAGCGCTTCGCGGAACAACCCGCTGGCATCGTTGTCATTGAAGCGCTCGTGCAACAACATTCCCCATCGCACCTTGTACAGATCTTTGCTGCCCGCCGGCTGCGTCACCACGCGGAACTGTTCATTCGCGCGCTCCCATTCCTCGAGCCCCCAGAAGCCTTCGGCGCGGAAGTAGGCGTCGCCGCTGTGTGTCAGCGTCTCGAAGCAGCCCTTCGCCTCCGCCGAATGTCCATGCTTGCGCAGCGCCCAGCAGTCTGCTGGAGCCGCAGCACGGACGGATACAGCCCATGCCAGCGCGAAAATCGGAATGACCGCGGCGAACCTCATTTATCCAGTTGCTCCTGCACTTTCGCGAGTTCCACCAACGCCTCGGTCAATTGTTTCTTGTAATCGTGCGGATCCATTGCGGCTTTCTGGTACTTCAGCGTGTCAATCTTTTGCTCCAGTTGATCTTTTTTCTCGAGCAGCGCGCGTTTGGCTGGATCGTTCCCCGCTTGCTGGCTCGTGCCAAGACGCAGCAAGGTGAAACTCGACATCAGCAGACCTTGTCCGTTTCCCGCTTCGCGCACCGCTTCTCCTCGGCCGGTATCGTTAAACACGGCATGTTCCGTTGCGAGTCGTTTCTGTGAATCGTAAAAAGCAGCGGTCTTCTTCGTGGCGTAGCGGAAGGCTTCCATAGCGCTGATGGAGTCGCTCCTGTCTGTGTCGGCGCCAGGATCTTCGAGCGCCTCCACCCAATACCGCGCGAACACCGTCGCGTTCTTCTCCGTTCCCGATTTTGTCGCCGCGATTACCGCGCGCCCGGGCCGCCCGAGAATTTGCACCGCGCCTCCGCTGGCACTTGTGGTGTCAACGATCAGCTGCCGCCCTGCCGCGACATGGTCACACATCTTTGCGATCTCCCCTGCGGTCACATCCGGCCCGACGAGATTGAACTTGTACTCCACACCGTCGAAGGAACCGTGGCCGATCAGGATGAGTGCGAAGTCGTCGTCCGTCTTGGCACTGCGGGCCACCTCGCCGATCGTTTCGGCCAGATGCGCGCCAGTAGCCTGCTCGCCAGCGAGCAGGTAGACGTGCGCCGCCGGTCCCGCCGCTGTGAAGATCCGATAAAGATCTTTGGCCGCGGCCGTAAAGCGCTGCTGGTAATCCGGCTCGCCGCCTAGCCCTGCTACCACCACGTAATACGTTGCCCCATGCGCCTGAAGCGCGGTCGCACCGGCGAGCAGCAGCACTAGCAGCGCGCGCTTCATATCACGCCCCACTTCCGACGCAACAACCACTCCGTGATCGGCAAGCCGAGCAGGAGCAGAAAAAGCACCGGCATATTCCACAGCTCTTTGGTATTGCGAACGGAAATCCCGGCCTCCGAGTACGACACGTCTCCGGGCAGGTTCTTCAGCTCGGACGGCGTCCAGTATCGTCCGCCCGTGTCGGACGCAAGTTGCTCCAACAGACGCCGATTCTGCTCCGTGTGAAAGTTCTCCGCCACCCCGTCTTCGCGCTGGAACGTCACCACGTCGCGACCGAGTTCCTGTGGTCGACCGCCCGCAGATTCCGCTGTGACTTCGGCGAGATAGGTACCCGCCTTCTCCGCAGTCCATGCGGTTTCATACAGCCCGGGGGTGCTTCCCGAGGGCGTCAGATCAATGAAGGCATCGGTCTCTTGCGGTCCGACAATGTGCGCCGTGACATGCGCATTGGTGGCCGGCTGAAACTGCTTGTCGCGCACTTGTGCCTGCAACGATACCCGCCCTTCATCCATCAGCAGCCGCTCCGGCATCGAAGCGACAACCGGACCCGGCGACTCGGCCACCAGCCAGCGCAACAACTGCCGCCAGAACAGATCGTGCGATGGGTCGCCGAGAGCCTCGCTCATCTGCCAGCGCCATGTGCCGCCCGTTGCCAGAATCGCCGTGCGGCCGTGGCCGTAGCTCTCGGTAATCAGCAGCGGCAGTTTCTGCCGGCCCGCGTGCAGGTCGGCAAGCACGGTTGCTCCAGGTTTCGGCGCACCGGCATCTTCATAGTCTGCAAGATAGGTCAGCTTCTTCCAGCGCTGCGCATTCTTCGCCGGATCATCAAGTAATTGGGTAATGGGCGAGTTCAGACCCTGCGTCGTCAACTCGACCGTCGCCGCGTTGCGGTGAAAGTTGCCTCTTCCTTGCGGAAGAATGGTCGGTAGCAGATCGTTTAGGCTCGAGGCCCCCCATCCGCCGTCGCTCAACGAGAACCGGCCTCCCAGAAACAGGATCCCCCCGCCGCGGCGGTCGACATACTCACGAAGCAGCTCCTGCTGAAGCGGTGTGAAATAATCGGCGTCAACCGATCCGATGATGATGCCCGCATAGCCAAACAGGTTCTCGGGCCGGGCCGGAAACCCGCTGGCTAGCTCGCTCGAATCGCTGATCCCCTGCCGATAGATCTTGTTTTCGCTGGTGCGTAGCATGGACACGAGCTGCACCGTGGGATCTTCCGCTTCGGCTCGTCGTATGAATTTGTATTCCCAACGCGGCTCACCCTCGACATACAAAATCCTTCGCTTCGCGTCGCTCACAAGAATGGGGCGCGTCATTGTATTGTTCGCGAGGTTTTCTTCGCCAGACAGCGTCTCCATGCTAAAGGTCAAGCTTTTTGCGCCCGCGGCACCAGCAGGGAAGAAAACAGGTTCGGCTTGCATGCGCCCATCGGCCGCCAAGGTGATCTCACGGCCGGCGATCTGTTTAGCCCCATCGCGAACCGCGAGTTTCGCCTTCTTACCTGCGTATCCTCGCTGTGTCAGGCTGACCGTCGCCGAAATCCTGCCCTCCGCGATCGCGCTCGCGGCGATGCTCACGTCTTCGATCTCCACATCATGCGCGCTCTCCTCCTTTCCAAATCCCACGGTGTGCACCGGGAGCCGCCGATTACGTAGCGCTTGAAGAACATCGCGGCTGATCCCCCAGCCGCCTCCTGCGCCATTCTGGCCGCCATCGCTGAGCAGCACGATCGCTCCGACGGGCAAGTCCGACGTTTCTGTGGCGAGCCGCTTCAGATTGTCGCCAATGCGCGTGGCCGGCGCTACAGGCATAATCTCTCGCGGCCCGTCCGCGGGCGTCAATTCAAGGCCGAGCCGGTAGAGCCGCGTTTGAAAACGTTGCCGCAGGCCTGTGAGAACACCTCCCTCGAGCGCCGCCACGGCTGCCGCCTCTCGTGTCTTTCCCTCGCTATCCGCAATGCTCATGCTCCGCGAATCGTCCACGACAACGGCAATAATGTTCTGCTGTGAGCTGAGCTCGGCCACAAGGATTGCGGGTTGCCACAACAAAAACAGGACCAGAGCTACCAATGCAGACTGTATTCCCCAAATCACCCAGGCTCGCCAATTTCGCACCTCAGGCGCAGCGTTCCGGAGTTTCCAACGAATCAGCAGGGCAAGCCCAATAGCGGCTGCGACCATGGCCACGACCAGCAGCCACCCAGGCAACTTCCCTAGCAGCACGAATTGCCCTTTCCGGAATACCGCGCTCGGGTATTTGAACAGAAACTGAAACATGCACCCTTCGCGTCCTTAGTACTACAGCAAGAATCCAGCGCTTGGCCGTCGATCTGTCACTCCATCCGCTCCCGGCAAAACGAATCGCGCCGTACCACTCCTAATGAGTCATCCCATACAGGATGTAGTCTAGCCCCACGCGAAAGGCCATGGACGCAAATGTTTCCGGGTAATTGGGATCATCGGCCCACTCCCACGCATCGCCGAGGTGCATATTGTGGCAGATAGCGACGATAATTCGGCCCTTGCTATCGCGGATGGCCCGCCATTTGGGCTGATAACCGTCCTTCTCATACGTCCGGCCGGTCCAAACATATTGCTCGCCGGGTATCTGCATTTTGTCGTCGATGTCGTAGAGCGTGTGGAAGATCTCATCGCCGCTCTGCAGGTCCTCGACCTCAGCGTCAGGCAGCACCAGACGCATTCCGTTCATGAAGTTCTCCCAGTCCTCCGTACCATGGAAGTCATCCACCATCAGGAACCCACCCTTGAGCAGGTACTCGCGCAGTCGTTTGGCTTCCTTCTCGCTGAATGTCCAGCTCTCCACCTGAACCGCGTAAATCCAGGGATAGTTGAAGATCTCGTCGGAATCGAGGGTAACCACCTGCTCGGTTGGCCGCCCGTCGATGCGCGTCAACCGGTGCATGGCGATTAGAAACTGCCGGTCCGCTTTGGGATAGTCGCGCGACCACGAACTCCGCCACCGGTGGCCGTAACCACCGAAATTACTCGCTATGTTCGTGGAATAGGCCAGGCGCGACCAGTAGAACTCCGCCTTGACGTTGGTCGGGGAGTCGTCATTTCCGAAGCCGAAATCCCCCGTCCGCTGTGCCCACAACGCCGCGCACCCGGCCGAGGCTGCCAGAATCGCCAATGCGATGTGCGTGCACTTCATAGTGAAGCGCGCGAAGGGGAATGCGCGAGAATCATTTAGACGGCGAAAGTGCTCACTTGGTTGCAGTTAGCCCGGCCTCCGCCTGGCTTGTCCGGCCCGCGCTCCGCGTGAGACGATCGAGGCAGGTCGCGATTTGCAGGGAGCGGCATTACTTTGGATAGGCGCGGTCTCCTCCAACTCGGCAGCATGGCTCTGGCTCACGCCGCAGTGCCGCGGCTGCCGATCGCCGAATGGGCCGGCACCCGGCGGTTGTCCACAGGCCATCCCCCCGAAGACAACCCCGATTACCTGCTGCGCATTGCGCCCGTCACGGTGGAACTCGACCGCTCACATATTCTCTCCACCATCGGGTATAACGGTGCCGCACCCGGCCCCCTGCTTCGCATGCGGGCCGGGAGACGGGTGAGGATTGACGTTGTCAACGACACGGATACACCGGAGCTTGTTCATTGGCATGGCATGCTCATCCCACCCGAGGTCGACGGCACCCAGGAAGAGGGCTCGCCGGTCGTACCGCCGCGTGGACGCCGGCAGTTCGAACTCACACCTGGTCCAGCCGGAAGCCGGTGGTATCACTCGCATGCCATGGCCATGGATGACTTGCACAAGGGCGCGTACACGGGCCAGTTCGGCTTCGTCTACGTCGAGGACGGCAACAACCCGGGCCGGTACGACCAGGAACTCTTCCTCGCCCTGCGCGATTGGGAGCCCTTCTTTACAACGACCATGGACGATGAGGACGATGACACCCATCATGGCCCGTTGCCCGAAAAGCCAGCCACGCTGAACAGCGACCCGGATGGCCTCGAGGTCGGCTCGAACACCTACTCGATCAACGACAAGGCGCTTGGGGCCGGCGACCCGATCCGTGTTCGTGAGGGTCAACGGCTGCTCATTCACTTCCTGAACGCCAGCGCCATCGAAAACCGCCGGGTTGCGCTCGCGGGTCACAAGATGAAGGTCATCGCACTCGATGGCAACCCGGTGCCGACTCCGCAGACACTCGATTCGATCTTTGTCGGTGGAGGTGAGCGCATCGATGTGGTCGTCGAGATGAACAATCCGGGAGTTTGGATCCTCGGCTCAACAGAGAAGGCCATCCGCGAATCGGGCCTCGGCGTGATCGTGGAATACGCTGGCCAGCACCGTCAGCCGCAATGGATCGATCCGCCTCTAGCGCCTTGGGACTATACAATCTTCGGAACCGCCAACTCCTCCTCGCTCGCTCCGCAGAAGACCATTGAACTGATTTTCGAGAAGATGCCCGGCGCGGTTGGCAAGTTCAATCTTTGGCTCGTCAATGGCAAGCCTTACCCCCATGAACGCGAATTCGTGCTCGAACAGGGCACGCGCTACCGCCTCGTTATGCGCAACCGCACCGACGATGCTCACCCCATGCACTTCCATCGCCACCTTTGGGAGTTGGCAGAGATCAACGGCAAGAAGACCGCAGGCATTATCAAAGATACCGTTGTAGTCCCATATTTTGGCCGGGTTATGGTTGATTTCACTGCCGATCAGCCGGGACTGGCGCTTTTTCACTGCCACATCCAACAGCACATGGACTACGGTTTTAAGGCTCTCTTTCGCTATGGCTGAGGCGCTTGATCGCTTCATCAGGTTCGCGATGGACGAGTGTCACCTGGCGGATAGAACACCGCTAAGCCAATTCACCGGCATCTCATTACAATAGAGATTCGCCCGGTGGGCAACGCGCGAGTGGCAAGACAGAAGGGAAACTCGCATGAAGGAGTCCTATCGAGAGTTGCTGAAAATTGTTTTCCCCTTTTGTTGCGCTTTCGCCTTTGTTCGCGTGATGTTTGCCCAACGTCCTTTCCGCGAATACCCTTCTGTCGAATACGGCGAATCGACTCCCCTGCCGCCAGACTGGCAGCGTTCGGGTGAATGGGCTTTCGCTCGCCTCATGTACCCGCCCGGCCCCAATGACGGTTACCGTGGGCGTTTCGATGGCGATTGGCGTCAAGGCTTGTCGCTGTGGACCCAGGATGGACCGCCCGCTGACCGCAATTTTGCCGCGGCTGTCCGGCGACTCACTCGCATCGACGCGCGATCCGTGGAACAGGACGTGAATCTCGACGATGGCGAGGAGGTCTACAACTGGCCCTGGCTTTATGCCGTCCAGGTCGGTGAGTGGGGGATCACTCAACATCACGCCGACATCCTGCGCGATTACCTCTTACGCGGCGGCTTCCTCATGGCCGACGATTTTCACGGCGCCTACGAGTGGCAAATGTTCGAAAAGCGCATCCGTATGGTTTTTCCCGATCGCCCCATCGTTGATATCCCGGATGACGATCCAATCTTCCACACCCTCTACGATCTCGACGAGCGATATCAAATCCCCGGGGCCGCGCATTTGCGGCTCGGCTACAAAGTTCCGGATTATCCGCAAGGGCCGGGCGATGGCAAGGGCGCTCACTGGCGTGCGATCTATGATGACAAGGGTCGCATCATGGTCGCCATCTGTTTCAACTCCGATATCGGAGATTCCTGGGAATGGGCGAATCACCCCGCCTATCCCCAGCGTTACTCCGATCTCGGCTTCCGCGTCGGGATCAATTACCTTCTCTACGCCATGACCCACTGACCTGATCGGTCTCATGGTATTTTCCGCGGAGAGTGAAAATGAGGAAAGGGGAACAGACGCGGCAGGAAATCATCCGCAAGGCGGCGCCCATCTTCAATCAGCGAGGTTATGAGCGAGCTGCCCTATCCGACCTGATGAAGGCCACCGGTCTGGAAAAGGGCGGAATCTACCGGCATTTCGAAAGCAAGCAACAACTTGCCGCGGAGGCTTTCGACCACGCGTGGAAGTTGGCGATGGACACGCGTTTCGAAGCCACGGAGGGAATCTCCGACAGCGTCAACCGTTTGAAGCAGATCGTGCGGAACTTTCGGGATCGGCGGGCCGGGCTTGTGGCTGGAGGATGTCCACTACTGAATACAGGTGTGGATTCCGACGATGGGAATCCGCAGTTACGGGAGAAAGCCCGGAGAGCTCTCAGCTCCTGGCTTGAACGACTTCAAACCATTATCGAAGAAGGACAGCGACGAGGTGAAATTCCCGGGGATGTTGACGCCTCGGAATTGGCGACTTTAATCGTAAGCACGCTGGAGGGGAGCCTAATGGTGAGCCGTCTCCAGCGCAAGGACGACCCGCGCAATTCGGCCTGCCATCATCTTGAAGAGTATCTCGAAACCAAAGTTCGCGCGAAGGAATCGAAGAGAAGGGCGGAAAAGTCATGAGCACTCCGGAGTCTCCTGTAGAAGCGGGGTATAAGACGAGAGCGAAAGCAAATGACGTCCCGGTGGCGCGTCTGATCGGGTTTGAAGCCAAACAGATCGCTGACGGGCGCGCGTCGGTCACGCTGGCCGCGGGACCTCAGCACGCAAACCCTATGGGTACGCTCCACGGAGGAATTCTTTGCGATATTGCGGACGCTGCGATGGGCATGGCCTTCGCGAGCACACTCGCGCCGGGCGAGACATTTACAACCGTGGAATTGAAAATTAATTTCTTTCGGCCTGTTTGGGAGGCCCGTCTCAAAGCCGAGGGCAAAGTTGTGAGGCGCGGACGGAGTCTGGGTTACGTCGAGTGCGAAGTAACAGACGAGTGTGGTCGGCTAGTGGCTAAGGCAGCGTCGACCTGTCTGGCATTGAAAGGAGAGGACGCAAAGGGACGTTAAGCCAATGGGCCGGCGCAATTGGAATTGGAGGAGCGTCTTCAATCCGAAAAAAGAGAAGCAGCCAGCCGACGCATCGAAGAGTTGCAAAGCGTGGTTGGCTCGCACGCTCGCGTCAGCATCGCCATTGGCCCCACAAAGGACATGCTAGTCGAGCAGGCGCGCAGATTGCAGGCCCATGTGCTGGTGGGAAGGAGTCCGCAGTCCGGCATGCTGGGCCGCTTGCGGGATCTTAGCTACGCCGTAGTCCGACGCTCCTTGTCCGGTCCTAAGTGTCTGATCGGCGCCTACCGGTCCATAAGCACTCGTTCGAAGTGTCTAAACTAAAAGCGGCCAACTCTGTCTCGCGATGACGAAGGCCATTCAGATTGTGGCAGTACGTTCGACTGGGGTATAAGTAGCCCGGTATGACTCGCCGTGAATTCCTTGCCATCCTCGCTGCCGGAGCTGCAGAAGTACGCGTATCCCGGGCCCAGCAGTCGGGGGGCATGGCTTCGCGCGGGGTCCGGCCGCAACCCCGCGGTAAACCGTCGGGTTTGCCTTTTCCTGCGCACTTCACAGACGTTGCCGCCCATGCAGGTCTGCGCGCTCCGGTTATCTACGGTCCCCCGGACCGCATGGATTACATCCTGGAATCGATGGGCTGCGGGGTCGCTTTCCTCGACTATGACAACGACGGCTGGCTGGACATTTTTCTGCTATCGGGGACGCGCCGGGAAGGACCCGTCGAAGGAGCAACCAACCGGCTTTACAAGAATAACCGCGACGGTACTTTCACCGACGTGACCACCAAAGCGAGGCTGGTGCGTCAGGGCTGGGCATGCGGCGTGACTGTCGGCGACTATAACAATGACAGTTTCGAGGACCTCTTTATCACCGCCTGGCCTCAGAACATCCTGTACCGCAACAACGGCGACGGCACTTTCACTGATGTGACGGAGGTGGCGGGTTTGTTGCATCCCGGCAAGCGCTGGGGCAGTGGTTGCACATGGGTGGACTACGATCGCGACGGCCGCTTGGATTTGTTCGTCTCCAACTATTTGGTTTTCGACTTCGACAAAATCCCACCCACGGGTAAGAATCCAAACTGTAGCTTCAAAGGCGTCCCAGTGAATTGCGGCCCGCGCGGACTTATTCCCGAACGCCCGATGCTCTACCACAATAACGGAGACGGGACTTTTACGGACGTCACCGCGCCCTCCGGCATAGGTGCGGTGAAGCCGGGGTTCGGGCTTACCGCGGTGGCGGCGGATTTGGACGGCGACGGCTGGCAGGATATCTATGTGGCTTGCGACTCGACCCCCAGCCTGCTATTCCACAACCGTGGAGACGGCACTTTTGCGGAACAGGGGCTACTATCGGGCTTGGCCGTGAACGAGGACGGTAACGAGCAGGCTGGCATGGGCGTCGCCATCGGCGATTTTGATACCGACGGCCGGCTGGACGCGCTGAAGACCCATTTTGCCGAAGACACGGTGGCTCTGTACCGCAATACGGGCCATCTCGTGTTCGAGGATGTGACGCTGCGCTCCGGCTTGGGTGTCGAGACGCGGTACGTCGGTTGGGGCGACGGCATCGCCGATCTGGACAATGACGGCCTGCCGGACCTGTTCTGGGTAACCGGAAGCACCTTCCCCGAGGTGGAGCAGAAGCATCCCGAGTTTCCGCACAAGACCCCGCGGGTGCTGTTCCGCAACCTGGGCGGCGGCCGATTCGAAGAGCTTCTAGACACTGCCGGTCCGGCGATCGCTGAAGCCCATTCCAGCCGCGGCGTGGCTTGCGGCGACTTTGACAACGATGGCGACCTCGACATTCTGATCATGAACATCAATGAACCTCCATCGCTGCTGCGCAACGATGTCCGTGGCGGGGGGCGCTGGCTGAAGGTGAAGCTCGTAGGAACGCGCTCGAACACCAGCGCTGTCGGTTCTGTGGTCACAGCCGTGTACGGCGAACGCCGGCAGGCGCAGGCGGTGCTGGCGTCATCCGGATATCTCTCCTGCGGGGACCGGCGCTTGCACTTCGGTCTGGGAACGGCCGCCATGGCAGACCTGGAAATCGCCTGGCCCAGCGGCGCCCACGAATCGGTGAAAGGCCTCCGCGCCAACCAGCTCGTCACGGTGAAGGAGGGCGTTGGAGTGGTCGAGCGGGAGCGATTTGGCTCGTGATACGGATCGCGGCAGCGTTATTGGCGATCGCGGCAGGAATGTCCCAGGCGCAGGTTCCTCCGCCGCAGGTTCAGCAATCCGGCGGCGAGGCCCACTTGAGCCGGGGTGTACAACTCATGCAGGAGCAGTTGTTCGAGGCGGCAGCAAGAGAATTCGAACAAGCGCTGGCGCTGAATGCGGCGGCTCCGAAGGTACACTTCGAGTTCGCAGTCTGCCTCATGTCACTTGGCCGCGATGACGAAGCACGCCGCCAGTTCGAGCAGGTGCGCAAGCTGACCGGCGAATCGCGCTACGTCACATACTACCTCGGGCGGCTCGACCTGCTGTCCAACGATTATACGTCTGCCATCAAGAGGCTTGGTTCGGTGGCCGAAGACCCGCCGTTTCCAGACACGGCCTTCCATCTCGGACTGGCGTACATTTCCTCTGGCGACGTGGACGCAGGAACCAAGTGTCTCGAGCGCGCAGCCAAGCTCTTGCCGCGCGACTATCGCGTCCATTACCGGCTGGCGCGGGCCTACTCGAGCGCCGGGCGCGAACAGGAAGCAGGCCGCGAGTACGGCCTCTACAGCCAGCTGCGCGATGAACACAAGAATACAGAAAAGGACGTGCGCGAGTGCACCAGCGCACTCGAGACCGAGCCACTGGCCACCGCACGTGAGGTCTGCCATCGCATTTACGACCCCAACGACGCGGACAAGCTCACCTTGCTGGGGCAGTTGTTCGGCGATGCGCACGCGTTTGCGGAGGCACTCGATCCCCTGAAGCGGGCGGTGCAGCTCGATCCGAACTCATTCGAAGCTTGGCACAACCTGGGAGTCAGCTACTTCCGCTTGAGTCGATACGAAGAAGCGCGCCCTCCCCTGGAGAAAGCGGTGGCGTTGCGTCCGGAATTCTACGGTTCGGTAGTGCTTTTGGGCGCGACGCTCTACATGTTGGGTGAAGACGAGGCGGCGTTGCCCGTGCTGGAACACGCCCACCGCCTCAATCCGGCCGATACGCAGACCGCCACCGTGCTGGAAAAGCTTCGCACAAGGAAGAAAGAATAAGCAGCGATGCGACGCGCCAGAACAGTTCGTCGTAAGGGGAAACGACTGCCTACTCCAAAAGAAAGGACGGCTTATGGCGCCCTTTTGTTGATCATCCTCGACAGAACTGAACCTGTAGCTCTGTCTACCAGGAGAATTTGACCATTCCCTGGATAATGCGATGGCCAATCGTGTTTGTGGCGTAGCCGAAGTTCGGGTTCAGGACACCAGCTGAGTTGAAAGTAAGATTCAAGGCGGAATCGTTTGAAATGAACGTACGATTCGGATGGTTCACGAAGTTGTAACCCGAGAAGCGGAACTGGAGCTTTCTGTTCTCGGATTGCCCAAAAGTGAAATTTTTGAACAGCGACATGTCGGTGTTGAAGAATCCGGGACCGGTCAAGGTCGGGAAGATAATGTTGCCCTGCTTGCCCGGCGTAACAAGCGATGAGAAACAGGCCCCGTTGATGTACTGGTTAGCCCTGAGCCCCTGTCGCGGATCGCAAGTCAGCGCAGGCATCAGCTGGATATCCGTGGTGCCAAGGACATTCTGATTGCTCGCCTGGACCGCGGAGGTGAGTGTCTGACCCATAAATGTTGTGCCCGCTGGGATATAGCCCGAGTAGTTAAAATTCCCATTCGCGGCGACAGCGGCTTGCAGGTCGGCGCCGGTCTGGTATTGCGTAATGCCTGAGATTTGCCAGCCGTTCGCTGCTCCTTTCACGAACCGGTTGGCATTGTGTACTGTCGGGAATTCATAGACGTAGGCAAGGTTGAAGATGTGCGTGCGATTGTTGGGCAGCGTTCCGTAGTTGCTCCTAAGTACGGTGGGATCGGCTCCTTGATTGCCGTCACCATTCTCGGAGCGAATACCGAGCGCCTTGCCGAAAGTGTAGTTTGTCAGGAAGGTTAAATGCCCCGCCTGCTTGTTCCAAGTCACCTGAAGGCTGTTGTAGTTGGAATACATCTTGTGGTCAATAATTTTCAGGGTGCCGAGGCAATTGGGGTTGGGGTTTGCGGCGGTGCCGGTGCCGATGGTGCAAGGACCAGCCCAGAGTGGGCGGGCATGAGCTACCGCTGTTGAGTCGTAGCCGCCGGTCTTCCAGCCACATGGCTGATTGTAGTTCGGCGGTTTTGACGAGTCGGGACAGGTATTGGCATTAAACATCGTTCCGATACCGATATCGTTGATTTGGTCGAAGTTGTTGTTGTAATTGCTTAGGTAATCCGACTTGCTACCAACGTATGCGACTTCCAACACGCTCTTCCACGGCGTTCGCTCGGCCACGGTGAAGCTGTAGCTTTGCGTTCGCGGCTCCTGGTCATCTTTGGGATCCAAGGCTGTGACTCCACTTGGTATCTTTACAGAAGCGAGGCTGGGACCGAGCGAGGCGATAGTCTGGTTGTTCAACGTTGGAGATGCGAAAGATCCCCTGACAATACCGTAAGCACCATTTTGGACGTTCTGCTCGTCATGGAAGTGGTACATCCCGTAGCCGCCGCGCAACACCGTCCGGCCCGTGCCAAAGAGGTCCCACGCAAAGCCTACGCGCGGATTATAGAAAAATAGTCGACTACCCGAACCCGAGAGCGGCGTCGAAGAGTTCGCTTTGTTCCATTCGATGCCGGGGAAGAGCGCCCCACCGACGGAACCGCCCTGGTCCGCACTGTAGAGGCTTGGGTTCCAAGCCGCGAAGCCGTATCCCGTGGTATCCACCCAAGGGCCTAGATGGGAGAATCGCATGCCGTAATCGAGAGTGAAGCGGCGCGAGATCTTCCAGGAATCGGTTGCGTAAAAATCGGCCGTGATGTAGCGGAAGGCGGGAACCACGTCGAAATTCAGTTCTGAGTACTGAGCGGTCTGGCCAATGAGCATATCTGCGTACGCATTGCCCGAGGAACCGCCGGCCCAACTGGCGAAAGCAATCGAACCGTTGACGGACCCATTGCCGGGCTGCTCGTTCCAGGTGCGCTCCCAGTAGAATCCGAATTTCGTGGTGTGAGTTCTCCAGACCTTGATCAAGTTGTCCGCCACAGACGGCAGAGTCTTCTTGGCATAAACGGTGCCGTTCAGCTCGAATCCCGTATTGAGCATGTTGGAGATGCCGTCGCCCCAGCCCGTCATCTCGGGGAAGATCAGGTTTTGCTGATTCGGATGGGTGAAGAGCAGCTTGTAGTTGAGGCCCAGGGAGCCCCGTTGCACCTTGGCCGGATCCTTAAAACTGTTGGGGAGGTTCAGGTAGGTGTAGCTAAAAATCACTTCGTTCGTAAGACTGGGGTTGATGACCCTGGTCAAATTCGCAGTGACAACATCGGATTGCGAGGATTCGACGATAGGCGTCGGATAGGGCGTCGTAGGCGCAGCCCAGCTATTCGTGCCACCCGGGCCCCAGAGAACGTCAAGGCTGTTTAAAGCGTTATCGTGCTGATGATTGTACGATACGTATAGCTTCGTTGATTGACTTATGTTGTAGTCCACGCGCCCGCGGAACTGCAACATGTTCGAGTACCGCGTTTCGCCATTCGCGTAGTTAAAGCCCTGCAGTTTGGTTGGATCCTCGTTGGGCACGGGGTAGATATTCGCCAAAATACTGCCGTTCGGGTCGGCGGCGCCTGGAATAATTACGCCCGTTGTGTAGTTTTTTGTCGGGTTCTTTGGGTCGCCCGGTGTTGGAAGGGTTATCGTTTGGAAGCTGGGGCCGCCCGGTATCCCAGTGACGGCGTATCCGTTGAAGGACCTGATATAACAGTTCTCGGTGTGCTGAATCCAGTCCGTTTGAGTAGCATTTTGCGTGTAGTAAGGGCATCCAAGACCGTTGGGCGGGTTCGCTTTGAGCTCAGCGAAGTTACCCTGCCGCATTGCTGCAGTCGGAACCACCGCGTGGTACACGCCGTTATCCACGTTCTGCTTGTAGTACTCGGTTCCGAAGAAAAAGAACACTTTGTCGCGATTGTGGTTAAAGTTCGTGCCCGGGATGATGAGCGGGCCGCCAATATTGAAGCCAGGGTAGAAGTACTTTGATTCGGGACGCGCAAATCCAGCATCCTTGTTTTGCGGGTCGTTGGCATTGAGATGCCAACTGCGGCCATAAACGTAAGCCTCGCCGTGGAACTGCTGGCCACCCGACTTGCCGATGGCGCTGATGACGACTGGTCCCTTGGCCTCATCCGCGCCGAAGTTCGAGGTCATGACTTTCAGTTCCGCGGTCATGTCCGCATTGGTGTTCATGGCCTGGCCGCAGTTGCAGCCGGGGTCAATGATGTGGGCGCCGTCCGAAGTGATATCGAGAGCGCCGGTGCGGGTGCCGTTGGCCGAGAAGCTCCCAACGGGACCCGTGTCGGTGCGTTCATCCTGAGCTGCGTAAGAACTTTGATTCGACACCGAGCCTGTAAATGCCATGCCAGGCATGATCTTGATAAATTCGGCGGCATTCTGGCCCACAATGGCGACATTCTGCAGGATGTGCTCGTTGATGAGGGTGGATTTCTCGCCGGACTCTGTCGGAGTGATCTGGACGTCAGCGCCTTCGACAACCACAGTCTCCTTGGCCATGCCAGGTTCCAGTTTGATTCCCGTCACGTTCCGCTTGTCGTCGGAGTTGAGAACAATGGACTTCGCCTGCCAGGTCTTAAAATTCTCCTTTTCGACGACAATCGTGTAAGTGGCGGGCGGTACGGCCGCGAAAGTAAAGTAACCTTCTGCGTTGCTCTTCGTGGTCCGCAGATCGCCGCTCGCTTCGTTTTTCAGGGTCACCGTAGCATCGGGAACGACCGCACCTGAAGCGTCAAACACAGTCCCGGTCAGCGTCGCACTGGTGGTCTGCGCCTGCGCCGGCGGTTGACACAGGAAGGCAAAAGTGAAAAGGGCGGTGGCCAAGAACCACACAGCCACCATCGAACTTTTACGCAGAAAATCGATATTGGAAATGGAGAATCGTGCGATGCGAGTCATCGATGTCACCCCAGCTTAACTGAACCTCAGAACCACCACGGTACCCTGAACCCAGCGCAGCGCTCTCCCGGGGAAGGAAAGCGCCACCGTAATCGTTTACGTTGCTGCGTTTTTACTTCTCCGCTTTGGGGATGTCAAGTATTTTTTTGTCTTTTTTATGCTGCATATCGATTTTCTAGCTTGTTTCCGTGTCATCGAGATTCAAGAAAGCCGCAGGGAGGGAAGTCAGCAATTAGGCGAGCGCGGGAAATCTTCTCTTGAACCGAGAGACGCGGCAGACTCCATGACTTTGCGACTTGGGTTTCCGAAAGTGTGCTAAAGGCCGTCCAGACTGACACTTACGAGGGAGTTTAGGGCCAGTTCGCCTGCTCGGCCTTAAGGCGATCGTACTCGGCCATTTCCTTGCGCATATCTTCAAGACGGTCGAGGGAGCGGTAAGCGTTCACAAGATACAGGCGAATAGCAGGACTGACCGGATCGAGCCGCTCCGCCGCAAGGTAAGCTGCAAGAGCACCGTGATCGTCACCTTGGCTTCGCAGCGTCTTCGCGAGCGCCAACTGGGCTCCCACAGAATCAGGACTCAGCGCCACCGCCTCACGAGCTAATTTCAGAGCCACGTCCAGCTTGCCGTCAAGAATGTACCGCAGCGTTAACTGAACTCGAGCCGGCACGCTATCCGGAGTGATCTTCAACTCCTGAAGGAACTCGGACGCGCACAGTTCCGGATGACGGGCCGCCAAGTATGTGCCATAAAAATAGCGGACGTTAGGGAACTTCGGGTACTTGGAGACAAGGGCGGTGAAGTCCGCTTCCGCTACCTCAGGTTGCTGAGTAGCCAGATCCCAGAAGGCTTTGCCCGCCATGCTCACAACGTCCCGCTGGTCCGCCGCAACATCTGAAGGGAGGATGGGCATGCGAAGCGATGGCAAGCCGGCGGCAAACATCATGTCAGGATTAGTGTGAACCTTGCGCGCAACATGCATCAGAAGTTCTTGCGCCACTTCGAATGCGCCTTGCTGAGTCAGCAGCAAAGCTAAATGATAGTCGGCCATATCCAGCAATTGTCCGCCGGGCTGCGTTACCGGCACTAACATGTGCGCTTTTTTCAGATGCTGGAAAGAAGCGTCGTATTGCTTGGTGCGAAACTCGCACAACCCTAGAAGCGCCCAACCCGGTGCCGCCGAGGCATCCAGTGCCACCATGCGCGTCAACGCGTCGCGGCACTCGGGATATCGGTCGCGCTCGTATTCGATCATTCCGAGCCCCCACCAGCCCTGGGCCCAATCGGGACGCAGCCTGACCGCGCGTCCGTAAAGGTCGGCGGCCTGTTCGGGATGATTGGCCTCGTAGGCTTGTTGCGCTCTGGCGGAAAGTTCATCGAAGGTCTGAGGCGGGCTTTGTGCAGCGGATGCCGCTGCGAGCAACAGGAGAAGGCCTATTGGTCGCACTTCCGCAGCCTCCTTCCACGCTCCTGATCCCGAGCTTGAATCGCGGCGTCCATCTCTTCTGCGATTTTCCGTTCTTGCCGGCCCTCTGCCGCACGTCCCAGACGAAAGTAAATCGTCGATAGACTGCGATGCGCCTCGGTGTACTCCGGAGCGTCCTTGATGAGTGCCTCCAACAGCGCCGCTGCGCGCTGGTCGTCTCCTTCGGCCGAACGCAAGAGAGCGAGCTGATAGCGGACGCGGATTTCCTGCGGCCGCAACTGATTGGCTTGCTCCAAGCGGGAGCGCGCTTCGGGCAGCTTGCTTTCCTCCCGGAGCAGCGTTCCCAGCCAGAGAAGCGGCTCAAAGGCGGTCGGATCCAGAGCCAGAGCCTTGCGGAACGCCGCTTCGGCTCCATCCAGGTCAGCCGCGAGATAAGCCAGTCTCCCGCGCAGGCTATATGCCTCCGGCAGCTTTGGATTCAGAGCGAGAGCGCGGTCCACTTCCTCTGTAGCACCCTTCTTGTCGTTCGCTTTCATGCGAGTGAAAGCCATCAGCATGTGCGCCTCGGCGGTGTCGCCGTTTCGCAGGATGCGCTCGATCATAAGCGCGCCGCGCTCGTCCTGACCCTGGTGCAGCAGGGCGGTGCCCAACAGGTAAGCGAGAGCGAGGTCGTTTGGATCGCTGGCGGACAGAGGGTCGAGCAGGGAGATCACTTTCGTATCTTGGCCACGGCGAAGGTAACATTCCGATAACAACAGCAAGAGCCGCCGGCGATCGGGGGCGTCGACGGGCTGAATTGCGTAAACCGCTTCGAATTCCTTGACGGCTTGTTCGATCTCGCTCATCTTGTAGTAAGCGAGGGCTAGGTTAAAGCGGATTCCGTAATTGGTTGGCTGTGCCGTGAGTGCCTGTGTGTATTCCTGAATCGCTTCGGAGTAACGGCCTTCGTGAGCCAACGCCGCACCCAAATTCGAGCGGACCATCACGGCTTCCGGATGGGCTTTCAAATAGGACTGATACTCGCTGATCGCCTCGACGTAGTGACCCGACTGGTGCAGCTCTACCGCCCGTCTCAGTGTCTGCTCCGCGGACTCATCTTGTGCTGACACGAAGCCTGCGCAGAGCAAGCACAGCGTCATCCACCACCACATCGCTATCGCCCCTGAGGCAGTATAAGTGCGGTATAGCCCAATGCCCTTCATTTCCATTCCTTCATCGCGCGGCCCGCGTCTCCACGTAGTTTGCATAAGCGGTCGCCTCGCAAGGAATCCGGCGATATTTTCCTTCACCATTTAGACCAACCACGATTGGGCACCACGCCTACTCCTTCGCGAATTGTGAGTAGTCGATTAGCCTGCATGCCTTTATAGGTTTCACACAGTCCGCTCGGCCAAAATATCTCGAGATCTGCTGCGACTGACGTCCCTAATCCGAAATGCAAGCGAGGGTCATTACAGGAAAAAAAGCTAGACTGACTGAGCACCGCTTGTGCTTGCGTCTTCCCGCCGTAACGTGCCAGGGCGCGAGCTCCTATGGCACTGCGATTGGATTGTGTGCCTTCGAGCTTAACCTTAATCCAGTTCGCCTTGCCGGCGAGGTCGTTTCGTAAAAGCGACGGTGGTTCGTTCAGGTTGACGATGACCATGTCAATGTCGCCATCGTTATCGAAATCTCCAAACGCGCAGCCGCGGCTGCAATGCGGGGCTCGAATGCCAGGACCTGCTTGTTCGACGAGCTCTTCAAAAACGCCCTGTCCCAAGTTTCGGAAAACCGCGCGCGGAGTCTTGCTGGGATATCGCGGAAGTTTTTTTTCAATCTTCGGGTCAACGTGACCCGTGGTCATGAACAGATCCGGATAACCGTCGTTGTCCAGATCAACAATCCCAGCGCCCCAGCACACGTAACGGGTCTCGACTCCCAGCCGCGAGGATGCGGTGGCGTCAAAAAAGTACGCCTTTCCATCGTTGCGATAGAGAATGTTCCGGTCATCGGCGAAGTGGGTTTTGAAGATATCGAGGTGGCCGTCCAAATTATAATCGCCGACTCCGACGCCCATACCCGCCTGTGCCATGCCATCGTCGTTCAGAGCGACCCCTCGCAGGACGCCCTCTTCGCGAAAGGTTCCATCGTGGTTGTTCATGAAAAGCAGGCTCGGAGTGGCGTCACAGGCGACGTAGATGTCAGGCCAGCCATCTTCGTCAAAATCCGTTGCCGCAACGGTCATCCCGTAACTCGAACTCGCTCGCGCTATGCCTGCGCGCTCACTCACGTCAGTGAACGTGCCGTCGCCGTTGTTTCGATAGAGCCAATGTCTGCCGGTGGGCCATCCGCGCGGCCCGCACGCAACAGGAATCCCCAGCCAGATGCAGCTGCTGTTTTGCCCCGGGATCGGGGCTTGGTCAAAAGAAAACCGCACGTAGTTGGAGACAAACAGGTCGAGGTGCCCATCGCGATCGTAGTCCAGGAAGCTGCAGCCGGCGCCCCAGTGCTGGTCCTCGCTCCGAAGCCCAGCCTCCTTGGTCACGTCCGTGAAGGTGCCATCGCCATTATTGCGATAGAGAATGTTGTGCCCAAAGCGGGCGCAGAAAATGTCGTCAAAGCCGTCGTTGTTATAATCACCGACGCAAACCCCGCAAGCCCAACCAACCGAGTGCAATCCTGCCTTTTCCGTAACGTCGGTAAAAGTGCCATCGCGATTGTTTTTGTAAAGACGATTGGTGGTGCCCTCGGGCGCACCTTCAAGACGCGTGCCCGACAAAATGAAAATGTCCATCCACCCGTCGTTGTCGTAATCAATGAATGCGCAGCCGCAACCGGTCGCCTCGACGATATATTTCTTTCCTTCGACCCCACCGTAGATGACCGGCGCACCGAGACCCGCGCGGTGCCCGATATCTAGGAAACGAGCATTGAAAGGACGACCCGAGGGAGTCGGTCTCGGCAATGGTTTAGCGCTGTGTGTGGATAACCCTTGCGCCGGGAGCGACTCCGCACTGAGACACCAGGCAGCACCCATCCCCAGCTGCGCAAATCTGCGGCGAGAGATAGTATTTTGCACGCATTCTCCCCGGAAATTTATCCGCGGGCTGCCCGTCTTCATCCGCGCCATTGCCGGTCCCTTGCACGACAATCCCCGGCGAGGACCGCCACTGCGTATTCTTTGCAACCGAGGCGTGATAAGAGCCCGCACGCTTCACTTAGGGCGCATTAATCCACCTGAAACGCCACCTTCTGCTCCGCCCTGGAGCTACCTTGGGTGACGTCGACGTGGATCTCATATGCGCCTGGCGTGAACTTATCCGCGGGCAAGTTTGCGATGTAGGGAATTCGGCCGTCTCGTTGCGCATCCGGCAGCGGCGCTTCCGCCGCACCGAGATACTGTCCATCTTTGTAGAAGGACATGGTGAGCTTAGGAGCGTCCTTGACGGCGCGGTCCGGATACACAGCAAAGTAGAAAGGCAAGACATTGCCCGGACCACCCTTGAGCGTGCGAGAGAGGGAGGGTACGACTTTGCCTCCAGGAAAATAAAAAGCATCAAGGATCTGACTGTCTTTTAGCGCTTCGGTGCGACGCACTACGACCACGTCACTCATAGACAGCTTGCTGGAGGGTTCCGGGACGGTGAGCGAGGTTTTCTCCACTCCCGTCTTGTTGTCGTAGCGGTCCATGACCACTGCTTCCAAGGTGTACGCACCGGGAGGTAACTCGGCTCGGAAGGTTTGAACCAGGTTGCCTTCCTTGTATGCATTCACCTTATCGAGGGCGACCTGCACAGCGAAGTCCTTGCTAAACTTCTCAACGATTTCACCGTTGGAATTCTTCAAGATAGCGAGCAGCGCTGCGTCGACCGCGCTGTTCTTTTGATCGGGCTGCGATAGGAAAGTGAATCCCCTGAGGGGGGCCTCCAGCGTCACCATGTACTCGACTTTCGGTCCGCGATCATTGAACCGCTCTGCCGCGACTTGAAAGGTAACCTCGGCAGGGACCGACGAGGTATTCAAGGCATTCAGCAGCGGCATCTCGTAGGCGAACAACGGTTTTCCGCCCTTGACCTGTGGAAGAGCAAAGTAGCCGCTGCGAGCGTGGACAACGACATCTGGACGATCCACGCGGACGGCAATTTTGCGGAACTTACCGTCATAAGCCGCAATATGCGGGGCGTAAGAAGCCTCGTAGTAGGTGCGCACTTCTTCCATGGCTGTTCTGAGCGGCGCTCTATAGTCGTTGGTTTCGGCGATGGTCGCACCGCCTGTCTGCTGTGCCAGGTCGCGCAGCCAGAGCAGCGGATTGGCGCGCAGCGCGCCTTCAGCCGTCTCTGCAGCACGGGCCTGCCCGGTCGACACCTCCCCGACCCCTCCTCTCATTTGCTGCGATCGGGTTTCCGCGGCAGCCCCGCTCAGCCATTCGCGGCCGTTGTTGTTCTGACTCCAAGTAACCAACCCCTTCGGATCGACCGTATAGAAACTGACATTACCGCGGTTGGCGATGCTGACCAAGTTGTTGTATTGCTCTTGGACGGCCTCCGGTATGAACAACCAGGGGTTGAAATACAACACCGCTTTGCGGCCCGGCAGCTCCGACTGTGCCCGGACTAGCGCCAGCAGTCCGTCTATCGTCGCGCGGGCGTTGTAAGCGCGGTCAGCACCCTCGGCTTCCTGAAGCATATCGTACTGCATCTTGGCCATCCGATAGTTGACCACACTCTGAACCTGGGCCTGGCTTGCGCCCCCGGACGGGCTGCTTTGCAGCTGGGGCTCGTCCCCGGCCAGAACCTGCTTGAGTTCCTGTTTCACTTCAGCGGATTGGTTCTCGTACTGCGTAAACGACCACATCATCGAGCGATCCCAACTCCTCAGCAACGCGGCGTGATCGGAGGTGAGAGGTTGAATGACGTGCAACCCGTGGTCCACAGTCAGGATCGAGAAGTACAGGTTCTGCTCCGGCGACATGTCGAGAATATCCTTTAGCGACTGCCGAAAGAATCGCTTCCCCTCTTGGTCCATGTTCTCGAAGACCAGCGTGACCAGCCGCACCTCTCGCATCGGGTCCAATGCCAGTGACCCGCTTTCCGATGATTTGGGCGCAATCGATAACTCGGCAGTCTTGCCCTCCACGAGCCGGAAGGACGTCACCTTTTGCTCGACACCGTCTTCCAAGACATGGATTTCCTCTGGTCGAATATCATGAATCGTTTTGCCCTTCTTGTCGCGGAAGACCATATCGAGCACTACTTCCTGCGCAGTCGAACGCATGGTGGGAGGGGCAGCCTGTGCCGACGTGTTTTGCTCGGACTGCTGCTGGGCCGCCAAGCTGAATGCACCGAACAGAGATGCGCCGAGAAGAAGGATGAGCCGCTGGTTCATGGCTTGGACCTCCCGCGTGAACGTTTACGGACTACTTTAGCGCTAAATGTAATACCCGCAAGAACGATTTTCCAACTTTTCCAGGGATTTCTTCCCCCACCAGTTCTCCAGTTGAGTTGCTTCCAGGCAAATAGTTGCTCTTTGTCAGTCTCTTCAGAGCCGTCTTGAAGTAGCTCGCCGATTGTTGGATGTTAGAACAGAGGTCCTGTTCCGGGTAAAGGCCCAACGAAGGCCGGACAGTCTGCGAAAATGAAGATCGCGAATCAAAGAGTAGTCTTCGTTCTCATCTTTGCGTTTTACGGGCCCGCGACGCGCGGGATGCCGCTTCCTTTAAATGCCGCATTACCACACTTGACCGCGGAGCGAGGGGAACGCCTCGCTTATCTTCCCGGCCTCCCCGGAACAACCGATAACCAGCGGGCAGAGGGAAATGCGAATCCTGAGTCGTTTGAGAAGCTGGCGGAGCGCGCCCGGGCGGCAATGGATGCCGACCGTGTCCCGGAGGCCATCCAGCTGTATAGGCGTGCTACCACGCTCCAGCCTAAATGGTCGGAGGGCTGGTGGCATCTCGGAACGCTCTTTTTCGATGCCCGACGTTTTGCGGAGGCCCGCGATGCCTTCGCGCACTTCGTCACGGTCGAACGGAGGCAGCCGGGTCCCGGGTTCGGCATGCTCGGCCTAAGCGAATTTCAATTAAAGCATTACGTTAAAGCACTTCGAGCGCTAGAACGAGGCAGAGAGCTAGGTTTAGGGACCGACCAAGCTTTCAACACGGCTGTGTTATTTCACGATGGCGTCTTGAACGCTCTGCTGGGCAAGCCCGAAGTCGCGCTCCAGCGCTTGACCTTAGCCGCCAACGAGATCGCCGCCGAGCACTCAGAAGCTCCCAAAGATGCGGTGTTCGCGGATCTCCAACTGCTTGACGCTTTTGGAATCGCCGGGCTGCGTATCCCGAAACTCCCTCCCAGCCTCACGGCAGCACAAATACCACTTGTTCGCCAAGCGGGCCGCGCTCAGGCGTTGATCGCCTTGCAGGACCGCGTGGCCGCCGAAACAGAGTTCAAACAATTGCTGGCCCTCTACCCCTCCGAACCGGGCGTGCACTACCTGTACGGTGTGTTTCTCCTTAAGGAGCACCCCCCGCTCGCCATTGACGAATTCCGCCGGGAAATCGAAATCTCTCCCTCTCACTACGCGGCGCGGATCCAGCTCGCTCTGGAATTCCTGCGCACCGCCGAATACGAACAGGGCCTGAAGTATGCCAGAGAGGCGGTCGCGCTGGCGCCGGGGAACTTTGTGGCGCATGTAGCATGCGGCAGGCTATGGCTGGCCGTCGGAAAAAATGATCGTGCTCTCGACGAGCTGCGCACGGCAGTTAAGCTTGCGCCTGGTAGCCCCGACGCCCACTTCGCGTTTTCCCAAGCATTGTCCGAGGCAGGACGGAACCACGAGGCTGCGCATGAGCGAGCAGAGTTCGAACGCCTGAAAGCGTTGGTGGACGCGGCGGATCGATAGTCGAGAGCAGACGGGCTCGATGGTAGTCTTGCTGTGCTAGACTGAATTCCAGCAATGTTTCGGTTCTCCCTTGCCCTGGCGGTGATTTCTGCGCTCGTAGTAACGATGGCGGTTCAAACGGACCGCGGCGGTAGCATCCGTTTTGAAGACATCACCAGCCGGTCGGGCGTGGATTTTGTAGCCGACAGCAGTCCAACTCCAAACAAGAACCAGCCGGAAACGATGATCTCGGGCGTTGGTCTAATCGATTACGACAACGATGGATACCTGGACATCTTCTTCATTAACGGGGCGGCAATTCCTTCCCTAAAGAAAGAATCCCCGAAGTACTACAATCGCTTGTTCCACAACGACCATGACGGAACATTCACCGACGTCACGGAGAAGGCCGGACTTGCCGGCGATGGCTACGACATGGGAGTCGCCATCGGCGATTTCGACAACGACGGCTGGCAGGACATTTATGTAGCCAGCGTGACGAAGAATCATCTGTATCGAAATAATGGCGACGGCACTTTCACCGATGTGACGGACAAAGCTGGGGTTGGCTCACCGACTTTCAAAGGCCAGAAGATGTGGAGCGCGGCTGCCGGCTGGTTGGACTACAACAACGATGGCAAGCTGGATCTGTTCGTCTCGAACTACTGCCGCTGGGAAGTCAACAAGGACCCCGTATGTCTAAGCGGGGGTCGCTTGCGCGCCTACTGCCACCCTAAGTTTTACGAGCCACTCCCGTCCACGTTGTATCGCAATAACGGGGATGGCGCCTTCACCGACGTTTCCGACGAGACCGGCATCTCCAAGAAATTTGGCAAGGGAATGGGAGTCGGTTTCAATGATTACGACGGCGACGGCTTCGTTGACATTTTCGTGGCCAACGACAACATGCCGAACGCGCTCTTCCACAACCTCAAGGGAAAAACTTTTGAAGAGGTGGCGATGGATGTCGGTGTAGCTTATTCCGAAAACGGCAAGGCCGTCTCAGGGATGGGAGCCGAGTTCCGCGATCTGGACAATGACGGCCTGCCTGACATTTGGCACACCGCCACGGAACTGGAAACCTTTCCCCTCTTTCGTAATCGTGGCAAGGGCATCTTTATTGATGTCACAGGCCGCAGTGGGCTGGCACGGCCTACCTTAGAAATGTCCGGCTGGTCCAACGGTGTGGCTGATTTTGATAACGATGGCCTGAAAGACCTGTTCGTAGCTCGCGGCAACGTGCTTGACAACGTCGCTGAGTTTTCCAACCGCACCTACGCCGAGCCCAACTCAATCTTCCGCAATCTGGGCAAGATGACCTTTGCCGATGTGACCGCGCAAGCAGGTCCCGACGCGCAGGTCGCCGAACCGTATCGCGGCGCAGTGATTGGTGATCTTTTCAACGATGGCCAGATGGACGTCGTGGTTACCGTTTTGAATGGAAAAGCAAGGATTCTCCGCAATGTGACGTCGAACCCCAATAACTGGGTGGCCTTTCAATTGACAGGCACCAAGACCAACCGCATGGGAATCGGAGCCCAACTGAAGGTAACGACCGAGGACGGCAACAGCCAGTACGATATTGTTTCGACCAGTGCGGGCTACGGAGCTTCTCGCGACCCGCGCCCGCACTTCGGTCTGGGCCCATGCAAGACGGTAAAGCAGCTCGAAGTGCGCTGGCCGAGCGGCACACGCCAAGTGCTGAGAGATCTGTCCGCGAATCGGTTCCATCGTATTGTGGAGCCGTAACGTTTCCCGACACTCCACCGCCAGATCGCCGACTAGCCGCGAGTTATTTCGCCACGAGAATCTTGGAACAGGAGATGCATGGCGCAGGAAAAGCGCTTTAGTCGTCGTTGTTGTAGGTAAGGTCGGAAGGCAAGTCGCTTGCGGCGCTCACGTTTGAGCTGTCGGAAGCCTGCTTCTCAAGAAAGAAATCAAGATTGCCGGCCATGACCAAGTGCGGAGCAAGTTTGACAGGCAAGGCGGGATACCGGCCATTGACCAGGAATTCTTGCAGAACTCGAAACGCCAGCCTGCCCTGGGTGCGGGGACGCTGGTAGATCGTGGCGCTCACTTTGCCGGCGCGAATTTGTTCGATGAGCGCGGGAAACAGATCTGTAGCGATGATGGTAAGACGCTCCAGGAGCTGAGCGTCCTTGGCAGCCTGAATAACGGGCATCGAGGCCTCGGTGGTCACATAGATTCCCGCCAAGTCGGGATGTGCGGCAAATAGCTCCCGGCACTTGTCGTAGGCCTCTGATTCGACGTCATGATCCTCGATCGGATCAAGAAGAGTTATCTCGGGATGCAAGGTCCGCACAGTCTTCTCAAAAGCAGTCAACTTTTCCGCGTGCTCGGAAATCGCCAACACGCTCAGAGTAACCGCGACTTTGCCCCTGCGATTCAGGAATCTTCCCATCAGGTCAGCTGCTAGAGAGCCGCTCGCCATCGTGTCCACGGAAACAGCGGCGAGCCGATTGGAGTGCGGCGCGTCAGTCGAGACGCAAACGATGGGAATTTTTGATCGCGATGCCCGCCGCATCCAGGTGCGCATGCTCCCCGGACGACTGGGGAACAGGATAATTCCATCCGACTCCGCAGCAATTGTGGCCTCAAAGGCTTCTTCCTCGCCTTCCCCCAGACCTGGGAAGGTGCGGAATTCAATGTCCGCCTCGTGCGTTCCGCGGGCCTGGGCTTCTTCTAGAATTCCCCCGCGGACTTCGTCCCAGAACGAGGTGGTTCCCTTCAGGGTGTTGACGGAAACCCGGAACTGCTTGTTTTGCGAAAGGAGGCGGGCCGCTACGTTAGGGCGATAACCCATGTTCTTCGACACTTGCAGAACACGCATCCGGGTCATGGGGTTTACGCCGGGATGGTCGTGCAACGCCCGGTGCACCGTGCCGGTAGATATCCCGAGGGCGTCGGCTATGTCGAAAAGTGTGACACGGCGGCTGGTGCTCATCGTTTCGCTGAGGAATCAACTTAGGGGCCAAAGGTGCGGGCTTACCCACACCGAACCTGCATCCACGTTTTACCGAGTGAGCCTGTGGTTGCCTGCAAGGGCTCCGTAAACGATTCCGATCCGCATTTACTTTAGGCTTACAAGAACAAAACGAGCAAGGAATTTCTCCTGGCGGAGCGAAGCGGGACCTTCCGCTTTGCAAGGGCTTGCAGATCCAGGCCTTCTGAAAAGCCCGAAAGGCGCTCCTCGCGGGATCCCTGGCACCCCCGGCACCAAAAAAAACTCAACACTTTGTAAGCGCCTACAATCCCGGCCTCCTGCCAACTTCTGGATCCTTGGAGGACGCCCGCGACATGGCATTGGCGCTCCGCGCCATTTCGAGTCCCTCCGCACAACACCGCTCCATGGTTCTTGAAGTCGCCTTGGCTCGACAGATTGTAAAAAAAACAGCTGGAACTAAAGAGGCAGGAATAAGAGTGGTGCGACCCGAGTCAGTTTTTACACAATGGCCAATTTTTGTAGAGGCAAGGGTTGAGTCGCGGGAGAGATTAGAAAAGAAGACGCCCAACTCACTGAACCCCAGAGTGCCATCTCGAATAATCGGTTTGCATGAAGCCCGGAATCGTCGCCACCAACTGATAGAAAAAAAATACTTTAGCATGTACCTGCATTATATACTTGCGTTTATGCGGCACAATTTACTTGTATAAATGCGCCACAATATACTTGTATTTACACAGCACTATTGACTTGTATCCGAACAGCATCATATACTTGTATTTCCTCACCAGAATAGATTTGTAAATAAATTTGTAATCCTCTGCTCCGGGATAGGAGGCGCCATGCCTACGCCAAACGAAAAACTGGCTGAATCCCTGGACGAACTCAAGGCGCTTCAGCAGGGCAACCGGCGGGTGTTCCGTTCCGAGGACCTGAGCCGAGTCCATCGCGAGCGCCTGGTAGAGAACGGCTTCCTGCAAGAAGTCATGAAGGGCTGGCTGATTTCTTCAAGCCCTGACGCACAGGCTGGCGAGAGCACGCCTTGGCATGCCTCGTTCTGGGAATTCTGCGCGCGCTACTGCGATGAGCGCTTTGGCGATCAATGGCATCTGTCGCCCGAGCAATCGCTCTTCTTGCATGGCGAGAGAACGGTGATCCCGGATCAACTGGTTGTGCACAGTCCGAAAGCAACGAACAACGATATCCAGCTTCTGTTCGGCACAACCCTTTACGACCTGAAAGTTGCGGAGATGCCCCAGCCCGGGGTTCTCACGGTGAGGGAGGGATTGCGCCTGTTTACGCCCGCGGCGGCGTTGGTACGCGTGCCGGAATCATTTTTTCAGATGTATCCTCTTGAGGCGCAAGTCGTGATGGCAAGCCTCGGTGACGCCTCCGACCTGCTTCGGCTTCTCCTGAACGGGGGGCATTCCGCGAAAGCCGGTTATCTCGCCAAAGCCTTCCGCCAAACCGGACGCGGCGAACTCGCGGAGGAGATTCTCCGCGCGATGAAGGGCGCCGGATACGATGTGCGAGAGAGCAGTCCCTTTGAAGCCGGACAGATATTCCACAAGCCGAGCCGTCCCACTGCTCCAATCGTGAGCCGCGTCGAGATGCTTTGGGAATCGATGCGCGGAAAGGTCCTGGCGGCGTTCCCGAAAGCGCCGGGACTTCCGACAGACAAGGAAGCGTATCTTCGCTTCGTCGACGAAATTTATCGCACCGACGCCTACCACTCGTTGTCCATCGAAGGCTACTCCGTCACGCCCGCCCTGGTTGAGAGAGTGCGGCAGGGCGGTTGGGACCCGCAGAATGACCCCGGTGATCGCAGAAATCGCGACGCCCTAGCGGCGCGGGGATACTGGCAAGCATTTCAGCGCGTGAAAAAAGAAGTAGAGAAAGTGATCGCCGGTGAGAACCCGGCCACGCTTGCGCGCGCTGCGCACAACGACTGGTATCGCGAACTGTTCCAGCCCTGTGTTTCCGCCGGCTTGCTGGAACCGGGAGCATTGGCCGGATACAGGAACGTACCCGTGTTTCTGCGCGGGTCGCGCTACGTTCCGCCGCGGTGGGAGGCGGTGCGGGATGCCATGCCTGAGTTCTTCGACGTTCTGGAGAAGGAGCCCGAGCCTTCGGTGCGCGCAGTGTTGGGACACTGGCTTTTCGGTTATGTTCACCCGTACCCCGACGGGAACGGCCGCATGGCGCGCTTTCTGATGAATGTCATGCTGGCTTCGGGCGGCTTTCCTTGGACCGTGATTCGCGTTGTGGATCGCAAGGCTTATCTGAACGCGCTGGACCGCGCCAGCATCGAGATGGACATCCATCCGTTCACAACCTTCCTCGTCCGCCGCGTGGAATGGCGCCTGGAGCGCCACGACGTGACATTTCCCGCGCCCATGGAGAGTTTGGTTCTCGGGCGAGACATGGTCCTTTTCTACGGGCAAGATGGCGAAGCGGTGGTGCGGTGCCTTATCACCGGGGAAGCTCTGGACAATCACTTTCATGGAGATGGCAAAGACAGACTCGAAGTTTTCCGAGCGAACCGCCAGCCCATCGAGCAAGAGGTGCGGCGTAGATATCTTGCCGGTGACACAGAACTGGATGGGTCCATTCTCATTCGGGCGGGCGACCTGCCGAATTGACGGGTTGCATCTCCAGAAAGCCTGAACCTTGATGTTCTGCATTCTCGCCAGGGCCTTCTAAACAACAAGCGGGCCCATTGCGGACCACTGCACGGCGAGGCGCGAGCAACTACTTGAAAGTGTCAGCTTGATGACGCGGCCGTGAAAAACGCAGGGGCGGAGATTCTCTCTCCGCCCTTCCTCTACAGTTACCTCAAGATTGGTAAGCCCGGTGTCCCGACCGAATCCCCGGTTGATCGGGGCAGGCGGGGCAAGCCGCCGGGCGCGGGGAGGCTTAGAACGAGAACCGCAAAGCAAGCGACATGATGCGCGAAGTTGGGGCCCCGAGCACGCTTCCGCCGGTGTTTTGCGCCAGACACAGCGCTTTGCCGAAGGTGGCGCTGTTCAGGCTCGAATTAATGCAGTCAAAACTGGGATGATTGAGAACGTTCTGGGCGTTGGCTTGGAAACGGAGTTTCATGGCCTCCGTCAGCTTGAAGTTCTTGCTGAGAGATACGTCTAGCTGGTTAAATCGCGGGCCGACGAAAACGTCACGGCCGAGATTTCCAAAGCGCATATACGGCGTAGCCCCACTTAGATATGCTGGGTTGGCAAAGAGCGAGTTTGTTCCAACTCCTCCTGGAGGGCAGCTACCGCCGGTCAGATTGCTGACAGGAATGCCTGTTGGGAGGCCCGCCTCACCGCATGCGAGCCGGTGGTTGTCAGTAAAGATCCCGTCCGCCGGACTACCCCCGCTGTAGACCGAGCCGAGACTGGACCCAACAAAATTGGGGTGGTCGTTAAGGACACCATCCAAGTTGTAATCTCCGCCAATGTCAAAGGGAACGCCATTCTGGTCCAGAAGCAGTGCGTTACAACTCGTCGCGGGCGCCGTAGGAGTGCAAATTGAACCATTCGGTTCTATCCCACCTGCAGGCACGCGAGTTCTCGCTGCAACTCGTGTTCGGGCAGTAGTGACATCGATGGGGTGGCCGGAGTAGAACTGGAAAAGACTCCCAATCTGCCACCCGCCAATCGCATGTCCTACGAAGCCCTTTTCGCTTTTCATAAAAGGCAGGTCGTAGGTCACGTTGAACTTGAAGGCATGGCGATGGTCAAACCCGGCTCGACCATAGGAAAGGCGCGGCAATGTATTCGAGATGTAATAATAAGGCGCCGTATTCCCAGTCAAGCTAGTCGCCGTGCAGCCCGCGAAAAGTTCGGAGTTGACGTCCAGCAATTTTGAGAAGGTGTATCCCGCTTGGAACTGCAAGCCGCCGCTGAAGCGCTTCTGCACTTCCGCAACGAGAGAGTTGTAGTTGGAGCTAACGCTATCCGACCGGTAGTTGAAGCCGGTATAAAGAGGGTTCGGACGCACGGGGGTCAAACTGGTCCGAGACGCCACGCCGTACCCGATTCCATCCACGCGGTTGTAGTTCTCGAGCATGGGCAAATGCCGGCCCATGGACCCCTGGTAATTCACCCGCAACAAGAAGTTGTTCAAGAATTGGTGCTCCACACCAAAGTAGTAGTTTTGCGTAGAGGCATCCTTCATGTTCACATCCATGGTACGGACAGAGACGCGGTGCCCGGCGCAGTTGGCGTTTTTGGCGTTCGGGATCTGGCAGCCGGGAATGCTCGGGTCGTAGCCCGGACCAATAGATGCAGGGTTGGCATAGCTGATGGCATCGCCTAGGTCGTTTTCGAAGTCAGCTAGACCGTAGAAAGGCGGGTTCCACGCGCCGTTGGACCAGATGTTGTCGAAGATGCGGTCATAGTAGATTCCGTAGCCGCCCCTGACGGCCATCCTTCCATTGCCGAAGATATCCCATGCAAATCCTACGCGTGGTCCGAAATCGCGGTTTCGAGTGGGCCACATCTGCCCAGCCGGACCTGTCACCAACCCGGCAACGCAGCTTGCAACTGCCGGATTGCAGTTAAAGTTTGTGAATTGCGCCAGGATGCCGTGAACCTCGCTTGGCGCGCCAAAACGCTCCCATCGAAGCCCAAGGTTCAATGTCAGCCGAGGAGTGACCTTCCAGTCGTCCTGTAAGAACGTATAGTAATCGTGGCTGGTATAATGCCGATAGGCGTTTGCGTGGGCCCCGGTTGCCGGATCGATCGCCGTTTCCATGAAATAGGGGTAATCCGTCGTGAAATTCGAGTTGGTCTCGGACACGACATTCGCGATCGTCCCATTGGATTGCAACACAGATATGTTTTGCGTGGCAGTGCTGTTGCTACCCGGATCGCATGAAGGCAGGATGAGTCCACCCGCCGGGCAGCCGGGACCTGCCGGCCCGTCCGCGGCTCCTCCCACATTTATGGCACTAAGCTCTCCGAATTCGTACTGTCCTGGGTTTCCCAGATCCCAGTTGCGGTAGAGGACTCCGTAGTTTGCGCCGAAGCCCATCTTCAGGTTGTGGCGGCCGACGGTCCAGGTCAAATTGTCCACAAGTCCCCAGCGATCCTGGGTAAATGCGACTACCTGGCCCCCTTCAAATGGCCCTCCGAGGTCGTAACCTAGGCAGCCCCCCGTCTGATTATCGATAATGATGTTCGGAATCGTATCCCTTCCGTCGCCTTCAATCTGTGGGTTAAAAAAACGGTTATGCGAGATGTTCACCTCGTTCAGAACACGCGGGTTGAACGCGTGGGTCTCACTGAGCGACAGGTTGTGAGAGTGAAGAGTGTTCGTAAAGGGGATTGGTCCTTTTGTTGTGAGCGGACCTCCACCGAACTGATCCACATGAGTAAATCGGGAAATGTTGGCCACGAAGCTGAGCCGGTCCTTCGAACTGAAATTATGGTCCACTCGCCCATAGTACGTGTCCTGCGTGTTCGTTTGGGGGTCAGAGAAGGAAAGACAACCCACCGGATTCGGAAGTCCATTATCCCAGTAACCGGGTAAGCCATCCGAGGCGGTGCCAGTCCCGGTGAAAGTACCATTAGGATTCTGCTGGTCTACGGTGTCGACGTTGGGGCAGGGTGCATTGGAAGTGACCGGCGGGAACGCCGAAAGGACCTGCTGGGTGATGGACGCGCTGCCCGAGCCGTTCCCATTTGCATGCGCAAGGAGATAGTCCCGGGCTGCCGTGGTGGGGACGAAAGTGTTAGCAGCAGTAATAGAAGCAAGCAATTTGTACCGGTCATAGGCAAACGAGAAAAACGTCTTATCCTTCTTAATCGGTCCCTCTACTTCTCCGCCAAACTGGTTTTTGATGTACTTCGGTCTACTTGGAAAGGGCGCTTGCGCGACCGCGGGCAGGGCCCTGTTATCGTTCAATTGCCGGTCATAAAAGTAGTCATTGGCATTTAGCGTGGCGTTCCGGTTCTGCTCGAACAGCACACCGTGAAACTTGTTGCTGCCCGTCACTTGGTTCACGCTGACGACGGCACCTCCACCGCGACCGTACTGTGCGCTCATACTGTTCGTGATGATAGAAAAATCTTGTACGGATTCCAGGGGTGGATTGATATTGCTTAATCCCTCGTCAAAGTTATCATTGTCATCCCCGCCGTTGAGCAGATACGAGGTACCCGATTCTCGTGCCCCGCCAGAACTCGGCCTCATATCCATCCCCGGCGCCACTTGCGGAGCCATGAACGGGAGCGACCCGAAAACGTCGCGATCCGCTAACGGCGCATTCTCGATTGCGGTGCGGTTGATCTGGACCGAGAGGTCGGAAGTCGCAGTCTGGACCAGAGGCGCCTGCTCGGTCACTTCGATGACTTGCTGGGCCTTGGCTAATTCGAGCTGCCGACTCAGCGGAATGACTTGGCTGGCTTCGACCACGATTCCCGATACCCTGACCGTGGCGAAGTTGCCCGCCTTGATCTCGACCGTATACGTCCCTGGCGGCACGAGCGGAAAGCGGTAGGAACCGTCGCTACCGGTGGTCGTGGTCTGAGGAATATTCGTGCCCACGTTGGTGATGGTCACCGTGGCGTTTGGCACCACAGCGCCGGTCGGATCCGTCACGGTGCCGGTGATGACGCCCTGCACGGTTTGTGACCAAACCGCTCCGCCACTCGCGAGAACCAAGAGAGCAGCAGCCAGCATTGCGAAAGTACGCAGTCTCATACTCTCTCCCCTGTCCAAAGCCTTCTCGGCCAAAGCCTCAGAGACAAATTTACACTTAAGTTTTTGCCAAGAACCCCGAATCACCACCACCAACCCTGCACCACACGCAAAGCCGCGCAACACCGTATAAATGTAGGCAATTCAATTACTAATTGGCAGGGATGTCAAGCGCAAACTTGATGTGCGAGCGAGAAGGGCTTTAGATTCTTGAGGACACGGGTTATGTAAAACACAGGACTCGAGTTCTAAAACTTCCATAACTTGGTTGCGCTTGTGAAGCGCGACCACTTTATTGTGATGCCATGCGGGAATTGGCGTGATATGAAGCACTGAAGCAACGATTCATGATTCGAACAAGCACGTTGGGAACCTCGGAATCTACTTCGGAGGCCGTGTAGAATGGCTCTTCACGAAAAATGAGTGGGCCATGCGGAGGATAAGCCAGGCGTCCAGCTTGCCGGGAATGCTTCATTCAACAAAAACTTACCTAACCCGACGGTCGCTCCTAAGGCGGACTTTGCTCTCGGGAAGCGCCTTTTTTTTCGATTCTCGCGGCATTGCCTTGCTGAGTTTCCTCCGGGCTCAACAAAAAGATCCTTTTGCCAACGGCCCGCTCCTGGGAACACTGGACTTTATCCATGAAAGTTCTGCGCCGCTTAACACTTTGCAGGGCTCCGAACTGGACGGGCGGCTGAATTCGGACCTCAGCAGCGTCGAGGCGCAGAGTCCGATCACGCCGGTGAAGAATTTTTACGTTCGCACCCGAGCGTCGGAGCTGCTTCCTGATCCGGCCACGTGGCAACTGAAGATTGGAGGCCTGGTCGAGCAGCCGATCCGTCTGGAAATCGAAGCGCTTCGAAAGATGGCCAAACCCATGGGCGCTCACTTAATGGAGTGCGCGGGAAATGTGCGCTTGGCGCGTTTTGGGTTGCTCAGCGTGGGAGAGTGGGCGGGAGTTCTGGTCTCGGAAGCGTTGGACAACGCCAAAGTAAAGTCTGGTGCTCCGCGCATCCTGATCTCAGGGTTCGATCGTTATGCAAGAGAGTCCCGAACCTCCATCCCGGGGGCAAGTTGGGTATTTACCCGCGACCAGCTGGAAAAGTCGGGAGCATTTCTGGCGACCGAGCTGAACGGCCAGCCCCTAACGAAAGATCATGGCGCGCCGGTGCGCCTGGTCATTCCTGGCTGGTACGGCTGCACCTGCATCAAGTGGGTGAATGAAATCAACTTCGTTCGAGAAGACGTGGAAGCAACCTCGCAGATGCAGGAGTACGCCGCGCGAACGATGCAGAAAGGCGTGCCAGCGCTCGCAAGGGATTTTCAACCGGCGGTGATCGAACAAGCAGCCATGCCCATTCGCATCGAGAAATGGAGCGTTGCGGGCAAAATCCAATATCTGGTTGTGGGAATCGCGTGGGGAGGGTCCGAGCCGGTGAAAGCGCTCGAGATTCGTTTCAATCCGGAAGAAGATTACGTGCCAGTCGACAACTTCCATCAAGTAAAAAATGATCCCTGGACATTCTGGACTCACAACTGGTCCCCCCAGGCGCCGGGAATCTACGCGATTCGTTTGTGGGTGAAGGAGCCAGCGGTCGAGGCACGCCGCCTGGATTCGGGATACTATGTTCGAAGCGTCGAGATCACGGAAGTCTGACGACTTATCTTTGTTGCGAGCGAAGAATTGCCGGAGATTGTTGACCGGGAGAGAGAAAGAGTGCGTGGATTGAGCAAATTCGGTGTTGCCACAGTTTTGTTATTTGCCGGCGCTGCTGTTCGAGCGCTGTCCGCGCCGCAGGCGGGTCACCAGGGGCATCAAGGAGGCGGCCCCGTACCCCGCGAAATTCTGGAACGGCCGGTGGCGCTGCGAACCGGAATCGGAGCTTTGACCGAAAAAGTCAGCACTTCGTTGCAAGAAGCGCAGGCTTTCTACGATCAAGGGCTGGCTTACGTGCATTCCTACGTTTGGATTGAGGCGATTCGCTCTTTTCACCAGGCGTTGCGTCTGGATCCCAATCTGGCCATGGCTTTTCTTGGCCTGACCGACGCTTATATCGGCATGCATGACCCGGCCACCGCCCGTGCCGCCTTTCAAAGAGCGCTGGAGCTGGCGCCGAAACTCAATAAGCGCGAGCAAATGTGGTTGGAGATTCGCGGCCGAGAACTCGACTATCTGGAAAGCAACGGGGATTCGGACAAGTATGTCGCCTATCGTCAAGCGATTAGCAGCGCTCTGAAGCTGAATCCCAACGATCCTTGGTTATGGATTCAACGCGGCCTTGCCGATGAGGGCTCGCCGTTGACGCATGGGCAAGTAGGCGGCGCGGATACGATTGCGTTCTATCGAACCGCACTCGCGCTGGCCCCGGACAATTTTGCGGCGCATCACTACTACGCTCATACGTTGGAAAACCTTGGGCGGAGCAAGGAAGCGCTCGACGAAACGGCCATTTATTTGCGCATGGCTCCGGCGATTCCCCACGCGCACCACATGCATGGGCACGAATTGATGCGGCTGGGGCGCACCGAGGAAGCCATTGCGGAATTTCTCAAGACCAAAGCGCTCGAACAGGAATACTACCGCACCGAAAATATTCCTTCCCGCTATGACTGGCACCATGCTCACAACTTGCAATTGCTGGCCATGAGCTACCAGTCGTTAGGACAAATGAAAGCGGCCGAAGCCGCGTTTCGCGAGGCCTTCGCGGTTCCTGCGTATACGGATTTCTTGGAGTTTAATCGCAAGGCGTGGCCGGAATTCCTGCTGGCGCGCGGCCGCCATGAAGAAGCTCTCAAGGCCTCTCAGGAGTTGACGAAAAGCGAGTGGCCCCTGCCGCGGCTTGCAGGGCACGCGCTGGCGGGGCAGGCCCTGCTGGCGCTCGACAGGGGCGATGACGCTCAGGACGAATTGAATCTCGCCGAGCGGGAAACAGAGCAAGTTCCAGTGAAGCTGGTTGCAACCTCGCCGTTCCCAAACACGCTGCGCGCCGAATTCCTGCTTCGCGACAAGAAAACCCCAGAAGGCGAAGCGCTGCTGCAAGACGTCGTAAAAATGATTTTGGCGCGTCCAGGCCCGGATGCATGGAGCGCGGCGAGGTTTGAACTGGAAGCCTTGGCAAAAACCGCACGTCAGTATGACGACTGGAATCTGTCGGAGTCTATCGCGCGGGCCATGATTCAGCATGACCAGACTTACGCGGGAGGGTATTTTGCGCTTGGTCTCGCCGCGGAGCACGCGGGCCACGCCGCTCAGGCGCGCGAACAATTTGCGGCCGCCGAGAAGTTCTGGAGCAAGGCCGACAAGGATTTGCCGGAGCTTCGGCGCATTCAGGAAGCAGTCTCCGCCCGGCGCTAACCAAGGTTTGCTCTTTCCACCTTCACCGCTCCTGAGCTAGGATGCGGGGTCAATGATGGTCAGGTTCCGCACGCTGTCTTCTTCGTGTGCGCGTTCTTATTTTTGGCGCACGGCATGCATGGCGTCTCTCACTTTTTCCTCCTGGGCGAACATCGCTGGACAAAACCCTGTCCGTTATCTTGGGTTTGCAGAAGTTCAGGAAACGCTCAGGCTCAACGCCGCTTCCGGACTTCCCGGCAGTGCCATCCAAGAGAGTGCCGAGTGGGACACCTGGATCAGCGCACGCGACGCCGAAGTACGCGGCCGCATTGACCGCGGCATCGAAGATTCGGTCAGCAATCTGGTTCTCTACGGCACGTCGTTTACTTCGCTACCTCGCGTGGAAAGCGTCGAGCGGGCAACATCCGAAGCCGGAGAGCTGGTTCCCGCGGTCATTGCCCGCATTCATGCTTTGGCGGTGGCTCTGTCCTCTGACACCAACAACGAGCGCGTTCGCTTCGTTCGAGAGTTTTTGGCGCGCAAGGGGATTCGAAGAAACACGGAAGAACCGTATTTCACCGAGAACCTGCGGCGCTTCATCGCGGAGCAGGCCGGGTATCAAAACAGACTGCAGGACGCAGCAAACGACACCGATCCTTCCGCGGTTTACCTCGCGCGCGGAACACTTTTCAAGACCCGGGGCCTGTCGGTAGACACTTCACTACTGCCGAATCTTGCTCTCGAACAGACGCTGCGCGCGATGCTACAGAAAGGCGCACTCACGACCGGCAGCATGCGCCGCATTGCAGTCATCGGGCCAGGTCTCGATTTCACCGACAAGCGTGATGGCTACGATTTTTATCCCTTGCAGACGCTCCAGCCTTTCGCCGTGCTCGAAACCGTAGCGCGACTCGGCCTTGGAAAAGCGGAAGACCTGCAGGTCGTTTGCCTGGATCTGAATTCGGCGGTAGTCGCCCATGTTCAGAAGCTTAGAGAGAGAGGACGCGCCGGTCAGGTCTATACCGTTCAGCTTCCGCGCGACACTCGGGCGGAATGGAGCCCCGAAGCTATCGCGTACTGGAAAGGCTTTGGTGAAATTCTGGGCTCTCCGGCGAAGCCTTTGTCGGTCCCGGCCACTCTTGGCGGAGTCGTGGTTCGCGCCGTGGCCATACGTCCTCGCTATGCGGCCCGTATGCAGGTCTACGACGTAAATATCGTGGCGCAAACTTTGGACTTGCCTACAAGCGCCGGTTTCGACTTGGTGGTGGCCACCAACGTACTTGTGTATTACGACCGGTTTCAGCAGGCGCTAGCTATGGCCAACATTGCCCGCATGATGAATCACCACGGCATTTTCATGGCGAATAATGTTCTTGCTTCGCAACACACCAGCGATCTTGAGTACCTCGGCCGGCGAACTACGCCCTTCACGCCCAGTGGAGCCTACGGCGATGATATTGTGGTCTACCGCCGCAAATGACTTTCGGTAAGAGAATCTTGAATTCTTGAATTCTTGAATTCTTGAATTCTTGAATTCTTGAATCCATCGCCGCATTCAGCTCATTCAGCTGTTGTTAAAGCAACTTGTTCACCCATCAGTGATAGGATAACTGCTCTCGTTTCGGCCCAACGCAGGGCATAGATCTCTTCATTTCGGGACGCAAAATTTGTCATAGAAGTCATGCGCATGAGTACCAGCCAGAAGCCGCGTCTCATCGTCGGCCTTTCCGGATCAAGCGGGCTGCCTTACGGAATCCGCCTGCTTGAAGTCCTCCGCAAACTCGGCACGCACGAAGTTCACCTGATTTTGACGGATGCGGCTAAGCTGAACATTTCCGTCGAAACGGATTGGCGCGTGAAAGACGTTGAGGCGCTTGCCGATATCGTCCACAACGTGATGAACATCTCGGCAAGCATCGCCAGCGGCTCGTTTCGAACGGAGGGTATGATCGTTGCCCCCTGCTCGATCCGAACTCTCTCGGCTATCACTCATTCTCTTGCTGATAACTTGCTAGTGCGCGCCGCGGACGTCACGCTCAAAGAGCGGCGGCGGCTCGTGGCCATGCCGCGGGAAGCGCCCCTGCACACCGGACACTGCAAGCTGCTGTATGAAGCTTCGCAGTTAGGCGTCATTGTCTTCCCGCCGACGCCCACGTTCTACGGCCGCCCGCGTACCATCGAGGAGATGGTGAACACTACCATTGGGAGGGTACTTGATCTGTTTGGAATCGACGCTGGTTTGGTCAAGCGCTGGACAGGCATCGAAGGCAAACCCAAGAAATGAAGACGTTGGGCACTCAATCGCTACACCCTGGGAAGCATTCCAAAGTCGAAGACGTTCAGGTACGCCTTCGCCATGCCGCCCGCGCCGATGCTCCGATCTAGGAAAAGCTTGGCTGCCGGCTTTGGCCGGACAGATGAGCGGACCACGGACCCGAAATCGCTTGCTGTTTTCGCGGTTGGAACTCTCCCGGAATTCTGGCCGCTGCGCTTGTGGCGCTAGACTCCAGGCAACGGAATGGTCGGCTTGGAAGAGCTCTCGATTCGTGCGGATTTAGCTGGCCTCGAAGGAAAGCGCGTCGGATAGGTGGAAGGGCTTTACGTCCTGGCTGAGGTTCGCGGAGTTGGCATTGCCAGGAAACTCCTCAACGCTTCATGCAGTTGGGCTCACCAGCAGAGATGCGATGCGTTTGCCAGCGATCGCGCCGACCGGATCCTTGTCGATCGCAGCTTCCCGAGGATTTCCAAATACATTTTGTGGAAGAAGCTTAACCTAGGGTTCCCTGAAGCACTTCGCGAAGCAGTTCCTGCTTTTGCGGGGTTAGTTTCTTTCCTTGCGCCGTGAGGTAGAACACATCAATGGCCTTGTGGCCTTCCGTATCGATCAGTGCGACTTCGATGTTGCATCCCTGCCGCGCCAGCGCCGAACCCATCTCATACAAAAGGCCGGGATGATCCTGCGTAACGATTTCGAGCAGCGTGCAATGAGCGGAAGAAGAATCATCGAAGTTGATATGCGTTGGAACCGTGACCTTCGGCGTGCGCCCGCGAATCACCCGGCCCTTCAACAGCGGTTCCAGAGCCGACTTCCCGTTCAGCACATCCTCGAGACACTTCCGGAAACGCGCGATTTCGCTTGGATTCAGTTCGAGAGTGCGGTGCAAATCCGTGAAGTAAAAAGTATCTAAGATGATCCCCGCGGCGTTCGCAAACGCGTCGGCTTTATTGATGTTCATGCCCCAGCCCGCCAGCACTCCGGAGATGGTCGCAAACAGTACCGGCCGGTCCGGTGTAAGCAGCGTCAAGGCAAAGCCATGTTGCGTCGGGGTCACTTGCGTCTGGACCGGCTCCTCGCTGAGTTTGCGGTACAGACTGAAGTGTGCGGCAATTTCTTGCGGCGAGTGCGCGGCAAGATAGCGACGCGGGAAACCATCCAGAAAACGCTCGATTTCTTCGTTCGAAGCGCCATCCCCGGCGCAAGCTTTAATCCGCCCCAGCAGCGAAACTTCGTCGTGCGCATGCAGCCGGTCGCGGTCCAGCGTCCGGCTGAAGTAATTCGAAGTCGCCACAAACAACTGCCAGAGCATTTCCGCTTTCCATGGCGTCAACGCTTCCGGATTGACCGCATGAATGTCGGCGTACGTGAGCAAACACAATCTCTGAAGGCGCTCCAGGTTAGTGACGGACTCGGCGAATCCGGCGACCGTGGCGGGATCGAAAATGTCGCGGCGCTGCACCGTGGCGGACATCTCCAGATGATGTTCGATGAGCGACCGAATTTCTGCCTTTTCCTCGGGCGAAAGCCTTAAACGCTTGGCCGCGCTGTCGAGCGCCGCAAGGCTCCCCGTGACATGGTTCCCGACCGGCATGCCTTTGCCGACATCATGCAGCAACAGGGCGAGAATCAGCAGGTCGCGACGATCCACGGTCTTCCAGAGCTGTATGAAATGCGCTCCACGTTCATCCGGGGGATCCGCCAGTTCCTGCAAATGCTCGATGGTGCGCAACGTATGCTCGTCCACGGTATAGCGGTGATAGAAGTCGCGCACCACCAGCGAATCGATCAGCCCAAATTCCGGAAGGATTTCCGTCAACAGCCCCAGCCGCTGCATCGGCCGCAACGCCAATCCGGGATAATCCGAACCCAGGATTTCGCGCAGCTTTTCCCAGCACATCTCCGTGTTCTTCGGCGGCAGTTCTGGATGAATGAGAACGTAGCCGATACTGCGTTCCGCTTCTCGGCTCAGCGGCGTGCCGGTGCCCGCGGCTTCGGCAAAAAGCGAATAGGTAACCGTGCGGTCGGAAAGAGCGGAGAGGTCGGTTACTTCCAGCAGCCCGTCGCGTATGTGGAAGTATTTGCTATCCCCGGCGTCGTACTTCGAAACCCGGGCAGCGCTGAAGAGGCGCTGCCGCAGCGTCAACGGCACGGGCGCTTTCTGTTCCAGATAACGCAGCAGGTGCCGGTTCAACGTTCGCGCCTGGCGAAAATACTGCCGCATCCAATCCGCAGCCGTCCGGGCAACACCATCGCCGATCCCCAAGGCGCGCGCGGCGGCCGCTTCCTGCAGCTCGTAGGTCAGGGTGTTGTCGTTGCGCCCGTTGCTGTAGTGCAGAAAGCATCGCGTCGCGCTCAGAAAGTCCACCGCGGAAGCGCAGAGCTCTTCCTCCGCCGCGGTGATATTTCGAATTCCTTTTTTCTCTTCCGAGAGCTGACGCAACCAAATGATCGCCTGATAGTCCCGCATTCCCCCGGGCGAATCTTTTACATTGGGCTCAAGGTGAAAAATCGTGTTGCCATAGCGCGTCAAGCGGTCCCGGGTTAGCTTGTGCAATTGTGCCAGGAGGAAGGGCCGCGCCTGCTTCTCGGAGCCGGGAAGCACTTTTTCGTCGAGTTTTTCAAAAAGAGTGGAATCGCCCGCCAGGAAACGGCGGTCCAGCAACGCCAGGTGAAATTCGGCATTGTCTTCTTCAATGCGCTTGCACTCTTCGAGCGTTCTGCCTGCCGAGCTGACGCGGAATCCCAGGTCCCACAAGGTTCGGGAGAATTCGGAAATGAGAGGTCGGAATTCCTGCTCCGTCCGCTCGCTGCCAAACAGGAAAAGAATGTCGAGGTCGGAATAAGGAAAGAGCATCCGCCGGCCGTAGCCGCCTAGTGCCAGCAGGCAAAGTCCCTCCGGTTCGCGGTCTTGCACCCGCAGGACCTCGTCAAAAATCTGGCGGACGTGATGGTCCGCAAGGTCGCAGAGGGCTAGCAGCGTTTCTCGCGCACTGGTACCCGCTTCAAACTGTTGCCGGATTTTTTGCCGTTCCGCTTCGGCCTGTGGACCGAGCACGGACAACGGCGTAGGAGACTCTCTCATGTTCTTAGAGGGCGGGACGCCTGCATTGAATCCAGGTCGGGCGGTCAGGTAGCTCGCTGCCCGGGGCCTGGCAACAATTCCTTAGAGCGCATTTTCACCGCGCTCCTCATTTCGAATCCGGATGGCTTCGTCCACCCTCGATAGGAATATCTTACCGTCCCCTATCTTTCCTGTCTTGGCGGATTTCAAAATGGTGTCCACGACGCGGTTCACCAGGTTATCCGGCAGAACCATCTCTAACTTGATTTTCGGCAGCAGGTCCACGGTGTATTCGCGTCCCCGATAAACCTCGGTGTGGCCCTTCTGGCGGCCGTGACCGCGCACTTCGGTTACGGTCATGCCCTCAACGCCGATCTCGCGCAGCGCGTCTTTCACCGATTCGAACCGCGAGGGCTGAATGATTGCCTCAAGTTTCACCATGGATATTCCGCCTCGGCCCCCTGCTTGATGCTTCCCTTTTCGCTTCCTTTAGGTCTCAAGGTTATAAGCCTCTTCGCCGTGCTGCGTAATGTCCAATCCTTCCAGTTCGTGCTCTTCCGGTACTCGTATGCCGGTCAGCAAATCCACTATCTTGAGCAGAACAATTGTTCCCGCCAGCGCGAACGCCCACGCGATCAGCACGCCCACCAACTGGTTGCCCACCTGGCCCCAGTGGCCGTCAAGACCGCCAACGGCTTTCCCAGCGCCAAAAATGGGATTCACAATTTGCTGCGCAAACACGCCGGTGAGGAGCGCGCCAATCGTTCCGCCCGCGCCATGTACACCAAACGCGTCGAGTGCGTCGTCATACCCGAATGCGGCCTTCACTTTGGTCACCATGCCGAAGCACACCACTCCGGCCACCGCGCCAATGACGAGCGCCGGCATCGGCCCCACAAATCCGGCCGCGGGCGTAATGGCTACCAGCCCGGCCACGGCGCCCGAAATTGCGCCCAGAGCGCTCGCCCGGCCGTTTTTGATCCATTCCGCTGCGCTCCAGCCGAACGCCGCTGCGGCCGCACCAAAATGCGTGGCCACGAACGCGCTCGAGGCCAGCGAGCCCGCCGCCAGCGCGCTGCCGGCGTTGAATCCGAACCAGCCCACCCACAACAAGCACGCGCCAATAAAACTCAGGACCAGGTTGTGCGGGGGCATCGGCTGCTTCGGATAGCCCACACGCTTTCCCATGTACAACGCGCACACCAGCGCGGAAACGCCCGAAGAAATGTGTACTACTGTGCCGCCGGCAAAATCCAGGGTTGGGAATTTTCCGCCGAGCGAAGCGTTCAGCAAGCCGCCCTTGCCCCACACCATGTGCGCCAGCGGCGCGTACACCACCAGGAACCACAGCGCCATGAACAATACGGTTCCGCTGAACTTCATCCGCTCCGCAGTCGCGCCGGTTATCAACGCTGGCGTAATCACTGCGAACATCAACTGGTACACCATGAAGGTCATCTGCGGAATCGTTCCCGCGTAATCCGGATTCGGCTCGGCGCCCACGCCGCGCAAAAACGCGTGTTCAAATCCGCCAATCACCGGACCATTCCCGCCAAAGCATAAGCTATAGCCCACCAGCGCCCACATCACCGTAATCAGAGCCATCAGCGCGAAACTCTGCATCATGATCGCCAGCGTATTTTTCTGCCGCACCAGCCCGCCGTAGAAAAGCGCCAATCCCGGCCCGGTCATCATCAACACCAGCGCCGCGCTGACCAGCATCCACGCATTGTCAGCGGAAGATTGCGCGGCGGCAATGCGCTGGTCGAGTTGTGCCAGTTTTTCGCTTACTTTCTGTGCAGGCTCTGGAGTCTCTAGAAGAACGGTGGCGGTCGGGGAGACTTTGCGGGAAAGCAGGGAAGTCGTGGCGTTCGCGGTGGGTGTTTGTTCCGCTGCCAGCGATCCGGCCCCCAACGAAACCGTGGCGAGCAGGATGGTCCCAAGAACAACCATGAGACTGACACTACACCGACACCCTGCGCACTTCATACGGTTGTCCGCTCCGCTGGATTCACTGCCGGGGGCTGCGACACTTTCTCGCACAGGATTATACGCATCTCGCCCGTACGGCGCAGTCTGAAATTTTCATGGTCTCGATTGATTTTTCTGATGCGGTGGCCAGCCGGCGCGGCGTGTATCAACTCCTTGAAAGTGCCTTCTAGCTTATAAAGTTATGATCACTTTTCCGCGAGCGTGACCTTTGATCCGATTCTGTCCCATGAACCAGCCCGCCCTGCGCTCACGCCGTCGGCTTCGCTTCGCGCGGCGCCTCGCGGTCCCAGCAGCCACCAAGGCCTTGGCGGAATTTCCCGCGTTCCTCCGGCGTCATCTTTTCCCACCGTTCCCTCATGCGCTCCCCCATTCTTTCCGCCATGCGTTCTCTCAGGCGATGACGCAGGCGCCCTTTTCCGCCCCCGGAACCGCCCCAGCCCCCGAACAGGATCCGGCAGAGCAGCAACAGTCCGAGCGCCTGCCAGAAGGTAATTAGGCGCCAGCCGAACAGCGGTGGCAGCAGCCAATTCCATAGATGCATCACCAGCTCGCCGCCCATGTAAGTGAATAGGATCATTCCGAGGATCGCCAGCGGAGCTATCCAAATCCATTTCTTCCTCATGTGTTCAGTCCCTCCCACTCATAAATTCGTCGTAGATGCTTCGCAGCCGCTCGCGCAGATGCAGCAGGGCATAACGCTTGCGCGAGAGCAGCGTGTTCACGCTCACGCCCGTCTCCGCCGCCATCTCCTTGAAGCTGCGCCCTTCCAGTTCGTGCCCGATGAATACTTCTCGCTGCTCGCCCGGCAATCCGTCCACCGCAAGTTCCAGTTCGTCCAGAAGCACGTTGCGGAAGTAGAGCGCTTCGGGCCCCGCATCGGGCGATGGCAGCAGGTCCTCGATCTCGAGCAACTCGCCATCTTCGTTTTCGACTCTCGCATCGCCCAAAAAATCCGGCTTCTTTTTGCGGAACAGATCCGTGATGCGGTTCCGCGCCACGCGAAACAGCCAGCCGGTCACGTGCTCGATCGGCATCAGCAGCCGATTGGCCTCCACCAGCTTGTAGAACACATCCTGCAGGATGTCCTCGGCGTCGCGCGGGTCGGGTACGCGCCGGCGAATGAAGTTGCGCAAACGGGCCTGTTCCCGCTTCACCACCTCGGAGATCCGCTGGTCTTGCTCTGCCATCGGCCACGGTCTTGTCAGCGCATAGTCCATCTACTTGTGAAGACGAACGAGGGCTGCAAATATTGTGAAGACTAGAATCAGAGAAACACGAGTTGCCGGCTAAGTCGGCAACGAGCGACGATCGCCGCTGCTTGCCACTGACATTTGCCTGCACGCCTTTGTGACGCGCACGCGGATAAGCCAGAAGATCAGCAAGAGCAGTGGTAGCACGGCCAGGGAAATAAGGATCTCCTGGCGGAATAAATCCCGGAATATTGGCTGCCGGAGGCCCACTGCTGCAAGGAGTCTCCGCGGACGGTTCTCCGGTCCCAGGAAAAAGGATCCTGTGGCGATAAACAGCCCAAAGCACATGCGCCACAGATGGCGGCGGATGCGCTTTGCTCCCAAAACACCTCGGCGCACGAGCATACGAATATCCCCCGCGGCGGCGAGCAGCATCACCGTACCCATGAACAAGTTCATTCCGCCGGGAACTCCGTCTTTCGGCGGCTCCGGGCTCGGTAGCTTTTCCACACCGGAAAACCAGGTAAGGATACCGAGCACCAAAGGAATTAGAAGCGCGGTCCAATCGAGCTTGCTGGTTTCACCGTCGGCCCGCCGGGCGGTGAGCCACGCCGTCAGGATCAAATAGAAAGTAAAAAGGCCGCCGCCAACATTGCCGGGCTGGTGCCTGGTAATCCCCAGGTAGGCCGCGGCTGCCGCCATGACCAGCATGGATGCAACAAAAACCTTCCCCGCCAAGACATGCCATCGCGAGCCTTTGCGGAAAGTCAAAGCGGCGGCGCCGGAGAACAGTCCCAAGGTCCCCGCACAAATGTGAATAAACAAAACCGGTGAGAGATTCATTTCCTCGCACTCCTTGAGCCGCACACGGCGTGGGCTTGCTCCTGCCATCGCTCCCCGTTCACGCCTTTGACGAGGAGCCACACGGTCAGGGCGCCTTCGCCGAGAATGCCCGGCGCCAGATTGTAGGGCGTCAGAGAGTTGGCAAGGGTCGAAGACACAAAAGTCAGCCAACCCAAACCTCCCATGGCCATCAGCCCACCCAGAATTCGCGGCAGGAAAGTCGAACGGAAAATCAGATAGCCAATCAGAACGCAATAGACTCCGAACAACGCCAATGGATTGACCGAGCTGATCGGCAAAGGGACGACATGAAAGAGGCCAAGAGCCGAAAGAACGCACCCCGCGAGACTGAAAACGGCAGCAATCAGAGAGAGGCTTGCGTCTACAGGCTTGAACAAACCATAGAAAAGCAGTGTCACGGCCCCATAGCATGCGCTCGCGACAAGGTTGGCGGCGTCGGCATAAGCCAGGAGCCCGCCCGAAATGAAGGCAGAAAATACGCCCGCCAAAATGGCGAGCAAATAAACGACGCCCGCCATTCTGGCCCGCGGACGGGACGATGTTCTTGCCCTGGTATCGGTCAATTCAGCTACTCCCCATTCGTTTCTTTTTCCGCCGCAAATGGAATCGCTGTCTGCATCCGAATCAGATTGGTTCTCGATGGCGCCGCAGCCGGACCGCGGCCGCCAGGAATGCGGCGGTCACCGCGAACCCGATCCACAGACCCGGAGCGCTCAGGAACCTGGTGGGCGTGAGGTGCGTGCCCGGATCCATTGGCATCGTGCCCGGTGCGTAGCTTCCTTCTGTGCCGCCGGTGAACAATCGCCCCAGGAAGGCTGCGAAATACGAGGTGTTGAACAGCAGCTTCTCGAGGATGCCTATCGCCAGCGGCGGCAACACGGCCCACAGAAAGGCCGCGCGGCGCGCCCAGGCAGAAACCAACAGCAACCATCCATAGATGGGCGCGCTCCCCAAGACATGCACGGTCATTACGTGGTAGAGCAGCAGCAGGGACGCCTGGAATAAAGACACTTGCACCCAGTAGTTTGCGACACTCAATCCGCTCGCGGCCAACACCGCGCTGCTCACCAGCAGCATGAGGAACTGCGTGACAAAGGCGACGGCGCAACTGAACAGCGGGAGCACCAGGAAAGGGATGCTCGCTTTCGCGACCACCGTGGTGAGATCGGAAACCGGCAGCGACTTCCAGAACAGGATGCTGCGATCACGCCGCTCTCGCTGCAGCGTTTCGACGCAGTAGAACAGCGCCACCAGCAGGAAAGTCCCCATCAGCAGGGCCGCCGCCGCATCGTACGGCTGAAGGATCGCATCGCGCTGCTTGGCACCCCCAAGCGCGAAAACAGCGCGCATCCTCTCTGGAAAATGAATCAAGGTGAGCAAGAAACCGGCTATCGCGACCCCGCCGGCTGCCAGCGGGGCGATATAGATCGGACTGCTCTCCCATAATTCCCGGCGTAGCGACCAGTACAGGCGCTGCGCGCCGGAAATGGCCGCCGGCGCAATCACCTTAGAGGCCGAATAAGCCTCAGGCGTCGAGTTCGCTGGCGTGTTCATTGCGCCGCTCCTTCTGCCTTCTCGGACTGATTGCCCATCACCGCAACAAACAAGTCCGCGATGCTCGGCGGGCGCATTTCACCCAGGGCCGCCAATTGCGCTCGATCCACGCCCTCGAAAAGAAAAATGCTGCGCCCGAACCCCTGCCGTTCCTGGATCGGCCTCAGCGCTCGTGCGGCGACGAACTTGTCGGGATGGACCGACACTTCCAGATAGCGCGACTCCACTTCCTCCAGGCTGTGATTGAAAATGATGCGGCCGCCGTCGATGAACATCACGTCAGTGAGCACGTGCTGAATCTCATCCACCTGATGAGTCGCCACGACGATGGTGCGGTTACGATCGAAGTAGTCATTCAGCAAGGAATCGTAGAACTGCTTCCGAAAAAGGATGTCGAGTCCCAGCGTCGGCTCGTCCAGCACCAGCAATCGCGCGTCGATCGCCATTACCAGAGCAAGGTGCAGCTGCGTCACCATGCCCTTCGACAATTCACGCACTTTGCTCCGGGGCCGGATTTTCGTCTTCGCCAGAAAACCTTCCGCCTTCCCGCGGTCGAAGCGCGGATGCACTCCCGTTACGTATTCGAGCAGTTGCGAAACCCGCGCCCAGCGCGGCAGCACCGCGACGTCCGAAATGAAACAGACATCCCGCATCAGGCGGTCGCGCTCGGTCCACGGGTCGCGTCCTAGCACCCGCAGTTCCCCCTGATAAGGGATAAGTCCGAGAATGGCGTTGAGCGCGGTGGTCTTGCCGGCGCCGTTCGGACCAATCAGCCCGAGAATGCGCCCCTCTTCCACGCCAAGGTCCACACCGTCCAGTGCGATGGTTGTGCCGAAGGCCTTGCGCAGGCCACGAGCTTCTATGCAAGCCATGGCTTCAGCGGTCCTCCTTGCCGGACTCGGGCGTCTTCGATTCGTTGGGCTTCGGCTTCGCGGAGTCCTTCTTCTGCTGCTTGTTGGCGCCGTCGAGCAGTTCTTCCGCTTTCAGCCCGAGCCGCTCGATCGTCGCGGAAATCCTCGGCCACTCCTCGCTCAGGAACTTCCGCCGCTCGCCTTCGAGCAACAGCTTGCGCGCGCCCTCGTTAATAAACATCCCGCGCCCGCGACGCGACTCGACCAGCCCCTCGTCCACCAATTGCTGATAGCCCTTCAGAACCGTGAGCGGATTGACCCGGTACTCGGCTGCCACGTTCCGCACCGACGGTAGCGGATCGCCTTCCTTCAGGACTCCGTCGAGGATCATCGCGACGACGCGGTCCCGCAGTTGGCGGTAAATCGGCTGGTTGTCATTCCACTCACGGTCCATCCTGGTTCCCAGATCGCCTTATCGGAGATGGCTCCCTTCACTGTCCCCGCTTCAGGTCCATGTGCGCGCGGAGGGGCTTGTCGCCTGGCATCATATACGCCCAATCTTCTGTGTGGTGATTCGCGTCGATGATCGTGAACACGGCATGATCCATGTGTCCGTGCTCATTGCCGCCCGAAAGGTCGACAAAATCGAATTCCACGGTCTTCCCGTCGGCCGACGCCCTGGCGACCATGTGCGGCCGGTTTCCCGCATCGCAATAGTGGACGAGGTTGAGCCGGTCCGCATCCACATAGAGCATCGTGATGGGATGGTCGTAGCGAGCCGGATCGTTTGCCTTTCCCGGCTCGTACATTTCGTGCACCAGGGAGTTCCCCCGTGAAGCCACCCGAAGCGAGACCTCTGCCGTGGCCCCGTTCCCCATCTCGGGTACGGGCGGTTCCGTGGTCACCGTGGCTTGCCACGTACCAGCGAGCGTCTTCAACAGTGTGAATGACTTTTCCGCTTCGGACGGGGCCTTATGCCCTTCAGACTGCGCGAAAACTACAGTAGCGAGCAACATTAGAATAATGGGTGACACCAAACGAGTGGATTTCATATTTCTTTCTCCTTATGCCTTCTCCTTCGGGTAAGGGCGTTCTTTGGAGGTACTCGGTTCCGCGGCACGAAACCTGAGGGTCATCTCCAAAGGGACATCCCTGTCCTATACTGTTGTAGTAGACTATAACACAATAGCACATGTCAAGCGTTTTCTTGTGGGGGCTCGGCGGTCCGCAGTGCAAGGGTCTATTCCCAAGCCGAGTCGACCGAAGCCCGGCAACGTCGCATCCCAGCCGCATCCCTTGACTATCTACAATTCTTGGTGTAGATAGTCATAGTATGGGAAAACCGAACGACCTCGTCCAAGGAACTTTGGATCTCTTGATTCTCAAAACCATTGCGCTCGAACCCAAACACGGTTGGGCCATCGCTAAGCGCATTCAACAAATTTCAAAGGAAGTGCTGCAAGTCCAGCAGGGCTCGCTTTACCCGGCTCTGCACCGCCTGGAACAAAAAGCCTGGATCAAAGCCAAATGGAAGGAAACCGAGACCGGCCGTAAGGCCAAGTTTTATTCGCTGACCGCTGCCGGGCGCGCTCAGCTTGAAAAGGAAGCCGCCAACTGGAGCCGCTTGTCGACCGCAATCAACTTGGTTGTCGAAACGACGTAGCTTGTTAAGGAGATTAGAAGACCAGGTCATTCCGAGGAGCGCAGCGACGAGGAATCCGGTCTTCCTTAGTCTTGGAGCAGGGCATTGTTCGCCGTGCCCGGATTGACCTCGGAAGGTGCTGTGTCATGGTGTGGGCTCAACGAATCTGGCTTCGATTGCAAACCTTGTTCCGTCGCAACGAAAATGCTCAGCAATTGGACAACGAAATCCAATTCCATCTCGACCAGCAAATCGGCGAAAACCTCGCCGCAGGCATGAGCCCGGAAGAAGCCCGCTACGCCGCGATGCGAACTTTCGGCAACCCCACCTCCCTCAAGGAACAAACCCGCGACACCTGGGGCTGGACTTGGCTGGAGCAATTCGCTCAAGATTTGCGCTACGGTCTCCGGCAACTAAGCCGGAGTCCCGGCTTCACGCTTGCGGTTGTCCTCTCGCTTTCGCTGGGAATCGGCGCCAATACGGCGATCTTCAGCCTTATCGATGCGGTGATGTTGAGAATGTTGCCGGTCAGAGACCCGGAGCGCCTCGTACTTCTCAACTGGGTATCTCAGAGGAGGCCGGCCATGATGACAAGTCTGACCGGCCATTCCGACAATGATGCCGAAGGGCGCTGGCGCTGCCCTTCATTCGCCTATCCAAGCTTTCAGGAATTTCGTGCACATAACCACACCTTTTCCAGTATTTTCGGATTCACTCCCTTCAGCCGTGCGAACATCAACATCGACGGTCAGGCGAGCCTGGCTCAAGGAGAACTCGTAACCGGCGAATATTTCTCCGGTTTGGGTGTCGCGCCGATTCTGGGCCGCCCAATCACTACCGACGACGAGAAACCCGGCGCTCCCCGCGTCGCTGTCATCAGCTACGGTTACTGGTCGCGCCAATTCGCGAGCAGTCCCGCAGCCATCGGTAAACATATCACCATCAACGCTGTTCCCTTTATGATCGTAGGAGTTGCGCCGCCTGAATTCTTTGGGATTCAACCTGGCAACGCCATCGACATATGGCTTGCTCTGGTTGATGACCCTAAGCTTCTGCCGTGGGGCGTGAGTTCCACGCCCGGCGATCGCTCTCCCTTCACCTCGCGAGACTGGTGGTGGCTGATGATGATGGCGCGGCTGAAGCCCGGCTTAACGGAACAACAAGCGAGCAGCGAGTTGGAGGAGTTATTCCAACAAAGTCTTAGCGCCGCCGCAGCCCCATCAGCGAGGCCGGAAACTACGCCTCGTATCGATCTGCAGCCGGCGAGTAAAGGCCTTTCTTTCTTGCGGTCGGAGTTTTCGAAACCGCTCCAAATTCTTATGACCGTGGTCGCTGTCGTCCTGTTGATTGCATGCGCCAACGTGGCCACGCTGCTTGTTGGCCGCTCAGCCACTCGTCAAAAAGAAGTGGCGGTCCGCCTCTCGTTGGGCGCCTCGCGAGCGCGCCTTCTACGTCAGCTGCTCACCGAGAGCGTCTTGCTGGCGGGTTTCGGCGGTGCGCTCGGCATACTCTTCGCGAACTGGGGAAGCCGCATTTTATTACGGTTGATGTCCGGCGGTGGAGAACCGCTCAACTTCGAAGCCCAAATGGACAGCAAGGTGCTGGTATTCACTGCAGCCGTTTCCGTTTTGACGGGACTCCTGTTTGGTCTGGCGCCTGTGCTAGGCACAACGCGCGTCGAACTCACCCCGGCTCTAAAAATTGGCGCAAGCGCGATGGCTTTTGTCACGCAGAAAACGCGGCTAGCACTTGGCAAAACGCTGGTCGTCTCCCAACTCGCCTTGTCCTTGCTGCTTTTGATCGCCGCGGGCCTCTTCGTGCGCACGCTGCAAAATCTGCAAAATCAGAATCTCGGCTTCGACCAACGCCAATTGCTTCTGTTTGCGGTGGATCCTACGCAGAACGGTTACAAGGGGCAGCGGCTCATCGATTTCTATGGGCGGCTCCTCGAACGGCTTCAGACCCTGCCGGGAGCAATGTCGGCGACCATGTCCACGAACACGCTACTTTCCAACAGCCAGAGTCATTGGCCAATTTCGGTTGAGGGTCGCAAGCCCCTCCCGGGAGAGGATTCGGGCGTTGACTGGAACAACGTCGGGCCATCCTTTTTTGAGACCATGGGAATTCGCCTGCTCTTGGGCCGTGGCGTCGAGTGGCGTGATACCGCTAATTCTCCGAACATCGCCGTTGTGAATGAAGCGTTTGCGAACCACTTCCTCGACGGCGAGAATCCCATTGGCCATCGGTTCCGGTTCAATCGATTTGAAGAAGTCTACGAAATTGCAGGCCTGGTTCAGGATGCCAAGTACGCCAGCCTGCGCAATGCGCCTCGCCCGACCGTCTATCTTCCGTACAGCCAATTGCCCGTGCCGCTCGGCAGTATTCATTTTGAAGTGCGGACTGCCGGGGATCCGCCGTCGCTGGTTGCATCGGTGCGTCGTGTCGTGCGCGACTTGGACAGCAACCTCCCGCTCTCCGAGGTCAAAACCCAAACAGAACAGATTGCCGAAACCCTCGTTCAGGAACGGCTCTTCGCGCAACTCTCCAGCTTTTTTGGCGGTCTCGCCGTTCTGCTTGCCTGCATCGGCTTGTATGGCTTGGTGGGATATATGGTAACGCGGCAAACAGGAGAAATCGGTATTCGCAGGGCACTTGGCGCCGAGCGGCTGGATATCTTCAGAATGGTTTTGCGGAAAGTCCTCGTCATGGTCGCTCTGGGTGTTTGTGTCGGTGTTCCCGCCGCGCTTGCAGCCACGCGTTTGATTTCGAGCTATCTTTACGGCTTGAAAGCAACCGATCCGCCGACGATCCTACTGTGCTCTCTGTTAATGCTAACGATTGCCGCGCTGGCCGGCTATCTTCCGGCCCGCCGCGCCGCCAGCGTCGATCCCCTGGTGGCGCTGCGCTATGAGTAAGTGAAAGTAGAAGGTGATGTCATGGTGTGAGCTCGCCGATTCTGGCTCAAGTTGCAAAGCTTATTTCATCGCAACCGTAGTTCTCTGCAACCGGACCAAATTCAATTCCATCCCGAACAGCAAATCGCCGAAAACCTGGACGCCGGCATAAGCCTTGAAGAAGCCCGCTACGCCGCCATCCGCCCTTGCGGTCGCCAATTATGTATTCTTCCACCAGAAGCCCTCGCCCGCAGTGCTGGTTGGAGGGATACTCATCGTCACTGGTGCTATCGTGGTTTCTGTTTGGAAGTAGGACCTAACCATCGCGGTCTACTACTGGCTGGTCTTTTTGGGGAATAGGGGAAACACGCACCACGACGAGGGACGCTACTGCAAAACTTACCAACGCAACTTGGTCCTCAGCCTTCGCGATGGCAAGGCTTCCGTATGGGGGGAATAGGAATGTAGCGAAAATCAACTCGCCAACAAGAGCTGTCAGCAAACCTGTGATTCGACCGGAACAGTACGTCACCAAAACGAGGCCAAGCAAGAAAAGAGCAGGCACACTATTTTTTGTGGGGTAAGAACGCACCCACACCGACAGGGTGAGGGCAAACATTCCGCAGAGGGCGACGCGGGAGGCACACTTAAACAGCTTCGGCATGGTTTTCCATAAATATAACTTATTTGATGTACCTTCTTTGCGAAACATCAAACAGGTTCCATGCTTGGCGACTCGCGAACCAAGTGGGGAGATTTGCGGATCAAATCGAGACCTCTGGCGAGCCAGACCCTCTGACTGGAATTATGTGGCGTTCGGCGCCCTTCACGCGCATCCCATGGCGAAGCCGCATCCGCAGCGCCACGTCAAACGCCGCATAAGATTTCTTTGACTCATAAACCTTGAACTTTTCGACTTTTCCCCTCTCTGTCCCTTTTCTATTTTCCATTTTTCGATTTTTTCGTCTCTGCGCACTCTGCGTCCTCTGTGTCCTCGGCGTTAAATCTTTTCTTCCGGTGACTCTTCGACTTCTCTCTTTGGACTCATGGACCTTGAACTCTTCCACCTTTTTCTGCTGCGGACTTTCTTATCCGCTCTTTCCACTTGTCACCAATCAAGAGTCACTGTTTTACTTACGACTTACCACTTCTTCGCGCCGCCAGCGTATAATGCCGTGCGGCCCGGCTCGTTGGGATGTAGTGGCGGGTCTTGTTGAGGCTTCTCGCCGAAGCCTGGACTCGTTCAACTGAAATTAATTTGCCCGGGCCCACTCACATGATTGAACGGCTACCCATGGAGATTAAGGTTCGCGAATCCGGCGCAGTTGCCATTCTCGAGGTGCATGGCAGGCTCACCATTGGCGAACCGAGCGAACAGCTTTACGCGGCGTTGCAGTCTGTCACCAAAAAAGGAATGCGCAAGGTCATCGTCGCGCTCAACAGCACTCCGCAGATTGACAGCTCCGGCCTTTCCACGCTTGTTCGAATCTCCATTCAGCTCGCGCGCGAAGGCAGCGTGCTTCGTCTGGTTTGCGGACCCGGCCGCGTCCGCGACGCCCTCACCGTCACTCGCCTCGTCGAAGCCATCCCCACCTTTGAAAGCGAGACCGCCGCCCTCGCCAACTTCGCCTGATCGCAACCAATGCTGGCAGCGACTAGCGCTCGAAATTTCTTGACCATTGCGAATTCTTCATGATAATCCTTGATCGTTAGCCGGTGTAGCCATGATCCCTCGTTTGATGTTGCTTCTCGCCGCATTTCTGCCCCTGACCGTCATTGCGCAAGATACTGCCAAAACTCAAACCTCTGATCAGAAGGATCTGTCTTCTAGGCCCGCTTGCCAATATTGTCCCAATCCCGACTACCCTCTTGAAGCGCGGAAGGCTAAAATTGAGTCCGCCTCGGTGAGGCTAGAAATAACGGTAACCGAGAAAGGCGATGCGGATCCGCGTGACATCCGCGTCGTCGAGGACCCCGGCAGCGGTTTTGCGGACAAAGCAATCATTGCAGTAAAGAAATGGAAGTTCAAACCAGCCACCCTCAAGAGTGGAAAACCAGTCAAAACAAGAGTCAAGGTTGAGGTGACGTTTCGGGATACGAACTAACCGATTTCGCGCCGCGGTGAAATGACTATCCGCCTTTTTTGAGTTCGGCGAGGACCAGTTTAGCGACTTCCTTTAGCGTTTCGAAGACGCCGGTGCCTTGAACCGCCACGGCTTCCAGAACCGGCTCGCCTTTTTTGCGAAGCTGTTTGGTCAGCTCCGGCACGGGCATGGCGTTGGGCAAATCGCGCTTGTTCAACTGCAGGACGTAGGGGATAGTCGCAAAATTCAGGTTGTGTTCTTTCAGGTGTTCCTGCAGGTTTTCCATCGTCTCGAAATTCGCGTCCAGCCGCTCTTCTTGGGAATCCGCCACGAACACCACCCCGTCCGCCCCTTTCAGGATCAGCTTGCGGCTGGCCTCATAGAACACCTGGCCGGGCACGGTATATAAATGGAAGCGCGTCTTGAAGCCGCGCACCGTCCCCAGGTCCAGCGGAAGGAAATCGAAGAACAGCGTGCGGTCGGTCTCCGTTGCCAAAGACACCATTTTGCCCTTCTGGTTTTGCCCCGTGTGATCGTAAACCCACTGCAGGTTGGCGGTTTTCCCGCCGAGACCCGGGCCGTAGTACACCAGCTTGCAATTAATTTCGCGCGCAGGAAAATTGATGAAAGGCACTTTGTCGTCGACCAGAATGCGGCCACAAATTTAGCATACGCGGTGCAGGCGGGCCAGCGTTCCTGCCGCGCGTTTTCATACACGCACTGGCTTGTTCCAGTTTCCGCGATTCGGCCGCAATCTCCACGGCCTATTTTTGCGCATGCTCCCGTTCGGTAACCGCCGCCAGATCACACCTTGCCATTGATTAATCACCGCGTTATCTACGTGTGAGTAATACAATCCTGGTTTGACGCACGCAAGTGCCTCTGTTAGCATGTGTTACATGGCAAAAGTGCGAAAAGCCTCCGGAGGGTCGGCCCGCCGCTCTCAGAGCGCTGGGCACGGTTCCTCTAAGGCAATGAAAAAGAAGAGCTTAGGAACACCTCCTCCACCACAACGCGGCGGCGTCGAAATGGTCGATCCTCGCGTGCAAGCGCAGTTGAGACTTTACGACGAAGCCTTGGCTCTCTTTCATCAGCAAAAGTTCTCGCGCGCCAAGCAAGAACTCGAAGAAGTGCTGAAGGGCCCCAGCAAGGAACTCGCCGACCGCGCCCGCATGCACCTGAAAATTGTCGAGCAGCGCATGAAGCCTGCGGCGGAGCAGAATCCGCGCAGCGCCGAAGACCACTACCAGCGCGGCGTGGCCATGATGAACGTCGGCCGCTGGGACGAGGCCCGCGAAAGCCTCGACAAAGCGCGCAAAGCCGCACCGAAAGCCGACCACATTCATTATGCGCTCGCCGCGCTCGATTGCCTGACCGGCGAAGCCGACTCCGCGCTCGAGAATCTAAAAATCGCCATTCAATTACGCCCTGAAAACCGCTATCACGCACGCAATGATGAAGACTTCGCCTTTCTCCAGGAAGATCCGCGCTTCACCGAATTGCTCTATCCGGAGAAGGACGGCCTCGCCGGTTAAAGACAGTGGCGAGTGGCGAGCGCAAAAAACGAAGAGAGCTTTGTCCTCGCAAGAACCGCTCGATGGCGCAGAGTACTTCGCTTCGCTCAGCATGACAACTGCCCACGCCGCGCCCGCGCTTGCCGAACCTGCGATGGCACTTTCTTGGTATGAGTACGGGACTTCGCCGTTCCCGAATGAGTTCTTCTGAGCCCTCGGTGTTGAATCCTTTCCTGTAGAATAAGCAAGGCGTTCCGTTCTCAGCCGAAGATGAAAAGACGCGCCTCGAAAACCCAAATCGTTGCTCGCAGTTTCCGCATTGTCGCCTTGGGCGGCGGCACCGGACTCTCCACTTTGCTGCGCGGGCTGAAAGAGCACGTGGTGCGGCGCCCCGACGAGCTTGCCACCGCGGAACGCCCCATCTCCGATCTTGCCGCCATTGTGACCGTCACGGACGATGGCGGCAGCTCCGGGCGTTTGCGCCGCGAAAATCGCATCCTTCCTCCGGGCGACATTCGCAACTGCATGGTAGCGCTCTCCAAAGACGAAGCGCTGATGGGCCGCCTGTTTCAGTACCGGTTCCACGCGGGACACGGTTTGAAGGGCCACAATTTCGGAAACCTGTTCCTTGCGGCGCTGACGCACGTCACGGGGGACTTCATCGAAGCCATTCGCGTGACCAGCAAAGTGCTAGCGATTCGCGGCCGCATCTTTCCATCAACGCTTTCGAACGTGCATCTGGTCGCCACCCTCGAAAACGGCCGCGCGGTGCACGGAGAAACGCGCATCAGCGCGAGCCGCGAACGGATTAGGGGGCTCAGCCTGTCACCAAGCCGCGTGCGCCCGTTGCCGGCCGCTATCGAAGCTATCGACAACGCCGACTTGATTCTGATGGGCCCCGGTTCGCTGTACACCAGCGTGCTGCCGAATCTCCTGATTCCGGAGATTTCCGCGGCTATCGCCCGGTCGAAAGCGCCGCGCGTGTACATCGCGAACCTGATGACGCAGCCGGGCGAAACGACCGGCTACGGGCTGGCGGACCACGTTTGCGCCATTCTGAAGCACGTGCCGCGGTTGAAGATCGACTGCGTGGTCGCCAACCGGCAGGCGGTTTCGCCGGCCGTGGAGCGCCGGTATCGCGCGGAAGGCGCTGCGCCGGTGGCCGTGGACCTCGACAAGCTCAAGAATCTTGGCTGCCGAGTCATTCTCGATGACCTGGTCGAGGAACACACCGTTCTTCGGCACAACACCCAACGGCTCTCGCGGCTCCTCCTCGAAGAATTCCTCCCACAAGAGAAACCGAGGTAAGGAACTATGGACGTAATGATTTAAGGAAGCCACCTTAGAGGGCTTCCAGCTGATTCTTGATTCGCCCGGTTCGCATCAGGTGCCTGCCCTCCCCCTTTTGCGTAAGGGTTGATTCTAAAGAGCTTAGATTTCCGTAAGTCTTTAAGAATGAACAGTTCCGATGTACCTCGCAAGTGTTCATTCTAAAGACTTTCACCCGTAGCTGCCGACCATGCGCGGCGTACAAGCAGAAGGCCCCCGACCATGTCGGGGGCCTTCTTGGCTAAAGGTTTCTTGTTGTGTAGCGGTTAAAAGATGAACTTGGCCACCAGCTGGATGTTGCGAGCTTCGCCGGGGCCGATGGCCGGGGCGCCGCTGAAGTCACCGATGGTGTCCGTAACCATACCGAATCCGGTTGAACCGAAATTCGCCGAGCATCGGTGCGTGGTGAAATCCATGGCGCAGAAGTCACCATTCGGGGAAGCGGTTCCACCTGCGGCCACGCCTCCGGGGAAGCCACCTGACAGATTAATGCGGTTAAGGAGGTTAAAGAAGTCCGCGCGGAGCTGGAGTTTGACGCGCTCCTTAATCGGGATGTTCTTGATGAACGAGAGGTCCACATCTCCGTAACCGGGACCATAGTATTTGTTTCGAGAAACGTTGCCGAAGGGCGCCCCTGGACACTGGGGATCTGTTAGCCCCGTTGCCGGATTGACAGCATTCGGATCGCAGAAGGCTGTGGGGTTGACCCACAGAGTGCCAGTGCCAGGCACAAACTTATGATCGATGGTGACACTATTGGCGCTGGCGAACGGCTTGCCAACCAGGCTTAAATACGAGATGAATCCGTCATAAGGCTGCCCCGTGTGGAAGTTCATCACGCTGCTAATCTGCCATTCGTTGAAGACGCGCTTTGACCAGCCCGAAGAGGCCCACGGTGCTTTGGGAACGTCATAGGTGAAATCAATAGTGAAGAGATGACGGGTATCATAGTCACCGTTGCCGTAATCGGTTTTGCTGTTGTAATTGTTGTCGACAACGAACTCCCGGTAAAAGCTGGTCTCATCCAGAGCATGCGCCCAGGTGTACGCGACCTGTGAGCTCAATCCACGCCATCCTCTAAGCTTCAATACGGTCTGAAGGGAATTGTAGTTCGATGTGCCGATGGTGTTGAGCTGGAGAATGTTACCGAAATTGGGGTAAGGGCAGGCTGGGCACGGAGTTGGAATATTGACATTGGGGACCGGTACTCCGCCGACGAGGGGCTGGTTGATGTTAGACACGAGATTCAGCTTTCGACCCTCGCTCCCGACATAGCCAATTTGCCAGATCACGGCGTTGCCGAAACCCTTTTCCACTTGCAGGTTGTAGTTATAGAAGTAAGGGACGCGGAAGTTAGGACTGACAGAATAGGCACTCAGGCCAAACGGCCCGGTAGAGCAATTCGGGTCGGTGCAGGCTTTCACCCCAGGAAAGATCGAGGCTCCGCCAGCTTGTGCGGCGTCCCAATTGTAACCACTCCGGCCGTAGGTAGAAACGGGCGAAGAGCCAAACGCGTTGCCCTGAATCCCCTGCGAAGCGGTGATGGTCGGGCGGAAATCCAAGAAGGGATTTAGGTTAATCTGGTCGTAGAAGACGCCCAACCCACCCCGGACCACCAGATCACCCTTCGCGGTCGGCTGATAGGCAAAGCCGAAACGCGGAGCGAAATGGTCCTTTCCGGGATTGAAGAGCGGATGGCTGCCGCTCTGAAGGACGAATCCGGTGCCCGGGACAAAGTTCGCGATGTCGCCGCCTTTGTCGGACTGCATGGGCCCGAAATACTCGTAGCGTACGCCGTATTGAACATTGAGCTTCTTGGTGATTTGAAAGGAATCCGAAATGTAGGCGTTGAACGCGTTAACGTGCACGAAGCGCTCTGGGTTCCCCACGGCGATGGTAGAAGTAGACACATCGCCAGCAAGAAAGTCGGCCAAGGCACAGAGAGGAGGATTTGCGGTCGCCCCAGTGCAAGTCGAGCTGCTACTCCAGCCTCCCTGCGTTCCATCGAAGGTAAATCTTCCAGTTCCGCGGCGGTGATAGAACTCATTGAGCTTCCCGTGGCGATACTCGGCTCCGTAGCGGAATTGATGTTTCCCGACGCTATAGGAAACGATGTCGGTAAAATGCAAAGTCAGGTCACTTCGGCCCTCGGGCGGAGTCAGGCCAGTTTGCTCAAATCCCGATATCCTAACGTTTGGCGCTCCGAGAATGGGCTGCCCGTGATTGGTTGCGTCCGGGCTGAGGAACAGGCCGAGGGCTTTGGTATCAAAGCTGTTGTTGTTGTCGTGGAAAAGCTGGTTGAAGTAGCTGGAGCCAAAAAGGAACTGATTGGTCCACCTAGATGACAACACGGAGTTCAAGACTGCGCCGTAGTTTCCGTCGTGGAGAGGCGCAACTTCGAAGTAGTAAGACAAATTGGAACTGGCCGTTCCGAGCGCTGGGCTACCACCCAGGGGAGCCACTTGGTTCCCTTGACCAATGATGGCGTGCAGAGAAAGGTGATGTTTGTCAGAAAGCTGATGGTCCAGCCGGGCTACACCGTTGTAACTGTAGCCAAACTCGGAACTTGGGCTGAAGAAATTACGCGTCGTCGCGGGCAAATTCGAGATCGAGTTGCTCCCCGAGGTTGGCCAAAAGCCCTTGCCTGCTGCGTTGGTGCATGTGGACGGAATCATGGTGGGTGGGAGCTGGCTAGTAAGCCCGGCGAGAATGTTGCAGGAGGCCGAACTTATTTGAGATACGCCATTGGCCTGTAGTAAAGCTCCCGCCTGAGCCACCCAGGCTGCCGAGGGTTCAGTAGCTATGCCGGAGAGGCCAAAAACAAAGTCCTGCTTTTCATAACTGACAAAAGCAAAAGTCTTGTTCTTGATGATTGGACCGCCAGCAGAGAAGCCGTAGTTTTCGTTGCGTTCTCTAGGTGCTTTGGTTAGTTCGCCTGCCGCAGCACAAGCGGCGGCACCCAGTTTACAAGGTACGAAGAAAGGCGAGGGCGAACCAAAGTATTCGTTGCGGTTGTAGTAGTAAAGGGAGCCATGGAGATCGTTGGTGCCCGACTTGAGAACGATGTTTACCGTGCCGCCGGCGTTGCGTCCGCCCTCCGGACCCGAGGAGGTCTGCGCGGAGAATTCCACTGTCGCGTCAATCGGCAGGACCGTGCCGGCAATGCCCGAGACGCCACCCTGATTGATGGCCGGAATGTTGTGCCAAAAATCGTTGTTATCCACGCCGTTTATCTGCCAGTTCATCTGGTTGGGGCGCGTGCCGTTGAGTGAGCCAAAGCCCCCCACGGAGTAACCCCCATACCCCGGCGAGACTGCGATCATTTGCGTAAAGTCGCGACCGTTGAGCGGAATGTTCTGCACCACATCGTCAGGAATGGTCATCGTCTGCGTTTGGGTTGTGGTGTCGAGGGTGAGAGCTGCCGCGGAAACTTCCACGGTGGTGGCCTGCTGCTGCAGAGTCAACTTGACCTGTAACGTGTAGATCTGGCCCGCGACGACTTCGACTTTGTCCACGGCATACGTGGGGAACCCTGTGGCCGTCACGGTTACTTTGTAAAGTCCAAGAGGGATATCCTGGAAAGCAAAGGCTCCATCACTGGTTGTGGTGGTTGTGTGATCGATCCCTGTGGCGGTTTCCGTGGCCTTTACCGTGGCGCTGGGAACCGAGCCGCCGGACGGGTCGGTCACCGTTCCGTTGATGGTGCCGCGGAACGTCTGGCCGTTGGCCGCTACTGCAAGTGAGAATGCAATCAGAATTGCTACGACTAGGCGCTTCATAAATTCAAATTCCCCCCTCTTCGAGATTCCGAACTTGAACTATCGACCCCTCGCTAAGCTCAGGGTAAACAGCAGCTTCTCTCCCCAGCATGCTGGGCAAAATCTAAATAGGTGAATCAAGCCCACTCGGAGACTAGACTGGGAACCCATTTGCAATTGGTTATGGGATCAAGATCCGTCATTTCAGGACAAGCCCCCCGGACCAGCTCGCCCTTTCTCGCCTCAGGAATCTCTGCACCTTCCACAACGCCAATGCTTTTCTTGGCACAATTTGTAACCTGCCCCAGCGGCCAGTGTCAAGAAGAATGAAACGCGGCAGGGGGCGCAAATCTTGCATGCATGGCATTTGGGTTGGAAGGGGTACGGTCCGGGAAAACCTCGGGGAAATTAGAAAAAGGAAAATAGAAAGGGGAGAGTTTTTCAACGATCTGTGGAGAGCAGAAATCAAGCCGCGATTCATCGCGCAAAGAACGCGTGATGGTACAGAGGTCCTCGGTTTGCTCGGAATGACAAGCAGCGTAAAGCTTCGCGATTGAGATTATGCGCCCCTCCCTGAATCTGCTACTTTGTGGTTTGCGACAGGCAAAACATATCGGGGACCTGGGCGCGAAAGGACCGGAAAATTTAGCAGCGGGCCACAGAGACGCAGAGACCACAGAGAGACATGGAAGTTCGAAGGGCTCAGACTAAACAGTTAACGGCAAAGAGATTTGTTGCAGAGAAGAGGAGAAGAAATCCGTGTCTACGTTTGGGCTGATTGAATACCGGGAGGCGAGTCCGCAGGTGCGGGCCATCTACGACGACATCATGGCCACGCGCCAGACGGACTGGATCAACAATTTCTGGAAAGCCATCGCGCATGACCCGGCGCTGCTGAAACGAACGTGGGAAAGCATCAAGCAAGTGATGGCGCCGGGCGCGCTGGACCCGCTGACGAAAGAATTGATCTACATCGCGGTGAGCGTCACGAACAATTGCACCTACTGCATTTATTCGCACACGGCTTCTGCATTTGGCAAAGGCATGACGGATGCGATGTTCCAGGAGCTGCAAGCGGTGATCGGCATGGCCAATGAAACGAACAAGCTGGTCACCGGCTATCAGGTGGAGGTAGATGAGCGATTTAAACCACCGCTTTCCGCGGCAGGCAAGCCGCCGCTGGGGAGCACAGGCGAGTGACGAGAAAAGACGGTCCGCAGAATACGCGCCTGGACAGGCGGACAGGTGTTCCGTAGCGAAAAGTGGTACGCGCGTACTATGGTTGGCGCTCTCCGCAGAAGAGGAAGATGTAAAAGGTAGCCCCGCGCGGGAAACGTGTTTTTTTAGAGGGGGCAAACCGCAAAATTCCGCTTCACGGGTGTGCAAGCCATGCCTCCAACGACGAAGGATTCGGATACCGCGGGCCCGCCGGGCGATTCCACAGCAAAGCCCCAGCCCGTAGCACTGGAAGTTCCCATTACGGTGAACGGGGCCCGCACCATCGAAGGCAGCGATAAACGCGAGCCATTCTCCGAATCCACAAAGACAGTGATGGTCCACGGGTCGGGCGCGGTCATTCGATTGAATTCGAGCATGGCGCCGGGACAGTTGCTATTCCTAACCAACGAACGGACGAAGAAGGAAGTGGTCTGCCAGGTGGTGAAGTCGAAGAACTACCGCAGCGTCAGCGGTTACGTGGAATTGGAGTTTACCGAGCCGGCCGTGGGTTTTTGGGGGATGCGTTTCCCAGGCGATCGGAGTGGTCCCGGCCCGCAAGCTGCGCCGGCGGCGCAAAAAACGGAACCTTCCGTGGCGAATGTTTCGAGCAGCATTTCGGTGAAGCCATCCGCACCCGTTCGTTCGAAGCCCGCGCCTCCGGCGCCTGCACCTTCCATCGTTCCCGCGCCGATGGATTCCGCTTCGTTGCTGGGCGCCCCGAAAGCGAAGGCGGATTCCCGCGTTCCAGCTGCGCCGGTCGTAAGTTTGCTTGATGCGGATGAGCCGCTCGTCGAGCCCTGGCTGAAAAAGCGCGAGCCGACTCCGCGACCGCCCGCCGCGCCGGCCCGAGTGGCTGCTCCCGAACCGGTTGCAAGTCCCCTAGAGCCGCAGGCGAACCTTTCGTCGCCCGTCCGCAATTTTGAGTTGACGCGCCCGTCCGACAAGCCGGCCTCGCTTTTTGCGCCGTCCGAGGAGCCCGCGAATCCGCTGGCTGTCGATCTATGCAGCATTGCGCGGTTCTTTGAAGTGAAAACCGCACCCACCGAGCACGCTCCCGCACCGCCGCAGGCGACGGGGCCGCCGATGGCCGACGATTCGGAAGCGGAAGATTTGAAACAGCAAACGGGGCGTTTGCAGGAAGAGCTTTCGAAAATGCAGTTTGCGGAGACGACTTCCGCGGAGGCAGAGAAGGATCACCTGGCCCTCAAGCGCCCGCCAGAAGAGCCGGAAGTGGAGACGCCTTCTTTCCCGCTCAGCGAGCAGTCGATTTCGACGCTGAAGACAGAACTGCAGACCGAGTCGGTTCACGACAGCGCGGTGAGACTTGTGGAACATGGCGAGCCATCGCAAGAAATTTCGCTTTCGTCAGAAGCACCAGAGCTGGAAGAGCCCTTGAAGGTCGAGCCAGCGGCGCCCATTCCGGCGCTGGGGTCCCTAGGGCAGGAGGAAATGAAGATTCCAGCGTGGCTTGCGCCGCTGGCAGCCCCGGTGGAAGAAAAGCAAGTTGCCGGGTCGCGCGTTCCGCAGTTCGGGAGCGCGCTGCCATTTGACGAAGGGGCGAAGGCAGTGAAGGAAAGCGCGCCGAGCAAGTCCGGCAAAGGCATGCTCTTCGCGGGGCTTGCGGCGGGGATACTGCTCCTCGCGGGCGGCGGCTGGCGGTACATGAATCAGCAGGCGGCGGGAGTTCACTCCAGCGCTGGAGCGTCCCAGGCGGTCGCGGTTTCTGCACCATCCGGAGAGTTGCAAACGAACGTGGTTAAGGAATCGGCGCTGGAGACAGCGGTGCCAGGTCGCACAGACTCGGGGGCAACGGATTGGCAAGCCAAGACGGCCGCGGGCAATTCGAATGAGCCATTTCATTCGGTAAGCGATCCTTCCAGTTCGGCTCCAGCAAGCCAGGCGGGAGCTGCGCGCAACCCGCAAGTCAGCGCGAATTCTTCCAAGGAAGGGAATGCGGCAGCGAGTGTCGCGTCGACTGCGCCAGATGCTGAGCCGGTACAGGAAAAGAAACCTGTCCTTGGAGAGGTGCACCTAGCAGCGCCCAAGGTTTCTCAGAAGCGAACCGTTCAGCGGGGTACGGAACCGGACGAGGGGATTTTGAACCAGGACCAGCCGGAAAGTAGCGTGGATTCGGCGGGCACGGGCTTGGGGATGACAAGCAACCAGCCGGCCGCGCCGGAATCCCCCGTGGCGGTTGGCGGAGATGTCCAGCAGGCAAAGCTGATTTCGTCGGTGCCGCCTGTGTATCCGACGATGGCGAAGGCGCAGCACATTTCCGGAGGGGTGACCATGGATGCGCTCATCGACGCCAAGGGGCGTGTCACGACCATGAAGGTCATTTCGGGGCCGACGCCATTGCAACAGGCAGCCATGGAAGCCCTAAAGCAATGGAAGTATCAGCCGGCGATGCTTGACGGCAAAGCCGTGCCGATGCACCTGACGGTCACGATTCAATTCAAAGTGCAGCAGTAAACGAATCCGCGATCTTTGAAGCCACATCTACAATAATGAGCGGGCCGTACCCGGATTTCCCGCGAATGGCTACCGCTCTCTACGGATCGGAAAGCGGCTGTGCGGGACAAGCCGTTGTTTTGCGAAGGGCTGCGATGGCGGAAGCGATGAGACGGATGAGACGCGGCTAGCTTGCGGGATACGGAGCAGGTTCGTATACTGGCGGCCCGGCCAAATGGCAAGTCTGGCGGTGGGGTAGAGCGCCGAAGCTTACCTTCCTTGGCCCCGAAATCACGCCTGTGAAACGCTCACAGGAAGAATTGTGTAAGGACACTCGGTCCCGCAAAGAGGGAACCAGCACAGCCGGGCTGTGTTGTCTCGCGCGCCCTTCGGGGCAAGGTGAGGAGCCCGCGCTGCCACGGGAGGACGCGGAATGGGGAAAGTCAGCGAAGGAGAATTTGACATGTCGCAAGCCGTGATCCTGGAAGAGATGAACGTCTACCAGAACGCGGAAGCGCGTTTTGAAGTAGCCGCGAGCAAGTTGGGCCTCGAACAAGGGCTGTACCGGTTCCTGAAGTGGCCGAGCAAGGAAATTACTCTGTACATCCCGGTGGGAATGGATAACGGGCAACTGGAAGTGTTCACGGGGTACCGCGTTTTGCATTCGAACGTACGGGGGCCGGGAAAAGGCGGGATTCGTTTCGCGCCGGATGTTTCGATTGATGAAGTGCGCGCGCTGGCGACGTGGATGACGTGGAAATGCGCGGTGGTGAACATTCCGTTCGGCGGCGCCAAGGGGGGAGTCATCTGCGATCCGCGCAAATTGTCGCGCGGAGAAATGGAGCGCCTGACGCGGCGATATACCGCGGAACTGGCGGATTGGATTGGCCCCGAGCGCGACATTCCAGCGCCGGACGTCGGCACCGGCGAACAAACCATGGCGTGGGTCATGGACACCTACGCGATGCATGTGGGGCAGGCCACCACGGCCGTCGTTACAGGAAAACCGATTGAGCTTGGAGGCTCCCGGGGAAGGCGCGAAGCCACAGGGCGCGGCGTCATGATGTGCTGCGACAAGGCCCTTGCGAAACTTGGCATGAAAAAAGAAGGCTGCCGCGTGGTGGTGCAAGGCTTCGGCAACGTCGGGTCGATGGCCGCGGACTTGATGCAAAAAGCGGGATACAAAATTATTGGCCTCGCGGACATTGGCGGCGGGCTCTATAACGAGAAAGGGTTCGACGTTCCGCAAATGATTGACTGGGTGTACACGCAGAAAAAACCACTGCAGAATTTTCCCGGCGGCGGGACGAAGATGTCCGCGCTCGACGTACTTTTTCAACCTTGCGACATCGCCATCCCCGCGGCCATTGAAAACCAGATCACCGAGAGAAATGCGCACCAGGTGCAGGCGAAAATTCTCTGCGAGGGCGCGAATGGGCCGACCACCTGGCAGGCCGACACCATCATCGATTCGAAAGGTATCTTCACCATACCCGACATTCTCGGCAACGCCGGCGGCGTGACCGTGAGTTACTTCGAATGGGTGCAGGATCGGCAAGGATTCTTCTGGCGGGAAAGCGAGGTCAACGAGCGGCTGCTGGACTTCATGGAAAACGCATTCGACGAAGTCGTACGTTACGCGGAGCTGCACAAAGTCAACCATCGCATTGCCGCGTACATGCTGGCCATCGACCGGGTGGCCACCGCGCTCAAGCTGCGCGGCATTTACGCCTAGGCTGTTTCCAATGAAAAGAGCTGGCAAGGAGTACTAGTTCAGCCACTGCGCCTGCCCTTGCTTAGGGGAATTTGGTAAAAGGGTGGTACTGGATTCTTTGTAGGTTTTGTAATAGGTTCTTTCCGCCACGCCAGTTCCAGGGAGCCGGCGGAGCCATTTCGTAAGTCCCAACGGGGTGTGCCTGAATCTAAGGGAATGAGGAAAGTAGGGCGCGGTCGTTTCTCCGCGCCGGGAAGGAATCCGCTTCTCATGACCCCGGAGCCAGTCTTACCAGGCCACGCAAAAAATGATGAACAACACGCCAGAGACATTTGTGTTGCCGGCCGCTGGATGTACGAGCGCGGTTTCATTGTGGCTTGTGAAGGGAACTTGTCCGTGCGCCTGGGGGACGGGCGCATCCTTACCACACCCACATGCATGAACAAGGGAATGCTCTCGCCGGAAGATCTGGTAATCACCGACCCCCAAGGGCGGCAACTGGCGGGCGACCGCAGAGTGTCTTCGGAACTGGCCATGCACCTTCTGTTTTATCGCACGCGGCCCGACGTGAACGCGGTTTGCCACGCGCATCCGCCAACCGGCACGGGATTCGCCGCCGCGGGACGCGCGCTGAACAAAGCGCTACTGCCCGAAGTAATCGTAGGGCTCGGCCAGATTCCGCTGGTGCAGTACGCCACACCGGGCACGCCGGAGCTGAGCAGCGCGCTCGAACCATTTGTCCCGCATTATGATGCGCTGCTGCTGGCGAACCATGGCGCAGTAACCTGCGGGCCGGATCTGCTCACGGCCTTCTTCCGGATGGAGACCATCGAGCATTGCGCCAAGATCACCCTTGCCGCAGAACTTGCCGGCGAGCCCGTAATGCTCACGGGCCGGGAAGTGGCAAAGTTGATGGCGGCGCGTCCGCGGTATTTCGTGTCCTCACCTCCGGGAGGAGGCGCGGAGTTGCCGATGACGAATGAAGGAGCCGAGTCCGCGGAAGATCGCGTAACGCTGACGCGGGATGAGTTGGAGGCGTTGATTGATGAAGCGGTGCGCAAGGACCGCAGCCGACGGTGAAGCAATAGGTTGCAAGTTTTGAGTTGTAAGTTTTGAACTCTGAGTTGGTCATTCCAAGCTGCGGGCGATTTTTTCCTCCGCTAACCTGCGCCTGTGTTAAGAATAAAGTGTGCTGCGTTTATGCGATCCCCATTCACCGCGGTAATCGGTTTGTCGTTGTGCCTCTCCCCTTTCCTTGGAGCAAGTCCATCTGTGCCAGCCCAGGGAGGAAACATGAAAATCTCCAGCGCCGCCTTTTCGGTCAACGAAACAGTTCCCAAGAAATTTACCTGTGATGGGCCGGACGCTTCGCCAATGCTGAGCTGGACCGAACCTCCGGCAAAGACACAAAGCTTCGCGCTCATCATGGACGACCCTGACGCTCCCGCGGGCACCTGGGTCCATTGGGTGCTGTTCGACCTGCCCACCGACACGCGAGAGCTTGCAGAAGGAGTGCCGAAGCAAGAGCAGCTTTCGAATGGCGCGCGCCAAGGCCGCAATGATTTCGGCAAGATCGGCTACGGAGGGCCCTGCCCGCCTCCAGGCAATCCGCACCGATATTTTTTCAAGCTGTACGCACTCGATGCGAAACTGAATCTGAAAGCGGGCGCGACCAAAGCGGACGTCGAGGCCGCCATGAAGGGGCACATCCTCGCCCATGCGGAATTGGTAGGCCGCTATGGACGGTAGGATTCCGGCCCCTGGCCAGTTCGGAGAGCGCTTCGAGACCCGGGTGTCCCGACTTCCCACAAGCAAGATCTTGCATCTAATCTAAACGAAGTAGGCTCATTGACGGCCTCTACCAGACCGGGACACAACAACGGAATGGAAGGAGGACATCTATGATAGGTATGAATTTTGCGTCGTTCGTCAGCCTGTTGATTCTGGGCTTCATTGCGGCAATTGTGCTGCACTGCGTCGTACGCTACAGAATGATGTCCGGTTTCGACGGGTTCATGAACAAGTGGATTGCCGGATGGATCGGCGGCTGGCTTGGTTCCCCGGTGCTTGGGCATTGGGGACCAAGCTGGTCACAAATCTTCCTCATCCCCGCGCTGCTTGGCGCCTTTATCGGCGCTTTTGCAGTGACATCTGTTCCGAAGACGCCAACCATAACAACATTGCAACAGAATCCTGCTGCGCCGATTGAGTTGAGAAGGCGAGCTAATCTTTACTAATCCCGGGCTGGTGAGGCTGCCGCTCGCGCAGGAGGGGGATTGCTGTGTCTGTTCGGTGCAGACTCGCGACCAACTGCGTGGCAAAGTCCGCCGAGAAGAAGCTGACCTTGGTATTTTTGCCCGAGGGCGAGCCAGTCGACACTTGCACGCTGCGGGGGGAGCGCTTTGCCAATCAAATATGGTATTGCTGACCCCTCGCACGCGTTGACAGGCGAAAGAAAGGCGGCAATACTGGCGCCCGGGGTTGAACAACGATGATCGGCCAGCTTCGCGGACGCCTCGCCGAAAAACGACCGAACCAGGTACTCGTGGACGTGGCCGGGGTGGGGTATCTCGTGCAGGTGCCGCTCTCGACTTATGCTGCTCTGGGCGAGCTGCATACCGAAGTGACTCTGTTGATTCATACCCACGTTCGCGAAGATGCGCTGGCGCTCTTCGGATTCGTCTCGGCGCGTGAAAAGCATTTTTTCGAGCTGCTGATTTCCTCCTCCGGCGTCGGACCGGCGCTGGCGCTGAAAATTCTTTCCGGGATGAGCGTGGAAGAACTGGTTCCCGCGATTCGCGGAGGCGATTTGGTGCGGCTGACGAGAATTCCCGGCGTCGGGAGAAAAACCGCCGAGCGCATGGTTGTCGAGTTGAAGGACAAACTCGAAGCGGTGGCCATCGAAACGGAAAAGCCTGCGGCGGCTTCGCCCGCGGGGATTGCAGCTGACGTGGTCTCGGCCCTCGTCAATCTGGGATACGATACGCGCGCGGCGGAAGACGCGGCCGCGGAAGCGAAACGCGAGGCGGGCGCAGGCAATTTTGAGAAGTTGCTGCGGGCGGCGCTGCAGACGCTGAGCGCGCCGAAGGGACGGACCAGCCGTGCGGGGGCCTAGGGCCTGTCGCGGACGGCTGCGGGGGTATCTTTAACACAGAGAGCACCGAGGGCACGGAAACAGCAAGAAAGAGTTTTTTTGCTCTGCGTTTTCTGTGGATTCTGCGCTGAGAAACAGAGTGGCGGATGCGAGCACAAAACGGATGATGGAACGGCAACCGCAGCGAATTGTTTCTGGCGCGGCGTATGAGGAAGATGCGCGCATCGAGGTCAGCGTGCGTCCACGGCGGCTTGAAGAATACATCGGACAGAAGCGCGTCAAAGAAAACATCCAGATTGCGATTGACGCTGCGCGCAGCCGCGACGAGGCGCTCGACCACGTGCTGCTCTACGGCCCGCCCGGCCTCGGCAAGACCACCCTGGCGCAAATCATCGCCAACGAACTAAACGTTCCCATCAAGACCAGCGCGGGACCGCTGCTCGAGCGCAAAGGCGACCTTACCGCAATTCTGACCGCGCTGGAGAAGAAAGAAGTTTTCTTTCTCGACGAAATCCATCGCTTGCAGCCTGCGGTCGAGGAAGTGCTCTATCCCGCGATGGAAGACTTTCGCGTGGACCTGATTATTGGCCAGGGACCGGGAGCGCGTATTCACCCGTTTCCACTGAGCCACTTCACGCTCGTAGGCGCTACCACGCGCGCGGGATTGATCACCGCCCCGCTGCGCTCGCGCTTTGGCATCGTGCATCGGCTCGATTTTTACGAGCCGCAAGATCTGCTCATCATCATTCACCGCTCCGCGAAAATCCTGAGCATCGAGATGGACGAAGGCGGCGGAGAAGAAATCGCGCGCCGCTGCCGGGGCACGCCGCGTATCGCCAACCGGCTGCTGCGCCGTTCGCGCGACTTCGCGGAAGTGCGCGCCGCAGGCCGCATCACGCGCGCCGTGGCCCAGGAAGCGCTGCAAATGCTCGGCGTGGATGAAAATGGCCTCGACGAAGTGGACCGCAACTTGATGCTGGCGCTGCTCGACAAGTACGGCGGCGGCCCGGTTGGCCTCGGCACGCTTTCCGCGGCGCTCGCCGAAGAGGAAGACGCCATCGAAGAAATGTACGAGCCCTATCTCATGCAGATCGGCATGATCGACCGCACGCCGCGCGGGCGCGTGGCCACTCCACGCGCGTACGAATATTTTGGCCGCGAAGCGCCCCGGCGCGAGCCGCGCCTGTTCTAACTCTACGCTCAGAACGAAGTTGCGTGGGCTTGTGCGGCTGGGATTTGCTGAATTTCGAGCGGCAAGTGCGCATCCATGAGTGATGCGCCTCCATCCACAGCGAGGACCTGCCCGGTAATCCAGTTTGCTTCTGCCGAACAGAGCAGTGCGACGGCATTTCCGAGGTCGGAGGGCAAACCGAGCCGGCGCATGGGCGTCCATCCAGCCTGCTGCCAGTTCTTGATGGTGTCCTGCACGGGCTGAGGCAGCGTGTTAAGCACGCTGTCGTCGGTCCAGCCGGGGCTGACGGCATTCACCGTGATTTGTCGCGGGGCCAGCGCGACGGCGAAGTAGCGGCACAAAACTTCTAGCGCCGCTTTGGCCGCCCCCATGGCCACCCACGGCTGCCAGCTTCCGAAGCGGCCGCCGGGCGCGTACGTCATGGCAATGATCCTTCCGCCGTCGCGCATCAGCGGGACGGCTTCGCGCACGCCCACCAAAAACGCCTTGGCTTGCGAGTCCATCGCGAAATCGAACATATCCAACGAAATTGACATGGGCCCTTGGTAGAATGTCGGAACTTCCGGCCGGGCGTTGTTCACGAAAATGTCCAATGAGCCGAACTCCGATTTGACCCGTGCGAACATGCGGCGAATTTCGTCCGGCTTGCAGACGTCCGCTTGCACGACAAAGCCATCTGCGCCCAAGGCGCGAAGTTTCTCGAGTGTGGCCTTGGCCTGATCCTCTTTCTGAAAGTAGTGAACTGCGACTCTCGCCCCGCTCTCGGCGAGCTTCAAGGCGATGCCGCGGCCGATCCCCCGTGAGCCTCCCGTGATTAATGCCGTTTTTCCTCTGAGCGTCATAAGGCACCTCCTGGGCCAGAATCTTTGGCGCATGTTAGGCCCGTGCACCTTCCGAGTCAATCGAACTGCTTGCGTGGCAAAGCCCCCGCACGGAAATTTTCCTTTTTTAGGATGAAACAATAGGGACCCCTGAAATGGTTTAGGGTATGGTGAGTGCCCTAAGGCGTTTATGGGAGTGGGAATGGAAAAAGAAGGCCATCTGATGCAGTGGACGCTGGACATGCTGGTGCCGAAGGCGGTGGCGCGACGAGCGTTGCGAAGCGCGGCCAAGGGAATAGGATGAGCGGTCATGCGAAGACACGACTTGACGCGGCGGGAGTTTTTGCGGTCAACGGTGGCTACGGGGACTGCGGCGGGATTGTTTGGAACAGACGTCATAGCGGCGCTGGCGCAAATTCAGAGGGAAGATTCCATTGCGGTGTGCTCGCCAGCCGACGTCCCCACGGCAGAGCCGCAAACGCAAGCGCAAGCGGCCGCCGACTACACGCTGCGCATTGGCGCGAGCGCCATTGAGATTGCGCCGAAGCACATGGTCTCGACGATCACCTATAACGGCAAGTTTCCGGGCCCGCTTCTGCGGTTCAAAGAGGGGCGCGAGGCGGCGGTCGAGATACACAACGACACGGACGCGCCGGAGCAACTGCACTGGCACGGGCAGATGGTTTCGACCGAGGTGGACGGCGCGGCGGAAGAAGGCACGCCGTACATTCAGGCTCATGGGATGCGGCGCATCACCTTCACCCCGCGGCCTGCGGGCTTACGTTTCTATCACACGCACCGCCGCGCCGGAGCGGACCTGCACGCCGGACAGTACAGCGGGCAAGTCGGGGCGGTGTATATCGAGGCCAAGGACGAGCCGGGGCGGCACGACCGCGAAGTTTTCCTGGTGCTGAAGGAGTTTGAAGGCTCCTTCAGCAAGGGCGGCGACATGCCGCAGGATTTTTTGTCGCCGCCGACGAAAGTGAAAGAGCTGGAAGAGGCGGGCGAGTCAGCCATGAAGGCGTCGGTGGCCAAAGGTATGCCGCATGGCTACGAGGTGGGTTATCAATACTTCACGATCAACGGGCGGATGCTCGGGCACGGCGAGCCGGTAAGAGTGAAGACGGGCGAGCACGTGCTGTTTCATGTGGTGAACGGAAGCGCGACGGAGCTTCGCAGCCTGGCGCTGCCGGGACATGCGTTCCGCGTGGTGGCGCTGGACGGCAATCCCGTGCCACGACCAGCGGAAGTGCCGGCGCTGTGGCTGGGGCCGGGCGAGCGCATTTCCGCGGTCGTGGAAATGAAGCAGCCCGGCGTGTGGATCCTGGGCGACTTGGCCGATGACGACCGGCGACACGGCATGGGCATGGTGGTGGAGTACGCGGGCCAGAAAGGCAAGCCGGCGTGGACGGCGCCAAAACCGTTTCCCTGGAGCTATGCACGGTTTGGAGCACCGAACGGCGCGGCACGCGAGCCGGACGAAACCATCGAGATGACGTTTGCAAAGCGGAACGCGGCGGAAAACGGCTTCAACCAATGGGCCGTCAACGAGCAGGTCTTTTCGCACGAGAAGATGGCCGTTGCCTATCCTTTGCGCCAGGGCAAGCGGTACCGTCTGCGCATGCGCAACGCCAGCGACGACGTGCATCCGATTCATTTGCACCGGCACAGTTTTGAATTGACGAAACTCGCGGGCAAGCCGACGAGCGGCGTGATGAAAGACGTGGTGATGGTCGGCGGCTATCAGGAAGCGGAAGTGGATTTTACGGCGGACAATCCGGGACTGACGCTGTTTCACTGCCATCAGCAACTGCACATGGATTTTGGCTTCATGACGCTGTTCGGCTACATCTAAATCGGCCGGCAAAGCGGTGCGCGCTGCATTTCGAGGAGACTTACGATGCCGGAAAGCACGGACACTGCGGTAACAGGCCGCACCTCCAAAGCTATTTTATTGATTCCGATTCTTGTCGGGTGGGTGTTTCTCTCTGAAGGCATTCAATCAAGTGTTGATTGCGGCGGATGGACAAATCAAGGACGTAAAAGTAATGGGCGGCCACCCAAGTGCTCTGTGAACGCGGCGCCGGAAGCACTGAAGAACTGGAAGTATGCGCCCGCGAACAGCGAGACGACGGCGATGCTCGTCTTTGATTTTCACCGGTAACCTTGGAAAACCAAGATCAGAGATGAGACCGCACGGCCTTGTGGTTTGCCGCTTTCAGCCGGGAAAGCTCCAGCCGGAAGCCTTTGAGCGGTTGTTCTTTAACGCCGCAAATCTTTGGCGGAAACAAGAAGGGCAGCCGATGCGCTCAAGGCGCGGCAGCTGCCCGGAACTGCCACGAAAAAAGAACCTTTTAGCTGGGCTTTTTGTCGTCCTTCTTCTCTTCCTTCTTCTTCTTCTTCATCTTAGCTTCTTTCTTCTTTTCCTTTGTTGTTTCTTCTTTCTTGGTGTCGTTCTTCGCCGCGTCCTGCGCGTAGGCCGCGCCGGTAACACACAGGAACGCTGCGAGCGTCAGAGCACCTAGCAGCTTCTTCAACATTCTTCCTCCTCTGCAATCAGTGGTTCAGATGTGAGGTGCAATCCCTGCTGGTAAGAACTGCCCCGCGAGGAAACGCGAGGTTCCCCCGCTCCCGGCGCCAAGAAAAAACTACCCCCACTCCCAGCGCCAGGCCCGCAGACTAACACTGGAATCCGCGCGGAGCAAGCAATCCTTTTGGCGCGACTAAGCCATGGAGTACCAAAAGGGCAACCGCCTTCCTCGCAGTTTCCCTCCCTCACCGCACGCATTTGTTTTATGCTGTGCCCTTTGAAATTCTCTTTAGGAGGTCGCTTTGATTCGCTCGCTTTGCGGTTTGGCGCTGGCGTTCGCCGCGCTTTCCACTCTTCTTACGAATTATGCATCTGCGCAGCAATTCCCTGAATCCACCTATCAGGAAATGCGGTGGCGCATGATCGGTCCCACGCGCGGAGGGCGGACGCGCGCGGCTTGCGGCGTACCCAGCCAGCCCAACGTTTTTTACATGGGCGCCGTCAACGGTGGCGTGTGGAAGTCGGATGATTTCGGCCGAAGCTGGAATCCCATTTTTGACGGCCAACCCACGCAATCGGTCGGCGCAATCGCCGTCGCTCTTTCCGATCCGAACATCATTTACGTAGGCAGCGGCGAGGGCCTGGCGCGACCCGATCTTTCAGTTGGCGACGGCATTTACAAATCCACCGACGCAGGGAAGACTTGGACGCACCTGGGCCTGCACGACTCGCAAGGCATTCCGGCACTGGCGGTCGATCCTCGCAACCCCAATCGGGTATTCGCTGCGGCGCTCGGCCATCCTTACGGTGCCAACCAAGAGCGGGGAATCTTTCTCTCGACCGATGGCGGGCAGAACTGGCAGAACGTTTTGGGGAAAGACGCGAACGTCGGCGGATCCGACGTGGAGATCGATCCTTCGAATCCCGACGTCGTCTACGCTTCGTTGTGGGAAGTGCGGCTTGGCCCATGGGAAGACGGCAATCAATACAGCGGCACGGGCGGCGGCCTGTTCAAATCCACGGACGGCGGCAAAACCTGGCACGCGCTAACCACAGGCCTGCCAAAAGGCATCGTTCAAGTGGATGCAGCCATGGCCGCGAGCCAGCCGAGCCGGCTGTACGCTTCCGTGGCCACAAATGAGCCGAGTGTTGGGATATACCGTTCGGATGATGCGGGAGAAAACTGGGTTCGAATCACGACAGACCCGAGGCCCGCGGGGCGCATCGGCGGCGGCGACTTGCCGGTGCCGCGCGTCGATCCGAAAAATCCGGACATCGTTTATAGCGCCAGCACGGTTACGATGCGCTCGACAGACGGCGGCAAAACCTGGACCAGCTTTCGCGGCGCGCCGGGCGGGGATGATTATCAAAATCTTTGGATCAATCCGAACTTTCCGAGCATCATTCTGCTCGTCAGCGATCAGGGCGCGCTGGTCAGTGTGAACTCCGGCCAAACGTGGAGCTCCTGGTACAACCAGCCCACGGGCCAGATGTTTCATGGGGCGACATCGAGCGGCTTCCCGTATCTGGTTTGCGGAGGCCAGCAAGACAGCGGGTCGGCTTGCGTGTCGAGCCGCGGAAATGATGGCGAAATCACGTTTCGCGACTGGCATCCCGCGGGCATTATCGAATACGGTTACGCGGCGCCCGATCCGCTAAATCCAGACGTTGTTTATGGAGCAGGCCGGCGCGAAGTCTCCAAGTTTTCGCTTTCCACGGGACAATTTCAAAACGTCACGCCGGCTCCGGCGGCCGATCCCAAAGTGCGCGCCGACCGCACGCAGCCGATTCTTTTTTCGCCCGTCGATCCTCACGTCCTGTATACCACCACGAATTTCCTGTACAAGACCACGGACGGCGGGCAGACCTGGCAGACCATCAGTCCCGATCTTGCGCGCGAGCATAACGGCATCCCTGCCAGTCTGGAGGACCAAGCCGCGAAAGATCCCAACGCCGATAAAATTCGTGGGGTCATTTATTCGCTCGCGCCGTCCTTCAAGAACGTAAACACGATTTGGGCGGGCACCGACGACGGCTTCCTTTGGGTGACGCGTGACGGCGGCGCAAACTGGAAAAATGTCACGCCGCCCGAATTGACGCCTTGGAGCAAAGTCACGCAGCTGGTCGCTTCGCACTATGATGAGGGAACAGCCTACGCGTCGGTCAGCCGTTTTCGCATCGACGACCTTCATCCTTACATTTACCGCACGCATGACGGCGGCAAGACGTGGCGCCTCATCACCAGCGGCTTGCCGAACAGCGCGCCCGTCAACGCCGTGCGTGAAGATCCCGTGCGCAAAGGCTTGCTTTTCGCCGGAACTGAAACGAGCGTTTGGGTCTCTTTTGACGACGGCGACCACTGGCAATCGCTGCAACTCAACCTCCCGCACACTTCCATGCGCGATTTGTGGATTCACGAGGACGATTTGATCGTGGCCACGCACGGGCGCTCGTTCTGGGTGCTGGACAACATATCGCCGCTGCGCCAGATCACCGGGTCGGTAGCCAAGGCTGAAGAGTATTTGTTCAAGCCGGCCAGCGCTTATCGGGTAAGGCGGGACACAAATACGGACACGCCCATCCCGCCTGACGAGCCTGCGGCACAGAATCCTCCGGACGGGGCGATCATCGAATATTATCTGGCGCAGCCTACGACGGCTCCCGTCACGCTCGAGATTCTCGACGGGCAAGGAAAACTCGTCCGCAAGTTCTCCGATACCGACAAGCCGGAACCTTCCCCCGAAGAGCTGGCCAAAGAGCTGATCCCGCGCTACTGGATTCGCATGCCGAAGGTCCTTTCCACCGATGCCGGCATGCATCGGTGGGTTTGGGACCTGCGCTATCCTCCGCCACGAGCTATTCGCTCGGAATACCCTATCTCTGCGGTTCCGGGCGACACACCGCTCTCGCCGCAAGGCCCCATGGCGGTTCCCGGGCAGTACACCGTTCGCCTTACGGTGAGAGGCCAGACGCTTAGCGAACCTCTCACGGTGAAGATGGACCCCCGCGTAAAGACGTCCGAGGAAGGATTGGCGCTGGAACTCCAGAAACAGCAGCAGTTGGCAGCAATGATGACGCAAAATACCGAAGCGCTTACGCAGGCACGTGCTCTTCGCGGGCAACTCCAAAAACTCACTGGAAAGACTACCGGCTCGTCCAGCGCCTCCAGTAATTCCGCACTTTCATCCGCCGAAAAGATCTCCGGGCCACTTGCGGATGCGCTATCCGCGCTTGACCAGAAGCTGTCGACCATTCTGGGAGCAAGCGGCGGTCCCGGAGCATTTGGAGGTGCAGCTTCGCCTTCGCCGACCCTTGGCCGAGCCGCGAGCGCGATTGGAGCGCTCTATGGCGAAATCGATCGAGCTGACGCGGCCCCTACGCCCGCGCAGCTTGCAGCTATTGACGCTGCCGAGAAAGATTTCTCTGCGGTTCTGAAGGTCTGGCAGGAGTTCCGGTCCACGGATGTGCCCGCTTTGAATCGGCAGCTCAAGGCTGCCGGTCTAGCGGAACTGCAGCTTGGGCCGGCATCACCGGCTTCCGGCGACATCGAGTAAGAGCGGCGGCTGCGGGGATTAAGATATTGGAAGCATTCCCGGCACCCCGGGATTCCATGCCACCTTAAAACGAGCATAAGACTGTGGGCTGCGCCCCCCCACAAATCTGCTTCAAATCTGCTGGAGGAACGTACACCGTAGACCCTCATCCAAGTTAGGGTCTTCCCCTGCTTGCCCCTCCCCGGCGGGGGTGATAGCCAACAGGCGAAACTATGTAATAATGGGGTGGGCGATTGGAGCTTCCCAGCCCCGAAGGGAGAGCAGGGTGTCTTGGAAAGATACACTCTGGGTTGTGGGGTCCGCGGGAGTGGCGCTGCTCGCGCTAAGCTATTTTACGGACGCGGGTTCCTTACTCAAGCGCTCGCATCGCGAACAGCGCCCAACCTGGAACGAAGGAACAATCAGCGCGGGGTACATCGGCACACAGCTCAGGGAGATCGACAAGACGCGGTCTTCTCTGATCATTTCTTATGATTTAGAGAACAACACAGATTCGGACTATCGCCTCACCGACGGCCCGGGCCTGGTGATTCTGAGCCGGCTAAAATCCGACGGCAGCTTCAGTCAGGAACAACCGATTCGGCTCAGCTATCCGGTGTTCCTGCCCGCCCGGCAGCACGGGCGTCTCGCCATTGAAATCAGCCAGCCCTTCAACTGGCCAAACGAAGATGACTCGGCTTTCCTCGACAAGATGAGGAATTTCGTGAAGCAACGGCTCGAGAATGTCGGGGAATTCGTCCTCTTCGATCAGACCAGCCATCGGCAGCTGGAACTCCCCAGTGGCTGGGACCAGCTTCAAGATTCGCCGCAAGCGAGTGGGTGATGCATCCCGCTCTAAGTGAGAACGAAGCAGGAGTTGCCCAGTGACCATGTCCTCTATTTCTCCAGCAATTTCGAATGAAAGCGCAAAACCGGAGGAGCGGCGCGGTACTCCCAGGCAAAGGCTCAGCCACTGCGTGGTACTCGCTTTTTTTGGCGAAGACAGTTGGGGCAGGCTCGTCAACATCAGCGAGAACGGCATGGCTTTTGAGTTTTCCAAGCCGCCATCCCTGCGCGAGCAGGTCAACTTCACGTTTGAAGTCATGGGCTGCATGCCGTTGCCGCATGACGCCAGTGTTCTGGCCGAGTCGTTCGAAGCACGAGGTGAAATCCTGTGGCTCCGCGACTTCGAACGAGAAGCGGGAGCGCAATTCGTCGACCTGGCCGATAAAAGCCGGCAGCAAATCCGGCAGTGGCTGTCTGTTGAAACTTCCGCGAACGCAAGCTCAAACAGGGCGAAAGTCAAGCCGGAAGGGCCCCCCACACTATTGGAGTTGCCCGCTTCCCCGACACCTTCGGCGCCTGCACCTCAGAGTCTAGATATGGCGGAAACGGAAAAGGCCCTGACCGAAGTTGCTAGTTCGGAATCTCCCGCTCAAGCAGCTGAGCCGGAATTGCCGTTAACAAGTATTTCAACCGATATCGTAGCTCCGGAGACGCCAGAGGCCCCTGCGTTGCGCGACCAAAGCGAGGTAGTTCTATGGCAGCCGCAGCCCAAGGGTCTTCCGCAACAACATACCCCAGTGGCGCGCCTAACGTTTCTCGTAGTATCGGGATGCCTCGCGGCCTTTAGCGTGACCGCCGGGGTAAGAATTTTCTTGGCTCGTGCGGCTCATCGGGCCGAGGCCGTAAAACGTCCGACCGATCCGGCAGTAGTCGCAGCCGAACCGGGCGGGGTCGTTGATCTCCCTTCCTTAGCTTCTCCTTCCTCCCCGGTTCCCCCTGCGGTTTCTTCCGTGGCTCCCTCGGCAGAAACCGCACCGGCATTTCAGGTAGAGGTGCAGGACGTCAACGGCAGGCGCTGGAGATTGTGGTTTGTTCGTAAGGGTTCCGGAAACGGAGACAATCGAAATGTTTTCCATAACACAGAGTCTCCGACGTTTTCCACAACAAGAACAACTCAACAAACGGAGGCAACCTCAGCCGAAAGAGTACCGGCTCCACGCACATTCACGCTGATTGCTCCCAATCTTAATCGCCCCGCGGACAATGACTCTGAATCGAGCAGTCTTGCGGCCGAGGCTCCCGCGATTCAGAGTGAGTCAGCGGCTGCGCCGCGGGATCCAATGGGAAATCTGCTCGCCAACCAGCCTGCGCCCCCTCCTGTGGAGCTGCCCGTAGGCGGTATCGTTCAGCCCGCGCGCTTGATTCGGTCGGCGCCTCCCGTTTATCCTGGGGCGGCAAAATCCACCCGAGTGAGTGGAGATGTGGTCGTGGACGCGCTAATTGATGCGACCGGCAAGGTTACGAGCGTGAAATTGATCTCTGGTCCGGTTCTGCTGCAACAAGCTGCGCTCGAAACGGTGCGGCAGTGGAAGTACGAACCCGCGCGATTGGATGGGCAGGCGGTGGCCATGCATCTCACTGTGACCGTGAAATTTCGCCTCAATTAAACCGCGCTAGGACAATTCTTGAGTTCCAGCCGCAAGACCGCGCAAGTCTACTTTTACCCTGCGTGCGAGAAGGCCATGACGTCTCTACTGATGCCCGTGTGCCGATAACCACAATTGCGAGCGCTCGGCAAAAGGCCCGCCAGCAGTTCTCAAGCGTTCAGGCACATTGGCGCAAAGTACCCTCAAGCCTTAATGCCGCATCCATTGAGATTGGCTGGGGTCTGGCGGGCGTTAACCTTTGCCGAAACTCCGAAATTGAACATTAAATCAAAGCAACCACGGATGCTTCGATTCGCTGGAAGATTGCTAACCGTGTTTCTAACCACGCTGTTGCCAGCGCATGCGCAGGAGCCCAAACCACTGCCGCAAGCCGACGAACGCTACAAGACGGACATCCTGGTGGTGGTAGCGCATCCCGATGACGAAGCCGCCGTTACGGCTTACTTGGCGCGGGCTCTCGATGAACACCGGCGCATTGCCGTCATATTTACCACCCGCGGCAGCAGCGGAGAGAACCAGGCGGGGGCGGAACAGGCGGCAGCGCTCGGCGCCGTCCGCGAGATTGAAGCCCGGAGCGCCTTGACGACGCTTGGCATAAACAATGTCTGGTTTCTCAGCGGAAAAGACACCGCTTCCCAGAATGTGTTGCTATCGCTGGCACATTGGGATCATGCAGAAACCCTGGAAGAACTCGTTCGGCTGGTGCGATTGACGCGGCCGGAAGTCATCCTTACTTTTTTGCCCGGCACTTTCATTGGCGAGGATCACGGCGACCATCAGGCTTGTGGCGTGCTGGCAACGGAGGCCTTCGATCTCGCTGGGGATCCGGTCGTGTTTCCCGAGCAGCTGGCCGGACCCATGAAACGCCTCCCCCTGGAAAATCTTAGACCTTGGCAGGTCAAGAAGATTTATTACTTTGCAGACGCCGAGCGCGAAGACATTTTTCGGGGCAAGGGTCCAACGTACTCGGTGAAAGAAATTTCGAAGCTGAGCCAGAAACCCTATTGGCGGATGGCGCTCGACGCTTTTCGCGCTCACCAGACGCAAGCCAAATCCTATCTCGATAAGATCGCGCAAATGGATGAAGCGCAAATCGAAAAAATGGCCACGCCGGAAGACGGCTGGGCAGAAGATCAGCACTATGTGCTCGGCAAGTCTTTGGTAGGAGGCAGCGTAACGGGGGATATTTTTGAACGTATCGCCCCGGGTGCGATTCCCTACGCGCGCCCGGAAATCACGCCGGAACCCGCACATCCGGACTTATTCCTTGAGTTGGCGGGCCCCTGGAGCTTCTATGCGGACTTTCGCCGCGCGCACGGGCTTACAAATTTGCCGCATCCCGAGCCGCCGGAGATCGCTTTGCAGGGCCATGGGACGCTGGTGATTCCGCTGTGGATTCACAACCGCACCGCAAAGGCACAGGAAATCACGCTCTCGGCGACGCTTCCGGCCGGATGGACCGTGGAGAACGGCACGGGGAAGTTCATGGTGGCCGCGAAACAGACCGCTGCCGCGCAAGTGGAAGTCAGTCTGCCCGCCCCGGATGAAAATCCTGCTGAAAAAACGCCTAAGAAAACGGAACCCCAGGACGTCACCGTCGGCGGGGAAGCAAATGGTCAACCCATCGGCCAAGCGAGACTGCGCGTGGAGCTGCGCAAGCGCGCTCTCCCCCAGTAGGGAAGGTGTCATTCTGACAGCCGGAATCAATGATCGGGCCGCCAACGGCGCGTCCTCGGATGACCCGGTTCTTGAAAGCGGGGTCTTGCAACAAAGCCGAGGCGCCGCACACTAGGATTTTTTCTGCCGCGCAGCCTCCATCGCTTCCCACGCGCTTTCGGGCATGAGCGTCAGTTCGTTGAATTCCCCCGCGCCGCGCAGCCACTGTCCTCCATCAATCACCACGCATTCGCCGTTGATGTACTCGGCCATGTCGCTGAGGAGAAACGCGGCGAGGTTGGCCAGTTCTTCCGGGCGGCCGAAACGCTTCATCGGATGTTTTTCTCTGCTGTGTTCCTCGAATTGCTTCGAAGGCATCAGGCGTGACCACGCCCCCTCCGTGGGAAAAGGTCCAGGGGCGATGGCGTTGATTCGAATGTGATACTTGGCCCACTCCACGGCAAGCGATGTGGTTAACGCCAGGACTCCCGCCTTGGCGCACGCGGAGGGCACGACAAAACCCGAGCCGCAGTTGGCCGCCGCATACGTGGTCACGATGTTCAGCACGTTCCCGCCGAGCTTTCGCGAAATCCAACGCTTTGCAAAAGCTTGCGTGCAATGAAAGGAACCATTCAGCACAATCCCCACGACCGCATTAAAGGCATTGGCAGAGAGCTTTTCCGTAGGCGCGATGAAATTCCCGGCGGCGTTGTTGACAAGCACATTGATTTCGCCGAACTGCTGCTCCGCCCGCTCTGCCGCAGCTTCGACGGCAGCGTAGTCGCGAACGTCACACGTGACATAAGCAGCGGCGCCGCCAAGCCTGAGAATCTCTTGGCAGGTCTCGCGCAGCGGATCTTCGCGCCGGCCCACGAGAAACAAGCGCGCCCCCAACTCGGAAAAACGCAGCGCCATGGAACGGCCGAGGCCCGTGCCGCCGCCCGTGAGAAAGATAGCCCGGCCCTTGAGCAGCTCGCGTTGAAACACGTTTCACCGCCTTGCACAGGTGATCGCGGAGAAATCACCCCGTTGAGAGCGAGATTCTAGCAGCTGCCGCGCCCCTTTCGGGGCGGTTATGTGACCCTGAAACTCGATCCCGAGACCTATTGATTCCACAAGACTTAACGTCGAGTTTCTGATGACCATGCGAACGAATCTCGGCCCCTTTTTCCCAGCGCGGAGGAATCCGGGGAAAGTTTCGCGTCAATAATCGGCCTAGGGGGGTGGTCAAGGTGCAAGTCATAAGCCACCATCACCGCGACGCCCGTTGCTTGAAATTAGGAGGTTTAGCGGCTTTCTGCGGAGGGCCAGGGAGCTGTTCTGCGTGGGAATCCCCGTCAGACGAGCGTCACAAATAGTGAAAATACGCGGTTGCCCGTAAACCAAACGGCTTCACGGGTGCATCGAGGCGGGGATCGGCCGGCCCATGGCCTTGGCGTATTCGACGGCGTATCGCGGGCTCTCAGGAAATTCCTCGCGGAGTTCAAGAAAAAGCTTTTGCGCCAGCTTGTTTTGCTTTTCGCGGCGGGCCGCAAGCGCCAGCATAATCTTGGCGAACGGTTTCAAATAACGGCCATTCTCCGCCGTCTTGCTGACCTGTTCCATCCCCAGTTTTTTGTCGCCGTGAACTCCCCCAAACCACAGCATCGCGCGGAAACCCACCGACAGGCTCCCGATGATGTAATTGGCGGAGCCCAAAGCCACGTAGGCGTCATACGCATCGGGCCGCTCGGCGAGCAACGCCTTCGCGTGCGCGTTTCCCTCTTTCAAGCGCTTCAAGGCATCCAGATTGTGTTTCCGGAGAATCATGTCGGAATCAGATTCCATGCCCGCACAAAGCGTCAAGGCATAAAGGGCTTCGGGATCATAGGGAGTCTTTTCCAGCCGCTCCGCCGCGAGTCTCCGTGCCTTTCGGACGGCCTCGTCGAAACCCTTCATGCGTTGTGGGTCAGGCTGGCCTTCGATTCCGTGCAAAAATCTCTTTTCGTTCAGGAAGAAGTCGCTGGTAAGCACTCCCTGGAAGTCAAACTCTTCGAAGAGGTAACTTGCCGCAATGGCCGCCTGGCCAAAAGGCTCGTCCGGGTGCTGCTTTTCCCATTCTTCGAATTGGGCGCGGGCTTCGGGGAACTTCTGAATGTAGAGCAGGCGAAAACCGGAAGAAAGTTCCGGCACATTGGTGAACGCAGGGGTCGGGGTTAATGAATCTGGCGAGGGTTGTGGATCCGTCAGAGCCGTTGTCAGCAAGAGCAACGTGAGGGCACTAAGGATTCGCGAGCGCATTGGAACGATCCTCTTCAAAACAGTCCGGGCAGGAATCGTGCTTTCTGGCCCATTGCCGCGCGGTACTCCGGATTGGCCATGAGTACGCCCTCTTCCGCCCGGATGCGCATGGACAAAGCAATGGCATAGGCCAGTAAAGTCACGAGCGCGGTAATCCAGGCAGTGTGAAGGAGCGGGAGCGATATCATTTCCAGGATCACTCCGGTGTAATTCGGGTGCCGCACAAAACGAAATGGCCCAGTAGTAACCACGCGAATTCGAGTGGAGTCCATCACTTGCACAGTCCACAGCTCTCCCAGCGTTCGGACTACCCAGAAGCGCATTAGATTAGACGCAACAAACAACACAAACATCGTCGCGGCCAGAAGGGGCAGAAAAGGTCGACGCAGGAGGACAACTTCAAGGGCCGCGCCGACCAATACGCCGGTGTGAACGACCACCATCCATTTAAAATGCGGTTCCGGGACGCGCACGGCCCCGTGCGTCAACATGCGTCGTTGGTTCCGCCGCGAAATGCCCAGCTCGACAAGCCGCAGCACCGCAACCACCGCTAGCAGGGCCAGGTACAGGTAGACGCTCAGGCCCATTGAAGTAGGAGAAATTCAGCGCTGAAGCCCGGACCAAACGCAGCCGCGAGTGCATACTCCCCGGTCTTCAGCGGACGCTTTTCGAGCCATTCCTGAAGAATGAAAAGAATCGTCGCGCTGGAAAGGTTCCCGACGTTGCCGAGGATATCCCAGGAGGGCTGCGTGTCGCACTTGCACAGGCCTAGCTCCGTTTCGACGTTGCCGAGCAAGCGGGCTCCGCCGGGATGCAGGATCCAGCCCTTGATCTCTTCGCGTTTCCGTCCGTTGCGCTCCAGAAACCCTTCGACCAGCCCCCGGATTTTTCCCCCAATCATCTCGGGAACCTCTTTGTCCAAAATAATGTGGAAGCCGGAGTCGCGGAGGTCGAATCCCATGGCGAAAAGCGAATCGGGAAAGGTGTAAGTCTCCGAGATCAAAATTTTCGGTCCTGGCGCCGGATTCCCGCGAACAATCGCTGCGGCGGCGCCGTCGCCAAACAAAATCGAAGAAATCAGGTTCGCCTGCGAAATGTCTTTGCGCTGAAACGTGAGGGAAGGCAATTCCACGGAGATGATCAGGACGTTTCCCCCAGGTTGCGCCTTCAGGTAGTCCGCGGCGCGGCCCAAGGCCATGGCACCCGCCGCGCAGCCTAATTCCGTGAAAGGCATGCGCCGCACGTTCGGGCGGAAGCCCATCAGATGGATAAGATGCGCATCGAGCGAAGGAATCATGAACCCGGTGCAAGAAACCGTGACGATCAGATCAATCTCTTCCGGCTTCAGCCCGGCGCGCTCCAGGCATTTCTCCGCGGCTTCGCGGCCAAGTTTCACCGCATGTTCGATGTATTCGTTGTTTGTCTTCGAAAGCGCGCGCGGTTCGATGGTGTAATCGATAGGAAAGATGGCATGTCGTTTGTGCACCTGCGCGTTGTCCACGATGCTCATCATGGCTTCCAGGCGCCGCTCGGAAATGTTGAAGACCCGGCCCATGTAGTACTTCACGTCGTCGCGCGTGATGGTATGCGGCGGGAGCGCTGTGGCCGTAGCCGCAATCGTGGGATGCACTGCGTCAGCGTATACTCCGGGAACGTGAGTCACGGATTCGATTCTCTCCTTTTGGAGCGCAAAGGAAGTCTGCTGCTTTTCCCTGTTGACGGCTTGGATCCAAACACCCCAAACCAAGATGCAACCAAAGTCTCGACTCTACCTCATTCCATCGGTCTAACCCAATTACTTGTAATTCGTTGCGGCTTCCATCGGACGGTCGCGTTAGCGAAGTCCGACCAGGCCCCCGACCGATTCGATAAGCTTCGCCGAATCGTACCCAATTCCATCCTTAAAAACTATTTCTACCTTTTCGATGTCCGCAATATTCCCGGAGGGATCCCCGTTGATCACAACCAGGTCGGCCTGCTTGCCGACCACCAGAGTGCCGATTTTATCCTGTTCGCCCAGAAATTCCGCGCCATTCGAAGTGGCCATGTGGATCGCTTCCACTGGAGTGAACCCGGCCTCAACGAGCAACTCCACTTCGCGCTGGTCGCGGAATCCTGCAATCACCCCTCCGTAACCCGTGGGATCGAGTCCGGCCAGGAGCAAGCCGCCCTGTTTCACGAACTCGCGTTCGAATTCCAGCTCTTTCTTGAAAAGCGCCGGCCAATCCGATTTGGCGGCGCCGTCGGAAATCAGCGCGCGCCTTCTCAAATGCGCGCGTCGGGGAGCATGGCGTCGAGAATCCGTGCGTCCAGCGGCGCGCGGTTGGGCACGAAAGTCTCAAACACGGGGAGCGTAGACGTGACCGCAACATGATGCGCCACCAGATCGCGAATCGTTTCGTGAATCGGCCCGCTGGTGACCTCCAGCATCAGCAAAGCTTTATTTGCCGCTGCCGTGTTGGGGCATGCTCCCGGTTTCTTCTCCGCGAGAAATTCCGTATCGACCACCAGCCCGTGCTCGAGATCATCAATGCCCAGCGAGAGCGGCCTCCCCGGAAGCCGATGGAGCAGAGATGCCCGGTCAGTTTGATTCCATGCGGTGCGCCGTCTTCACGGCAGCGCCGGGCATCTTCCTTCACGAACGCGCGCACTTCCGGAGCGAGCTTGGACGCTGCCTGGGCCAGGCAACGCGAAGGCCACAGCCCGAGTCAACGCCAACATGCAGAAAGCCGGGAGCACCACTTTTCGCATGAACCACTCCGGGGGCGGGAGATTTTTCGAGCGGGGGGCAGTTTATGCACCCAAAAGCGGCAAAGCAAGAATGTTTCACGTGAAACATTCCGTCCGCAAGGCCTCCTTTGTTTTGTATTGTCCTGGTCTTCAACGGAATGGAAATCTGTATGATAGATTCCCGGCCTTCGACTCTGTTAGAGGTAAGTCCCTTGAGGTAAGCCATGTGCCGATTCTCCTTACGTTTCTTCGTTTGCTCGGTCGCGCTTGTTCTCTTCCGCGGATGGCCCGCCGCCGCACAGCACCCCCCCGCGACTCCCGCCACGACCGAGGGCGAATTTGTGGTCAAGAATTTCCAGTTTCGCTCCGGCGAATCGTTGCCAGAGCTTCGGCTGCACTACGCAACCCTGGGCAAGCCCGCGCGCGATGCGCAAGGCCGCGTCACCAACGCGGTTTTGATTCTTCACGGCACCGGTGGCACCGGCCATCAATTCCTCGCACCCATTTTTGCCGGCGAGCTCTTCGGCCCGGGACAGCTTCTCGACGCGGCGCGCTATTACATCGTTCTTCCAGATGGTATCGGCCACGGAAAATCTTCGAAGCCCAGCGACAGCTTGCACGCGCATTTTCCGCAATACGACTACGATGACATGGTCGCCGCGCACCATGGCCTGCTCACCGAAGGGCTCGGCGTGAACCATCTGCGCCTCGTCATGGGCACTTCGATGGGCTGCATGCATTCCTTCGTTTGGGGAGAAACCTTTCCCGGTTTCATGGACGCGCTCATGCCGCTCGCCTGCCTCCCCGTGCAAATCGCCGGCCGCAACCGCATTTGGCGCAAAATGCTGATGGACGCCATTCGCAACGATCCCGAATGGAAAGGCGGAGACTATTCCGGCGAGCCGCAACAGGCGCTGCGCACCGCGCTCGACCTGCTGCTGATTGCCGGCAGCGCGCCGCTCTATATGCAGAAAACTCTAGCGATGCGCGATGCGGCCGACCAGTACCTCGACGACTATTTCAAATCGCGCTTGGAAGGACTCGACGCCAACGATCTCCTGTACCAGGTGAACGCTTCCCGGAACTATGATCCTTCACCGCAGCTCGAAAAAATCATGGCTCCGGTCATGTACATCAATTCCGCCGACGACTTCATCAATCCGCCCGAACTCGGCATCGCCGAACGCGAAATCAAAAAAGTGAAAAATGGCCGCTTTGTCCTTCTACCCGTCTCCGATGAAACCCGCGGCCACGGCACTCACACCCGCGCCGCCCTCTGGAAACAATATCTCGCAGAATTATTGGAAAAAACCGCCCGTTAGCTAGGTGTGGACTTCCCCATAAAGGGAGTACAGAGAGGGAGAGAAATGCCAAGCCCGCGCATGGCTTGGCCGCCTCAGTTAGGGAGCAAGGACCTACCCCGCCGCTTCTTGGCTGGCGCGGATTTCCTGCCAGCGGCGCGGACGCTTGTTCGCTGGCAAAACCTTCTTCCGCAAACGAATGGTCTTCGGCGTGATTTCGACGTATTCGTCGTCGGCGATGAATTCGATGGCCTGCTCCAAGCTCAGCTCGCGATGCGGAATCAGCCGGATGGCTTCATCCGCCGCGGACGAGCGCATATTCGTCAGCTTCTTTTCTTTCGTCACGTTCACGTCCATGTCCTGCTCGCGCGAGTTTTCCCCGACAATCATTCCTTCGTAGACATCGACGCCCGGCCCGATGAACAACTCGCCGCGCTCCTGCAAATTCCACAGCGCGAACGCGGTCGACACTCCCGCCCTGTCCGCCACCAGCGCGCCCGTCGGACGCAGCGCCATCTCGCCGCCGTATTCCGTCCAGCCGTCGAAGATCGAATGAATCAGCGCCGTCCCGCGCGTGTCGGTCAGCAACTGGCTGCGCAAGCCGATCAACCCGCGCGAGGGAATCTTGAAATCCAGCCGCACGCGCCCCGAGCCGTGATTGCTCATCTTGGTCATCTCGCCGCGGCGCCCGCCGATGGTTTCCATGATGATGCCGATGAAATTCTCGGGAATGTCGATGACCAAGCGCTCCACCGGCTCGAGCTTCTTTCCATTTTCCGTGCGCGTCACGATTTCCGGCTTGCCCACCATCAATTCGAAACTTTCGCGTCGCATGGTCTCGATGAGGATAGCGAGTTGCAGCTCGCCGCGCCCCAGCAAGCGAAACGATTCCGGCGTGTCCGTGTCTTCCACGCGAATCGAAACATTCGTCAGCAATTCTTTTTGCAGGCGGTCGCGCAAGTCCCGCGAAGTCAAGTACTCCCCGTCTTTTCCGGCAAGCGGCCCGCTGTTCACCGTGAAAATCATCGCCAGCGTCGGCTCGTCGATCAGCAACGGCTCGAGCGGCGCCGGCGATTCCAGATCCGTGATGCTCTCGCCAATTTGAATGCCTTCGACACCGGCAATGGCCACGATGTCTCCCGCGGCAACCGCTTCCGCTTCGTCGCGCTCCAATCCTCGAAAAGTAAATAGCTTCGTGATCTTTGTCGGCTCGAGTTTTCCGTTCAGTTTGCTGACGCCCACCTCTGCGCCGCGCCTCAGCGTTCCATTGAACACGCGCGCAATCGCAATGCGTCCCAGAAACTCGCTGTAATCCAGGTTCATCACCTGAATTTGCAGCCCACCCGCGGGATCGCCCGGCGGCGCAGGAATGTGCTTCACGATCGCCTCAAACAGCGGCAGCAGGTCTTTCGAATTGTCGCCCATCTTCGCGTGCGCCACGCCGTCGCGCGCGTTGGTGTAAACAATCGGAAAATCGAGTTGGTCTTCCGTGGCGTCCAGATCAATGAACAAGTCGTAGATTTCGTCGAGCACTTCCTTGGGACGCGCGTCGCTGCGGTCAATCTTGTTCAGCACGATCAGCGGCGGCAGCTTCGCTGCAAGCGCTTTTTGTAGCACGTAACGCGTCTGCGGCAGCGGCCCTTCGCTCGCATCCACCAGCAGGACCACGCCATCCACCAGCCGCAGCGCGCGCTCGACTTCGCCGCCGAAATCGCTGTGCCCCGGGGTATCGACAATGTTGATTTTCGTGCCGCCAAAAAAAAGCGCGGTGTTTTTCGCCAAAATCGTAATGCCGCGCTCGCGTTCCAGTTCGTTCGAATCCATTACCCGCTCGACTACCGCTTCGTTCGCGCGGAAAATGCCACTTTGCTTCAGCATGGCGTCCACCAGCGTGGTTTTGCCGTGGTCCACGTGCGCGATGATAGCAATGTTGCGAATCTGTCGACTCATAATCTTCTTCTTTGGGGAGCCGCGCGCCAGTTCCTCTAGACACAAAAATAGCCCCGAACCTCGGGGCGACGCCCAAAATCTCCTTCTTGGTGCCCTTGAACCCCATACCTTCGGATCAGCTTATCAAGGCCGTCCGGCTGCTTTTATTTTAGCAGACGCGCCGTTTGGCTCCTAGCGCGCCGGCGCGCCTTGCACCGTAGTTACAACCGCGTCCATCGGCCTCCCTGTGATAAGCTCGTCGGCGTTTCCGGGATTACCATCGGCTGAATCGTGGAATACTCGACCAGGAGCTCCGTCATGTCCTTGCCGCGCGGCTGCAAATTCGTCTGCCTGTCGCTGAGTTTTCTTCTCCTTCCTTTCATCGCCGCTGCGCAACAGGAACGTCCCGATTACTCCACGCTCTTCGACAAGACCGACGTCATGATCGCCGCCCGCGACGGCGTGAAGCTCCACAGTGAAATCTATTCCCCGAAGAACGCCGCCGAACCGCTGCCCATCATCTTTGAGCGCACGCCCTATGGCCTGAGCAACGACGAAAAGGGCTACAGCCGCAAGCTCAGCCGCTACGCCGAGATGATTCCTGACGGCTACATCTTCGTGTTTCAGGACATTCGCGGCCGCTACGGCTCGGAGGGCAAATTCGTCATGCAGCGGCCGTTGCGCGATCCAAAAGATCCGAAAGCCATCGACGAAGGCACGGACACGTACGACACCATTGCATGGCTCGTCAAAAACGTTCCGCACAACAACGGCCGCGTCGGCCTCCTGGGCATCTCCTACGGTGGCTGGCTCACGGTGATGGGCATGCTCGAGCCGCATCCCGCGCTCAAAGCTGTTTCCGAGCAGGCCTCTCCCGCCGACATGTTCCTGGGCGATGATTTTCACCACAACGGCGCCTTCCGCTTGAGCTACGGCTACGAATATTCCACGATGATGGAGACCGACAAAACGAACTTCTCTTTCCAGTTCGACCGCTTCGACACCTACGATTGGTACTTGCAGCTCGGCGCGCTTTCGAACGCCAACAAGAAATACATTCACGGCAGGCTTCCCACCTGGAGCGACTTCGTCGCGCACCCCAACTACGACGCCTTCTGGAAGCAGCAAGCCATGCCCTACCTTCTCACGCGGCCCAGAGTTCCCAACTTGAACGTCGCCGGCTGGTGGGACCAGGAAGATTTTTATGGTCCCATGAAGATTTACGAACTGCTCGAAAAGGAAGACCCCGACCACTTGAATTATCTCGTGGCCGGTCCGTGGAACCACGGCGGCTGGGCCCACGGCGCGGGCAATTCGCTCGGCCTCATTCCTTTTGGCAGCGACACCGCGCTTTATTTCAGGCAAAAAATCGAAGCTCCCTGGTTCGCCTACTGGCTCAAGAACAAGGGCAGCCTCCCGCTCAAAGAAGCCCTTCTATTTCAGACCGGCAGCGACACTTGGGTGAACTTCGACTCCTGGCCGCCGCGTGAAGCGCAGACCAAGAATCTCTATTTCCACGAAGATGGCAAGCTTTCCTTTGACGCCCCGACCGGCGACTCCGAGCAAGCTTTCGCCAGCTACGTCAGCGACCCCGCGCATCCCGTGCCGTATCGCAACCGCCCCATTGACATGACCTATCCCGAAGACCATCCCGGCAGTTGGTTCACCTGGCTGGTGCAGGACCAGCGCTTCGTGGACAATCGCCCGGACGTGCTCACCTGGCAAACCGAAGAACTCAAGGAAGACGTCACGCTCGCCGGTCAAGTCACCGCCAAGCTCTTCGCTTCCACGACCGGCAGCGACGCCGACTGGATCGTCAAGCTCATTGACGTGTATCCGCAAAAGTATCCCGAAAAGTGGCAGCTCTCCGGCTACGAGCTAATGATTGCCGGCGAAGTGTTTCGCGCTCGCTTCCGCAACTCCTTCGAGAAGCCGGAGCCGATGCAGCCCGGCGTGGTCACGCCGTTCAAAATCGATCTGCACACCGCGAACCACGTTTTCAAGAAGGGCCACCGCATCATGGTGCAGGTCCAGAGCACCTGGTTTCCCGTCATCGACCGCAACCCGCAAAAATTTGTCCCCAACATCTTTGAAGCCGAGGAATCCGACTACCAGAAAGCCACCGAGCGCATGTACCGTTCGAAACGCTTTCCTTCAAGCGTGGAAATCTCGGTTCTACCCTCGGCGGCTCGCCCTGGAAGCTAAATGGCTCCGTTAATTTGCGGTTGTGGAGGCCGGGCTTCAGCCCGGCTCTTCGCTCGAGGCTTGGATGGATCCCTCTGGGCCAGCAGGTCACACTCGAAGCCAGGGTAATGCAGCTTTGCTAGGGCTTGGCAGCATTCGAACAACTGGCCTTTTCCGGCAGGCCGCTCAAATGTGCCACGCACGCCGCCGCAATGAAGCGCACCAGGTCCTTTTCATCCTCGAGAGCCGCGGTAATTTTTGGAACGAGCGACCGGTCCCCTCGCAGGGCAATCGACTCCAGTGCCGCAGCGCGCCACGCTGACGTTTTTGTCGCCGGCGGCTTTGACCAGCGCTTCTCCCGCGTCCGGCTCCGGATCGTGGGCCAGCTTTTTTGCCGCTGCCGCCCGCACCGGAGAAGAATCGTTTCTCGTCATGGTCTTGAAAACTTCGTAGCCAATCCCGGCAAACGGAATGAACCCGATCCCCTCCTCGAATCCCATCTGCGCGATCTTTTTCCTGTCTTTCAGCGTATCCAGTTGTTCCTTAATCAGTCCTTTGCTGGCTCGCCTTTCGCCTGTCAGCACTTCGTAGTAGTACGTGTCGTAGCCCACGTCATCGTGAAGCAGCAGCAACGAATTCGCCGCGGCCAGAACCACGCTTGGCTCGGAGTCCCCCAACGCTTCTTCGAGATTGCCCTTCGCGTTTTCCGCGCGCATCGCGCCCAGCGCATGGGCCGCCGCCCGCCGCACATTGGGCTTCTCGTCCTTTAGCGCAAGCACTGCTGCTTTTTCCGCTTCTGCGTTCCCCGTCAGGAGTCCCAGCGCGCGCGCCGCTTTGGCCCGCTTGTCGGCCCTGTCGTCCTTCAAACCTTCGCACAGAATCCTCCACGCCTTTTCGCCCGGCCGTTCAGCGGAATTCCCCGAAGGGTTCGTAGCTGACGGTCTTACTGGTCTGGCCGGAGAAATGGCGGTTCGGCCCTGGGCCATAATCACGGCCCCCAGCAAGAGGACCAATCCTAGCGTCCGCATGCGAACATCTGCCCGCTTTGGGGGCGCCTTTCGCCGTTTGCTCATGATCCCCGCCCTCCTTGGTTCAGAATCTGGTCGACTCTATCTAAGTGCAAGGACGCCAGCGAGTCACTCAAAATCCAGGCATGACAAAAATTGTCTTCATCCGGGCAGTTTCGAATTGAAAAGCTCCGTGATTTCATATAAAGCGCGCCTAAAAAATGGACTTAGCACCTTGTAACACTCCAAAAGTTCGTAAGGAATAAAAGCCTCCGTTGTAATGTCACTATGGAGTGCATGCGGTGATGGAACTAATGTGCAAAATTATTCGTAATTCAGGAAAACGCTCGACAGGTTTTTACGTCCATACATTAAAAGGGGTAGGGTGACCATCGATGCCATCCGAAGTGATGTCGATGCAAGAATCGGTTAATCCCGCGATTCCAGGTCCAAGTGTGCTTTCTTCAGGTCGGTACATCCATTTTGGGCCTTTCCGGGTCGATCAGCAGCGGCAAGAAGTTACGCGCAATGGGATCCGCCTGAAGCTTCAGGGGAAGGTCTACCAGACGCTTCTCACGCTCCTAGAAAAGCCGGGCGAAGTGGTGACTCGCGAAGAGCTGCGTATTCGGCTCTGGCCCGCGGACACTTACGTCAATTACGACGCCAACGTAAATACCACCGTTAATAAGCTCCGCATGGCGCTTGGCGATTCTTCCGGCAAGCCTCAGTATGTCGAGACCATTCCGCGCAAGGGATACTCCCTTCTCGTTCAGCCGGAAATCTCGAACCGCGTCGGCAATTCTCACCTCCCGCAAAATGGAACATCCGGACAAGAGGCAGACGTTTCTGCCCCGCGGCCGGGAATTTTCAAACTCACCAAGTCGGCTTTGTGGGTCGTTCTCAGCGCCATCGGTTTGATTCTCGCCGGCATGCTCATCGGCGCGGGCATTATGCGCTTTTGGATGAGCCATGGCTCACCGGCTTCCTCGCACTCCTTGGCAGTCGTTTTCTCTCGAGTTCTGGAGAAGCTCATGCTCTAGCTCTGCTTAAGAGCTGCCATCACAACCAGTAAGCTTCCGGGCCGCAAGCCCCAACAGGGGTTCTCCAAGGGGTTCCCCGCATTTGCGTCTAGTGCCTCTGCACTTCGCCGACGCAGCACCGGGGAAATGCGTTCATCCATTCTCGTGTAAAATTTCTTCCTGCCCATGCTTACTGCCATCACGCGTGCCGTCAGTACGGCCATCGTCAATTGCGAGCTTTCCTTCATTGACCGCCAGCCGATTGATCTAGCCAGGGCGCGCCAGCAACATCAAGCATATGAAACGCTTCTGGCGAAATTGGGCGCACGCGTTATCTCTCTTCCTGCCGAGCCAGATCTTCCCGATTCCATGTTCGTCGAAGATCCCGCCATCGTCCTCGACGAGCTCGCGGTAATTTTCCCCCTGGGCACGGAAAGCCGCCGCCGCGAAGCCGTTTCTCTGGCGCAGGAGCTTTCGAAATACCGCAAGCTCGCCTGCGTGCAGCTTCCCGGAACGCTCGAAGGGGGCGACGTTCTCCGCATCGGCCGCAAGCTCTTTGTGGGGCTGACCCAGCGCAGCAACGGGGAAGGCATTCGGCAGCTTGCAGAAATCGTGAAGCCCCACGGATACGGAGTCACGGCCGTCCCAGTAACCGGCTGCTTGCACCTGAAATCCGCGGTCACTTGGATTGCAGACAATACGCTTCTCGCGAATCGTGCCTGGTTTGACGGGGCGTGCTTCACCGGCTTCGACTGGATTGATGTGGATTGCTCAGAACCGCACGCCGCCAACGCCCTGGCACTGGGCGGCACAGTCATCATGCCCGCGTCTTTTCCTCGCACTTGCGGCCGCGTCGGCTCGCGGGATTTTCGCGTCACTCCCCTGGACATCTCGGAGCTTCAGAAAGCCGAATCCGGCCTCACTTGCTCGAGCTTGCTTTTCGAATCTAACCCGTCTTAGTTTGTGCCGCTTGAGAAATGCTACAGAAACGGTTGTTGCCGGCCCGAGCCCGGAGTATGCTTCGACCGTTAGAAAAAGGGACCTGAGGAGGGAATCATGACACGGAACCAATGTGGGCTGATCCGATTGACGATATGGCCCGCCGCGATGCTCATGGCGGTCGGCGCCTGGGCGCAACAACCCGCGCCGCCCAACCCGGCCCAAACGAAAGCCGCGGAGGCGCAGGACCTGGCCAAACTGAGCCCGGTGGCAAATCCAGTGAGCGGCGCCGTAAAAAACCAGTTGCCGCGCTTCCAAAAGAACATGGTTGCCGCCGCCGAAGCCATGCCCGCGGAAAAATACAATTTCAAGCCCACGCCGGAGATGAATTCTTTCGCGCATTTGGTCATGCACATCGCGCAGTCGAACAACGGCCTGTGCTCGAAAATCTCAGACACGGCTCCGCCCGACGCGAGGATTGCCGATACGGATCCCAAGGACAAGCTGGTCGCCGCGTTGAAAGCCTCGTTCGAACATTGCTCCTCTGTGCTGGATAAAGTTGACGATTCCAAGCTGGGCGACCAGATGATTCTGTTTGGCAACCGCCCCTTTTCGCGCGCCGCCGTGCTCATTATTTTGAGCGACGATTGGTACGATCACTATGGCGCACAAGCTACCTACCTGCGCCTGAACGGAATTCTTCCCCCCACCGCGCAGCCGCCGAAACAGTGATCGCGCTGCGGCCCTAGTTGCTGGCCTCGCGCAAGCTCCCGAGCACAGAGATCCCGCGCTGATGAGGCCGGCAGCTCTAATTGGCCAAAATTCAAAGAATCACCGCAACCAAAACGTTCCCTTGTCCGTCTAAAGTGCTAAGCTAAAGTGTCCATGAACTGGGGGAAACCTAATTTCGGGCATGCGGTCGTGGGCCGTGGACTCGCGGTATTAGGATGCGCCACGCTGCTGTACTTCGCCATCGGCGCGATGCTGCCTCACCAGCATGCGCCAGGGCCGGATGCCGCCTGCCACGTTTGCCAGGCGCTTCACACGCCGGCGCTGGCCGCGGCGCGGCTGGATCTGGGCAGCACGCCTGAATTCATCACTCGGTATTCGTCGCTCCCGCAGGCTGCAGCTCCAAGCGATTCTTTTTCCCTGCATCGTTCCTCCCGCGCGCCTCCTTTCGCCTAAGAACGAGCCAGCTTGCTCGAGGTGTTTCCCGCGTTGGCTCCCGGCGCCAGCGTACCCGCCACGTTGAGGGCGGCCTCTATCCACCTTCGGCAGAAAACCTTCTCAAAGGATGGAGAAAAAATGTTGAAGCGTTTGAGTATTTATGGGGTTCTGGTTTTGGGATTCGTTCTGTCTTTTGCGCCTGGACCTGCAGTGGCCCAGCTAGGAAATTCCGGATCGATTGAAGGGGTCGTGAAAGACCCTTCCGGCGGCGTGGTGGCAGGCGCGACGGTGGAGATTTCCTATCCGGTCACCGGCTTCCAACGTGTGGCAACTACGGGTGCGGATGGAAGCTTCAAGTTCACGAACGTGCCGTTCAATCCATACCACTTCACCGTAACCGCCCCGGGCTTTGCGCCGTTTACGCAGGATGTGGATTTGCGGTCAACCGTCCCGGTGACACTGCAAATCAGCCTGAAGATCGGTACGTCCGCGACGAGCATCACGGTGGAGGCCAACGGCGCGGACCTTGTGGAGAATGAGCCGAGCTTTCATACGGATGTGGATACATCCTTGATCGATAGGCTGCCGCTGGAGAGCCAGTCTTCCTCAGTCAGTTCGATGGTGACGCTCGGTTCCCCAGGCGTGGTGGCGGATTCAAACGGATTATTCCACGGGCTGGGTGATCACGCGGAGAATGCATTCAACGTAGACGGCCAGCCGATTACGGATCAGCAAAGCAAAGTCTTCTCGAACCAGATCCCGCTCGATTCGATTCAGTCTATCGAAGCCGTGTCGGGAGGGCCGCCGGCTGAGTATGGCGACAAGACCAGCTTAGTGATCAAGGTCACCACGCGATCTGGAATGGGCGTAACTAAGCCGACGGGTACGATTTACTCCTCCTACGGCAGCTTCGGTTCTGTACTGGGGGGCTTCCGGCTGGCTTACGGGGGCCAGAAATGGGGCAACTTCATCGCCGCGAACGGCTTGAACACCAGCCGCTTCCTGGATCCACCTGAACTTCATGCCATCCACGACAAAGGCAACGAGGAAAATCTATTCGACCGTGTGGATTTCAATGTAACGGGCGCAGATTCGATTCACACGAACTTTCAATATACGCGTTCGTGGTTTCAGACGCCTAACACGATTGACAACTTGAATATCGGAGTGACCGACCCGCTGACGGGGGCTCCGTTGCCAGCGCAGGACCAGCGAGCGCAAATCAGCACCTACAACATCGCACCGGTGTGGACCCGTCTGATCAGTACCACTACACTGTTTACACTGGGGGCTTTCGTCCGGCACGACCAGTTTAACTACTACCCGAGCGGAAACGTGTTTGCGGACGGCACAGGACTCATACCCGGCGGCTCTTCTGCAACGCTCAACCAGCAACGAAAACTGACGAACGCGGGACTGCGGACCGATGTGAGCTACGTGAAGGGGATTCACAACATCAAAGCCGGCGCCACATTTCAACACACATTCCTGACCGAGCATTTCAATTCCGGAATCACCGATCCCGCGTTCAACTCTGTTTGCTTGAATGTTGCCGATGCTAGTCCGGACACCAACCCAACACCGACCTTTCAAGGCAGTTGCACCGGGACGTTGGAGCCCAACGATGGTACGGATGCGAGGGCCACCATCCCTGCGTTCATCCCGGCTCTTGGTTGCTTCGACCTGACACGGCCAGTCCTGACGGCCGCGGCGCAATTACAGGATAGTTGCGCCAGCACGCAAACCGCGCTGTTTCCCTTCCGCGGACACACGGACGTCAAGGAGCTTGCGCTCTACCTGCAAGATACAATCACGTTGGGCAATTGGGCTTTTAATCTGGGACTCCGCACTGACGTGTACCGGGGAATTGTTCACGATTGGCAGCCGGAGCCGAGAGCGGGTTTTGCCTACAACGTTAAGAAGACGAACTCAGTTCTTCGCGTTTCTTATTCGCGCATCCTCGAGACACCGTTCAACGAGAATCTGATCTTGGCGAGCTTGGGAGCTTCTAACCCGGTGATCGTCGACGTGATCGGCGGTGCGAGCTTACAGGCGCCGATTCGTTCTGGCCAGCGCAACCAGTTCAACGCCGGCTTTCAGCAAGCCTTTGGAAAGTACGCGGTGGTGGACGCCGACTACCTGTGGAAGTATACGCACAACGCGTATGACTTCTCCACGTTCGCCAACACGCCGATCTTCTTCCCCATCGCTTGGAAAAATTCGAAGATTGACGGACCTTCTGTACGCGTCAGTATGCCCAACTTTCATGGTTTCACGGCGCTCGCGGTGCTCGCCCACGTCCGGGCCCGTTACTTCCCGCCACAGATTGGCGGGTTGGGCGCCAGCATCACGGGTGGAGAAGTATTTCGCATTGACCACGATCAGGCCTTCAATCAGACGACTCATTTCCAATATCAACCATCGAAATTCCTACCATGGGTAGGTTTCAACTGGCGCTACGACAGCGGTTTGGTGGCTAGCAACCCCAATCTGGACAATTTCGGGGACGCGTCCAGTTTCCTTGATGCCGCTCAGCAGACAGCCATTGGGCTTTTCTGCGTTGCTGCCGGTGGGGTCATGCACACGGCTTCTCTTTCGCAGCCTCTGGCGCAGGGCACAGGCACCATCTGTGGCGCTAATCCCACACAAACGGGCGCAAAGCTGCTCAACATTGCGGGTCCCACGTTTGACGTAGACCGCAACCCCACGCGCGTCAAACCGCGCAATTTGTTCGACGTCAGCGTTGGGGAGGACAACCTCTTCCGCGCAGATCGCTACAAATGGAGCTTGCGGTTCACAGTCATCAACCTGACGAACAAGACCGCGCTGTACAACTTCCTGTCCACGTTCAGCGGCACGCACTTCGTCACGCCGCGCACGGAAACCGTGGAGTTGGGCTTCCACTTCTAGCGAGTCGCGGCAAGAGCACTTCGCTTTGGTGCCCTAAAAGAGCCTGTTGAAAAACGCATTTGCGTGTCCTCCCGAGCTGGAGCTTAGGCCTAGGGGATCCGCTTTTCTCTTAAAAACTCAAGGCAAAAGCAGATTCCTCGTCGCTCCGTAGATCCGACCGGAGCGTCAGCAGGCGCGTTTTGCTCCCCGGAATGACAAATTCAGTTCGCTTCAACAAGCTTCTAGGCCAATGCCGCTACTTTCGCGCCAGGTAAGTTTTCGCTTCAGCCAATTCGGGGCGATCGGCGCCAGGCGAGCACACCAACGTGAGCTGCGCATAGAAGGTTTGCGCGGCGCTCGCGTCGCCGGCAGCCTGAGCCGCGCGCGCCGCTCCTAGAAGTGCATCGAAGCGGTTGGGCGAATTCTTCAGCGCGGTTTTGTACTCGGCGAGCGCTTCGGCCGGTCGCTTGAGTCCGAGCAGCATGTCCGCGAGCATCTCGCGCGCGGGGATGCCGACCGATTCGCCGCCGTCTTTGTCCTGATGCTCGGCGGCAGCGCGCAACTCCTCGAGCGCCTCGTCAGCCTTGCCCTTGGCGAGGGCGAGCCAGGCTTCGGCCTCGCGAAGATCAGAAGGCTTCTCCGCCGAGACGGTGTAGCCCTCTTGGCCCGCCCGCTTTTCGCGCCCAGCGACAAGGGCGGTGAACTCCTTCAGCGCAGCTTCCGCCACGGGAATGTCCCCTCTGCGCGCGGCGCCAATGGCCCGCGCCCAGAAGGTGGTGTCATCCCAATTCTTGCGATCGGCGGGGATGGGCAGTTCGGCGGCTTCCTTCCACCGCTGCAACTCCATAGCGGTGCGCGCGGAAAGGTAGTCGCGGTCGCGCGTCTTACTCGCCTCCGTGGCTCCCACGATGTGACTGGTGTGCTCGATGACTTCGCGCGCCTTGGCTTCCTGTCCGTTTTGCAGATACGAGTAGCTGAGGAAGTCCATGGCGTGCGTCTGGTAATGCGCTTCCGCCATGTGCATTTCGGCGGCGTGCGCTCCGGAATCGCGGGCCGCTATGTTGGAGTTGATGGAATCCTGCCAGAGCCCCAGGCGAACGAAAATGTGCGACGGCATGTGCAGCGCGTGGGACGACTCAGGCGCAATCGCGGCGTAGCGGCGCGCGGCTTCCAGTCCTTGCGAGGCTAGCTCCGGGCGGTCTGCTGCGTGAATCAGGTAATGCGCCACGCCGGGATGATCGGGAAATTTTTCCAGCAGTGGATTGAGAACGGCGATGGCTTTGTTCCGGTTGGCCGTGCTGTCAACGTCCTCGTAAGAGAGCGCCACCAGCGAAAGCGCGTAGAACGAGCCGATTTCGCTGTCTCCGGGATTTTCTGCGTAGAACTTCTCAAGCGCCGCGGAATAGGCCTTGATGCGGTCGGCATGGGACAGTTTGGATTTGTTTGCGAAGAACGCGGCGGCCGCGGCAATAAAGCCCTTCTCGCGCGGGCTGGTGGAGTGAATCTTCTGCGCCCGTGCAATTTCTTTGTGGCCTTGTTTCAATTTCCTTTTGTTCGGGAACTCCCAAATCTGGTAGTACAGGCCCATGGCCTTGCCCCAATGCGCCATGGCGCATTGGGGCTCGCGCGTGGCCACATCCGTGAAGGTCTGCTCCGATTCCTTGTATTGGAAGGAGTGCAGCAGCGCGAGACCTTTTTCGAGCGCGGGCTGCACATCGCTCGAGCACGTCGTGGGAAAATTCACTTTGCCAAGCTGGTCCGCCGGCGCCGCAGACACGCGGGGAACACATACAATGGAGAGCGCTGCCAGGGAGAGAAGAACGAATAGCGAGCTGGCAACTTTAGAGCGGGTGTCACGCATTTCGGCGTCCTCCTTGATGACGGAGAACGATTCTACCTCCAATGGGCCATTGTGGAGGCTTCCGACCCGCCCGCTGTCATCCCGAACGCAGTGTGGCGTCCTGGCTGGACTGCGCATCGGACGGAGTCCCGTGCGGATATTGTTGTCTTTTGATCCTGCTGTCGGCTGTGAGCTGTGGACTGCTTACCCCGAGCTTCGAGGAGGAGCGCAGTTGAAGGTTCGGCCTCCTCCTGTCTCCAGAGGAAACACTCGCCGCAAGGCGTTGGACGCGCCTCGGAAGTGAAGATAGAATGAGGGCGGAGCGGTACTTCGACGCAGGTGAGGGCGCGAAAGCCGTTTGAACCGTAACGAATCTCTGGGGTGCTGCGGATAGACAGCCTGTGAGCACGGCCTGTCCCGCTGGCGCGCCGCCGATTCCGAAGCGTTTACCGTTTGCCGTCAAAGAAAGCAGTTTGCTTGGTTCTTTTTTGCGGCCGACGGAAAACGGCAAACTTCGAAAAGCGGCGGGCGAGCGGGGCAGGAAAGCCTAATGGCTGGCTCGTGGCGCCCACCTATTACAGGGGTTCACGGCCTAGCTCCCCACGGCCAAGCAGTCCGCTCCATTTTTGCTTTCACGAAACCTCTGGAAGGGAGACACGTGGCCCATCTGACGATCATGGTCATGACCGCAGTGACGAGTGACGAGTGACCAGAGAAACCACCAGCGCGATTCTCGCTCGCCACTAGCCACCAGCCACGCGCCACTGCTTTCATGCGCATACTTTTTTTGGGAGACATCGTGGGAGCGCCAGGACGGCTGATCGTTCGCGACCGGCTGGCGGACGTCGTCTCCCAGCGGCAGATCGACCTGGTGATCGCCAACGGGGAAAATGCCGCTTCGGGATTCGGCATCACGCCTCGGCTGGCGGACGACCTGCTCAAGGACGGCATCGACGTGCTCACCGGCGGGAATCACAGCTGGGACCGCAAGGAGATCCTCGAGTACCTGCCGCATCAGCCGCGGCTGCTGCGACCGGCGAATTTTCCGGAAGGCAATCCCGGAAGCGGGCTTTACGTTGGCTCGGCAAAGAATAGCGCGAAGTACGCCGTGCTGAATTTGCAGGGACGCGTGTTCATGACGCAGATTGACGATCCGTTCAAGAAAGCCGACGGCGAACTCGCGAAACTTCCGGAGGACGTGAGCTTCGTGCTGGTGGACATGCACGCGGAAACCACCAGCGAAAAAGTGGCCATGGGCTGGTACCTGGATGGCCGCGTGACGGCAGTGGTGGGCACGCACACGCACGTAGCCACCGCCGATGAGCGCGTGTTGCCGCAAGGCACGGCGTACATCACCGACGTGGGCATGACCGGGCCGCACGGCGGCGTCATCGGCATGGAGCGCGAAGGGATTATCAAGAAATTTTTGAACGGCTTGCCGGCGAAGTTTGACGTGGCTTCGGGCGACGTGCAGATGAACTGTGTTTTAGTGGAAACCGATGACGACGGCCCGCGCAACACGGCGGGGCGCCTGCGCGCGCGCTTGATCGAGCGGCTGCGCTTCTGCATTGACTGATATTCGCAACGCTGAGATTTCTTTTCGCAAACCTGCCAAAAGGCCGTCCGCGTTGACGTGTCGCAAAGCAGCACGGGCAACCGCGGGCCGGTCGTAGTAATCTGAAAGAGTCATGCGCATGAGGGTGGGTTCCAAACTGCGAGTTTTCTCGGCCTCAAAACGGCGGGTTTTTTCGGCAACGTGTCTGCTCGCCGGCGCGTGCGCGTCGGTGATGGCGCAAGAGCCGGAGGAGGCCGATCTCTCTGCGAAGCAGCGGATTCTGCCGACGATTGGTCCTGGCCTGCGTGCGGTCCGGCAGGGCCCCGACGGCCGGCTGTACGTATTGGCTTCGCCGTCGCCGGGGCTGGTGGTCGTTGACGCCAAGGGCAAGCAGCTCCTGTCCATTAATGAACTGCAGTCTCCCGGTTCTGCCGGCGACGCGAGCGCAAACCAGTCGTTGATTGCTTTCGGCGAAGACTGCGACGTGGATGCGGAGGGCAAGATCTACTTGGCCGACCGCGGCGCGAATTTAGTTCGCGTTTTCGGTTCAGACGGCGCGCCGCTTCGTTCCTTTCCCGTGAAGAATCCCGTTTCCGTGGCGGTCATGCCGGAGGGCGAAGTCGCCGTTGCCACGCTGCGGGAGCCGCACCTGGTCATCGTCTTTGACAAGAATGGAAAGGAGGTGCGCGAGTTTGGCGACCCGGAACCGATTTCCGGGCGCGAAGACCTGAATCGCTTTCTGAACATCGGTCAACTGGGCACGGACGAGCAGGGCCATCTCTACTATGCGTTCGGGTATTTACCCGAACCGACGGTGAGGCAATACGACCGGCAGGGCTACGGGGGGCAGGACATTCAGTACACGGCGATCGACGCGCTGCCGACGTCGGTGGCGGTGCGCAAAGAGATCGAGAAACAGGAACAGCGCACAAAAGAGCCCTCGTTCCGGCGCGTGCTGACGGCACTCGGCGTGGACCGTTCGAACGGGGAAGTCTGGATGGCGCTGAACAACAACCTGCTGCACTTCGATGCCGCAGGAAAGCGCCGGGCGACCTACAAGATATATACGCCACAAGGAGCGCGGCTAGAGGCCAAGACCATTCTCGTCGAGAAGGATCATTTGATTATCGGAAGCGATCCCTTGGGTCTTTACTTGTTTGACCGGCCAGACAAAAGAAGTACGAAGTAAGCGAAGTTTTCCTCAGGGCTGACACAGGGGCCCTGTGCAAGAGTTTTTCTCCGCAGAAAATTTTGGACGAAATGCCGTGAAAAACGAAAGCCTGACGGCTGTTTGCCGCAATTTTGGCCTGTGGAAAAATTGTGAACGCCGTGTGCATCACGCCCACGACGTTCGCACATTTTTCGCTTGCCCTCCGCAATCCAATCGGAGACAATCCCGCGCGGTCTGGAAACGGCGGCAGGTGGGCCGGCAAATCCTAACAGGCCGCGCGAGGATCGATAGGGGCATAACTCATCCGGCGCGGACAGGACCCCCGAAGACTGAAGGAGTAATGAAAGCGGGATTGCTTTCCACAGGTTTTACACAGCTGTGGAAATAAGGCGGGGGTTTCTTTTGTCTTTAACCTTTTGTCTTTACCAATGACCACGGCTACCCAAGTTGGGCGCGAACGCGAGACGGCAAACTCTTGGGACACGTTCCTAGAGCACGTCAAGGCCCGGGTGAGCATCAACACCTTCACCACCTGGTTTCAGCCTACCCGGCTGAACCGGGTCGAGGGCGAAACCCTCTACATCCAGATCCCCAGCGCGGTCTTCCGGCAGGTCCTTACCCGCACTTACGGCGACATCATCAAGGCTGTATTCCACGAACTTGGGACCCCCAACGTCAAAGTTCAGTACGTGTGCAGTGAGGAAGAACCGGTCCAGGCGGCACCGGCGAGTACCTCAGCGAAGGCCGGGCAAGCGAAGCTGGATTTTGAGAGCAGCGATCACCAGCTGAATCCGCGGTACGCGTTCGAAACTTTCGTTGTGGGCAAATCCAACGAGTTTGCACACGCGGCGTCGCGCGCGGTGGCGGAGCAGCCTTCGAAAGCCTACAACCCGCTCTTCTTGTACGGCGGAGTGGGGATGGGCAAGACCCACTTGATGCATGCCATCGGGCACAGCATCAAGAAACGCAACCCGGCGATGCGGTTGAGCTACGTGAGCGCGGAGAAGTTCACCATCGAAGTGATCAATTCGCTGCGCTTTGACCGCATGATCAGCTTCCGCGAGCGCTTTCATACCGTGGATGTGCTGCTGGTGGACGACATCCAATTCATTGCCGGCAAGGAACGCACGCAGGAAGAGTTCTTTCACACCTTTAATGCCCTCTACGAGCAGCAAAAGCAGATTGTCATCTCCTCCGATTGCCTGCCCAAGGACATCAACTCCATTGAAGAGCGCTTGCGCTCGCGGTTCGAATGGGGATTGATCGCCGACATTCAGCCGCCGGACCTGGAGACAAAAATCGCCATCCTCCAAAAGAAGGCGGAGAACGAGCGCTTCAGTTTGCCAGACGACGTGGCAGAGTACATTGCGCGGGCGATTAAGTCCAACGTGCGCGAGCTGGAAGGCGCGCTGACGCGCTTAATGGCCTATGGTTCGCTCACCGGCGCCGCGATTACGCTGAGTACGGCGCAGCAGGTTCTGCGGAACATCATCGCTTCGCAGGAAAAGCGCGTCACCATCGACCTGATTCAAAAGCGCGTGAGCGAGCACTTCGATTTGCGCGAGCAGGATCTGAAGATACGCAGCAACACACGCGCGATCGCCTTTCCACGCCAGGTGGCCATGTACATCGTGAAGCAGCTCACGACCGCTTCGCTGCCCGAGATTGGCCGTCAATTCGGCGGCAAGCATCACACCACGGTATTGCACTCGATCAACAAAATTGAAGAGCTGCGGCGGTCGGACAAGGATCTCAACCGCACCATCACGCGATTGATGGATGCGCTGCAGTAGGGTCTCATTTCACCCTGTCGGATTTGGCTTCTGGAACGCGGCCCATTTGCTTGGGCCGCGTTTCCATTTTGTGTGCCAAGCACGTTCGGCAGCCAGGAGGTGCACGTCCTCTTCACAACCGGATGGAGATGAAGTGCTTAGCGAAGCGCAAGGGCCCCGCCGCGAGGTGAGGTCGCAACCCACCGGCCGGCCTACTCACCAACCCCCCCACTTTTCGTATCGCGACGCCGGCCAAAACCTGTGGAGAAGAATTGAAAAAGATGCGGAGAACTTGTTGAGGGAAGTGGATGAAACTGAGAGTATCTTTGCTAATGGACGCGAGCGACTCTACTTTTCCACGCTTATCACAAAAAGCCGCCGCAAACCGAGCGCTCCAAGTGAAGGCGCGCAAAAGACTTGCGACGGTTTCCACACATTCACAAGGCTCATCACAACAACAAGGTTTATTAGGCTTGCACTGGAATGAAATGTTCTTGCAGCAGCGACTGTGGTTGTGAATATTTGAGCCCGCGACTCAAGAGCGGGGCAGCGTTGCCGCAGCGTTGCCAGGGTTCGCAAGCGCTTATTTCCACATCGCGAGAATGCGAGAAGGCCGACGGGCTTTATACTTTTCGAAAAAGCGAGTACAGTACCGCAGCGGTAGAATGGAACCGAAAGTAGGGCGCCGTCCACGCCCGAGCCGAGGGTAAATTTCAACATGACCGCACCTGGAACGGCACTCGAGGAACATCAATCGATGGAATTCAGCGTCACAAAGTCCGCGCTGTTGAACGAACTGGCCATGACTCAGGGAGTTGTGGAGCGCAAAACCACGATTCCCATCCTGTCGAACTTGCTTGTTGAGGCCATGGGCAGCCAGCTCACGATTACGGCAACGGACCTGGAGTTGAGCATCCGCACCTGCTGCGACGCAAAGGTCAAGAAGGACGGTGCCGCGACGATTCCAGCGAAGAAGCTGCTAGAGCTCGTGCGACTGCTGCCGGAAGGCGAGATCAAGGTCAAACTGCTGGAGAACCACTGGGTGGAGATTGTTAGCGACCGGAAGAAGTACAAGTTGGTCGGCATGGCCAAAGAAAATTTTCCGGCGCTACCGACGATGCCGCATACGCTCGTGAAGATTACGGCTGACGTCCTGCAGAGCCTGATCTCCAAGACAAAATTCGCCATCTCCATGGAAGAGTCGCGCTACACGCTGAACGGCGGATTACTGATATTGCGGCCGGACACGCTGGCCATGGTTGCGACCGACGGCCATCGCTTGGCGCTCGCGGAAACAGACCACAAACTCACAGGGATGAACGCCGAGTTGAAGGTGCTTGTCCCCAAGAAAGCCATGGACGAGGTCGAGAAGCTTTCGGCGGCGGCAGGTTCCGACGCGCAATTCGATTTTGCGAAGGACGAGAGCCATCTCTTTTTCCAGGTGAAACATCGCCTGCTGATTTCCCGCATTCTGACCGGGCAATTCCCGAATTACGAAGCGGTGCTGCCGCGCGACAACAACAAACACGTGGTGATCGAGCGGGGGGAGTTGACCGATGCGGTGCGGCGCGTTTCGCAGCTTGCCGATCAGCGCTCCCATGCCGTGAAATTGTCGATCTCCAGCGAAGGAGTAGAAATTTCTGCCTCCAGCCCGGAGTATGGCGAAGCGAAGGAAAGCATCGAAAAGGAATACCAAGGCGATCCCATCGCCATCGGATTCAACTCCAGCTACATGTTGGATTTTCTTTCCGCCGCGGCCGATGGTCCGGTCAGCATTGAGCTGAAAGACGAACAGTCGGCTGGACAGATGCGGCCGCTCGCCGACGAATCTTACCGCTACCGGTACATCATCATGCCCATGCGGATTTGAGGGCAAAACCGGGGCAGAACAAACTCACAAAAAAAGGCCCTACTCTGGCTGCCTCATGGGTTTTTGTCCGCGCCCCGGTGTCCCTGTTTAAATTAAAGAAAATGAACCGCTTACGCGCCTCTGAAGGGGTTGAAAAGGGTTGAGAAATAGGCTCCCGAGGAGTATAATTTCTCTGCTGTCGATAGGGATGGGGGAATCTTCCCGATCGCCACGTCCGCCAGGCGAAAAGTGACCCGGAAATAGGCTGTGCGCCAGGGGCTTGCGGCCTCCGAGCCTGGAGAAACATGAGTCTTCGCCACGTCCCGCTGCGCGGGATGGGATGGAGCAGGAAATCCTACGAGTTCCGGATTTGCCCAGCAAGTCCGGAATCAAAGGGTAAGGCGACGCACGTAGAATTCCGCAAACACGCCTTTCTTGCTTCAGCGAAAAGTGGTTTCTAGCACGCGGAGGATAGCTCCGGCTGGCTTGGAGTCCGTTCACCGGCAAAAGTTTTTGAGGGAGTCGCCGCGTGGGGAGAAACGATGGGTGACAAAGAAAACGTGAGCGCTACGCCGCAAGGCGCAGGGCACAAGTACGACGCGAAGTCGATCAAAGTTCTCGGCGGCCTGGAAGCCGTGCGGCTGCGTCCGGCGATGTACATCGGTTCGACCGGAGAGATGGGCTTGCATCATCTCGTCTGGGAAGTCGTCGATAACTCCGTCGACGAAGCGCTGGCCGGTTTTGCGGACGAAATCAACGTGACCGTGCACGCCGACGATTCTGTCACCGTAGTCGACAACGGCCGCGGCATCCCCGTGGACATGCACCAGACGGAAAAGCGCCCCGCCGCCGAAGTGGTGATGACCGTGTTGCACGCGGGCGGAAAGTTCGACAGCGAAACCTACAAAGTTTCGGGCGGGTTGCACGGCGTCGGCGTGTCCGTGGTGAACGCGCTTTCCGACTGGCTGGAGCTTGAAATCTCGCGCGACGGCTCGGTGTGGGAGCAGAGCTACGAAAAGGGCAAGCCCACTTCGAAGTTGAAGCAAACCGGCAAGACGCGGAAGACCGGCACGAAAGTTACGTTTCACCCCGACCCTTCCATTTTTGATAAAACAAGCTTTAGCTTCGACACGCTTTCGCAGCGGCTGCGCGAGCTCGCCTTCCTGAACAAGGGATTGAAAATCACCTTGACCGATGAGCGCACGGAGAAGAACGCTGAATTCCGCTTTACCGGCGGCATCGCGGAATTCGTGAAACACTTGAACCGTGGCAAGACCGCACTCCACGATGCGCCGATTTACATGGAGGGCAAGCGCGGCAACGTGGAGATTGAAATTGCGCTGCAGTACAACGACTCCTACGCCGAAAACGTTTTCGCGTTCGCCAACACCATCAACACCGTGGACGGCGGCACGCATCTTTCGGGCTTCCGCTCCGCATTAACGCGCTCCATCAACAATTTCGCTTCGCAAGCAGGCATGCTCAAAGAGCAGAAAGACGAAGTCACCATCACGGGCGACGACGTACGCGAAGGCTTGGTGGCCGTCGTGAGCGTGCGCCTGCCGCAGCCGCAGTTTGAAGGACAGACCAAAGGCAAGCTGAACAGCGACATCAAGGGCGACGTCGAGCAGCTCGTCAACGAAAAGCTGGGCGAGTGGTTCGACAAGCATTCAACGGTGGCGCGGCGCATCATCAGCAAGTGCATTGACGCGGCCCGCGCGCGCGAAGCGGCTCGCAAAGCCCGCGAATTGACGCGGCGCAAGTCGGCGATGGATTCGAGCGGCCTGCCGGGCAAACTGGCGGATTGCCAGGAACGCGATCCGGCCCGCTGCGAATTGTTCGTGGTCGAGGGCGAATCGGCGGGCGGCTCAGCGAAGCAGGGGCGCGACCGCAAGTACCAGGCCATTCTGCCGCTCAAAGGCAAAATCCTCAACGTCGAGAAAGCGCGCTACGACAAGATGCTGGGCCACGAAGAAATTCGCGCCATCATCACCGCGCTCGGCACCGGCATCGGCAAAGACGATTTCGACGCCGGCAAGCTGCGCTACCACAAAATCATCCTTATGACCGACGCGGACGTGGACGGCTCGCACATTCGCACGCTGCTGCTGACTTTTTTCTTCCGCCACATGAAGGAGCTGATCGACCGCGGGCACATTTTCATCGCGCAGCCGCCGCTCTACCGCGTGAAGCGCGGCAAGAGCGAGAAATACATTCGCGACGAGCGCGATTTCGCGCGCGAGCTGATGAAGCGCGCCACCGAAGACCATGTGGTGAAAGCCAGGGAAGGCGTGACGTTGGAAGGCGCAGGACTGACGACGTTCCTCTTGAACGTTCAGGAATATGACGCGGTCGCGGCGAAACTTGGCCGCCGCCTGCGCGATGCAGGCCTCGTCGAAGTTCTGGCGGAAAGCGGCTTGGACAAAAAGGCAGAGTTTGAAGACAAGAAGACGCTCGAAAAACTGCTGAAGGAAATCGACAAGGCCAAGCTCAAGCTCGAAGGTAAGATCGCTTTCGACGAGGAGCACAGCTTGTACGAAATCCAGTTTGGCGCGCCGCACAACCAAAAACTCAACTGGGCGCTCGCTTCCACGGCGGAATACAAGCGGCTGCGGGCGCTCGGAAAGCAGGTCGAGGAGTTCAACAAGCCGCCGTTCACAATTTCGCGTAACGGCAACAAGACCACGAAGGAAAGAGCGCAGGACGTGCTGAACTACGTGATGGAAGACGCAAAGAAAGATTTCACCATCACGCGGTTCAAGGGCCTGGGCGAAATGAATCCCGCGCAACTCTGGGAAACCACCATGAACGCGGACACGCGCACGCTCCTCAAGGTAAAACTCGAGGACGCCGTGGCCGCGGAAGACATTTTCACGACGCTGATGGGTGAAAACGTCGAAGCGCGGCGCAAGTTCATCGAGGACAACGCGCTGGAAGTCGTGAATTTGGACATCTAGCTCGCAGGGAGCTCTCCCACGCCGCTAGGTCCAGATTTATGCCGAGAAAGGGTTGCGGAAGGGGAAGCAAGTCCGGCGCTTTCGCGGCTCTGAACTCGAGCAGAGATTCCTCGGTAACGGTGGGCTCGGGGCCGCCACCATTGCGGCCGGCATGGGAATTTATCCCAGAAAAATGTTCTACCAATTGGGTTGGACGACATTGCCGGGGCTGCGGGGAATTGGCGTGAGCGAGTTTCGCGCGACCCCCACGGATGCGCCGGATGAGGAGCACGGCGTGGCGGTTGACTTTGCGAGCCATGCGGAGCGCGACGCGTTCTTGCACGATATCGAGGAGGCCTTTGCGGCACGGCGATTCCTCAGCGCTGCGGATGCGTTCGACACCGTGAAGGCCTACGCGCTCGAACACGGCGCGAAACGATAAGGTTTTTCTGTAGCGCCGCCCTTTAGGGCGGCATGCCCGCTGAAGTCCGGCGCTAGCCAGGCACAAAACGAAACACGAGGACCCATGCCAGACGAACAGAATCAATCGATCCTGATTCCGGTGGACATCGAAGCCGAGATGAAGAAGTCCTATCTCGACTACTCGATGAGCGTGATCATTGGCCGCGCGCTGCCGGAAGTGCGCGACGGCTTGAAGCCCGTGCACCGGCGCATTCTTTACGGCATGTACGAGCTGGGCCTGACTTCCACGCGGCCCTACCGCAAATGCGCAAAAATCGTCGGCGAAGTTCTTGGCAAATATCACCCGCATGGCGACACGCCGGTGTACGACGCGCTGGTGCGCATGGCGCAGGACTTCAACATGCGCTATCCGCTGGTGGACGGCCAGGGCAATTTCGGGTCGGTCGACGGCGACATGCCTGCGGCGATGCGCTACACCGAAGCGCGCCTGGCGCGCATTGCCGAAGAGTTGCTGGCGGACATTGAAAAAGAAACGGTCGATTTTGCTCCCAACTTCGACGAAACGGAAAAAGAACCGCTTGTTCTGCCGACGCGGATTCCGAATCTTTTAGTCAACGGCGCGAGTGGCATCGCCGTGGGCATGGCCACCAATATTCCGCCGCATAACCTCCGCGAAATCATTGACGCCACCGTGCTGATGATCGAGAGGCCGGACGCAACGCTCAAGGAAGTGATGAAGCTCGTGCCCGGGCCGGATTTCCCGACCGGCGGCTATATCGCCGGCCGCGAAGGCATCGAAGCGGCCTACAAAACCGGGCGCGGCAGCTTCACGATGCGCGCCAAAGCCGCGATCGAAGAAGTTGCCAAGGACCGCGAGAACATAGTCATCACCGAGATTCCTTACCAGGTGAACAAGGCCACGCTCATCAAGCGCATCGCGGAACTGGCGCAGAACAAAAAGATTGATGGCATCGCCGACGTGCGCGACGAGAGTGACCGCGAGGGCATGCGCATTGTCGTCGAGCTCAAGCGCGGCGAGGAATCGCAGCTCATTCTGAACAATCTCTACAAGCACACCCAGATGCAGGAATCGTTCGGCATGATACTGCTGGCCATCGCCGGCGGTCAGCCCAAAGAGATGGGGCTGCTCGAATTTGTCCGCCTGTTCACCGAGCATCGCCGCGATGTGGTGCTGCGCCGCACGCGCTACGACCTGCGCAAGGCCCGCGAACGCGAGCACATTTTAGTCGGCTACCAGGTCGCGCTCGATCACCTGGACGACGTGATCCGAATCATCCGCGGGTCCGGGAGCCGCGCCGACGCCAAGCAAAACCTGCTGAACTTCTTCTCCGAGCAGGACGTCACCATCGCCGAAAATGGCAAGTCCCGAAAAATTGCCGGCGTCAAACTGGATGGCAGGAAGTACAAGCTGGGAGGGATCGAAGGGGAGACCGCGGGCAACATCGCCGGCGGGCTCACGCCCGTTCAAGTGGACGCTATCCTCGAACTGCAGTTGCACCGCCTGACGCAGCTCTCTGTCGATGAGATTCTCAAAGAACTGAAAACCATTCGCGAGAAAATCGTCGAGCTCGAAGAGATTTTGGCAAGTGAGAAGAAACTCAAGTTCGTGATCACCAGCGAGCTGAAGGAAGTACAGAAGCAGTACGGCGACGACCGGCGCACGCAAATCGTGGACAAGGTCGACGAAATCAAGCTCGAAGACTTGATCGCCGACACCGACATGCTCATCACCGTGAGCCACGCCGGCTACGTCAAGCGCACGCCGGTGGAGATTTACCGCCACCAATCGCGCGGCGGAAAAGGCCGCATCGGCGCGCGCACCAAAGAAGAGGACTTCGTCGAGCATCTTTTCATCGCTTCGGCGCACAGCTACATTCTTCTGTTTACGACCAAGGGCCGCATCTACTGGCTAAAGGTGTACGAGATTCCCGAAGCTGCGGCGGCTACGCGCGGCAAAGCCATTTCCAGCCTGGTGCGCTTCCAGGAAGACGAAAAACTCAGCGCCATCGTGCAGGCGCGCAACCTCGAGGAAGAGGGCAAGTATGTTTTCTTCGCCACGCGCAGCGGCACGGTGAAAAAATCCGCGCTGACGGAGTTTTCGAATCCGCGGCCCAGCGGAATTATCGCCATCAACCTGGAAGCCAAGGACGAATTGATTGGCGCGAAGCTCACCGACGGCAAGCAGATGATTTTCCTCGCGAGCCACGAAGGCCAGGCGATTCTCTTCCGCGAGACGGAAGTGCGCCCGATGGGGCGCAACGCCGGAGGCGTGATTGGCATGGACCTCGCCCAGGACGACTACGTGGTCAGCATGGACGCGGTGCAGCCCGACTTGGAGATTCTTGCCAAGGAGCACAAGACCACGGCGCAAAGCCTCGAGGAACTCGAGAACGAGCAGATTAAGGATTCGCTCACGTCGCTGATGCTCACCGTTTCCGAGAAAGGTTACGGCAAGCGCACGCTGCTGGCCGAGTATCGAATCACTTCGCGCGCCGGCAAAGGCGTGGTCAACATGAAGACCACGGACCGCAACGGCTCAGTCGTTGCGGCGCTGCGGGTGAGCGAAGAATCAGACGTGATGATCATTACCCAGCACGGCAAAGTGATCCGCGTGCACGCGAACGAAATTCGCGAGGCGGGCCGCTCGACCCAGGGCGTGCGCCTGCTGCGGCTCGATGCCGACGATTCCGTCGCCGCTGCGGCGGTCCTCCAGGAAGAGAACGAAAAAGAAAAGAAGTAATCGCCATTTTTCCGGCGAAACAGCTGGAGTGCCGGGGCCTTGCTCCCGCTTTTCCGTGCTCTGAGGTGGCGGACAAGGGCAAAGCGGCAGCCGGGCTGCCGCACTCCGACAATCCCACATGCGCTACACTACTTCCCATGAACATCACAAGACGAGTGTTTGCGTCTCTCTTTTTGGTGTCCGCAGTTGTCGCGGCGCTGCTCCCTGCCCAAACCGCTGACAAACCTGATGCAAGGAAAAAGTTTTTAGTGTTCGTCGGGACGTACACGACGAAGACGGACAGCAAGGGCATTTACGTTTTTCGTTACGATGCGAACTCCGGAAAGCTCACGCCCATGGGCGTTGCCGCGGAAACGCAAGACCCTTCCTGGGTAGCCATTCATCCCAACGGAAAGTTCCTCTACGCTGTCAAGGAAGCCGGAAAGAACAGTATGGTGAGTGCGTTCTCGCTGGATGCGCAGAGCGGAAAGCTCGCGCTGCTGAATCAATTGCCCGCGCTCGGAGAAGATCCCTGCTATCTAGCCTTTGACCGCACAGGGAAATACGTCCTCGTGGCAAACTATAGTTCTGGCAATGTCGTGGTGTTTCCGATTGGCGCCGATGGCAAGCTCGGCGCCGCCACCGCGAATGTCCGGGACGAGGGCAGACTCGGCCCCAACAAGGAGCGCCAGGAGGGGCCGCATGCGCACTGGATCAAAAACTTGGGCAGTGAAGTCTTTGTCGCGGACTTAGGTCTCGACCGAGTAATGGTATACAGGCTTGATCCGAGGAATGGAACGCTCAGTCCGATGCCCGCTGCGGGTCCGAGCAATCCGTTTCCGCAGGGACCGGTGGAGCTCAGTCCCGGCACCGGCCCCAGGCATGCAGCGCTGTTGCGCTCTGGAAAGTTCATGTACGTCTTGGGGGAGCTTGATTCCACCGTAACTTGCTTTGTGGCCACAAAAGAAGGCATTCTTAACGGGGCGCTCGGAAAATACCCGATGCTTCCTGTAGGATTCTCTGCCCGCAATGACGCCGCGGAAATCGCCATTCATCCGAATAGCCGATTCCTCTATGCCTCGAACCGCGGCCACGACAGCATTGCCGCTTTCCACATTGACCCGGGGAGCGGCAAGCTTACGGCTGCCGGAGATTTCTCCGTCCAAGGCAAGGAGCCGCGCAACTTCGCCATCGATCCCTCAGGCAATTATCTGCTCGCTGAAGACCAGCTCTCGGACAAGATCGTCACCTTCCGCATTGACCAGAAAACGGGAGCGCTGACGCCGACAGGCGATTTCGCAGAACTACCCTCGCCGGTTTGCCTTGTGTTTCTTCCTGTTGATTAAGCTCCCCGGTGCGCCGATTTGCGCTAAAATCCCGCCTCTCAGTTTGAGAGGGACACCTATGACTTCCATGAAGCAAGTCATTGCTGCGTTTGCATTCCTTTTGCTGGCGGGCGCATCGTCCCGGGCTGATAGCGAGACGGCCCCCGCGCGCGATCCCAAGCAGCCCGTGGACGAGCCGTATACGGAGAAAATCCACAAGTACACCACGCAGCCGTACTTCACTTCACCGCTGGTGGATTATTTGCCGGCCTCGAAAACGGTGCCGACTCCGCAGGTCGTGCTTGGCGACATCTCGGGCGCGCCGGGAATCCTTCCTTACGCGGAAGATGTGTACAAATACATGCGTTTGCTCGAAAAAGCCACTCCGCGGGTAAAAGTCTTCTCGATTGGCAAGACGGAAGAGGGCCGCGAGATGATCGCCGTCGCCGTTTCTTCGGAAGAAAATCTGAAACATCTCGAGGAAAACCGCGCCCGCCTCGCCAAGCTCGCCGATCCCCGCTCCATCCAGCTCGATGACGCGGAAGCCGACAAGCTCGTCGCCCAAGCCGTCCCCATTTATTACATAACCGGGACAATCCATTCGCCGGAAACGGGAGCTCCCACGGCGCTCATGGAGCTGGCCTACCGCTTGGCCGTCGATGAAAGTCCTTACATCAGGGAAATTCGCGACGGCACCATCACGCTGATTACTCCGGTCGTCGAAGTGGACGGCCGCGACCGCATGGTCGACCTCTACAGATGGCACCTGGCGCACCGGAAAGAGTTTTTTCCCTGGCTTGTCTATTGGGGCAAATATGTCGCGCACGACAACAACCGCGACGCCATGGGCGTCTCGCTCAAGCTCACCGAAAACGTTTTGAATACCTACGTCGGCTGGAAAGCGCAGGTTTTGCACGACCTGCACGAGTCTGTGCCGTATCTCTACGACAACACGGTCGGCGACGAGCCGTATAACGCCTGGATCGACCCGATTCTCGCCGATGAGTGGCAGATCATCGGCTGGAACAACGTCTCGGCGATGACGAAGTTCGGCATGCCCGGCGTCTTTGCGCACGGCAATTTCGACACTTGGTCGCCCGGCTACCTGATGTTTATCGCCGCGATGCACAACGGCATCAGCCGCCTTTACGAAACGTTTGGCAACGGCGGCGCGGACACCGAGGAGCGCACGCTCCAGCCCGAGGAGTACGCCCGCACCTGGTATCGTCAAAATCCGCCGCTTCCGAAGGTGCTTTGGTCGCAGCGCGATAACAACAATTACGAACAGACCGGCCTGCTGACTTCGTTGCATTTCTTCAACGAAAACAAACGGCTGTTTCTCGAGAATTTTTATTTGAAGGCCAAGCGTTCCACGCTCAAGCCCAGCGCGGAAGGCCCCGCCGCGTACGTCCTGCCAGCTGACGACCCGCGCCCCGGCTTGCAAGCGGAACTCTTGCGCGTCCTGCAAAAGCAGGCCGTGGAAATCTCACGCGCGAGGTCTGCTTTCACCGTGACGCTCCCGCCGAAAAAGTCCAAAGAATCCGCCAAAGGCAAAAAAGACCAAGAGGAGAAATCGCAGTCGGCCGCCCCCGCGACACGCGAATTTCCCGTAGGCAGTTACATCATTCGCATGGATCAGCCCTACTCCCGCATCGCCGACGCTTTGCTGGACTACCAGTACTGGAGCCCGGACGATGCGCAGAAAACTCCTTATGACGACACCGGCTGGACCTTCGGCGAACTCTTTCACGTGCAAGTGACGCGGGTGACGGACACAAAAGTCCTGGATGTGCCCGTGGATCCCGTGCCGGAAATCCGCGCGCCCGGAGGCGTCCAGGGCGAGGGAACCGCGTTTGCCGTCAACAACAACTCGGAGCCCGCCCTTGCGACCCTGCGTTACAAGTTGCGCGACGCGGCCATGGACGCAGCCGAAGAGCCATTTGAAAGCGCGGGCAAGCAATTCAACCGCGGCTCTTTCCTTGTTGGAAACGTCAGCCGCGCCGACCTCGACCGCGCCGCCACCGACCTCGGCGTGCAAGTCACCGCGCTCTCGTCCGTTCCCAGCGTGAAGACCCATCCGATTCGCGCCGCGCGCCTGGCTTTCCTGCATACCTGGCTCAGCACGCAGACCGAAGGCTGGTGGCGCTTGGCCCTCGACAAGCTGAACATCCCTTACGACTACATGAGCACGCAGGCAGTCGCAAAAATCTCCGACCTGAACGCGAAGTACGACGTGATTCTGTTTCCGCCCATCGGCTTCAACGCCGGCGTCAATTCCGTTGTCAACGGCGTTCCGACAGCTTGGGGAAACCCGCTTCCCTGGAAAAACACGCCCGAAACGCCTAACCTCGTCGGCAAGAACGACTCGACCGACGATCTGCGCCCGGGCCTGGGCTGGGACGGCGTGGCGCGCTTGCAGGAATTCGTGCAGAAAGGTGGCGTGCTCTTGACGGCCACGGACACTTCGACGTTGGCGCTTTCTCTCGGATTCGCGGACGGCATCTCCACGCAAAACGCAAACAAAATGAAAATTGTCGGCTCTGTCCTCGGAACCCATCTTGTGGATGTTGCCAGCCCCATTGCCTACGGCTACGACGAAAAAGGCGCGGCTTACTGCGACAACGGACCGATTTTTTCGCTCAGCAGCATCGCCGGTCAGCGAGGCCGTCGGCGGCTTGGCCCGGAAATGCACGCGCGTCCGACCGGCCGCGGCAGCTCCGACGATCCGGACTTCACGGTCGGTCGGGTTGGGGTGGAAGCTCCGGAGGAGCCAAAGTCCGAAATCTGGGAATCGCCGCCAGTGTTGGACGAGCAAAAACGGAACGGCTTCCGCGTAATCCCCTCGGCCCTTCGCCCGCGTGTGATTTTCCGCTACGCGGACAACAAGGACCTGCTTATCTCGGGCTTGGCCGAAGGCGTGGAGGAAATCGCCCAGCATCCCGCGGTGGTAGACGCGCCTTCCGGCAAAGGCCACGTCGTGCTGTTCTCCATCAATCCGGTCTACCGCGGCGAAACCTGGGGAACTTACTCGATGGTCTTGAATACCATCCTCAACTTCGACAGCCTCAACGCCGGCCGCAAGGACGCGGCGCAGTAGCCTTGGTTTGCCGAGCAGCTGACCGGACGCCCCGGCGTGTCATTCCGAGCGAAGTAAGGAATCCCGGCTTGGTCTTTGGCCACACACGGCTCGATGACCGTGAGGTTCGGGCCCTGTCCTGCGATGCCCCTCGATGCCCTCGATGCCCTCATGTGACTTGCACTGGCAGCATTTTGCGCTACAATCCCCGCCACGATGCCGAAGCGCAAAACCAAGGCCCGCAAGCCAGCCAGACTGAAAGCTCGCAAGAGGGCGGCGTCCGGGAGCAAGCTGCCGAGAGAGGCGGTCACTCGGATGGTCATTATGCGCGCTCGCGAAGGCCAGGAGCTCCAACTGGAGGCGGAGCTGCGCGCTTTGGTCGGCCCCTCCCGAAAGGAAGATGGCTGTATTGGCTTCGACCTGCATCGCGCTCTCGAAACGCCCGGGGGGTTTCTGCTCCACGAAGTCTGGGCCAGCCGCAATGCCCATACCGAACACATGCATACGCCGCATTTTTTGCGCTGGGACGCCCGCAAGGACGCGCTCCTCTCTTCCCGCGACGGCACCTTCTGGCAGCAAATCGCTTGAAGATTGATTGCGTGCAGGCTAGCCTTCCGGCGGCGCGAGATAATATCCCGGCCGCGCGCGAATCTTCCAATTCTTTGCGTCCCTGCGAAGCACCGACACTTTGATTTCGTGATATCCGGCCGCGTCGGCGTCGGCCGGCGTGTAGCTGAGCGTATATTGCGAATGCAATTCCCCGCCAATCTCGTCGATGGCTTTTTCGATGGTGCGGTCCTTGAACGCGCTCAGATGCGCGCCGCCGGTCCCCGCTGCGGCAATTTCCAATGCATTGCCTTTCACTTGGTCGTGTATGTGCTGCACCGCCCAAACCACGGCGGCCATCAAGTCGGCGCTGCCATAGCGGTAGTTGTCCTCGTAGGTTGGCGTTGCCGGAACTCCAGGCGGTGGCGGGATGGAACCCACCGGCAAGTTGGGCCGCTCCGGAGCCTTGGGCTTGGCTTGCAGCTCCGCGCGCGTCGTGGAAAGCCCTACGCTGTAAATCGTTACGTTCGCCAGTTGCGCCTGCCGCAGCACTCCGCCTAAGTTTTTCTCGCTGCCGTGGTCCACGGCCTCGGAGAGAATCAGCATCACGCGACGCCGTCCCGGCTTTTCCGCGGTGGCTTGCGGGCGGCTCGAAAGCATTTCCACGCCTGCTGCCATCCCGTCATACAGCTTCGACCCGGAAGTCCCGGCGTGCAGATTGGCAATCGTGTTTTCGATCTGATCCGCGTTGCTGGTGAAATCCTGCAGCTTGTCCACGGAATCATTGAAGCCCACCACGGCGGCCTCGCCTGTGGAACCCATGACCGTTTGCGTGAAGAGAATCCCTGTCTTGCGTATTTCAGGAAGAAGCGGCTCAATGCGCAAACTTGTTTCCGTCAGAATCACCAGCGAAATCGGGTCGCCTCCCAAGTCGAAGTGTGAAATCTTCTGCGCCGCTCCGTTGTCGGTCACGCGAAAATCTTTCGCTTCCAGGTCGTGAACCATCTCGCCGCGCAAATCGCGCACCGTCACTGGCGTCGTCACCAGCGCCACTTGCACCTTGATCTCATTCTTGGGAGGTTGCTGTATCGCAACGCCGGGCTTCGGCGGAAGCGGCCCGGTCGGCGCCTGGCCGCCGAGGGAGCCGGCTGCGAACAGCATAAGCAAGGGGAGCCAAATTGCTCGGCATCCTCGTTGTTTCTTCCCATTCATGCTATCCATCCTGCGCCGACCTACGCCCTTCCCAACTATCACCCGCACCCCACTGCGGTCATTCCGATCGAAGCAGGCCGGTTTCTTATGGCCTTCGCGAAGCGAGTGCCGGCCTGCGGAGTCGCGCAAGCTCTCTTCAGCAGTGGCCGACACCTCGCTGCTCCCGGTCATTCCCCGAAGCAGTGTACTCAATTCGACGCACCTTTGGCGGAAGACGTTGCCGCAAATCGCCAGGATTCCTACAATCAAAGTTCGTGCCTACTGGAGAAGACACACATGCCCGACGGCAAAAAACGGAAGCCGCAGCACGCCCCCAAAGTCGCCCACGAAGACGAGAAATTTCTCAGCAGCGTGCCGGCGCGCCCGATTCGCATCCTCGCCGAGTATATCCATCCCCTGGTACAGCTGAAGAACGAGGGCATTGGCGACACCATCGTGATGTTCGGCTCGGCGCGCATCGAGTCGCACGAAACCGCCCAGGCGCGCTATACGCGGCTCAAGCGCACAAAAACCGGCAAGATGTCCGCGGAAAATCTATGCCGTCACCGCGCCGCGCTGCGCAGCGCCAAGAGCTCGCTCGAAATGTCGCGCTACTACGAGGAGGCGCGCCAGCTCTCGCACAAGCTCACCAGTTGGGCCCTGACGCTCGGCCCCAAGCCGCGCCGGTTCGTCGTCTGTTCCGGCGGCGGCCCCGGCATTATGGAAGCCGCCAATCGCGGCGCCTACGAAGCCGGTGGCAGATCCATCGGGCTCTCCATCGAGCTGCCGCACGAGCAATTCGCGAATCCCTACATCAGCCCGGAGCTGAGCTTCAACTTCAAATATTTCTTCATGCGCAAACTCTGGTTCGCGCAAATCGCCAAGGCGCTGATCGTTTTTCCCGGCGGCTTCGGCACCATGGACGAACTCTGGGAAATGCTCACACTGCTGCAAACCGGAAAGCTGGCCAAGCGCAACTTGATTCTGATTTACGGCCGCAGGTATTGGGATGAAGTGCTGAATTGGAAAGCCATGGTGCGTTGGGGCACCATCGATGAAAGCGAATACCAGATGCTGCAGTTTGCCGACACCGTGGACGAAGCCTTCGACCGCATTCGCGCCGGCCTCGAGAAATACCACATGCAGGCCGAGCCTTTCCTGCAAGCCTACTGATTCTGCTCGAGCTCTCCGTCACGACTTCAGTCGTGCCGTGGCCCGCGTTTTTTTGTCATTCCGAGGAGCCATAGGCCGGCGGGGAATCCCGGCTTGATCTGTGGTCGCACTCGACTCGATAAGAGGAAAGACACGGGAAAGAAAGGGCCTTACCATGCTCTTATTGGCCACCGCTACATTCTTTCCGCAACCGTGTTTGATAAAGAGCGACCAACGCCCCATCCCAGTCGGGGAATTCTTGGAGGATGGTGAGAACATGAGGATTCCTTTGGGAGAGAAGAAGTTTCCGCGACGTGTGGTACTTGCGGGCGCAGCGCTGGCTGGCCTGCTCGCATTCGCGGCCACGCCCCGGGCCTTCGCTCACGACTACGACGACTACGGACGTTGTCAGCGGCGCATCGTCAAGGCCGACCACAAACTGCACGAAGCCATCGAGCATCATGGCTGGAACAGCCGGCAAGCCGGTCACGCTCGTCACGAACTGCATGAAGCGCGCGAGCGCTGCTGGAACGAGCATCATCGTTGGTGGGAGGAAGACGCCCACCGCTGGCACACCGATCGCGACTGGGACGACCACGATCACGACCGTCACTAACCGCGGACCATTTCCAAGGAGCGCTCCCTTTGCTTGGAGCGCTTTCTCTTTTCACCGCAAAACAAAAGAGGCGGGGCGCTGACTGGTTGCGCCCCGACTCTTTTGCCTTCTTGCAACTTCAACTTGCGAAATCTTCAGTTTGCCGTAAACACGTGCTCGTCCGAAAAAACCGCCGCGAATCTCCGTGCCTCTTCCTGATCGTGCACCATCACAATGGGAACAACCCGCAGCGACTTCTTGCAGCTATGACAAACAGTCACTTCGCCCTGCAAATCTTGCAGAAAGCCGTCCGTGAAATGATATAGGGAGCGCTCGCGCCGGGCATTCTTCTGGTCCCGCGCGCCGCAGTGGGGACAGATGAATTCCACCTTGTCTTGCTGCGGATCGCGGTCCAGGGCGGCCCACCCGGTGCGGCGCACGCCAATGGTTTCCGCGTTACGCCGGTCCATGGGAATCAACCTCCTTGGATCCACGTCCTCAAGCCGTAAGATGCGCCATTTTGTGCCATGGTTACAGTTTTTCGTATCCCGTTAAACGCAAACAGATTAATGCGCGTTCCGGGCCTCAAATGGCCTGAAATCCTTGGGCTCCTGCTCCGGCATCACAAGGCACCGACCCAACTGACAAGGCTTCTCCGGTCCGTCCCCCTCTCTTCTCCATTTGATACTTAGACCTGACGACTTCCCGCCGCCGGGAACTTGTCCTGCCCCGCGGTGTCCAACGCTACGGAGGACGCGCGCAACCTCACATCCCTGCGAGCGCGGCGCCGGTCTCCTGGAGGACTAGAGCAACCCCCAGGAGGCTGGCGTCGCAAGACACGGTGGAGGTGCGTGATGCCGCTCAATTCTCGAGACCTTTCTGAAAAAATTCCGGAACATAAGTTGGGTTCGTTAGGAAGCTGCCTGGTCGAGGGCGACCCCGAACAGCGCCGGGGTGAACGTCGCGTTCGCCGCCGCTCGCTCGTTATCTCGATTCTTGTCCAAGCCGCCGTGATCGCGTTGTTGGTCTTACTCCCGTTGTTCGGAAAATCGGAGCGCCTCTCGCTTGCCAGCGCTTACATCCCCATTCCCCCGTATGGCCATCTGCATCGCGCAGCTGGACCCGCCAGGCCGATACCAGGGCATCACGTAAACTTTGGTGATCGCGTCGCATTCTTTTCCCCCAATGCCCGGCCTGCTCAACCTTCCAACTCGGAGGAAAGCGAGGTTGGGCCGCCTGAAATCGGTCCTCAAGGAAAAGAAGCGGACAACGGACCGGAGTGCAGTTGGTGTATCCATATCGGCGGCAGAGATAGCGGGCCCCGACCTCCTCAGCCGACATCGGAAGCAAAGCCGAAGCCTCAAGTTCTCCGGATGACCACTATTGATCCGGCGATGCTGGTTTATCGCGTTGAGCCTGTCTATCCGTTTCTGGCGAAACAGATTCACAAAGAAGGCCGCGTAGAACTGCACGCCAGGATTGCCACTGACGGCTCGATTCGATCTCTTGAGGTTGTTAGTGGCGACCCTGCGTTTTACCAATCAGCGGTGGACGCGGTAAGCCAATGGCACTACAGGCCAACGATGCTCAACGGCCAGCCCGTTGAGATCGACACCCACATCACCGTGATTTACACAATGTCGCACTGAGGGGCACGTAGGAAAACGCCCTTAGGCCGCCTCTGTTTACGCGGTGTCATTGCGAGCGGGGCTCGGAATCCTGGCTTGATCTCTCCCTGGCGCAATGCGATGGGAGCGCTGCAGACTTGATCAGCGGTTCCCAAAAAAGGTGCAGGGGCCGCTTCTGCCTGACTACGCGGCCCCTTCTGCCTGCACCTCGCAACCGATTCTGCTATCGCGACTGCGTTAGAACCGGAACACAAATCCGGTCGAGACGCGGAAGTTATTCTGCGTCCTCGTGCCCGGGAGGGTTCCTTCATGGAACCGCGTCAGCAAGTACTCCGTCTGAAACGGACGAATCGAGAAGTGATCGAACAGCTTGTAATCCACTCCCCCGCCCGCCGTCATGGCGAACGCGTTCTGTGTGCCGGTGGTCCTGAGCGAAGCTGCGTCAGCGTGCGCCACGCCGAAGAGCACTTGCCCAAACGGCGTGATCCTCGAATAGTGCCGGTAAGAAACACGTGGCCCGAACAGGTAGGTCGAGAACGTGCCGCTCCGGCCCGAGCCCAGAACGTTTCCGTTGGTGTAGCCACCGAAATCAGCCACGCCCCCGAGCCAGTTCGTAATGTTGTAAGCCACGTTGGCGTTTCCACCATGCAGATGGAAGCTGTCGGTTCCCGTCACTCCGGGATTGGCTTGCACGTAAGAATATCCTGCGAAAACATCCACTTTCGGCGCCGTTTCCTGGGCATAAGCCGAGACCGCCGAGAGCGACAACACAGCAAGTAAAGACACCCATAGCTTCAACTTCATGAACCCTCCAAATGGATTTAATTTTCTGCGCAGGCTCGCATGCTCGGAAACGCGGCCGCGCCTTTCGCGGGCTGCCTCAGGCAGGAGAGGCAACGCCTCGCATCCCTCGATTTTCTTTTGTCCATAGAGATGCGGGAAGTTGTCTGTTCGTTGCAAGATTCCGAAACTTTCGCCGTAGTTTCCGGTTACGATTTGCAGAAGATTTCTACAAGAATGTGGATGTCTTAAGGAGTTGTAGGAGTGTTCTAGTGCGCATCGGAGAGGTCTTGGGGAACATGTAGTCGTCAAGTTGAATCAAACCGAGTTCGTTTCATGGCATGTTCCGGATAGAAGTCGAGGTGGAGTGCGGGATCTCGGAGAGGTTGCAGGGCCGATAAAGGACAACCGGCGTTTTGCAAATAGAATCCAAGCACCTGGTGGCTTGTTGGTATGCATACCTCTATCCGTGGTGAGGCACTGAAGGACGCCTAGACAAAGACCGCTGTCTTCCAACTGAAGTTGTAAGTCTAGGTTTATGAGCATCATACGCAAGGGCGGCACGGGACCGAACTTGCCAGACTCCAGCAAGTCCGACTTGAGTTCGTTTCTGGCCGCATTTCCGGTAGAACACAAAGACTGGCCCGCGGTCCTGGCGGGGTTGAAAACAACGATTCCGGGAGAGATAAAGCCATGATCGAAGCAGTCCGAACGTATTTCGCCCTGAAATAGGGCCCCCGGGAGCCGCTCTGTGGAGTCCAGGAAGCCGACTCTTCAGCAGTTGATGGCTAGCTAAAGCCTGTTGAAAAACCCCCAGCCTAACCCCTGTGGAATGCGAGCAGCGGCGCTGCGAACGTGACCGTTCGCAGGGGCTCGCCCCCGTGTTTTTCCTCGGAAATTCGCAGAAAAAAAACCAGAATCCTTCGATTTTTCT
>QHYK01000094.1 GCA_003224085.1 Acidobacteriota bacterium | reverse complement strand
TCCCGCTAACGCTGGGCGAACCAGCCATTATCTTGTGGCTTTTGATTAGGGGAGCAAAGGAGCAACCATTGGAAGCCGCAGCATAAAGTGAGTCGAACCCCCGGCGTTGGGCTTCACGCTCGACGGATTCCGAGCGAGTAGTCGGCAACTCTTACCATGGGATTATTTCAGGCTTGCCGTAATCCGTCTAGCTGATATCTGCACAGGCTGCACAGGGCCATATCCGCCTAGGCTGCCTAGGCTGGCGTGTTGCCGTGGCCCTTTCTCTGACTCGGCTGCCGGACGGCTAATCTCGCCAAAGAAGTCGCCAGATATCCCACCATAGACGCTGCCAAAATGCCGGTCATCTCGCGGGCAGAGGATCGCGGGGAATCGATTGCCCAGATGGAGCCTCTGCTGATTGGTGAAACCAGCCGGTTTCGTGGTCCTTTAACGGACCTCGCCGTCGAACTCGTGCAGAAGTCAGCGAGGTTTCGCGGTGATGGCAACGGACGCGTAGCGCGTTTTGTATCGCACGCGAAATTCCTAGAGGCGCTGGATCGAGGCACAGCGCCGGGGCTGATGGGAACATGGCGGCAACGAGGTTGGCAACTATAAAGAACATCTTGCTGCCAGTGACGCGCCCCGACGCAATGATCTTGACGGTCGCGGGAATCTGAGCGAAGAAGCACTCGCGGCGTTTACGGAATTCTTTTTGAAGGTCTGCATCGATCAGGTCAACTTTATGGAGAAGTTGATGCAGCCACAAGAATTGCGCGGGCGGATTCTCTCGTGGGCAGATGAGGAAATCAAACTCAAAAATCTACCGCCAAATTCAGGGCGCGTGCTCGAAGCTCTTCTCTATCGCGGTGGAGAGATGCCCCGCGGTGAAGTAGACATCGCCACTGGAACGTCGGGGGTAGTGCGCAGCGCATCGTCTCAGCACTAATCGATAAAGGTGTTCTCACCTCTGGCGGTCCCAGAGCGCCGCTGCACCTCGTTTTCCCGGCTGCGCTCGCGACGCGCTGGATGCCAGGATTGTATCCGCCTTCTTCGTTGTTACCATCATCGACTACGTAATCGAGGTCCCTCGATCGGGCAGGAACGGAATCTGAGCGCACATTAGGCAGCTGCGCGGAGCATCCACTGGCCCTCTGCATTGGTGACAAAGCGACCATCTTGCCTGAGCAGGCGACGAACGTAGTCGGTAAAAGTCTTAGAGCGCGAGGAATACCCATTAACAAGGATGCGTCGCGCGATCTCATCTGCTGCCAGCGGCTTTTCCGATCTGAGGCAAATCATCCGGGCATGAGACAACGCGGTCTGCTTTCCGCGCACTTGCAGTCTCGACTTAATCACGTTCCGTGTCGTCCTAGCTTGCTAGGATCGATGCCAAGCGCGGAGATCACTTCCTTCAAGCCGGCTTACCAGGATCTGGCGCAGCTCGATGGCCCAATTCATTTCTTCAGTATCGACGTTACCCACTGTTTGAGGTTTTGGAAGGCCGGATTCCAAGTGGCGAGATTCTCCCACAATAGCCGTTAGGTGGGCCTGCAAGTAATCCGCTTCGGTACAAACCTTTAATTTCGTTCTCAGCGGTTGCTTCTGCAGCGGGAAACTTGCCCTGGGCTAAACAGCTTTTGCGAACAACAATCTTACGTTGAAAAAAACGCCGTCCTCAGTCCCGCTGCTCTGTAACCGGCTGGGTTGCGACTGACGGCACGGCTGCGTGCAGCCCTCCTCCGAACCCCTGCTTTATGAGTTTGAGAATTGTGCGCCGATTTTCAAGAATCGTTTTCAGCCAGGCGAAGCGGCCCATTTGCGGAAAATAAATTCCCCGGAAGCACAGGCGTGCGATAAGGATGTTGATGCGATAACCCAGCGGCTTGTGGTTCAGTGAATCCACGGCCCTTTCGATGGCCTCCGGATTGTAAGAGCTGATCCACCCCTTGCGGACCTCGTTATGCGCTTCGTCAATGCTCATCTTCAGCGGCGTATGGGCCATCGCAAAGGGAATGAACTCTTGCCAGTGCTTCGGGCGGGTGAGCCGCCCCGCGGCTTCCAGCTTTTTGTACAGGGGCGTCGCAGGAAGGGGGGTCATCAAGCCAAAGATCGGCAGCCCCGGAGGCCAACTGCGAATTTCCTTCAGTGTTCGCTCGGCCACTCCAGGCGTGTCATTGTCCATGCCAAAGATAAAAGACGTGATGGCAAAAACGTTGCGCTGGGCGAGCCGATCGAGCACCACGGCATATTCACCTGGCTTGTTGAAGCCCTTTTTTACATCAGCAAGGTTGGCCGGATCGATGGATTCCATTCCGATGAAGATCCATTTGCCTCCTGCGGCCGCGATCAGATCAACTAGTTCCTCATCGCGCAGCAGATTGGCGCTGATCTGCGCGACCCAATGCACTTGCGCGTTAGCAGCGATGATGTCTCGCAGCAATGATTTTGTGCGTTTTACATTGATGGCAAAATTGTCGTCGATGAAAAATACGGCTATCTGACCGCCCTCCTCCCGCGCTCGCGCTTTCAGTAGCAATAGTTCGTTCACCACGCTTTCATTCGTGCGAAAGCGGATGGAGTCGCCAAAAAATCCCGTCACGGTGCAAAACTCGCATCCGTAAGGACAACCACGCCCAGACTCCACCGGAATAATCCGAAACGTTCCCCAACCAGCGCCCACGCGCTTCAGCAGCGGATGCATTATGCCCGGGAGCAAATTGAATTGGTCCAGCTTGATTTTGTCCCAGGGAATCTCCGGATATGGTTGTAGCGACGGTTTGCGCTCTTGGCCAAAGTCGTCCACTGGCGCGTAGACATCCTTGAGCGTGCCGCGCACGGCATCTTCCACAATTCTGGGCCATGTCTCATCAGCTTCGCCGAGAGCAACCGCGTCGGCATGGCGCGAGCCACCGTCACGTCCGAGAGCCTCATTGGCCATTTCCGTGACGTGAGGGCCGCCCATGACGACCTTTACTCCCGCGGCGCGCACCGCGTCCGCCATGCGATAAGCCTTGGCGATCATCCTAGTCATCGCACCGATGCCGACGAGCCCGACATTTTGTTCACGCACGTATCGCGCAATACTTTCTTCATCCATGGGCTGCGCGTTGCCGTCAATCAGCACCACTTCGTGGCCAGGCGGTGTGAGTGCTTGCAGCAGAAACATCCAAAGATGCGGCATGAAGTTGCGGGTCACGCCGTTGTCAGGGTTGTACAGTAAGATTTTCATTTAAGGGGAATTTCTATTCTAGAAACAGGACAGCGGGAACTGCCCACGTTCTGATGGTCAATAATAGCTGACAAAGCTCTTGAGAGGCTCCATCAATGCAGTATGAGCCACCAAGGAAAGCATAACTGTTCAAAAGTGCACATCGGATGGGTATGAGTTATCGTCTCCAAAGTCCTCATTAACGAGCATGCGCTGCCAATTTCAACAGCGCAAGCTAATGCATCGGGCTAAGATCTCTCTGACTGGCCCAGCGAGCGGATTCGGCGTAAATGTCATGCAAGTCGGGGCGATCGATTATGTGCTCGGCGCCGGACCCCTTCTGGATATCACTAAGTAGGCGGAGAGTGATGGTGTAGTGCGGTGCCGCCTCGCGTGCATTGCCATTTAAGCGCAGGAGAGTGCCCAGCAGATAATGAATTCTTGCCGTCTGCATCCGTAAGCCCAACTTTTCACTCTGGGCAAGATCGAGCTCGAGCCGTTGTCGAGCGTTCGTGTAATCCTTGCTGCGGATCAGCGCTTCAGAAACATAAGTTGAGCATTCAATAGATAAATATTTTGATCCTACTTTTTCTGTTTGCTGATACCCTCCTTGCTCGAATGATGCGGTACACATCGGCGGGACTCGTTTGGGCCGGACCATGGAACGGGCCCCGAGGATTTGGGCTGAGAGTCGCAGAGTGTAACGAGGGGCAGAGCAGCTGTCAAGGCAACACCAGGATCCGTACTTCGTGGATTGTCGGCAGCCCTTCCCTAAAAGCGTGTGATGGAAGAGTTGCCGACACTCGCCCAAGATCAGCGGCAGCGCCCACAGAATTCCCATTTCAGATTGGAGCGGCAGGTTCGGATTCTTTTCAGAGGGGGTCTTACAAGGCCACGTAACCCTCGTCTTCGCAAAGTGTAAGAACAAGATGCTAGCTTTGCTAGCGAGCCTTTGTTCGTCAAACGTATGGCCCACATATAGAACAAAGGTTGGCCGCCACGTAGGAGCAGCTGGGGAGGTTATGCGTGCGCCGCGGCCGTGGCGGGCAGGGTGAACTGAAAAGTTGCGCCGCTCCCCGGAACACCTGTGGCCCACAAGCGACCGCCATGCGACTCGATGATCGACCGACTAATGGGCAGGCCCATACCAGTCCCGGCATCTTTGGTCGTAAAGAATGCCTTGAAGATCTGTTCCGCGTGCTCCGGGGGCAATCCCGCACCGGTATCACTGACCGAGATCAGCAGTTGAGCATCGCCGGCTTCCGACTTGATGGTAAGCTCACTTCCGCCACTCCCTTCCTTCATGGCATCGATGGCATTGAGCATGAGATTCATGAAGACCTGCTGAAGCTGCACACGGTCTGCCATGACCTTGGGAAGATTCTCAGCAAGCTCGCTACGGATTGAGATTGAGTAGCGGCTCGCCTCGCTGCGAAGCAGGACAATCATTTCTCGAATGAGTTCATTTACATCAACTAAATCCCGCTGCAGCGCGCCCTTCTTGAACAGCGAGGTGATTCTGCCAATGATATCAGCCGCGCGCATTACGTCTTTAACGAGTCTCGATGCAGCTTCGCATGCCTCTGCAACGTCGGGCTCATCGCGACGAAGCCATCGCAAGCAGGTTTTAGCGTTCGTTACTGCTGCGGAAATCGGCTGCCTGATCTCGTGCGCTAGCGATGCCGTCAACTCGCCCATGGTGGTTACCCGGCTCATGTACGCGAGATCCGCCTGCGCCTGGCGCAAAGCGTCTTCGGCACGTTTGCGTTCGGTTATGTCCCGTGCCAGTTTCGATGCTCCAACAATACCACCCGCGGCATCCTTGATCGGCGAAATTGTCAGAGCAACGTCGAGCAGGCTGCCGTCCTTGCGAATGCGGACCGTCTCGAAGTGGTCGACCCCCTCGCCTCGCATCAGCCGTTCAATAATCGCTCTTTCTTCGTCACGACGGTCAGGGGGAATAATCAGCGTGATATGCTGGCCGACCGCCTCTTCCGCAGCATAGCCGAACAGTCGTTCTGCGCCCTTATTCCAACTGGTGATTATGCCATCCAGATCTTTGCTCACAATCGCATCGTGCGACGATTCCACAACTGCAGCCAGCAAACGGGTCGCCTGCTCTCCCCGCTTGCGTTCGGTCACGTCTATCGATGTACCGACGTATTCCACGAGATCGCCGGATATGTTGCGAACGGGGTGACCTGTCGAGCGAACGCATTTAATCGCTCCGCCCGGAAGAACGATCCGGAAATCCACGTCAAAGTGGGAGCCTTCGTCCGGCCTTTCAAGAAACACTTCTCTTCGTACCCTGTCTCGATCATCTGGATGAATGCGCTGGTAAAACGCTTCGTCTGACGGTATCCCCCCTTCCGGATCGAAGCCAAACAGGCGGTAATTCTCCTGTGACCAATAGACACTCTGTCTAGTGGCCACGTTCCATGCCCAACTGCCTGTGCGGGTCAACCTCTGTGCATCAGCTAAGTAACTCTCGCTCCGCTGCAAATCGGCGGTTCGTTCCGACACCTTCATCTCGAGTTTGTTTTGGGCTTGCCGGAGTTCCGCCACCTTCGCGTCGAGTTCGTGGCGCAGACGCGCGTTCTGAAACGCTGCAGCGGCGTGATTCGCAGCCACGGAAAGCAGTAACTGGTCAATCTCAGTGGGAAAGTCGCCGCGACTGCACGCTGCGGCGACCAGGCCAGCCTCAGCACTGACGCCAATGGGAATGACAAGACCGCGGCGTGGGTCTCCGTCGCCAATGTCAGCAACGATTTCCTTACGCAAAAACTGGCCGACGACCAGGTGAGTTTGCAGCCATTCCGGAAATGCTTTCCATGCGTGTCCCCGCGTGACTTCGATCACACCGGCCCCTTGGGGATCGCACAAACGCACAAAAGCAAAATCCAGATTCAGCGATCCAACCAGCGCATCGGCGAGCCCGGCGGCGATGATAGGCGGTTCTCTTCCCACCCACGCCGCCGGGATTGTCGAAAGTGCCACGAGCTCTCGAAGCGCCGCTCGAAGCGCCCCAGCCTCTGTGTGCGATTCCGTGGGCATTTAGTTTGCGGCGCCTGCGCTCCTGCGAAGCGACCGCCGATCCTTTATCTCGAGGAGGAACTGGTCTGGCGGAACGAAGAAGGGGTTCTCCTGCAACACCCCGCCGATGATCACGACCGGGTGCGTGCGCAAGATATCCATTGTCACATTGGCGCCAAATTTCGACAGATCGTACGTACAGATCACCGGATCATCGTAGTTCGGAAGCACGTAGTTGAGTCGCGCCTCGTATTCCACGAGGTTATCGACGCCGGGTTTGTCGAGCAGGGCCCATTCCATGTGCGCCACCAGTCTGGTGAGCGGATACCCGGCCGTATCGGCCGATTGGAGCACTTCTTCGATCAATGCCAACATCGCATTCTGGTCGAAGTGGTCCCCGCGCAGGTAAGCGTCCTGCCAACGCCGCACTTCCAGCTGGCCGGTATCAATCGCCTGATGCACATTGATACCTGCTTCGGCTAGGAGCTTAAGATGTTTTTCCCGTAGCTCGGGGTCAACGACATGGAAAGCTTTTTCCCCCCGCTCGAGGCCCTCTTTGATGAACGAGCGAAGCACCCTGTGCTCCTCGTCGATGCTGTTGAAGAAAGCGCAAATGTGACGTTGCCCGCCGAGATTGCCGCCGGCGAACTGTACAGAATGACTCTCCATTGCCATATATCACCTCATTAGAGACATGCGATGGTAAGGATAACCACGGCCATATACGGGACGTTTAAGGTGAGAGACCTCTCCCGCACGTTGACCATCTGTGGGAGAAAAGCGCCAACACTAAAGGTAACTACAAACGTGCAAGACTGTGACCCGCAATAACAGGCAGTGAACCTGAGACCGGACGAGCCGCGATGCGCCATAGCTTACCTCGCATGGATCGCTTCAGAGCTGGTTCCGCAACCGGCTTTCCGAAGGGAAATATCATACCGCAGAAGCCTCAACCCGACTAGCGTCAGAAGAGTTGGTAGAGTTGGTCAGGACTGTGGGCTGGGCGCCGCTAATAAACCGCAAACAAGAAACTGAGAATCGATAACTTCAGGGTTCGCGATCCGGACACAATCGCGCTGATCGTGCGGCGCATAATTCGGGCCGGTGCCTCAGGTTTTGCCGAGGATCCATGCTTTGGGCGCCTGCATTAGCAGGCCGCGCTTGTGCCAGCCTTCTTCGCGCAACCATTCCTCTAGGGTGTGAAGGTGAACTTCAGGATAGCGGCTGCGGAGAGCGGGAATGTCCGCCTTGAAGCCTGCCTCACTGAACCAGCAGAACATCTTGTAGAACTCTTTGCTCATAAACAGTCTAACGATCGGCATGGGAAGTTTGCGAAACTTCACGGGCCTGCCCATGACTCGGCTGAACACCTTCGCGGCTTCGAGGTTGGTCAGTTCGCTCCCCGCAATCTCCAGTTGTTTCCCGACGAATTCCGTCGGGCGCTCAAATGCCAGAGCCACAAAGGCACCAATATCATCGGTCGCGATCGTTTGGTACGGCTTATCGCCGCGAAGCGGATCTGTAAACTTTCCTTTTAGGAGTCCGATTTCCACCTGAAGGACGTTGTACATCTCCATGAACGCAGCGGGTCGAAAGACAGTCGCCGGCAAGTTCAGTTGGCGAATATGCTTTTCGACCTCCCACTTGCTTTCCCAATGGGGAATGCCAGTATTGCGTTCGGCGCCGCCCACCGAACTGTAAACAAAGTGTTGTGCGCCCGCTTTCTTAGCAGCATCAGCCAGGTTCTTGCCCTGCTGTACCTCGCGCTTCGCTCCTACACTCCAGAAATCTTGGACACTGTAAACGCCGTAGACGCCGCGAGAAGCCCGTTCAAGCGAAGCCGGGTCCTCTAGGTCTCCCCGCATCACCTCGACGCCTACGCGCGCCAGTTCCTTCCCGGCGTAGCTGCCGGGATTGCGAGTCAATGCGCGCAGCCTCCATCCTTTGGCAAGCATGTGACGGGCGACCGCACCACCCTGCCTCCCCGTCGCTCCGGTCACGAGGGCGAGCTTGTCTGCATTGGTCATAAGTCGAGTCCTTTGAACGCGGCCGTTCTAAGCTCCAGCGCTAATTTTTTTCTGGGCCTCGAGTATTTTGGGGTTCTACCAGGCTCGCCCTAACAGATGACCTGCTATCTCTTACGCGGTACCGTGAGGTACAATCCTCCGGCCGGCGGTGCTATTACACGAACCCGGGACCTCCCCGCCAGCCGATGGCAAACCGCCAAAGAACACCGAGTTTATAGTGATAGAGAAAACAGAAATCAAGTACAAGCTGCGGAGCGGTGACCAGCGAGGCGCGTGTACGTCCCGAATTGCGGTTGTACCACCAGGTACAGAGAGATTATGAGAAGACAGTTCGTGAGAGGCGCAGAAACCAGACTGCGAATTATTCACAGCGCGGCAGATCTGTTTCACAAGCAGGGAGCTCGCGCTACCAGCCCCGATGAAATCATCGAAGCTTCGAGAACAGGAAAGGGGCAATTCTATCACTATTTCAAGAGCAAAGAAGGCCTCATCCACGAAGTACTTCAAACGCATCTGGATGAGATAAAGAGAGGCGCATCGCGCGTCAGCTATGAAATCAATTCGTGGAAGGATTTGGAGATGTGGTTCGATGCCCAGGTCGAATCGCAAAAGAGCTATGAAATGACCCGCGGCTGCCCCTTCGGAACCCTGGGAAACGAAGTGACAGATAATGATGAACTTATCCGCCAGGACCTCAGCCTTATCTTTGAGGTCGTCAAGAACAAACTTGCTGCGTTCTTCGTCAGAGAGAAAGCGAAGGGCAATCTTACCAAACAGGCCGACGCCGAGGTCCTGGCCGATTTCTGCATCGCCTCGATGCAGGGCGCTATGCTGATGGGCAAAATAAAAAGGAGCAGTCAAACCGTTGAAACAACCGTGCAGGAGGCTTTGACGCATCTCAGGAGCTATTTCGTTAAGGCCCGACGTTGAATGGATCGCGCCCGTGGGGCGGAGCTGATACGTTCTGGATGGATTGTCGACAATCCGGACAGTCTTGACCTAATCCATTTAGCAGCTGTGTTGCTGGTTCGGGTTGGGCGTCCTGCAGCAGGTCTCTATTTGTTATCCACTGGACAATAAACTCAGCACTCCTGAGGTTTCCTGGCCAGTCAAGCGAATGGCAACGAAATCGCAGACATGTCATTGCGACCCGCACGATTTCACTCGTACCTTAACGCTTCCAGTGGATCGATCCTTGCTGCGCGGCGAACCGGCGCCCAGCAGGCCAGTAGCGCCACCCCCACGAACAGTGTTCCAACAACGGTCAACGTGGCCGGATCGCTGGGCTGCACCTCGAACAAGAACGACCTAAGCACGCGCGACAAAACAATCGCCAGCGCAACTCCCGCGAGTACGCCGCTGGCAATCAATCGAAATCCTTCGCCGAAGATCAGGTTGCGAATGTCTTTTTGCTCAGCGCCAACCGCGCTGCGAATCGCGAGCTCCCGCCTCCGGGAAGCAACCGACAGCGAAAGCACACCGTAAACTCCCACGAGCGTCAGAGCGCTTCCCACAAGCGAAAACCCGATCAGCAACTGCATCGCGAAAGTGCGGGACGCCAGAGAATCATCCCGAATCTGCTCCAGGGTCTTCACGTTTTCGATAGCGGCCGTTGGATCAATGGCGTGCAGTTCGCGTTCCACCGCAACCACCACGGCGCGTGGGTCGGCCGTCGTCCGTACCACCAAATGCTTCGAAAACGCAGTCGCCTGCCACAGCGGCAGATAAATCTCCGGCGACGGCTCTTGTGTGAGGTCATCCGTGCGGCTGTTGGAGATATCGCCGATAATCTCGATGCCAGGCTTATCTCGGCCGTCCATCCAGAACTTCCGCCCGATCGGATTCTCATTCGGAAAATAATGGTCCACGAACGCCTGGTTCACGATCGCCACTTTCGGCGCCTTATCGTCATCCGTCGAGCGAAATTCCCGCCCCTCAATTAACGCCACGCCCATCAATCGGAAGTAATCGGGCGTGACGGCGCGCAGCGGGAGGGCGGTCTTGTCGCTCTCCTTCATCGCCGGAGGCTGTCCTTGGATTTCTAAAGTCGCCGGCCAATTGTTGCCCGTCAGGGGGACTCCCCACGCAAATGCCGCGTACTGTACCCCAGGAAGTGCGGCAACTCGCTCCAAAGCCTGCCGGTGAAAGCTACCCCAGGTCGACCAGCTCTCTACCTCCGTGACGCTCATTGTCAAGATGCGTCCGGTGTTGTAGCCCGATGGGACCTTCGCAATATTCACCATCGTGCGAATCAACAGCCCCGCGCCCACCAGTAGTGCCAGCGTCAATGCCGTCTGTACCGTCGTGACTCCGCGCAGCAGTCGCCGCTCGCCGATTCCCGCCGTCCCTTTCGGCCCGGCATTCTTCAGCACCTCCATCGGATCCAACCGGAAGGCCCGCAATGCTGGAAAAATTCCTGCAAGAGCCGAAGCCAGCACCGCGGCGCCCAATCCCCACGCCAACACGGCCCACCCAGCCCTCACCCCATCCAGCCGCGGAACGGCGTGTCCGGCAATCAGCTTGAATAACTGGACGACAGCAAAGGCCAGCCCCACTCCAAAAGCTCCGCCCATCAAAGCCAGCAAGAGACTTTCCGTCGAGACCTGCCGCAAAAGAGCGATGCGCCCCATCCCAATCGCGCTCCGCACCGCGTACTCCTGCTGGCGCTGCAGTCCCCGCACCAGCAGCAGCGCTGCCGCATTCCCGCAACCAATCAACAGAACCAGCGCCGCCGCTCCCAGCAAAGGCAGCAAAATCCTCCGCCCATCTTGATTCATTTCCTCCGTCACGGATTCGAGCTGCGGCGTGAACCCTTCAAATTTCTTCTCCGCCTGTGCCTCTCGCGCTGCAAGCACGGCCAGTTCCTGCTGTCCCTGCCGCTGCGCCGTCCCCTCACGCAGTCGCGCTACCAGATTCCAATACGGTTCCTTCAGATACTTCGGATCCGGCGCTGCGGGTATCCAAAAATCCACCGTTGCATTGACGTTGTAATTCGGCTCCTTCGCAGCCCCTGGCGAAGGCAGAAACCGCACTCCCGGCTGCATTACCCCAATCACCATAGGCGGCACATCCCACCGGCTGATGCGCACTGGCTTGCCGATAATTTGCGGATCGCCGTTGAAGACCCGCTGCCAAAACTCGTACCCCAGGAGGATTACCTTCACCGGCCCTGGCCCAAAATCCGACTGGTCGAAGCCCCGCCCCGCCACTGCCTTCAGCCCCATCAGGGGCAAATAGTCGTTCGTAACCCACATGCCCTGCATCGATTGGCTTCCATCGCTTCGGATCAGAAAATTGAAGGTCCAGTCATAAGCGGCAATTCCTTGAAAGGATTTCGCTTCTTTTTGCCATTCCATCCATTGCTCGGCGGGCCAGCCGCGCGGGTTGTCTATTTTTTGGCCGTCCGTTCGGGCGGTCGCGACGAGCACCAGCTGCTGCGGCTGCCGGTACGGCGGCGGTGTTAGAAGCACGCCCTGAATCAAGCTCAAGACCGCCGAGGTCGCTCCAATTCCCAGCGCCAGGGTCAGCATCGCAATCAGGCTGAAGCCCGGTTGTTTCAGTAGCATCCGAAGTGCGAATCGCACGTCTCGCAGCATCTGTCCACCCCTGTGAGTAGCCTTCTTTTCGAACATCTTTGGGAATCTGTACAAGCCCCTTGCTAGGAAAACGTTGCTGGGCCTCGCCAGGTTCCGTAGTCCTCGCGGTTTTGACGAATGCGTTGAACCGGGGGTTAGGAGGCGTTGCCACAGTTTGCTAGATTTCCGGATGCACCCACATGGCACGTACAAGGCATGCCTGCGGCGTCGGTTTCAGTAGCGCCTCAAAACTCCAGTTGTGGCTCGATCATAACGTTCTCCAGGGGGGTCTCGGATGGCGTGCCCAGAGGCCAAGCGGAACACTCCACTCTTTCTCTTGAAACTCTAAGAGCGTGATGCCTTCATGCCAAAAGTGCAGTCCAACTTCGTGCCTTCCAGTTTGACGGTGTGATGGAACCTTCGCGTATGGAACCACATTATTATAGGAACCAAACCTACTGCCTGCTTGTTTTTCCACCGGTGCGATTTGGGTGAAGCGCTATTCGCTTAAGTAGCTGAAACGAAGGAAGTGTGTGAGCGCCCGGATTTGAACCGGGGATCTCCTGCGCCCAAGCCAGACCGCTTATCTCTTGGAAGTCCTTCCTTTGCAACATCATTTTTGAAAACAAAGAACTTGCCGAAAGATTTGGTAGTAGGAAGAGGTACGGAAATGTGGCTCCGCATGCTTAACAATCTTTCCACCGCCAGCCAGTCCCGCTGGCGGAGTAAGTACTCCTTCATGATCCGGCTTTTGTGAGCCGGTAATCCATCCCCTCGTTTGTTTATTCAAAGACTACAGACAATGTCAATTAGGTGATAACCGGATAGCGCTACGATTCATAGCTTTCAGAGAAAAAGCATTGGGTCGCCAATCGCATTTCAATGGCAAAGCAGTCTTACCTGTGAAGTTCAATCACTGTGATGCTTTCATGCGGAAAGATATAGTTCAGCTTTCCACCTCTGGCGCGGACCGAACTTTCATGCGGGATCACCGCTTCCGGATGTGCTTCATCGTTTTTCTCATAGATGCTGGAGGCGAAGAGCGTGTGCGCGGATCCTTCCGGGACCGGCGCAAACCCTGCAATGGAAATGTGAGCAGCAATGTCCTGTGTTAAGTGCCGATTCACGCAGAAAAGTGTCAGCTTGTCCTTCGCGTCGTTGCGCCCTGCCACCACGTCCAGGTAAGGAACATTCGGTATGCTCGCCAGCCGCACCGATCCTTGCTCCACGTCATATTGATTCACTTGCGTTTGCGTCTCCACCAGTTGGCTGGCAGCCGCATTCGAATACATGCGAAACGCCCAATACGATGGCGTGCCGAACACGCGCCCGCGCTTTTTCCAAATGCCGCCAAACTCCATGATTCCCGTCATATCGGACACCGGCACAATATCGGCCACGCGCATCAGCATATTCAGAAATCCTGCCGAACAGATCGCTCCTCCCATGTTGTCATAGCGCGGCACATTGTCGTGCCCGGCCCAGAAGAGCCACTCGGTGAACGCAATTCTTACTTTGTCCCGCGCCTGTGGATTGGCTTGGATTTGCTCGGTCATCTCGCGGAGCTTGCGCTCGAGGCCCACGGGCAGCGCGAAATCCGCCTGGCTGATGAAATCGGGCGAAGGGTTTTCTCTGACCATTCTGTCGGTGGTGACCACAAAATGCGTGGATAAATAATCGAAGGCGCGCGGATTGGTCAGTTGCGCTTCATTCCAATCCTTGTACGAATCCTCGTCACCGCCCGTCGCAATCCATTTTGCATTCGGATCGATCTTGCGCACCGAATCGCTAAACGCCTTTGTCCGTTCCGCTACGCGCTGCCTGGTCGGATACCCCACTTGAAAAGTGCCCCACAGCTCGTTTCCCAATTCCCACAGCAATCCTCCCTCATGATCTCCCCAATGTTCGTTCACGTACTTGACCCATCCCGCCGCCTCTTCCGGTGTGCCGCTTCCGAGGTTGAGGGCAATCTGAGGCCGCGCCCCGATGAGCTCGCAAAATCGCAGGAATTCGTCTGTTCCAAACGTGTTGTATTCCGGCATGCCCCAGGCAATATTCAACATGCTCGCGCGCTTGTCGCGCGGACCGATCCCGTCGCTCCAGTGGTAGGCGGAAGTGAAGTTTCCTCCGAAGCGCACGATGGGCGACTTCATGGCTTTCGCCATCGCGATCATATCGGGGTCCATGCCATCCACATTGTCTGCTGGCATTAAGGACGCTTCATCTACCAGCACACGGCCTTCGTTTCCCACCGCGATCACAAAGTCGGCCGGTTCCAAGGGCGCAATCTTTCCCGTTTCCGCGTTGAGACGGAACTCATAGCGCTTCCAGTCGTTTCCAGAAAGCACAATCGCGCTGCGCGCAAATACCTCTTCCGGATGATCGCGCTTTCGAAGAGAAACCTCGATTTCACGCGGCCCACTTTCGTATTTCGCGTACAAACTCCCCATGTAAAGAAGCGTTCGATGCACCGGCAGGTAGGCCTTTTGCCGCACTCCCACTTGCTTGTCCGGCAAGCCCATCAGGAAAAGCGAGCGGTACGAGTTGGCGGCGTCGTTCCATCGCGGCTCGTAACGATTGCCCTGTTTGGGATCGAGTGGCTGCCAGGGAAGGGGAAGACCCAACTCAGAAGCCCGCGCTAATTCCGGTTCGTCGCTAATCATCTTCTGGATGGTCCTGGCGCTCCAGAGATTGTCCTCAAAGCTGGGGTTGACCAGGATTTCGGCCCATAGTCCGCCGTAAATCGAATTGGCTATCGGCTCAAGAAAGCTTCCAAAGATCGTCCGTGGGACTTTGTAGCCAAAGGGCTTGGAAGCATCGATCACGATCGTCGCTTCCGAAGGTGCATCCTTTTGCGGCGTCGCCAACCGAGAGGACCAGGCCAAGCTGAGGCAGAAGAAACACAAGGAAGAGAGCCAACCTATTGTCCCTTTCACTGGCTAAAACCTCCGGCGCGGTTGAATTGGCTTGCAGCGAGCCTCTCAAGCAGAGACATGCTGAGCTGACGCTCACCACGGCATCATACTCTGACGGCAATGGCTCTTACCCTCAAGTATGGGTCAAATTGTGTGCAAGAGCGCTTGCCTCACGGGAACTCTTTGTCCCAGCACGTTTTCCTTGCCACCCATGACCGTGAGCAGGACCCTGGTTTTTAACTCAGTCGCCGGAATCGCGAGGATATCCTTCGACAGCACAACGAAGTCTTTGGGCAACGTAAATGATCTTGCCAACGTTTGCGGCTAATCAGATGGAACTGTGCGGATATGCCCTCTTTTTCCCAGGTCGACAATCGCCCAAAGGTCCTCCCGGCGCTGAAGGTGGTCAACGGTTAGATCGATGAGTTCTCTTCGACGGTGTCCACAACCTATCAGGATGGCTCGATCCCGCCTTCCTTTGGCGGTATGCAGGTTGGGAAGCTGCCACAAGGCGTCATTGTTAGGCCGACGAGGCTTTGAGGAATGTCGCGGCGTAGTCGGAAACGGAGTGAAGCGCGACGCCGTAGCGGCGCGCAGTTTCCAGGCTGTCGGGAATTCCGTTTCCCTTGGAATAGCCGATCATGAGGGCTGCAAACGTCTTCTGGCGAGGATCGGTGGAGCGGTGCTGCTCCTCGAGAGCGGCAAGCGGAACCTTTTCCAATTCGAACTTCTTGCCCAGTGTTCGCTCGAAGACTCCAACGACATCAATCTGAGAAAGCGGCTCAGGCCCGCCCATTTCGAGAATCGCTGAGTGATCCGGCGGCTTCGCGGCCGCGGCTACGGCAAATGCAGCAACGTCATTCATCGAAATGAAACTGACTTTGGCATCTCCCGGGCCGTAGATGCGAGCGCGACTGTTCGGGGGATCAAAACCAAGCACAGGACTCAGCCACATTTCCATGAAATAGGAGGGCCTGAGGATTGTGACGCGCATTTTCCCGGAGAGCAGACGATTCTCACAATCGCGCTTGGCCGTTTCGAGCGGAGAATCCTGGCGGATGTCCCCAGAATAAGACGTGTAAACAAAGTGGTGCACGCCGGCACGCTCGGCGCTCTCGATAAGAGAAAGGACGCCATCACGGTCGACGCGACGTAGACCGTCATCCTTGGCTTGAGGCATGGATGTAGCTGTGCAGAGGACGGCCTCCACGCCCGCGCAGGCAGAGGGCAAGGTTTCCGGCTTTGTGAGGTCGGCGTCGACTATTTGGATGTTCGCGGCAACTACCGGGGCAGCTTTCTCGTGGCGTGTTCCCCCGCGCACGAGAGCGCGCACCGAGCGCCCCTGACGACGAAGACCGAGGGCAATTTGTTGACCCACGAGACCCGTGGCACCAACCACGAGATCCATAGTTAACCTCTCTTGGCAGGCTGCGCCTGATTTGCGACTTGATTTAGGAATTTCCGTCTTGAGATTCCTTTTCGCCGGAAAGCCTAGCCCTCCTGCCCCATCGAGTCAACTGCAAGTTGCACAACGCAAGTTGCACAACGATGACGACTCTGCCTGAACTGCCTGATTTGGTAGAAATACATGATTCGCGTGGACCATTGGTCGCCGCTTCGTAAAGAGAAGTATGCTCTCGTCGAATACATCCACCACTCCGGGCTTATCAGGTACGATGAGCAACCGCTTCGGGGCGCAGCCACCTAAAATGAGGTTCTCTGGAATTTTCTTTCTAAAGCCTGCACGGTCTGTAGAAGAACATGGCCGACAATGGCGAGACTACGCGGGTCAACTTTATCCAAAGTGTCCTGTGGCGTGTGCCAATAGGTATCCTGAACGCTGAAATCGATGATGTCGCAGGCTGCGATTCCTCTTTTAATAAATGAATAATGGTCGTCCCCCCGACCAAATAAGGGTCATCGAGAAACTCAGCGGAATAGCCCAACCGTGCCGCTGTTTCCCAAATGAGATTCACCAGCCAGAGCGTAGACCCTGGTGGGCTTTGCGGAGTCGGGTGCGGGTTTATGTCTCGCCTGATTCTTAAATCAGAGGGACCAAATCATGTCGGCCAATCATGGCCCTGACCCTTTTTGAGTTCGCCCGATAAAGCCATCTCGGCGGCCATCTCACGGCTACTCCGGTCCACAAAGCGGCTTCGTGGCAGGAGCGCACTCCATTGGCTCGATAAATTCGGCCTTCCGCCTTGGCAGAGAATCCAACCGCTTGCTCGCAACTGGCTGCATGTGCTTAGGGCACGAAAAGGGGCAGTCTGTTTTTGTTTGAATTCATGCTTGCTCGGTATCCTGTGGTAGATTCTTCCGCTGGAGGGCAAATGGACATTCTATCAGCGTTGAAAGGCGAAGCGTCAAAGCTACAAAAGCAGTTGAACAGCATTAACTCAGCCATCGAAATCTTGGGCGGCGGGAAGAACAGCGTCGCTCGTGGCAGGAAACGGCGCGTCTCAGCAAGTGCACGGGCCAAGATGTCGAGGGCACAGAAGGCGCGGTGGGCAAAGATGAGAGCCAAAAACAAAAATGCATGACGGAAAATTAACAATCCGAAATCATTTAAATCGCCCCATCTTTTCCTTCCGGCTACAAGGGTTTGCGCTCAGAGATGCACGACCTACGCGCCGCAGCAAAAAGGGACCGGCACAAAGCCGGTCCCCGGATTGAGTTCGTTTTGTGGTTCAACTCCTGCCAGTAGCGGCAGCCGCCTGTTCTAGCAGCGGCACTGCTTTGCCCACCTCTGCGACACCAAAAATGACGAGCGGTGCGTTCGAGTTTGGCTCGACTCCGCAATAGAGGTAGTTAATGTTGATACTCGCCTCGCCCAATTTCTGAGCAGCACGCGCTAGTTCTCCCGGTCGGTGTGCAAGGTTTACCTTGACGACCTCCGTTTCCGTGTAGGTCACGCGCTCGCCGTCGAGCACGCTTCGCGCTCTCGTTGGATCATCGAAGACGAACCGCGTGGTGCTTTTTCCGGAGACGGGAAAAGACTGCGCGGCGATGATGTTCACGTTGCGTTCGGACAGCGCTCGGCAGATCTTGCCAAGCGTTCCTGGCTTATCGTCCATCGTAAGGATGAATTCTTTAGCTGTAGGCATATTGCTGAAGCTCCCTTCGATTTCCATAGGGTGCAGGGTGGGTCACATCCTAGGTTGGATTATGGAATGGGAGGCAATGATACTCCCCGGCTTCCTATTCTTCAAGAATGGTTTTCAACAGTTTTCAACAGTTATGAAACCTTCCGCGCAGCACCGATTTATTTCCTCGGAGAACTGGCGCGATTCTGCTTCGCAACCATGATGTACCTAAGTGCGCTCGGAGATGATGGTGGGCAGCGAGGCTGTTTGGATTTTGGCTGCCCACCCAAGAGACCATTGTGTAAGTCTCGCAAGACTCATCTACCACCTATCTGCACCGATCGATGGACCACTGAAGCGACCGTTTAGCAGACATTTCTTCTAATCCGTGTGCCCTTCCTCTTAACGATAAAGATACTCACCCTGCGTTTTCTGCACCCGTCGTCCCAGTCTCTTCTATACTCTTCATGGCCCTCATCTCGGAAAGCCACCATGTTTCAACACCTTGACATCGTCATTGCCTTTGTCGTCCTCATGCTTGTCGCCAGCCTGTTCATCACGGCGGCCACGCAGGTTGTCGTCAGTTTTCTAGGCCTGCGCGGGGCCAATTTGCGGCGCAGCCTGGTGGATCTGTTCGAAACCGCCCGTCCCGGTCACGAAACCAGGCAATGGGCAAAGGAAATTGCCCGCAGAGTCCTGCGTCATCCCACCATTTCTGACTCGATCTTTTCGCGTTTTCGCCTACGTGTGGACCAGGTCCCCTTTATTCCGCCGGAGACCGCAGGAAAGCTGCAAGGCATCAGCGCTTCCATTCCCCTGTTGCCGTTGCTCATGGGTGCGGTTGGAGGCATCTTCATCACGCCAATCGCAATGGCCATTGCCAAGCACTGGTTCGCAGATACTTGCCTCTATACGGACCATTTGGCTGGTTATGTTTCAGTGATCAATTTCTGCCAGCATCCTTTGGGCACAGGGGCGCTCATAGGAGCGATTCTTGGCGGGCTGCTTAGCCGCTGGCGCTTGGCCACTTCCATCAGTGTGGAAGAGCTCCCCGCCATCCTCGAAAAGCTCGCCGAACCGCTTCCCGGAACCTTGCCCGATCCTGCCCAGCGCGCAATGCTGATGATGGCGTGGAGCGAGAACAAACCGGGAGTCAGGTCGAGGCCAGAAGTGCTGCAAGAGGGTTTGCCCGTCCGCTCGAAGCCCTATTTCGATCAGGGCATTGTCCGCCGCGCCTCGGAGGCGTTGTCGCTGCAGAATGAACGTCTCTCTCCGGCTGAGGATTTCGACGAAGGCATCGTTCGCCACGCCGAGCCGGTCGAAACGGAAGCAAGCGTCGCCGTCGCAATGGAAAACGCGCCCGCACCAGCGAAGGAACTCGAGCCGGAATCCGCTCCTGCCATCGGGGCATTAGCCTCGGTTTCTACTCCATCCGAGCCGCGCTTGGAAGGCCTCCGGGCTTGGTTCGATCACGTCATGGACAGGGCCTCGCAGCGCTTCGCCTTCGAAGCACGCCTTGTAACGATCGTGCTTTCCTGTATTTTCGTCTTTGCCGCGCACTTTGACGCCACCCGACTGTTCCGGTCGATGTCGGAAGGCGCTGAATTGCGCGCACGATTGGCTGCTACTGCGGAAGCCCTGGACAAGCACGCCGAGCAACTCTCACGTCCCAAGGAAAGCGCTCACACCGTGGTGCCAGACGTCTACCGCAAGGCCATGGTTTCGATCTTGCGCACCGGCCCCGCCATCCCTGAACCGGCAAAGCGGAAAGCACGAAGCAAAGAGCGAGAAAAAGTCGCGGCCACCGCAGCTCCCGCCGAAGACAGTGTCACCTCTGAAGCGAAATCCAAAGCGATGCATGCCCTTGAAACTTGGCCGGGATTTGCAAGCCGTGAGGAAGCAGAGTCATGGCTTCGTGCGACCTTAGATGGAAATTCCGCGCGCGAAACTCTTGCTGCCGCGTATCACCAGGAAGTAAACGTCGAGCTGGTCAGCGACTCCGACAAGCTCATTGACCAGTCCGCTTCGCTGAAGAATGAACTCGCGCGCTCCGAGTTCAAGCTCTTCCAGGACGAGCGATTTTCGCCGCTATCCTCGACCGAAGGGCCAGGCCTTTTGGTCACGATAGCCTTTCTCAGCCTGGGCGCGGCCTTTTGGTACAACACATTGAAGAACCTCGCGAGCCTTCGCCCGCAATTGGCCGCCAGGCAAGATCGCGAGCGCAAACACGAGAAGCCGGCCTAGAAATTTCCCAGCCAGTCGGCGTGATGGGAATGGCCCAAAAGTGTTAAAGAACGGCAGCGAACCGCAGCGCCGTTCGCAAGGATCGGCTCTCTTGTGGTACACCCCTAAGACGCAGATCAGGGCAGCTAAGGTTCTCTCAATTGCTGAATTATCTGCTCAAATTTTGAGAAATCATCGGCGACTGTTGACTTTAGTTCTGCCACGTAATGAGCTCGCTTTTGCTCCAACAAAGCCTTGTATGTCGGCGCATGCTCGCAAAGCACATCTCGAACGGCTTCAAGTTCGGTTGTCAAAGAATATAGAACGGTGTTCTGCCTCTGCAAGTTCTCAAAAGCGCAGACCAAAATGGCGCGGACTTGCTTCTCATCAAGCACAATTGGCACCTCCCTTCATTTGGCTTTCCTCTTGAATCCCGGCATCCGCCCGGTGAGCCCGAGATCCGGAGCCTTAATGTCTTGTGTTCCGACCGGATGATGTGTTTCGCTAGAATGCCTTAAATAGATGCTCGGCCATGAGGCGCCCGCACACCGTACAACTTATCACCGTGCCAATGCCAGGGGAACCCTGCAAGGCTTTTTGGGGCTTTTATCCCAGACCCATTGCCGCCGATCCCCGGCCTGAGGGGTTCCAATTGTCGGTCAACAACGCTCATTTGGGGTTCTTCTTGTGCCTTGCGATTCGGAAGCCCGACCGTTAGTATGCGTAAACCCACAGCCCCTCTCCCAGCCCAAGGGGTCGAGGTGAATCCCGGGCACCCTCGATTCAGAAAAAGCGGATGCCGCCCGGTTTAGCGAGGACACGCACATGCAGACTTCGCGCCGAGTTGGTGTACGCATGCAGCTCCAATTTGCGGGTTGGTTCGCCGCTTCTACGCTTTTTGCAATTTCTTCGCCGGCGCAGCACCCCGTTGCACGTATAACCGCTGTGGTCGACGACGCGGAACGTACAACCATTCCTGGCACGCATCCTGGCAGGGCCAGGACTGAAGACGAGGCGGGTCGTGTACCGTTGGGGAGCAAGTTGCAGGGCGTCGGCATTGCCTTCAGCCGAACCTCGGCGCAAGAGGCCGATTTACAAGCACTCCTCGCGGCCCAGCAGGATCCAACTTCGCCCCTCTACCACAAGTGGCTGACCCCAGAAGAATTTGGCGCGCGCTTTGGGCTGGCGGATTCCGACATCGCCAAGGTGCAGTCTTGGCTGGAGCGGTACGGCTTTACTGTGGAGAGTGTTTCGCGCAGCAAGAACCGCATCATCTTTTCTGGAACGGTCGATCAGGTCGAAGCGGCCTTTGGCACTGAGATCCACTACTACAAGGTCAATGGTGAGACACATTTTGCTCCATCGCGAGATGTCAGCGTGCCTGCAGCGCTTTCCTCGGTGGTGCAAACGGTCACGAATCTTTCCTCCTTTCGCCCCAAATCCCACATCAGCGGCCCGGGTCCAAGGCGCGCCGTTAGTCCAGATTTCACCTCCAGTCAGTCGGGCAACCATTTTCTGACGCCGAAGGACGTGGCTACTATCTACGACATCAATCCAGCCTATAAGGCCGGTTATAACGGTGTTGGGCAGTCGATTGCGGTGGTTGGCCAGTCGGCGATCGTGCTGTCGGACATCGAACACTTCCAGACCGCCGCGGGTTTCGCCGTCAAAGACCCCACGCTGGTGCTCGTTCCCAACACAGGTACCGCAACCATTCGGTCCGGTGATGAAACCGAATCCGATCTGGACCTGGAATACACCAGCACCATTGCGAATGGCGCGACAATCTACTTCGTTTATGTAGGCAACAACGCGAACAATAACGTGTTCGACTCCATCCAATTCGCAGTGACCAACAGGACTGCGCCGATCATTAGCGTAAGCTACGGCCTTTGCGAGACCGCGCTTGGACCTTCGGAATATTCGAGCCTCAACTCCATACTGGCCCAGGCGGCCAGTCAGGGCCAGTCCGTGATCGTTGCGGCGGGCGACACCGGCTCGACCGACTGCTATAGAGAAACATCCCTTACCCCCGCCCAGCAACAGGCCCTGGCGGTGGACTTTCCCGCGAGCAGTCAGTACGTAACGGCCATGGGTGGAACCGAGTTTCCACTGGCTGCCGTGACCTCCGCGAATACCACGTATTGGCAGGCGGCCAATGGCAGCGACCTCGTCAGCTCGGCTCTCTCCTACATTCCCGAGCAGGTGTGGAACGACGATTCCTCCGCAGGGCTCGGTTCGGGCGGCGGAGGTGTCAGCACGCTCACACCTAGACCCAGTTGGCAGACCGGCGTACCAGGCATCCCGTCAGGAACATTTCGTTTCGTGCCGGATATTTCGCTGACCTCCTCTGCCAACAACGCAGGGTATCTTTTTTGCTCGAGCGACACTATGACCAGGGTCACGGGTAGTTGCACGAACGGGTTTCGAGATAGCACCAATGTAAATCTGACTGTCGCCGGAGGTACGAGTTTTGCCGCGCCGGTTTTTGCCGGAATGTTGGCGATTATCAATGACAAGCTGAACTCGACCGGACAGGGCGTCATCAACTCCACTCTCTACACTCTTGCGGCAAACTCCTCCACCTACGCCTCTGCATTCCACGACATCACCAGTGGCGGCAATCAATGCACCGCGGGGACAAGCATCTGCTCGACGGCTGGCGCGTCGCAGTATCCCGCCACGACCGGCTATGACGAGGCGTCAGGCTTGGGTTCGGTGGACTTTTTCAGCTTGATGACGGCTTGGCCGGGATCTTCTTCGTCGTTGGTACCTTCGAAGACGACACTTTCGGCAGCAACCATGACGCCCGCTCCCGGTGCGAACGACGCCATCACGATTAGGGTGGCTTCAGGATCGACCTCAAGCACCGCCACGCCGACGGGCACACTGACTGTCACTGTCGATGGAACGTTGCAGACCTCCTCTCTTGCGCTGGTGAATGGTTCGGCGACCTACACCTTCTCTTCCATGACTCCCGGCGCTCATGTCATTGCGGCAACTTACTCCGGTGATTCGACCTATGCTTCTTCTACTGGCTCGCTAACAGTGACGGTGCCTTCTCCGCCGGTGGCGATGGCCCAGACCGTGACTACGACGGCGAACACTCCCAAAGCCATTACCTTGACTGCCACGCCTGGAACTCCCGGCGACACGCTGACCTACGCCATCATCGCCAATCCCGCCCACGGCACGCTCAGCGGAACGGCGCCGAACGTGACCTATACTCCCGCCACTGGTTACGTCGGCCCGGACAGTTTCACTTTTGACGCCACGGAGAACGGCGTTGCGTCCAGCCCTGCCACGGTTAGTATCACCGTCGCCTCCGGCCCCCCGCCTCCAGTCGCCAACAACCAAAGCGTGAGCACCAACAAGAACACAGCCGTGGCTATCACCCTGACCGGGACTCCAGGCACTTCGGGTGACACCCTGACCTTTGCCATCGCGACTAATCCTGCGCACGGCGCATTGAGCGGCACTCCTCCCAACACGACGTACACTCCAACGACAGGTTATGTGGGATCGGACAGCTTCACATTCAATGTGGCGGAGAGTAACGGAGCTACCTCCGCAACTCCGGGCACCATTTCTATCAACGTGGTCCAGCCCCCGCCGGTGCCCTCGAAGACAACACTTTCCGCGGCTACCAGCACGCCCGCCGTCGGAGCGAGCGATGCCATCAGCATTACAGTCGCTTCGGCATCAACCTCGAGCACAACTACACCGACCGGGACGCTGACTATCGCAGTTGATGGAACGACGCAAACTCCATCTCTTACACTGACGAATGGATCTGCCACGTACACCTTCTCTTCGACAGTCGCAGGCCCCCACACCATCGCCGCCACCTACTCCGGCGATTCCAACTATGCGCCTTCCAGCGGGTCCCTTACCCTGACTGTGTTTGCCAAATCCTTCAATCTGGCTGCCGGCAATGTGACGGTCATGGCAGGGAATCCGGGGGTCTCGACAGTTACCATCACTCCCCAGAACGGCTACACGGGCACTATAGCTTGGACCGTCTCCAGCAGTCCTGCTCTGACGAACGGCTGCTTCATCATTCCCAACACAACGATCTCCGGAACAACTGCGGTTGCAACCACCTTGACCGTCAACACGGTAGCCTCGGCTTGTCCGACTCCCGCGCTCGTTGGAAAAGGAGTTAGCCCGCGCAGCATCCCTGACGGCGCTCCGCATACTAACGAGAAGGACCTGACTCCGTTTTTGGCGCTCCAGGCAAACCAGGCCGGCATGGCTATGGTTGGGCTGCTTTTCGTCGGTTTGATGGGTCGTCGTTGCCGCAGGCTTGCCACTCTCGCAACTCTGTGCGTTCTTGCCGCGATTGGTTTGGCGGCTTCGGGTTGCGCAGGCGTGGCGTCCACGCCGCCGCCAAGCTCTCCTACGGCTGCGAAGGGAAACTATGCTATAACCATTGTCGGAACCGATAGCACCACGCCGTCTATTACAGCATCAACCTCTCTGACGCTCACCATCGATTAGTGATTCGACAACTCCACCGGCGACTGGGAACGGCGCTCGATGCCTCAATTCGAGGTTCGTGGTTTCCACTGCGGCTTGGTTGCGGCAGCAAACAGTAACGAAGGGGCGAGAGAATGGTTGTCATGCATGTTATGCACGGGAATTCACAAATCCACATTGAAATCGTGAAATCGCATTGTAACTGATTGAATCCACATTTGATTAGGCCAATCAATGCATCATGTACTTGCACTTGCGCAGCAACATTAACTTGTAATGACGCAGGCCGATTTTCGTCGTGAGCGATTGAAACCGGCGGTCTTGAAGTCTTGAATACGGGATTGCAGGAATTCGGCAACGCGTTTCAATAATGAACCTCGAACGTTGCCGCATTATTGTCCTAGTAAGCGAGCAAGCTGAAAAATTACGTTGCCCGGGCAAACGCGTTCCTTCGTGACGAGTCGCGGGTCTCTGGTCTCTGTCCTCTTGCAGCCGTACAAATTCTGCATGCCTGACCCGAACTCTTGCTGTCCACACCGGAAATTCGATTTGAGCAACAGCCTCTGGACGCACCCACACGCATTCCTTCGTTTTCTGGAGCGGTAAGTTCATCGCCCCGCCCTGTGGGCGACGCACGGCACCCTGTTTCAGGCGCAGTTTCTACTGCACCGTGACATTCACTTGCACGGAATGAGCCGAGGTGCCCGAGGTGCCTGTGATGGTCAGCGCGACCGGTACCGGTCCCTTTGGAGCTCCCGGTGAACCGGCGCATCCCGCTAAGAACGCCAACAGGAGCACCGCAGCGGCCATTCCCAGCCGCACTCGTAACGGCCGCATTTTCGGCACAAGCGCCAACAGCAGCAGCACGAGGAACAGCGGAATCCATCGCCAGGCAGGCGGCGCGGGTACCGGCAAACGCGTCGGTGGAATCACGAACGCGTTGGTCGTCATGGACACTTGCGCCTGCTGGGGAGTTACTCCATCCGTAGCAGTGACCGAAGCTGGCGATACCGTGCAAGTGGTGCCCATGAGCGCTCCCGTGCAAGCGAGGCCGACAGGCGACTTGAATCCTCCGATCGGCGTCAGGGTGACTGTAAACGTGAGGGTATTTCCGGGTTTCACGTTCTGGGTTCCGGCTGGGCCTGTCAATCCAAAGTCAGGCGCCGCCGTGCCGTTTCCGCTGAGCGGAACCGTCTGCGGACCGACGCCAGAATTGTCGGCAACCGACAGCGTTCCCGTCCGCGCACCCAAGGCCGCCGGCGTAAAGGTCACGTTGATGGTGCAATTTGCACCGGCGGCCAAAGTCGCCGGGCTCGTAGGGCAGGCACTTGCACCGGTGCTCGTTGCGGCAAAATCGCCGGAAGCCGCAAACGAGTTGATCGTCAAAGCGGCCGTGCCGGTGTTTGTCAGCGTTACTGTCATCGGTGTGCTGGTGGTCGTCAGCGGCTGATTACCAAAGCCTAGACTCGTGGGAGCCAATCCCACAACGGGAGCCGTGCCGTTTCCGCTGAGCGCAACCGTCTGCGGACTGCCGGCGGCATTGTCGGCAAGTAATAGCGTTCCCGTCCGAGCACCCAAGGCCGTCGGCGTAAAGGTCACGTTGATGGTGCAATTTCCACCGGCGGCCAAAGTCGCCGGGCTCATGGGGCAGGCATTTGCACCGGTACTCGTTGCGGCAAAATCACCGGATGCCGCAAACGAGTTGATCGTCAAAGCGGCCGTGCCGGTGTTTGTCAGCGTTACCGTCATCGGCGCGCTGGTGGTCGTCAGCAGCTGGTTACCAAAGTCCAGACTCGTTGGAGTCAATCCTACGCCGGGACCCGTGCCGTTTCCGCTGAGCGCAACCGTCTGCGGACTGCCGGCGGCATTGTCGCCAAGCGACAGCGTTCCCGTCCGCGCACCCAAGGCCGTCGGCGTAAAGGTCACGTTGATGGTGCAATTTCCACCGGCGGCCAAAGTCGTCGGGCTCGTGGGGCAGGCACTTGCACCGGTACTCGTTGCGGCAAAATCGCCGGAAGCCGCAAACGAGTTGATCGTCAAAGCGGCCGTGCCGGTGTTTGTCAGCGTTACTGTCATCGGTGTGCTGGTGGTCGTCAGCGGCTGATTACCAAAGCCTAGACTCGTGGGAGCCAATCCCACGGCGGGAGCCGTGCCGTTTCCGCTGAGGGGAAGCATCTGCGGACTGCCGCCGGCATTGTCGGCAAGCGACAGCGTTCCCGTCCGTGCACCCGAGGCCGTCGGCGTAAAGGTCACGTCGATGGTGCAATTGGCGCCGGCGGCCAAAGTCGCCGGGCTCATGGGGCAGGCATTTGCACCAGTACTCGTTGCGGCAAAATCGCCGGAAGCCGCAAACGAGTTGATCGTCAAAGGGGCCGCGCCGGTGTTTGTCAGCGTTACCGTCATCGGTGCGCTGGTGGTCGCGAGCAACTGGTTACCAAAGTCTAGGCTGGTTGGAACCAAGCCCACGCCGGGGCCCGTGCCGTTTCCGCTGAGGGGAAGCATCTGCGGACTGCCGCTGGCATTGTCGCCAAGCGACAGCGTTCCCGTCCGCGCACCCGAGGCCGTCGGCGTAAAGGTCACGTTGATGGTGCAATTTCCACCGGCGGCCAAAGTCGCCGGGCTCGTAGGGCAGGCACTTGCACCGGTACTCGTTGCGGCAAAATCGCCGGAAGCCGCAAACGAGTTGATCGTCAAAGCGGCCGTGCCGGTGTTTGTCAGCGTTACCGTCATCGCTGTGCTGGTGGTCGCCAGCAACTGGTTACCAAAGTCTAGACTCGTGGGAGCCAATCCCACGGCGGGAGCCGTGCCGTTTCCGCTGAGGGGAAGCATCTGCGGACTGCCGCCGGCATTGTCGCCAAGCGACAGCGTTCCCGTCCGAGCACCCAAGGCCGTCGGCGTAAAGGTCACGTTGATGGTGCAATTTCCACCTGCGGCCAAAGTCGCCGGGCTCGTAGGGCAGGCACTTGCACCGGTACTCGTTGCGGCAAAATCACCGGAAGCCGCAAACGAGTTGATCGTCAAATCGGCCGCGCCAGTGTTTGTCAGCGTTACCGTCATCGCTGTGCTGGTGGTCGTCAGCAGCTGGTTACCAAAGGCCAGGCTCGTGGGAGCCAACCCCACTCCGGGAGCGGAGTTCGAACCTGTCCCGCCGAGACTCATGTTCTGCGGGCTGTTCACGTCATCACCGGTGATAACCAGCGTGACTGCCTCCGTGGCGGCAACCGACGGTGTGAAGGTAACGCTGACACTGCATTGAGCCCCAGCCGCAACGCTCGGGGTGCACGTGTCGGTAACCTTGGCGAAATCAGCGCTGTTTGCCCCGGTGAAGGCTATGCTGCCGAAGTTCACCGTGACATTGTTATTGTTTGTCACGGTAACGGTCTGCGGCACGGACGTGGCGCCGACCGGCTGCACGCCGAAATCCGGGCTTGCTGGCACGATGGCCAGAGTCGGGATCAACGCCAGCTTTGCAACATACGCGTCTACGAAACCGGGGCCACCCGTCACATTTAATGTCGGCTGAAAAGCGGTGGCAGAAACCGGCAAATCCGTTGAGGACGTTTCGCCCGTGATATACGCATTGGGAGGTGAGGCGGAGTCGATGGCAATTCCGTATCCATAGTCGGCAGACATGCCGGTGCTCCCCCCAAAGTAAGTGGCGTACAAGAGGTCGCCTTGGCCACCCCCGGCGGGATTCAGTTTGGCGATGAACGCTTCACCGGCGGGATTCAGGAGAGTCGGTTGAAACGCCCCCAAAGTGTTCAGAGTTCCGGCTCCGGCAAAATCTGTCGAGAATGTTGTCCCGGCCACGTAGGCGTTACCAGAGGCGTCCACCTTGATGGCATAACCCAAGTCACCCCCCGTTCCTCCCAAATAGGTAGAATACGGAACGGAGCTCAAGCCCGACTGGGTGGTATCCACCAGAGTTATGAAGGCCTTTCCACTACCTGATCCAGTTGTATCGAAAGCTCCCGTTGTTGCCGGGTAGTCGGCCGAGCTCGTGGTCCCCGTTACGTAAGCGACGTTATTGGGGCCCAAGGCGATAGCTAAACCTTGGTCTGCGGTTGAGCCCGCCAGATAGGTCGAATAAATCAGCGATGCGGGCCCAACCTGCGTGGTGTCCATCCTGGAAACGAATGCACTCGCTTCTATGTTTGTCGCAGGAGGAGTCGACTGGTAGGCGGTAGCGCTCGTGATGAAACTAGAATCGGTGGAACTCGTCGCTCCTACCACGTAGGCATTCCCGGAAGAATCAGCCGCAACTCCCCATCCTTCATCGCCATAGCCCAGGTAGGTAACCGCATTTGCGCCGTTTCCGCCCAGGTAGGTGGAATAAATAAGAGAGGCATCCTGTGACTGGGTCGTGTCGATTCGCGTAAGGAAGGCGTTTCCGTTGGTGTTGCTGAGAGCGCTCTGAAAAGGATTCATCGTAGGAAAGTCAGTTGAGTAGGTCAGTCCCACAACATAAGCATTCCCCACATCATCGGCGGCAACGCTGTTCGCATGGTCGCCTCCCGTTCCAGCTATGTAGGTGGAGTAGATCAAACAGCTTGGCCCGCTGACGGTGGGGTCGAGTTTGGTCAGGTATGCCGTACCGTTGGCATTGGAAGCGAGTGGACCAGCGTTCAAAGCGTTCGCCGAAGTCGTGGGGAAATCGGTGGCAAACGTGACTCCTGTCACATAGACCTTCCCGGAAGAATCGACCGCAATGCCGAACGCGCTTTCACCTGAACCGGTTGTTGAACCAGCCAGATACGTTGCGTAGAGCAGCTTCGTCCCTGTGGGGTCCAACTCTGCAACGAACGAGGCCCCGCAATTGTTCGTAGCCGCACAATTGCTCACCGCAGGAGGAGCCGCTGCTCCGGGGAAGTCTGTGGACAGCGTTTGGCCTGCCACAAAGGCGTTGCCCGCGCCGTCCACGGCAATCGCATAACCAGTATCTTCGCTGCTACCGCCAAGGTAAGTCGAGTAATTCAGCACCGGATCAAGCACCAGCGGCTTGCTGCGGTCATAATGGGCAACCGAGAACCTCACCCGGTGATCGGCGGCGACTACATACCTACCTTCAATCAAGCGCCGCTTGCCGTCGATCATTTGGTAGACGAGCGGCTTTTGCAGCTCGACTTCGCCGGCCGCGGCACTCAACACCACATTGCCGCTCGAGTTGAGGCGCATCTTGCGCGCGCCGGCAATTTTTAGTTGGATGACTTCCGGGTCTGCTCCCGGCGCGACAAGGAAGTCATATTCCAATTTGCCTTGATTGCCGTAGAACACCAAGTCTATACCCGGATAGACCCCTTCGTAGTGCACGCGGCCATAAGAGGGCACGTCCGTGTGCCACTTTTTCGGATCATTCCCTAGGAAATAATTCGTTCTGGCCGGCAAGCGGCCCATTCCATTCACTGCCGGATGGAGATTTGCTCCTTCGAACTGTATGCGCAACGCGGTGAGCTGCCCCGCCTTGCGGGCTTTACGGATGGCCCGAAGGGAGGCGGTTCGATGAAGCGGTGACAAGTCATGGTGGCGACGCGAACGAAGAGCGAGCAAGGCCTCGTGGGGGGTGAGAAATAGTTCGTAACCGGTGCCATGAGCCAGGTAACGGACTTCCTCTGCCGTTTGTCCCTGGTTTTCCTCAAAGCTCAACGGAAGCTTGCCGTAAGCTTCCCTCCAACGGGGAGCTTCCTTCGCCGCGGCCGCTTTCGCAGCCGCAATATGACCTCCGCCACTTGTGGCAAGAAGGGCATCCTGAGCACCTCCCAAAACAAGCAAGAACAGGACACCCAAAAACAGTGCAGCCGCACCTACGAAGTTTGCCACACTTCCCCGCGCATTCAACTTTTTCATTACCACTATCCTCCAGGGAAAATCGCGTTGGATTGCCATCTTTCCTGATTTGAAACAGGCGTCGACTGGTTGAGTACAGACACCCGCTTGACTAATCATCCCCACGTAGCCGCGATGTCTTAATAGCCGGTAAGTTCTATCGGTCTGGTACTTTTGTCCGGGACGTAGTTCATGACTTCCGTTCCAGTCCTACGCCACGCTACTCTTCAGGACATCGCCGTGTTGCCTTGAATACTGGGTTGCGAATCGGCGGGATTCTTGCGCTCGAGTGGGAAAGGGTGGGTAGAAGACAATCTCTTAGCCGGATGGGATGAGATGCAGGATGAGCATGTACTTGCAGTGCGTTTGGGTTGCGTGCTTGAGCGTTGGCAAGATCCTGCGCGTTTCTTATACCCCGACCGATTAGGGGACTTCGCCGACTACCGAGCGCAAGGAGATAGCAACTAACTCACTTGGATGCGGAAAAGCGAGCGAGCAATCCACCACCTTCTCGCAAGCTGATGTCGAGAGAGTCGGTTCGCTTGCGAATGGTATTCTCCATTTCCACGCTGGCATCATCGGTAGGATTGTCGCGAACCGTCGCGGCTTTATTACTCTCCTTCTGTGAGAAATGACATCGGCACGTGCAGTGTTTTTGCATTCATTATCGCCAGGAACCAGGTATTCCCTTTTCGCCGAGCATAAGCTGCAAGTTCCCCGATCTCTGAATCCGGCAAAACGATGGTCTCGTCCCAGACCGGAAGAACGCTCTTGATGACGTCGACCGCGGGGCTTTTCAGAATGGTTTCGGGATCGGCAATCGTGAAGTAAAGGGGCTGAAAAAATGGCCATACTGGCGATCTGGTGTGCCGCGGTGGTATTGCGGCGACGCTCATTAAACATCATGGCCGTATAGTCCGCCGGCCCGGCAAGACACCGCGTGATCGGCAGAGTGGTTTCGTGCCACGCACGGTCTTTGAGAGCGCTGGACTCCATGCCGCGAACCGCCTCGCGAACCATCTCGTTGGGCCAAGTGCGCGCCCGGCTGGTGGGCTTATTGGCTCCGTGGAACACGACCATCACGTGGTATTCGGCCGCCTTTTGAAGAAGCGCTTCGTAAAGATCAATCAACTCCCTGGCCTCATGATCGAAGAAATCAATCTTCGCGCCTGCCACGCCGAAGTCGTGCAGCATCTTGAAGAACTCTTCGCGCGCTTCGGGAGTGCGAAGCTCTTTGCTATGTTTCCAGAACCAGATACTTACGCCCAGCTTGCGCGAGTAAGCCACAACCTCTTTTCGCCGCTCGGTTGTCCATTTGCTCCAAAATTCCTGGAGAATGCTGTGGTCGAATCCCAGTTCCGAGGCCATCCGCGAGAATTCCTTCATGCCCTCGACGCCTTGCAGACCATCGTCGAGGTAGCGCCACACTGCGCGTCCGGGCTTAATCCATGAGGTATGAATGCCTTGGGGAAGAAGCTTCGGATCGGGAGGGGGACAAAGGTTCGGCAGGATCGTGCTATTCACGAGCGTGTTCAAGTCCTTGCCAACCATCACTACACGCCACGGCGTCGCTATAGTCCCCGTGATGGACGCATACCCGTTGCCCGCGGGCAGCTTAAACGTCAGCGGCGGCCCGGCCCATTCCCCGGATTCCACGTCGGCAATATCCTTCTTTACGTATTCGGTTTCGTAATGACCGTCAGTCCGCCATACCAAACGGTCTTACCGTCAAGGCTCGCGACCTGTACTTCCTGCATGCGGACCCGTTGCGACCTGCGGGTTTTGGGCGGATGGGATTGCGCCTGCGAGATCGTCGACGAAAAGCTCGCTGGTGCTAACCAGAGTTTGGATAGCCTGCCCCTCGCAGTTGCTGATCTTCAGACGCCGTCGCGGGGCTTCTCTTCACGGACAAAAATATTGTCTTGGGTAGGTTCGGCTTCGCATTCCAGAGCAATGGTCGTCACAGGATGGTCGGGCACCTCTTCGGGCAGGCCGGTGAGACGGACGCGGTAGGGATCCTGCTGGAAATCTATCTTTTGGCCGGACGCGAGCAACCGCGCGGATTTCACTTTTGTTTGCAGCCCCGCGATCGCCACGTAATGGCCTGGCCAAAAGTGCACGTGCATGAAAAGCGTGTTGCCCTTGCGCGTGAAGCTCGCGTAGTTCGAGCGGCGGGGCTGGCAGGGATCGGATCCATAGATCGCTTCCCCGTTGCGGCGCAGCCATTGTCCGACTTCGGTCAGCACGCGGACGGAATCTTCCGGCACGCTGCCGTCGGCACGGGGACCGATATTGAGCAGATAATTACCGGTGTCGCGCGAGCAAGCAATCAGATTTTGTATCACCCGCCTGGGGCTCTTCCAATCATCATCGGCCCGTTGGTATCCCCAACTGTCGTTGAGCGTCATGCACGTTTCCCAGGCGCGGCCTTCCGTATCCGCCTTAATCTGTTGCTCGGGAGTCGAAAAATCGCCCGGAAGCTTGTTGCGGTTGTTGACGATAATATCCGGCTGAAGCTCGAACACCATTTTGTTCATGCGCTCGGACTCCCAGCCGGCGGCGTCGAGCGGCCACGCCACGTCATACCAAAGCACGTCGATCTTTCCATAATTGGTCATCAACTCTCGAACGTGCGTATGAATGTATTCGACGAAGCGCTTGCGTGCGGCCTCATCCTTCGCGCAGCGTGCGCCGTCCGGATGGTGCCAGTCCATCAACGAATAATAAAAACCGACGCGCAGGCTTTCGCCGCGAGCGGCGTCCACATATTCGCGGACGAGATCGCGGCCCGGTCCTTGCTTTGGCGAACAATAATCCGTGGTTTTGGTGTCGAAGTGGCAGAAGCCTTCATGGTGCTTCGTGGTCATGACCATGTAGCGCATGCCCGTTTCGCGCGCGAGCTTGGCCCAGTCGCGTGCAGGAAACGGCTTCGGCTTGAATTGTTGGGCCAGGGGGGCGTATTCCGAAACCGGGATGCCTTCGTTCTCCATGACCCACTCGTGACGGCCGAGGACGCTGTAGAGCCCCCAATGAATGAACATCCCGAAGCGGGCCTCGTGCCACCACTTCATCCGGCGAACGCGGTCCTTTTCGTCACCGGTTGTTGGCGCTGTTTTAGCTTCTGCCTGCATTGGCTCGAAGGGGCGGCCATCGATTGTGGCAAAGCTCGCCATTTTGCCCGAGAGGGCTGCCGCGGCTGCCCCCAAGCCGCTCTCGAAGATCCATTCTCGTCGCGACGTTTGATTTTTGCTCATTCTCAACGCCCCCGCTAGGTGCTCAGCTCCACCGGCCCAAGCACGGCGGCGTGAGGCCGCCGTGCCACAAAGTAAATGGTTGCGCAATCGAAAGCCAGCCAGCGCTCCCTCTTAAAAAAACAAATTTCGCTCCGAGTTGCAACTTTCGCGGCGTGCTTGCGATGCTGTGGATGACTCCGAGCGTGCCGGAAGTGACGTCCGCGCCCGGAGTTCCTATATAGTATCTGCATATTAAAAATGTTGAAAGCTTCGGCGCGAATCTGCAGACTCTTCTGCTCGGAAATTCGGAAGCGCTTCGACAAGGAGAAATCAACGTCACAGAAGAATTGGTCACGCAGAACACCCACACCCAGGTCTCCAAAAACAGGAAAGCCGCCAGGCAGGGCGTCCGTGCACATCGGGGCCAAAGCGCCTTTTGGAGCAGTCTGCCCGGGAGAAGACGGAATGATGCACAAGGCCCCGGATTGAACCACTGGAGTTGACTTTGATTCGAAGGATGAGGTTGCCCGGGCACCAAGTCTGGACGATCGTAGCCGCTCACCGAGGTCTTACCAATCCCTCCGCTCCCGGAAATGGCCGCGGGATCGGCGCTTCCGTTGGTGATCTGAAAGTTCTGTCCAGAGCGCCCGATGAAGAACAGGTTGGTTTCCTAATTCCCTAAGGCCCACGAAAACGGCCCGTGCGTGAGGTACTTCTTTCCGCGCCCAAAGGGCAATTCATAATCGGCGCTCAAGGTAACATCCTGCGGGATATCAAATGCGCAAGGCCCGTAAGACAGGCTTTATCGAAATAGTTTTCCGTTACCGTGCCTCCATTGCCGCCGGTTCCGCTATTCTCGACGTTGAACCAGCCGCTGCTGACTCCCAAATATTTTGACCACGTGTACGACGCCAGCGCCTGGAGTCCGCTCGAGAAACGCCTCTGGAATTTTGCCTGAAGCGCGTGGTAACTCCCCGGACCATTCCGAACCTTGCTCGATTCCGGAAAGAGCTCGCTCGCGTCGCGCAGCAGGGCCATGCCATCGACGATCCTCAGCGCGGCGGACCGATACGTCCAGGAATTGCCGGTAACAATCACCGCGTTCTCGAGTCCGCGGAGCGCGGGCGGGCAGCACGATTATTTTTCCGAAGGGGACTACTGGTGGCCCGATCCCCAAAATCCTTCCGGTCCGTATATCCGCCGTGACGGCATGTCCAATCCCGACAATTTCACGGCGCACCGTCATGCCCTTATTCAATTGAGTTTGCAGGTCCCCGCGTTGACCGCAGCGTGGCTGCTTACGCGCGAGCTCCGCTGCGAGGCGCATGCTGCGAAACACTTACGAGCCTGGTTTCTTGACCCCGCCACGCTAATGCACGCAAACCTTCAGTACGCTCAGGCAATTCACGGAGTGACTACGGGAAGGGGAACGGGGATCATCGACACGATTCATCTCGTCGAAGTTGTTCGTTCCATCTCGATACTGGAGAAGTCTGGCGCTCTTTCTGCAGCGGAAATGCGCGGCTTGCGAAAGTGGTTCGTCGATTATCTGGATTGGATGACGACGTCGAAGAACGGCCAGGAAGAGCGGGACGCGAAGAACAATCACGGGACTTGCTGGCTAATGCAGGGGTTAGAGTTTGCGACGTTTACAGCCGACAATGAGCTACGCGAATCTTGTCGAAAGCGATTTAAGGAAGTCCTTCTGCCCGAACAGATCGCCGAAAATGGCAGCTTCCCTCGAGAGCTGAGCCGCACAAAACCTTACGGCTATTGCCTTTTCAACCTTGATGTCATGTCCACCGTCTGCCAAATCCTGTCGACGCGCGAGGACAATCTTTTCTCTTATTCCCTTCCCGATGGTCGAGGGTTTGCAAAAAGCAATGGCTTTTGTGTTTCCCTTCATCGCGGATAAGAAAACGTGGCCTCACGCGCATGCTGTCGAGTATTTCGATGAATGGCCCGTGCGGCAACCGAGCCTCCTATTCGCGGGAATCTCGCTTTCGAAGCCGCAATATCTCGCGGTCTGGAGCAAGCTGATCCAGATCCGACTGTCGAAGAAATCATTCGCAACTACCCCATACGGCAGCCGCTGCTTTGGGTGAGCCAAGGAGCGCGCTCATGAAGAAGACTCTCCGCCGGCTTTAGCCACACCCCTTGCACCAAAATGCAGCAATTCGAGTCCCGAGTGTAGCAAAATGACCGCTAACTCACAGAATACGCTAGAATTAAAAACGGAGGAGTGGGTGAGCGGTTGAAACCGGCGGTCTTGAAAACCGTTAGGCTCGAAAGGGTCTCGGGGGTTCGAATCCCCCCTCCTCCGCCACTAAACCCAAAGCAGCGTCGGAGTTAGAAGAACTGCCCTTTCGGTTGAGGCGAGTGATTGCGCGGCTTTTTATCACAGTCTTATCACAATCAACTTTACTGGACTACCTGCTCGCCAGCATCGAGCTTGTCAAATAGCTGTTCAACTTGCGCCATTCCGTTCGCCGTGACTTCTGGCACGTCCTTGATGTAGTGCGCCAGAGTTGTGTTGACGCTGGAATGCCGCAACAGCCCCTTGGCTGCCATCGGATCGCGGGTTATCGCGGTTAGCTGCGTAGCGATGCCTCGACGGAGCGAATAGAAGCCTTGCCACTCAAGCGGCTTCCAATTTTTCGACTCGCCGTTGCGGTAGTTCTCGCGGTTGCGTAGTGCTGGCCGGATGACTCGCTTCGCCAGCATGTTCAGTTCAAGCGGCCCACCCTTCACGCCGCGTAGGATCGGGCCGTCCGCGGGCCCTCGAATGGCACGGTTGAACATCCGACAGAGGGTGACACCATCGACGTCGCCCGCATGGACGCCGAACCCAATGATCCGGCGCGTATATTGATCCATGACGACCAGGACCCAATGGGTCTGCAGCGTTGCCGACTCGCACCTGAACAGATCCATGCTCCAGAGGCTGTCTTTCATGTGGCCCAGGAACGTCAGCCAGGAAGGATCACCGGAGGAATGTCCCGGCTGGTAGTGATGGCCGAGAATCCTGCGAACCACGTCTTTGTCGATTTGGAGATGGAACGCCAAGGCCATTTGTTGAGCGATTCGCGGACAGCCCCAGTTGGGATTTCGTTGCTTCATTTCGACGACCGCAAGGATGAGTTCTGCGCTCGGACCTTTCGGGCCGGGCTGACGGCGGCGATCCGGGGAGAACAGCATCCGGTACTTTCCCTTGCTCATGGCTTTATGAAGGGCTAGCAGTGTCGAAGGCTTCAGAACGATTGCGGAACGGAGCAGACGAGTGGGACGTACCAAGAGTGCCATTTAAGCCGGCGAGGATGCGGTCCGACGTGCATAAATTCGGCGATCGTTGCCGTGAGCGAGCCACTATCAAGAGTTGGTGCTTAAGGATAAGGGACTCCACAACTATGGAACGGACGCCCCTAGGTCCGAGCAAGCGGGCCAGGGTAGCAAGGAAATGGACAAAAAGAATGACGAGATTGCTCATCGCAGAATCG
>QHYK01000093.1 GCA_003224085.1 Acidobacteriota bacterium | reverse complement strand
TCCGCCGTCTTTGACCCAGTATGGTTATTTCTCGGCGCTGCCTCCGTTGCAGCTGGGCAATGACCTCATTTTGCAGCCCGGCAGCCCCGCCTACGGCAAGGGGATTGATCCCAGCACTCTGTCCGGTTTGCCTTCGGCCATCCTGAGCGACCTCAAGAATTACATTTACACCGACATCAACGGCAAAGCCCGCCCCCTAGGCGGTGGCTCCGACCCCGGCGCCTATCAGCACTAGGCACACTTTCTCGTTCTAAATGTTTCGTGAGAGTGGAAACTAGGCAGGAAGACCCTGCCTCCTTAGAAGAGAAGGAGCTAACCTTCGCCTTCAGCGAGCCGCGTGGGTTCGTTTTGAGGTGCTTCGGATCAACTGGCGGAAGATGGTGGGGATTTTGTCGAAATCGGCGGACTTATCCAAGAAATAGTTGGCACCGGCAGCCAAACATTCGCAACGATATTGAGGATACGGGTAGTTCGTGCAAATCAGGACCTGAAGACCCGGATGCCCGCGCCGGATGGCTCGCAGCACATCCAGACCCGAGCCACCTGGCATTTGCAAATCCAGGATGACGGCGTCTGGATTCGTTTGCTGGATGGAGAGGATCGCGTCCAGCGCATTGCCTGCCTGGCCGACAACCTCCACCCCTGCCACATCCTTCAGGAGATCCGCCATTCGCTCCACAACGATTTTGGAGTCATCCGTAATGAAGACCCGCATTGTTTTCCTTCTTCGCGAGGACTTCCCGTTCATCCATAAAGAATGACAAATCCGCCGGGAAAAACATCGGGTAGAATCCGCAATCGGTTGTAGGACAAGGCAACCCGCGGATGAGAGTTGCCGTCCCACAAATCCGCGCCCGTGCGCCTCAAAAATTGACACCTGAACTTCCTTTAGTCCACTAACTGGGAGCGCAGGGCAAAGCGGATCAGTTCGGCCGTAGTTTTCATCCCTGTTTTCTCCAGGATTCGAGAGCGATAAGTGCTCACGGTTTTTACGCTGAGAGAAAGCTCGTCCGCGATGCTCTTGACTGTCTTTCCGGCCCCAATCATTCGCAACACCTGAAATTCGCGGTCAGAAAGAAGTTCTTGAACCGGAGTGTCGGCTCCTTTTCGCAAATCGTAAGCCAAACGTTCCGCGAGAGTTACACTCACGTAACGGCCACCCGACAGCACGCGCCGCACGGCGGTCTTCAGCTCTTCGGGAACGCTGTCCTTGGTCAAGTAACCAGCAGCGCCGGCTTTGAGCGCCCTCCGGGCATACTGCTCTTCGGGATACATGCTCAGGAAGAGAACGGGCAGTTTCGGCCGGAGGCGCTTGAGGTCACTCAGGATATCCAGTCCGCTTTTGCCGGGCATGCTAATGTCCAGAATCACGAGTTCCCAGTCCTGCTGGCGGACAAAAGCGAGGGCCTCCTCTGCGGTCTTTGCTTCGCCGAAAGCGACTTTGGGGAAGGCTTCGCCAATGGTTTCTTTGAGCCCACGACGAAATACGGCGTGGTCGTCAGCGATCAGTACTCTCATTATGTATCCTGCCGGGGCGGGGTTGACGTTTGCAATGGAATGCGCAAAATCATGGTCGTGCCGGAGCCGGGAATCCCCTCAAAGCGCACCTCCCCCTTGAGGAGGTGCGCGCGCTCTTGCATCCCGACCAGGCCGAGGGATTTCTTGGCCTTGGCTTGTTGCGGGTCAAAGCCCTTGCCGTTGTCGTGGACGCGGAAAAGAATCTGGTCGTCTTCCATTTCCAGGCGCGCCTCGACCGTCGTTGCTTGCGCATGGCGCGCGACATTTGTCAGCGATTCCTGAAAGATTCGAAAGATGGCTGTCGATCGTTCCGAATCCAGATTCAACGGTTCCCCCGGCAGAATCAAATGGCAGTGAATCCCGGTGCGTTTCTCGAACTCCTGGCCCTGCCACTCAAGCGCGGCTGCAAGCCCAAGATCATCCAGGGCTCTCGGCCTCAGATCCGAGGCAATCCTCCGCAGCGTCACAATCATGTCATCCACCAACCTCATCGAAGATTCGATTTTCGAGCGCAGCGGGGCTTGCCTCTTTGAGATCTTGCGGCCAATCAATGCCAGGTCCATCTTGATCGCCGTGCACGCCTGGCCGAGTTCGTCGTGAATCTCCCTCGCCACGGAGGCGCGCTCTTCCTCGCGGACGCTCTGAAGGCGCGCGGCTAGCGCGCGAAGCTGGTCGAGCGTCTCCTTAAATTGTTCCTCAGCATGCTTGCGTTCTGCAATCTCCACACGCAGTTCTTCGTTCACTCGGGTGAGGACTGCGGCACGCTGTTCGACTCGGAGCTCCAGCACTTCCTTCGCCCTCGTGAGCGCTTCTTCCCTTTCGCGTCGCTCGGTCATGTCCCGGGTAAGTTTGGCGAAACCGCGCAAGTTCCCCCTAGAATCCCGTAGCGCCGTGAGAACAACGTTTGCCCAGAAGCGCGATCCGTCTTTGCGGACCCTCCATCCTTCGTCTTCGCTTTGCCCGTTTCGCACCGCCTCCGCCAGAAGGCGCTCCGGCTTTCCGTTCAACACATCCTCTTTCGGGTGAAACACCGAAAAGTGTTTTCCGATGATTTCCTCCGCGTGATAGCCCTTCAGGCGCGCCGCTCCCCGATTCCAGCTCACCGCGTTACCCGACGGGTCCAGCTGACAAATGGCGTATTCCTGGACGCCTTGAATGAGCAAACGAAACCGCTCTTCGCTCTCACGCAACGCGCGTTCCGATCGCCTCCGGTCCGTGAGGTTTTCAAAAGCGACTCCCAGAAAATCAAGGGACAGCGGGAATACCCTGACGGCGTAAATGCCTTCTCGGATCCGCTCATCCCCGTAGGTAATCTCACCCAGATCCATTGGCTCCTGAGCGCGGAGAGCCTCCAGACAAGAGACCGGCAGCGTCGTTTTCAAGAGCTTGGGAAAATCGGCGAGCGTTTTGCCGCGAAAGTCTTCCAAGGTTGTCCCCGTTAAAGATGCCGCGGCCGGATTGATGTCTATGATCCTGAATGTCTTCGAATCGCGCGGATTCTCCAAATGCAAGACCAGCATACCCACGGGCATGCCTTTGAGAATCTCGGGATAGAGAGACGCTATGGCTTCTGCTGGTTTCTTGAGTGCGGTTTTCGCAGCATGGGCTCCCGACCCAGAACTTCGGCGTGTATTCATAATCCTTTGGGTACCGTCATCCGCCCGTGCCCCACCGGGCAACCGGGAAGTCACCTGAAACAAACTGCCGGAATCCCTCATTTCAAACCGGGGCTTTTTCCGGCAATTGGCTGGCTAGGCGCAACACAAAGGGGCAGGCGCGAGCCGCCCGCCCTGCTGTAGGACATCGGGAGACGCGACCGAACCATAAGGTCTGACACCAGAATCATTTCCCTACTGACAGCCTGGAGAAACGCCTCCGCTTTATGCTCTCGCTCGTAATTGGGACGTTGAGAACGGCATCACGGGCCAAACCCAGGCAGACCGCTTCGCCCCAGCCAGGTCCTCCTCAGCCCCTTCTCAAATTCAATTCTCCCACATTGCTCGTTTGGGGCCGCTGAAAAGTTAACAACGCGTCCCGAAACCGCCTCATGGGGTGTGTCGTTGAACGCTAAAGCTTTTTCTCTCTTATCTTGGGGAACCTTGGTTTTTTTTCTGGTTTCGATGTTAAGCAGTCCCGCACCAGTCGGCGCTGCCTCGGTCCGCATTAACGCGGGCGCGACCTCCTCTTTGACAGATTCGAACGGCAATACCTGGCTTGCCGATCAATACTTCACCGGCGGCGCGACCTACGCCAATTCCAATTCCATCTCCGGCAGTTCCTATCCTCAGGTATTTGGGACCGAGCGTTACGGCAGCGGCCACTCCTCCTTTGGCTACTCCATTCCTATTGCCAACGGCGGCTATAGCGTCAGTCTCGATTTTGTCGAGACTTATGTCACTGGTCCCGGCCAGCGTATTTTCAGCGTCGCCATCAATGGCGCGCAAGTCCTCACGAACTTTGATATTTACGCCGCGGCTGGCGGCAGGAACATTGCAATTCAGAAAACTTTCCCTGTCACGGTCACCAATGGAACCCTGAGCATCAATTTCATACCCGGATCCATCGAGAATCCAAAGATCAACGGGATCGAAGCCGTGCTGGCGTCAACCACGCCGCCGCCCTCACCGACGTCCGCGAGGGTCAATGCAGGCGCTACCTCCGCCTATACGGATCCAAATGGCAATACTTGGCTCGCCGATCAGTACTTCCAGGGCGGCGCGGCCTATACCAATTCCAACACCGTTTCCGGCACTTCCTATCCCCAGATTTACCGCACCGAGCGTTACGGCAGCGGCCGCTCCGCCTTTAGCTACTCGATCCCCATGGCCAACGGCAATTACAACGTAACCCTGGACTTTGCTGAAACCTATGTCACCGGTCCTGGCCAGCGCATTTTCAGCATCGCCGTCAATGGCACCCAAGTCCTCACGAGTTTTGATATCTACGCCGCCGCCGGCGGAATGAACATCGCGGTGCGGAAAACTTTCCCCGTCACGGTCACCAGTGGACGCCTGAGTCTCAGCTTCATTCCCGGTTCCGTCGAAAATCCCAAGATCAACGGAATTGAAGTGATGCAAAGTTCGGGTTCGGGCTCCGGCGGCAGTTCCGCGCTGCAGATCACCACGACCCAGCTTCCTAGTGGCATTCTGACGAAGAGTTACAACGGCACGCTGACGGCCACCGGTGGTACGACTCCGTATAGCTGGTCACTCGGTAGTGGCTCTCTGCCCAATGGCCTTGCGCTCAGCTCTTCCGGCAGCATCTCCGGCACTCCCACTTCTGCCGGCTCTTTCCCCTTTACCGTCCAAGTTACAGACGCCACCGCCCACACCGCGTCCAGCAACCTCAGCATTACGGTGGCGAACAGCAACGGCTCGACCGCTTCCGATTGCACCCTCTTTGCCTCTCCCTCCGGCAATGATTCCAATTCCGGTGCTTCCGTCTCTGCCCCCAAAACCTTCTCCGGCGCCGCCAACGCCACTTCCCCGGGCTCGGTCGTCTGCCTCCTCGGCGGCACTTATAACTTCTCCTCCTCCTTCACCCCGCCCTCCAGCGGCACGCCCTCTTCCTGGATCACTTACAAAAGCTACGGCGACAGCCCCGTCAACATCGTCTATACCGGCCCTGCCGACGCTTCTCCCCTCTTCCGCCTCGGCTCCGGCTCCTTCCCCTCCGGCGGCGTCTCCTATATCGAGTTCCGCGGCCTCAACCTCAATGGCCATGGCAACTCCGGCGATGCCTTCTGGTGCCAGGGCACTCACCATCTCCGCTTTATCAACAACTCCATGAGTGATACCGGCACCGCCGGCATCGGCACCCGCGACTGCGACTACCTCACCGCCGACCACAACCTCATCAACCACAACGGCTACCTGCCCGCCTCCACCTCCACCCCCCAGTGGTACGGCTGGACCAGCGGCATCTCCTACAACTCCAATCAGTGGTTCGACAATTACTCCGGCTTCCACAACATCATCGCTAACAACATCGTCGTCGGCGAATTCGATTCCTCCACCAACCACACCGACGGCAACGGCATCATTCTCGATCTCTCCAACGGCTCCTATAATGCTTCCACCGCCAATACCCCGCCCGTCCTCATCATCAACAACGTCGTCTACGGCAATGGTGGCCGCTGCATCCACGCTTATATCGTCACCAACTTCTACATCGTCAACAACACCTGCTACGACAACAATCTCGACCCCACCCTCGGTACCGCCGGCTCCTTCTCCACCAACGGCTCGCAAAACGGCTATTTCATCAACAACATCTCCGTCGCCTGGAGTTCCCTCTATCCCACCTACATCCAGGAGGGCACCAACTCCAACATCCAGTACTTCGCCGACTTGTACTTCGGCAGCTCTCCCAACTTCAGCAATTCGCAACTCTTCCAGGCCGATCCCCTCTTCGTCAATCCGCCGTCTTTGACCCAGTATGGTTATTTCTCGGCGCTGCCTCCGTTGCAGCTGGGCAATGACCTCATTTTGCAGCCCGGCAGCCCCGCCTACGGCAAGGGGATTGATCCCAGCACTCTGTCCGGTTTGCCTTCGGCCATCCTGAGCGACCTCAAGAATTACATTTACACCGACATCAACGGCAAAGCCCGTCCCCCAGGCGGCGGCTCCGACCCCGGCGCCTATCAGCACTAGAGTGGTGTATGCTTATGTATCGACTGAAGACCAACGAGGTACTTGCCCAAGGAGCGACGGACCGCTCGACTACAAGACATTGCCTGACGGCTTTCTCTAGCCCCTGCCCCGTCTCAATCCCGCGCGAGGGGGAGTTCAAGTGCCGCTGCGAGAAGTGGCGCAGGCTGGCACCTCCCTCTCGCGTGTTTTTAATTTCCGCCACCGGTCCGCGGTATCGCTGCTGAAGCATCTCTGACGACCGTTGCTTTCTCCGCGTAAGCGATTCCCTCTATCGCGCGACGATAAATTTCCATCGTCTTTTGGGCCACCAGTTCCGGCGAACACTCTGCCTCGAGCTTCTTCTTCCCACAGATTCCCATTTCACGCCGCAGTTTCCGATCCTCGAGCAGCCGCACTACCGCATCCGCCAAAGCAGACTCATCGCGCGGCGGCACAAGGAAGCCCGTCCGCCCGTCCTCGACCATTTCCGGAAGCCCACCGACCGTTGTCGCCACGACCGGCTTTCCCGCCGAGTAGGCCAGGGAAATTACGCCGCTTTGTGAGGCCTCGATGTACGGCAAAACCACAACGGCAGCACGATGAAAATATTCGGCCGTGCGCTCTTCGGAAATGTATTCATAGTCGACGAGAAAGCGCTCCGGATTCTTCATCATTCGCCGGTAAGGCTCAAAATCCTCTCCTTGACCCGCAATCAAAATCCGCGCCTGCGGCACTCGCGCGCTGATGAGCGGTTCCGCGCGTATCAAATACTCCAGCCCCTTGTATTCCCAAATCCGCCCAAAGAAGAGAATCAACTTTTCCTCTTCCTCGAACTTGGCCGACCCCGTCCCGCTGCCAATTTGAAGGTGTGGTATGCGATGAATATTTCTCGCCTTGCCGCCGAGCTCTCTTCCCAGCAACTCTTCCACATGCTGGGAGTGCACGATAATTTGGTCCGCACGCCGCCGCGCAAGCATTTCAACCCAAAACGGCGTCTTTTGCGTGAGCCTGTCTCCGGGATGCGCGCGAAAATCATGAACCGTAAACACCAGCGGATACCTGTGCCACGCCCCAAGCGCCAAATCAAACCATATATGGAAGCCCTGGTAGTGGATCACCTCCGGCGAGAATGCTGCGATCTCCCGCATCACCGTTCGAATGGTTCGAAGCTGCCGCAGGGGCTGCCTCAGCCGGGGATTCGCATACGAAAACAAGCGCACCCGGCCATCGAGCTTTCCCGCATAAGGCCGCACCACCATTTCCGGCATTACCAGCAAAACGTCGGCATGCGGCGAAAGGGCATTCGCCAGCCGCATGCAATACTCCCCGAAGCTCACGGAAACCAGCGCGACCCTCAAGCGTTCTTTCCGCAACATAAGCCCGATATTTTCCTGTTTCAATTCTCTTCCGCAGCCTTATCCGGGAGCACGAGATACTTTTCTTTGAACTGACGCGGCCCGCCCGACGCCCAGACCGCCAACAGAACAAAGACAGCCAGGTAAACCAGTGTGGCCGACAAACCTGCAAAGATATCCACGCGTGTGATGGCCACGGCTAGATAAACAGCCATGCAGCCCGCCGCCACAACGGGCTTCCAAATGGTCCTGAGCACGGAGATTCCCGAGAGCAGCCGCGCCACGGGAATGCAGTGCAGAATGCTGCCGACCAATGCCGTGACCACCGTTATCGTGGCCGCACCCTCCAAGCCAAACCACCGGATCAGCGGCCACCCAACAACAAGATTCAACGCCCCGCTGACCATCGCGATCTTCAGCGTGATTCTCTCCCGGCGTGTGGCCACCAGCACTTGTCCCAGTACGCTTGAGAACACTTGCGGCACCAGGAGCCACGATATGATTCGCAGCGCCGGCACGGCCTCGGCAAAGGCGTGATTCTTGTACAGAACCGAGAGCGCCCATTGGCCCACAAAAAAGATTCCCGCCACGGTCGGTACCGCCAACGCCAGCAGCACCTCGATCGCTTGTTCTGCAATCCGCCTCAACGTTCGCAGCCCCGGCTCGATTTTCCGGCACATCACCGGAAAAATGCTTTGCGCGATGCTCTGATACACCAGCAGCAGCGGCACCATCATCTGCGTCGCCGCGCTAAACAGGCCTACCTCCTTCTCGGTTGCCAATTTCGACAGAAGAATGATGTTCAGGTTTCCTGCAACCGCGCACGTGCTGTCAATCCCCAAAAACGTGCTCGCCGAACGCAGCGTACTCAGGGCAAACCGCAGGTCAATGCCCGCGCCGCGTCTGTCGCGCCCCGGGGCTGGCTCTGCCTGGAACCGCGTCAACACCAGCCACAGTTCCACGCCCGCAACGGTAAAGAACGCGGCGAGCAACAGCAGAATGACGGCGTACAATCCGCGGTTCCAAAACAGCAGCAGGTACGCGCCCGTCATTTTTGTGAGGTTGGAAGGCACGTTCACGTAAGCGATGTAGTGCATCCGCTCCCACGCCTGAAAAATTCCTTCACAAATCGCCGAAATCGCGGAGGGCAACAGTCCCAGCGAGAGCAGCAGCACCACCAGCTTCGTCCCCGCCACGTAGTGCACGGCGCGCACGAAACCGAATACCACCCCGAGCGATGCCAACGACATCACGCCCACGATCAGGCATCCGTTGACTAAATACTTCTGCGTCTGCAACCGGTCTTTCGCCACCTCCCTTATGAGCAGCGTTTTCCAACCCGCCGCGGCAAAGATCAGAAAAATGTAAAAAAGCGACAGCGCGAGTGACATTTGCCCAAACTCAAACGCGCCGAACTTGCGCGCCACCATCGCATAGATCACGAAGCTGGTCGCGCGGTTCATCACGTCACTCGTGAGAATCGAAAGCGCGTTCGCACCAATATTTCGCAGGCTGCTGCTCATCGGCTTGCCTTGGGTCGGGCGTGGACTTCCCTACCCCTGCATCTCGTTCTGCCTACACGCTATAAGCGGCCGGCCATCCCGGAAATCGGGGATATACCTGGCCCGCTATCCAGAAAATCCCCAGGGAGCGTCCATTTCGAGCTTGGGAATCAACAGGTGTGGAAGCTCGGCCAGGTGCAAGCATTCACCCGATTGCGGATGGGGTTGCCTTTTCCCGAGAATGCCTTCGATCCCTCGCCGGAAGCCATTTTCTTCCCAGCGGCTATCATGGCTTCTTCTGGCTGCCCTTGTATTCAGCAGAACTTTTTTATGTCTTCGCGCTTTGCAAGCAAGCCCGAGGCTTTTCCCGACCGCGCCAGCCGCGGAGCGATCTTACTAACCTCGCTTGCCATTGCTGCTTTTTCTTCGTTGCTGATTTATCCGGTCAAAGGTTTTACCGTCATCCGCGAATTCGACCGCGGGCCCTGCTCCTCCCATTGCACCATCTACGCCGGGCCTTCCGGAACCGACAAAAATTCCGGGAGCGATCCATCTTCCCCCAAGACGCTTCGCGGCGCCGCCGCTGCCACTCGCCCTGGCACCACCGTTTGCCTTCTCCCCGGTACCTATAACCTGGACTCTTCTTTCGCTTCGCCCCAGAGCGGCGCGCCCTCCGCGTGGATCGTCTACAAAAGCTGTGGCCACGGCCCCGCCAACATCGTCTATACCGGCCCCGCCGACGCTTCTCCCATGTTCAGGCTCGGGTCCGGCAAATTTCCTTCCGGCCCTTCCTATTTGGAATTTCGCGGCCTCCATCTGGACGGCCGCGGCAGCGCCGGCGATGGTTTCTTCTGCCGCGGCGGTCATCATCTGCGCTTCATCGACAATTCCATCACCGGCACCGGCGGCTCCGGCATCGGCTCCATCGGCTGCGACTACCTCACCGCCGATCACAACGTCATCGTTCACAACGGCTACGTGCCGCCTTCTACCCGAGTCCCGCGATGGTATAGCTGGTCGAGCGGCATCTCGTTCAACTCCGATCAGTGGTTGGACCGCTATCCCGGCTTCCACAACATCATTTCCAACAACGTCGTCGCCGGCGAAGTCGATCAAAGCTCGAAGCACTCCGACGGCAACGGCATCATCCTCGACCTAAGCAATCGCACTTACGACTACAGCTCCGCCAACACGCCGCCGGCTCTCGTCATCAGCAATGTTGTCTATGGAAACGGCGGTCGCTGCCTGGAAGCCTACACGGTGACGAACTTCTGGTTTGTCAACAACACCTGCTACAAAAATGTCCTCGACCTTCCCGACAGGACCGACGCTTCCATCACCGTCAACAATTCCCACGACGGCTACGTCGTCAACAATCTTGTTGTTGCCGCGGGAGCCTCTCACCCCTGCTACGCGGAAGAACATACCATCGAGAACATCCACTACTTTGCGAACCTGTGCTTCGGCAGTTCGAATCTTCTCGCGGACGCCGATTCTCAGTTCCTCTCCGCAGATCCCCTCTTCGCCCGCCCGCCGGATCTCGATCCAAGCATCCCTGCCGAACAAGCCCTTTCCTCGTCATTCCGAGCGCAGCCGGAAATTCCTCTTCCTGCAAAAACGAGGGAAACATCTCCGCAGCCCACTTTGGAGGACGGCCCCAACGATAGACTTGCTGATGGATTTGCCCTGCTACCTCACAGCCCCGCGCTCGCCAAGGGTGTCGATCCCGCAACTCTGCCAGGATTGCCTAAAGAACTCGCCGCCGACCTGAAGAAGTACATCTACTCCGACTTCGCCGGAAACCCGCGCCCTCACGGCGGTTCGTTCGACCTCGGCGCGTATCAATCAAGTTCCTTGCCGCGGCACTGAACCCGGACCTGCTCACGTGAGCGTCCGAGCGGGCCAGGGCTGATTTGGTCGGTCGGAAAAAATCTGCTGATGCTGAATTGCTCCCAGGTCCCGAGCCTCCCCCACGACCTGGACGAGCGTTTCCATTGATGTCGCTGTAAATGTAGCTCCTCATGTCCGTCTGGACCTGGGGCCAGCCGGACGGTTCGGTCGAAAGGAGTTGGGCAAAAGCTAAGTCCTTTGGAATCCGCACTTACGCAAGAACGGGGGACAGCGGGTGGGCTGGGGGGTGGGCTAGACTAGCTAAACAACCGGTACAAATCCTCGCCAGCCTTCTCGGTAATCTGGTCGGGGACTTGGTGGTCGGTAAAACGTGCGGTGAGTTTTCCGAGCAGCTCGCGAATTTCCTTTTGTGTGCGCGTCGGCCCTCCGTTCGGCGAGTAATGGAGGAAGGAAATGGTCTTCTCTTCGGTGCCGAACTTGCATTTGTAGCGAATGAGGCCATCCTGGTCGATGTCGCTTAGCCCGAAGTCCAGGTAGGTGAGGCCGCGCTTTTTTCCTTCTTGCATTCCGCTCCAGATGAGCAGGTCGTTCGGCCGGCGAGAAAGATCGTCGGGGAGCGAGGCGTTGAATTTGTAGTACAGCGTGTCCTTCCACTCCAGAAAAAAATCGCCGGCCACGATCTTGTCTTCGTGAATCGCGAGCATCAGGAATCCGTGCTGCGGCTCCACGAAATGGCGCCAGATGTTTTGCAGGAAGCTGTAAGGTTGCGCCAGCAAACCGTATTTGTATTTCCGGATTTTCAGGTGCATCTCGAAGAAGATACGCAGCTCTTGCTCCGACTCCGCCATCCGCACCCTAACGCCCTCACGCTCCGATTTCCGGATCGCGCGGTGCGTGGAATCGTGCATGGTTTTCCAGAGCGCCTGGAGATCCGGCCGCAGGTTAAGGCAGTGCCACTTCGCCTGCTTCGCAAGTGTGAACCGCTTGTCGCCCAGTGGCAGATCATTGTGCAGGCAGCGCACACTGAGAGGCATGTGTTCGGACACCAGCGGATCAATCAGGACGTGCCACAACTCGTGGTCATTCACCAGGGGGTCGCAGTAATCGGAGAACGGCAACATGACGATGCGTTCCCCCAGCATGTCCGAAATCCGGCAGAACGGAACGCCTGCCAGGGGCTGCCCCTGCTCATCCAACGCGATGTGGGCGCTCGGCTCCCACCCGTAGGTACTGGAAATTACCCGCATCCACTGGGGAGAGTGAAAAACGCTGCTGCGAACCTGCTCGACCAGCTTGGCCCACAACGAATCGGTTCGCGGGTCGACCGTCACAACGTTGGCTACAACGTTCAATTTTCTTGCCTCCTCTGAAACGGATTGCCTGAAGGAGCTGTCGAAAGGCATTGCGAAATGCTTGCTTCAATCAAGCCACATGGGATGTTTGCTTGGGCTCCAATTCTTTTATCGGAGAAAGCACGCCTTTCGATGGACCAGCTTGCGGATTCATGCTGACCTCCGGAAACGGCAGCGCTTGCGGTAGGCGCGCTGGCTCGCAAGAGGCCTCGGGTTCGGGGATTCCTGAGACGGGCAGAATCTTGCGGTAGGCGGCGAGCAGGTTCGGAATGGAGTACTCCCAGGCCAGCTGCGTTTTGATGCGTTCCCTGCCGAAAGCGCCGAGCGCCTCGCGGCGCGCGGGATCGCCCATAAGTTTTTCGAGCGCGCGCGCAAACGCTCGTTCATCGTTGGGAGTGACGTAGACGGCGGAACCACCCGCCGTGAAGCGGTGCTCGGGCAAATCAAACCCCACAATCGGTTTGCCCAGCGACATGTATTCCATAATCTTGAACATCGTTGAGCGATCGGTGTACGGATTAGCCGGCGCGGAATCCACACAAATATCGGCTGCCGCGAGAATCCGGCGGAGATCCTCTCCGAAAATTGGCCCCGTGAATCGCACATAGTCCTGAAGGCTCAGCTCTTGCGCGAGCGCTTTCAAGTCTTCCAGCGCATCGCCAAAGCCAACGATGACGCAATAGAAATCGGTTCGGCGGAGGCCGTGAATGAGGTAATAGAGAGCGCGCAAGAGATAATCGACACCATCCTGCACTCCCATGACGCCGACGTAGCCGATGATCGTTTTGCCTATCTGCCGGAGAGCCCGATCCGGCTCAACGGGAGCCATCACGCGGTCGAGGTCCAATCCGTTTCGAACAATGGTAATGTGCGTCTCGGGGACGCGGCCGCGTTCCATTGCCAATTTCTTGTAAGACTCGTTGGTGACGATGACATGGTCGGCGTAGCGGCAGCTCAGCTTTTCGAGCCACAGAAGCGTGCGATAAACCATCGGCCTTCCGCCGCCGCGGAAGCGAGCCGCGTACATTTCCGGAGACAGATCGTGATGGTCGTAGACAAAGCGCTTGCCAAATAATTTGTAGAACAACGCGATGAAGACAAACGTGTCCGGCGGGTTGTGCGCGTGAATCACATCAAAGCCTTCGCGGAAGAACGCGACCAGCGACAGCGCCGCGCTTGCGGCCATCGAGTACGCGTATTCCCAGAGATACGCGAAAAAACCATTGCCCGCGGTAGGGGCCGGATAGCGGTAGACGCAAACGCCATGGATGGCTTCGCGAGAAGGCTGTCCTTTTGCGGAGGGACAGATGACTGCCACCTGGCAACCTGCCGAGCTCAGAGCAAAGGCTTCCCGTCGGACACGGACATCCTGCGGGAAGGGCAGGTTTTCCAGCAGCATCAGGATGCGATCCCGCTTTTGGTTCTTCTTTTTCATGAGCGGCACTTTTCGCGAGGTTTTTTATGAACGTTTTTCAGACCGGTCGCCGAAGGAGCCGATTGTCCGGATGGCAAATTATGACCGGATGTTGCAAGTCTGCATGGCTCAAACGCATGTCGCGTAACCACCCAACAATGTTCGCAGGTCAGTTCCGATTCACTGCGTTCGTTTGTCGGGAATCAGAACGCCCGTCTGATTTCGCTCCTGGACTTGGCTCGAACGCTTTCCAAGAACTTGCTCGTATACCCGGATAATTTCGCGCGCGACAAAAGGTCTCGAAAGGTGCTCAACTTTCGCTCGGCCCTCGGTCCTTTCTCGGCCGGCCAGGATGGATTCCAGCGGCTTCACAAAAGCGTCGACGTCGGCGTCACAAACATAGCAGCCTTTCGCATCCGCGAGGACTTCCCGAACATCCCCCACATCGGTAGAGACGATCGGCAGGTTGCACGCCATCGCTTGCTTGACGATGTTCGGCGATCCTTCCTGGTAAGAAGTGAACACAAGAGCATCGCAAGCGTTCAAAAAAAGGGCCAGGCGATCCTGCGGTTCCTTGTAGACCACGAGCAACTCGGTGGACCCATCGCGCCGTTTCAGCTCTTCCGCAACCGCCTGCGCCAGGGGAAAACGCTTTACCGCAATTTGCGGATTGGCGGCGAATAACAAGTATTTCCTGTCCTGGTTCAAGCCGAGAGCGGCCCTGGCCTGATTTTTTTCCACCGGCCGGAAGGTATTCAAATCGATTTCACAAGAGATGACGAAAACATTCGGCGCGTTGTTGAGCAGGGCTGCCATTTTGCAATTCTGAACAATTGCAGCGTCCACGTGCCGCGCCAGCATCTTACCTGCTCTGACCACGAGTGGGCTGAGGAATGCTGTTTTGCCCTGCTCATTGATCAGACCCAGTAAATCGCTGCCGTGAAAAGTGACTACGACCGGCACTTGCCGCTGCGTGCGCGCCACCATGCCGGCAAAACCGATATGGGCGTGGACCAAATCAATGGCGTTCTCCCCAAGACGCCGTCGAAGTTGAAACGCAGCTTTCAGATAGTTCCACTTTCGAGAGCGCCCGCTCAGAGGAAGCACGTCGACTTCAACCCCGGCCTGCCTGAGAGATTCAACCTGCGTTTTCACAAACGTTCCGATGGCAGGACTTTCCGCGGTGGGATAAATAGGCGTGATAATCAGTGCTTTCATCCGAACAGTGCCCTCGATGTCTTAGCCTTGCGGCTGCCACGCGGGTCGCGGGAAAACGCCGTCGCGCGGACAAGCGGGTTCACCAAGGCGATATATGGGAATCAAAAGGCCGGCGAGCAGCCAAAGGAGTTCCTGCACCGGGCCAATCCGAAAGAGGTCGAAATTCATGTGCACCATGTGTCCGGCGATCGCTGCCGTAATGGCGAGGGCGAGCATCGACAAGAAACCGTTATTTTGCTGCCAGCATTTCCAACCCAGGCGCAGGGCTCCCGTTAAGAATGCGAGATAGGCCAAAAGCCCGCCAATTCCGGTCTCCGTCCAGATCAGCAAATACTTGTTGTGAACGGCGTATAGAAATCCGTTGCGAAATTCCGAGGTCAAATAGGCCAGCATGGCCAGGGAAAAGTTATTGGCGCCAACTCCCAGAATCGGGTGGTCCGCGATCATGCGAAAGGCCAACATGATCAACGGAATGCGCGACTCGGCGGAGCCCTGATCGTTACTGAACAGGCGAGCTGCAATGAGACTGTGGAACGACAAATAAAGAACGATCAATATCGCGAGGATTCCAACCGCTGCCTTCAAGGACATGCCGCGCGTGCGCATCAGCGTGAAGCCAACCATCAGAGCAGCCAGAACCAAGGCGATCCAGCCACCGCGCGAAAACGTGAAGATCAGTGCCATGCCACCGGACGCGAGAACCGAACATGCCAGCCATTTTTGCCGGCGTGTTATGTCAGCGAATAAGAGGCAGACAGCCAGAGGAAGCAACAGGCTTAAGTAGGCGCCGGTCTCATTGGGAGAGCCGACCGTGCCTCCAACGCGAATAAAAGAGTCGTGAGGGCCGGTTTGGAGATGGATATGAGTGGGCAACCCCCAGATGGTGGACGGCATTCCGGTGAATTCGAGGACGATCATGGCGAGGCCCTCGATAAGACAACCAGTCAAAAGAAAGGACACGACAAACCGGACGTCTTCGCGTGAGCGCAGGTTGTTCGCCACGTAAAAATAGACCAGATAGAGCTGCAGGGCGAGGAATAGCTCATACCAGGCGAGGCTGACGTCGGAAGCCACGAAGACGCTGACGGCGCTAAAAGCCAGGAAAAGGACGAGAGGCAAGTTGAAAATATGCCGGCGACGCACGCTGCGATTTCTGGAAACAAACGAGGTCAAGAACCAGGAAAAATAGAGTCCGGCAAGAGCAATGGTCGTCGCGGAAATACTCAAGCCGCTGAGGGCGCCGGTAGCGGCCTCTTCTTCACTGTAGAAGAGATGGGTCCCAAATTGAAAAGGAATGTCGAGAAGAACGGTTGCAAGAAGGATTCTCTGCACAGCGCGGGATTGCAAGACGCCCAAAGGGCTAAAGAGAGCCACGATGAGCGCAGAAGACAGGGAAGGGCGCAGGCGCTCGATGGAATCCTGCACTGCAGCGAAAGGCCCAGGAGTGGAAGAGAGCACAGCTCTTTCGTGGCGGGACCGTTCATTCATGGCCATTGGCATCGATGATTGTTTGGTTGCGCGGCTTGCTCGTTTGCGAAGGCGCCTTGCTTTCTGCGGTCGAAGCGCAGCGTGAATTACTATTGCGGGAGCTCGAGGGCTCTTTGTGAAGCTGCTTGCGCGGGGTCAGCGGCAGCCTGGGTGTAGAAATCAGAATTGCCAGATGCCCGGTCGCGAAATCTCCTCATCGCCCGGTAGTTCCTGCCGGTGCCATCTGGATTATTGAGAATTCTCCCGGTGGCAGCCAAGGCCAGCTTGAACTGAATGACTCCCCGACCGTGATCTGAAAACAACTGCACCCGCGGCAGCCGCCAGAGCGGAAAGGTGTCATCCACCCAGGTGGGTTCCGTATTCAAAACTGCGCCGGCGCCACAAGACATGGCGTGGAGAGCAAGCTCGGGCGTGTAATTCCCATTGGGAAAAGCAAAAGCGGGACTGGGCTCGCCGGTCTCTTGCCTGACTGTCGCGAGACTCCTGGCGATGTTTTCAAAGGCCTCGCTTCTGGTTTCCCGGGTCAAGATAGCGTGCATGTGTCCGTGCGCCCCAATACTGAACCCTTGCTGATCGAGGCGCCTGGCTTCGTCCCAGGACATAGGGCGAATATCGTCATTGCTCAAATCAGCTTCCACGCCGTGCCGAGCACAGGCTTGCCCGATGCGGGCGGTCAGCACGCTATAAGGAAGTTGTTTCAGCGCGTGCAAATCAAGTTCTTTTGGCACCACGCGCAACTTTGCAAGAAGCGCCCAGTAGCGATCAAACCAAAAAGGGGTGTTGCTACCCAAAGCGCCAGTTACGACAAAAAATGCGGCCGGAACGCCGAGGCGCTTCAGCTCTGGAGCCACGACGGTGGCGTTGCTGCGTTTCCCGTCGTCGAAGGTCAGCAAGCAGAATGGTTTCTTGCTTTGTGCGCGGAGGCGGTGGGGAAGGTCGCCGAGGCGAATAAAATCAAACCAGCGGCCGAGTGCTTCGACGTGGCGGCGCGTTTGCTCCCGATTGAGAACGTGCTCATAGATAATGACGCCGCCGGCCTTGAATGGACGAACTGACGCCAGGCACAACGGTCCAGCGACATCCAGCACGCGACGGAAGCTCATGCGATTTGACTGGCCCGCAAAGTATCCGCCCCGGCAGGTATCTCGCGGGGCGATTTTGCGCTTAAGAATTCAACGACAGCCCGGGAGACGCGCTTGATTTGCTCGGGAGTCAATTCCGCGTACATCGGCAAAGACAGAATTCTGTCGGCGTAAGCCTCGGTGACAGGAAAGTCCCCGCGCTTATAGCCCAGGTCTTGATAGGCCGGTTGCAGGTGAATGGGGATTGGGTAATGGATTCCTACGTTGAGGCCCTTGCTGGCGAGGTGTTCCTTCAGCTGATCGCGGTGCTCGGTGCGAATTACGTAAAGATGCCACACGGATTCGGCGGCGTGGGCCAGGCCTGGCACCACGACTTTGCTGTCCTCCAAATGCTTTTGATACAGCTTGGCTTTCCGGCTCCGGGCCGTGTTCCACTTATCCAGGTATTTCAGCTTGACGCGCAGGATGGCAGCTTGCATGGTGTCGAGGCGGCGGTTGTAACCACGGAAAAGGTGCCTGTATTTCTCCTTCTGCCCGTAGTTCCGGAGCATTTCCAGACGATTGGCGATTTTTCCGTCATTGGTGGTAACCATGCCGCCGTCGCCGTAGGCGCCAAGATTTTTTCCAGGGTAGAAGCTAAAGGCAGCCGCATGACCCAAAGATCCAACGCGCTTGCCCTTGTAGCGCGCGCCGTGGGCCTGGCATGCGTCTTCGATCACGATAAGGCCGTGTTTTTCGGCAAGTTCCCGGACCGCATCCATGTGCGCCGGGTGGCCGTACAAATGAACGGGGATAATGGCTTTGGTGCGGCGGGTGATGGCTCTTTCAACCGCCTTCACGTCCATCGTGTGGGTGTAGGGATCGACGTCAACCAATACAGGCTTGGCACCGGCGTGGGAGATGCCGAGTGCGGAGGCAATGAAACTGTTCGCCGCGGTGATGACCTCGTCGCTCGGCCCGATGTCAAACGCCCGCAGAGCCAGTTCGAGGGCGGATGTTCCGGAATCCACGCCGACGGCGTAATGCGCGCCGCAGAAAGCGGCGAACTCTTCCTCGAAGAGGCGCACCTCGCGGCCGAGGATGAAGTCTGACTCCTGGATTACTTTTGATATGGCGTCATTAATTTCAGCAGCGATCGCCCGGTATTGAGCTCCTAAATCAACGAAGGGAACATTCGGGTGCTTCGGGTGCACTGAAATTTGGGTGGACATAGTCCGCCTTATCCTCCACTGGCACTTGCAATCCTTTTAATTCGATCGAACGGTTTATGGCCTCGAGCACGCGCACGACATCCCGTCCTTCAACTCCGCCGCTCACCGGACGCTTGCCTGTTCTGACGCATTCCAAGAAGTGCCGGCACTGATTTTTCAGCGGCTCGGCCGGTTCGATCCGGGGACTGATAATGTCGCCATCCCGGATTTGGAAGCGAGATTCGCCATAGTTGAGCGGTTCTTCATCGACACGGCTTACACCTTTTTCGAACACCCGCACTTGTTCTGTTCCATTGAGGTCGTCGAAAACAATCCGGCGGTCGCTCTTGACCACCACAACCTCTCGAGCTTTGTCCGGATCCGCCCAGCTAACGTGCACGTGGGCGAGAATATTGCCGGGATAGCCAAGCGAGATAAATCCCACGTCATCGCGGCTGTTCCCAAGAACCCTCCCGCCTATGGCGCTAACCCACACGGGCGTGCGGTCCAGCAGATAATTGAAGATGGCGATGTCATGCGGTGCGAGGTCCCAGAGTGCGTTCACGTCGCGGCGAATGGGGCCCAGGTTGGTCCTGCGCGCATAGAGATAGTACACGCGACCGCTGTCTTGCTTCACGTACTCCTTCACCTTGCGCACGCCCGCGTTGAAGATAAATGTGTGACCAACCATGAGAGTGGCGGAATGCGCGTCTGCGATTTCAATCAATTTTTTCGCGTAAGCGGAAGTCGTGGTGAGCGGCTTTTCCACCAGCGCGTGCTTGCCCGCAAGAAGCAAGCGGCGCGTCACGTTAAAGTGGGAGGTAGCTTCCGTGCATACGACCACGGCATGTACATCCGGTTGCGAGATCACGTCGTCAAGCTGCGTCGTTAAGTACACGTTGGGAAAGCGACGTGCGACCTCTTTCAAGCGCTCGGGACTTTGTTCGCAAACGGCAACGACGCGCGCCTCCACGAGTTCGTTGAAGATTCGCACGTAATTCATCCCCCAATAACCGCAACCGATGACAGCGATACCCATAGTCTTGGCGTCATGGGCAATCTGTTGTACACCGGAATGGATGGCCCTGTTCATTCCGCACCTCTCCTAGAAAGAACGGCGGTGATGGTAAGAAATAGAATTTTCAAATCGAGCCAAAAAGACGCACACCGGATGTAATCCAGATCCATGCGAATCATCTCCTCGAAAGAAACCCGGCACCTTCCTTTTACCTGCCACCAACCGGTGATTCCGGGCAGGGCTGCAAAGCGGTTGTGATGACGCGGCAGGTAGCCGGCCACTTCGTAGGTGGGGACCGGACGAGGTCCGACTAGACTCATATCCCCCTTCAGCACGTTGAAAAGCTGCGGAAGCTCGTCGAGGCTGAACTTCCTGAGGAACCGCCCGACCCTGGTTACGCGAGGATCGTTGGTCAGCTTGAATTTTCCGCTCCCGGGTGAAGGCTGTACGCGGCCCTCGACGAAGTCCTTGATATAGGCTTGGTGCAGAGAAGGATCCGCGTTTTGCACCATGGAGCGGAACTTATAGAACGTAAAATTGCGCTCCACGCAGACGCGATGCCTTCCCATCCGCTGGCGCTTCGCGCCTACGCGCTCCTGGGAGAAGATCACCGGTCCCCGGGAGTCGAGTTTGATCAGAAGCGCAATCAACAGGAGCAGCGGGAAGAGAAAAACAATGAGCAGAGCTGACAGAACGATGTCCATACCGCGCTTCAAGGCGCCATAGAGGACACTCTCTGATTCGACCGCTTGTACCCCCACCCGAGTTGACCATTGCCAAGTTTGTTGTTCAGCCATTTTTGTTCGTTCCTGAGTTTGAGAATTTGAGCACTGAAAAAGGTGCTGCCCTTTCAAAGCTTGCCCGATTAAAAAGGGCTCCGCGCCGCGATTTTGATAGCGAATCGTGAAGACTTTCTTATAGCCGGGTGTAAAGGGCCTCGGGGATGGGATAGGAGCGGTTGTTCAGCACGATGCCCAGAACTTTTGCATTGGCAACAGCCAGCTTTTCTTTGATGCGGCGCGCCGTTTCGCGCCGGGTGGCGTTCGCTTCCAGAATGAGCACCACGCCGTCGATCCACTTACTCAGGAGCATGGCGTTGGCGTGGAGCCCCAGGGGGCCGGAGTGGACCACCACATACCGATATGCGTTACGCAGTTCTTCCATGCGCGCCCGCAACTGGTCGGCAGACTTTGCGGAATGCAACGCCGAAGCGCCGTAACCGCAGGGTACCAACCAGAGGTTGGAAGGCGCGAGTTGCCGCGCAAATTCCTGAATGGGCCTGGACTCCTGTGTGGCCTCGGCAAGCCCCTTGCCGTTTGGCTCGTCAAAGTATTCATGCAGGGAAGGCGTCTGAAAATCTGCGTCCACCAGGCAGACCGATCCTTCTCCGTGCGCGGCGAGTGTCTCGGCTGCGCGAACGCAAATCGAAGCGCAACCGCCGTCGTGCTCAAGACCCGCGAATAGCGCGACGCGGGTGGAGTTTTCTTCGCCCAGGAAGACGCGCTGGACCAGTTTGCATTCTTCCTCGCGCGCAATCTGCTCGCGCTTTGCGTCTTTGTAGACGCCTCGCGGCTGGACCGGCTTCGAGCGGCTGCGTCCGACCGGCTCGCTTTCCTCCACCCCTCTGTTTGTGCGCGGGCCTGAAGGGGAAGTCTTTGCTGAACGAGGCGGCTCGGGATGGGGACTTTCTTCCTTGAATGGAGGCGGCTCCTCAATTGCAGTGCGGCTGAAGCTTGTTGTTTTCTCTTCGCTAGGCGCGTCGGTAAAAACAGAGTTCTGGCCGAGTCCCGGCTCCCATTCCACTTCCACCTCACTGCCAAGATCGAGGCCGTTCTCGGGTTCGATCTTAGGCCCATCCCAAGCCGGGAGGGCGGGAGCAACGCCCATACGGGTAAGCGGATTACGGGATATGGGAAACCTCTCTTGGAGCGCGCTGTCAGGCGTTTCACGCCAGTCCTTTGCGCCCGGCTCCGAACTGCCCTCCAAGGGCGAAGTCAAAGGACCAAGTGGCCCCAAAGTCTCCATGATCGAGCGAAACACATCCGGCAACGAAGCTTGCTGCAAGGTTTTGGCGCGTGCCTTTCCATCGATTTCCGGATTCGGCTTGGCGCCTGCCTCCGACTCAGAGACTTCTTCCCCGCCGTCGAGAGTTTCAAAGAGCCCTTTTTCGTTGCTAAGGTTGTGCAGCAGTTCGAAGTTCTTGCTCATGGGTTCCTGTGGTCTGCTGTCTAAATTTTAGATGCTCGTTTTTCAGCGCGAGTCGTCGTTGTGTTTCGATGGGCCGAGCGGAAGCCGAATCTCTTGTCCCGGGCTGAGGTGCCTCAAATCTTTCAAATTTGGATTCAGCCGGCGAATTTCTTCGAGCACGGATTCGTCATATCGCCCAACGAGCGACAAGCACAGCGCCCGAAGCGTGTCAGTGGGTTGAACCACATAGGTAAAAATATTCGACGCATCCGGTGGCGCATCGATCGGCAGCGGATCGCTAGGTGGTAATCCGTCCGGGGCGGTCGTAGTAACCGGGCTTTCCAGCGGACGCTTATTGGACGGACTTTCCTTTGCAACCTGCGAAAGCGGATTGTTCGCGTTCTCGCGTTGAAACGTTCCCGCCCCCGCGCGTGTTCCCAGATAAATCGCAACGCCTAATAACAAAACCGCAAGAAGCGAAGTTTGAAAGACTCTTCCGTGGAACAGTTTCGTTTTCATCCACGAGGAGAAAGATGTGCGCGAGGGGACCACCGGTTGTGTAGCGCGGTGCTGTATCTGCGGCTTGGGGGCCTGCGAACCGCCTGCGTGCGGCCTCGGCCCGGAGGTATCCATGGCCAGGTCTCCCGCAGCCTCGCGCACGATTTCCCGGGTGATTTGCCTGCTCCGCATGGCGCACCCCAACGAAAGCGCGTTGAAGCAGAGATGGTTGATGAGGCGCGGAATTCCCTGGCTGCGATCGGCGATAGCGGCGGCGGCCTCGGGAGTAAACAATTCCGGGCCCTGGTAACGCGCCACCTGAAGCCGGTGATTCATGTAGCGAACAACCTCGGCCGGAGGCAATGCTTCCAGCCGGGCCCGCACGGCAATGCGCTGCGCTAATTGCGTCAACGCGGGCCGCGCCAGCCTCTGTTCAAACTGCGGCTGGCCGGCAAGAACGATTTGCAGAAGTTTTCTGTCCGGTGCCTCGAAGTCCGAGAGCAGGCGAACCGTTTCCAGGACCGAGTCGGCCAGATTTTGTGCTTCGTCGATGAAGAGCACAACGCGCTTCCCTGCCTTTGTTTCGCGAAAGAGGAAATCGTTCAAGTCCGCGTGCATGCGCACGATATCCCGGTCCTGGCTGTCGAGACCCAGGTCTTCCAGCAAATAGCGGACGAGTTCCCTGGAGTCGCACTGCGTTTGAAACAGAAAGGCGCTGTGGACGTAGCCCTTCCACCGTTTCAGAAGTTGAAACAGCAGCGTGGTCTTCCCCATCCCGGGCTGGGCGACAAGAGATAGAAATCCGCGCCCTGTCTCAATTCCATAGAACAGCGAGGCCAGCGCTTCTCTGTGTCCCGAGCTGAAATACAGGAACCGCGGGTCCGGAGTTACTCCGAACGGCTGCTCTTGCAATCGATAAAAGTCGAGAAACATTGCTCAGTCGCCATCCCTCGGGATTGCCGCAACCACCGGACTCCCGAGAAACGATTCCACCTCTTCCGGTGTCCGGAACGACGGATCCCAATAATCCACGGCAAAAGCCAGCGCGATGCTCGACAGGGCCGCGAATAGCCCGCCGCCTAACAATGCGAACAACCACCGGGGCTGCGGCAAGAAGGGCACCGCCGCCGGCTCTGCGACCACGACGTTCGAAATTCGCTGCCGGTCCAGTGCGTCGGAGATGCGCGCTTCTTCCTGCTTGCGCAGATAGAGCATGTAGTTTTCCTCGTCAGCTTTCGCCGCGCGCAGCATGTCCTGGTGAAGAGCTTCTTTGTTGTCGAGTTCCTGGCTTTCCTTTTGGTAGGAGCGCACGAGAGAAGCCCCCGCCGTCGCCCGCGCTTCGAGAGCCGCCAGGTCGGTCTGTGATTTTGCCAGTTCCGACCGAAGCGCCTCGTAAGTTGGGTCGCGGTCTGTCGTCTCATCCCGCAGTGGCGCCTTTTCCGCTGCTTCGATGGCGGCCTTTGTTTGAGCGATTTGCTGCTCCACTTCTTGTACCGGCCGATAAGACGGCTCGAACTTGGACAGCAGGTCGGTCCTCTTCAGCTCCAGTTCCAGCAACGTAGACTTCATGCGTTCCATGAGCTGGGGATTATCGGTTTTGCGGATCTGCGTGGTCTGCCGGTTGGGAAGCGTTCGGAGTTGCGCTTCCAGTTTCCGGATTTTCTCTCGCGTTTCCACAATGTTCGCTTTGGCTGTCTTCCAATCCCCTTCCACCTCCGCCAGCTTACGAACGGTAATCTCCTTCTCCAGTGCGGGACTGACGACTCCCTGCTCACGGCTGAAATTGGTGAGTTTCGCCTCTGCGTTCACCAAGGCTTTGCGGTATTGCTCCGCTTGCTGGTGGAAGAATTCGAATTCCCCGGGAACCCGGTGCATAGCCAGGTGCTTCTCGAGATATTGGCTCGCCAGCGTGTTTAATAGGTGCGCTGCGAGTTGCGGGTCCTTCGAACTGTATTTCACACTGATCAGGTTCGTCAGTTTGAGAGGCGCAACCTTGAGGTCTTTGTCCAACGCCAAAACGGCGCGCGAGGTCTGTTCGTCATCCTTGTGCCCGAGCCAATTCCATATGGAGTGGTCGCCGGTTTTTTGCAGGCCGCAGGCCGTAACTACATTGGCCAGAAGATCTTTCGACTTGAGCAGCTCGGCTTCCGATTGCAACTCGGCCTCGGTCACGTCCGTACGCAGCTGCATTGGCTGTTCCCGGTCCGGAGTCACCATGTTGTCGGCGCGCTCGTGCCGCACCAAAATCTTCATTTCGGCCTGGTATTTTCTCGGCAGAATAGCCGCCAACAGGATCACCGCCGCTAAGATTCCCAGGAAAGCATTGATAATGAGCCGGCGCTGGCGAAAACCAATGCTCAACAATTCTCGCAATGACACGGATTGCTGGTCTTCCTCTTGTTTCCCGTTCCGATTTCTTTCAAACATGGTGGTCTACCTTAGCACACCAGGATTCGAATATACGCCCATCGACGAAGTGGGAATAAACTTTGCAATTTTTGACATCGTGTTTTTCGGCACATAGAGAAAATCACCGGGTCGCAGATAAGCGTCTTCATCGAGGTTGCCTTCTTTCATCATCTTCTTGATGTTCAGTTTTTTCACTTGCGCCCATCCGCCCGGCACACGATGAAACAGCAGCACCTGCGAATGTTTTGCGGATTCCCTGAAGCCACCGGCTATCGCCACGGCTTCTGAGGCGGTTGTGTCTTCTCGCAGATCGAACTTCCCGGGGTGACCTACCTCCCCGCCGACGATGAAGAAGGGCTTCTCAAAGTCTTTGAGTTCCACGTTGATGACCGGGTCGTGCAGGATTTTTGAATACGCCGTGCGAAGTGTATTCGTTACTTCCGGCACGGTTAGCCCTTGAACATGCATGTTGTCAATGCCGCGCGGCGTCACGTAGCCATCCGGCTGTACGGTCACCGTCTGGTTGAATTCCGGCGTGAACGGAAATTCCAGCGTGAGCACGTCCGCCGAATGCAGTTGATAGCGGCGGTTGCGGTGCTGCAGAATTTCGGTTTGTCCGCGACTGTAGGGCGTTCCCGGAGCGTCCGAAGGGGCTTGTTGCGAGACCGAAGGAAACTGTTCCCGCTGCTCTTGCGCTCTGGTCGAAGCGGCTCCGGCCATCACCAGGAGAAGCGGAAGAAGAATCTCAATGATTTGTCTCGAACATTTTAAGATGAAGAGTTTTTGATGCTTGTGAATCACCCGCTCCTCCTCTCTCAAGCGAACCCTGCCGCGCCAATTAGTCCGCCTGAATTGTTTCGTCGCTAAGGCCTTTCACAGCACCCAAGTGGACGGCCCCGCCGGGAGCAGAAGCCTGCGGGCGATCGGAGGCCCTCATCTCGGCCGGTTTTCTCGCCCGTACTTCCCCAACCCAACTCCTCTCGACTTCCACAGCCACAGACCGTTGCAGCAGACTTACGGAAAGCACGAGTTTCATACCTGATTTGATCTTGACTACGATTCCGGTCAAACCGCGCAGCGGCCCTTCCAGAATTTGCGCCACGTTGCCAATTTGCATGTACGGCCAAGGCATGGCGGAGAGCCCGCTCCTTTGCACGCGCTGAATGGCCTCAATTTCTTCCTCTGCCACGGGAACAGGTGTCTTGCCAACTCCTACGATTTGAATGACCCCCGGAGTCATCAAAACGGTTAGGCGATTGTGGGGACTCATCCGGCAAAACAAGTAGCCGGGGAACAACGGCACCTCGATGGTCTTGGTGCGATCTGACCAGCGGCGTGTACTCTGGCTCACGGGCAAAAAGCATTCGTAGCCGGCGTTTTCCAAAAGCAAGTTGGCGGTCTTTTCTCTCCCCGTTCGGATCAGAATCGCAAACCAAGGCCATTGAAGCCGGACTCCCATTTACTTCCCTCCAGATGATAAGCTACCGCCGTAAGAGTCACAGTTGCTCGAAGTGACTCTGGGTCGGCATTCGTCCGCATTTCCCGTTTTTCTTACCTACTTGCTGCTAAATCGCCGCCCCTATGCGCGGACTTACACCGCAATCGGGAAATCCCGACCCCGCGACAACGCTACCCTTGGGGTCCTACGCTCACAATCCGGTCTAAACCTTAAATACTTGGCCAAAGAAGTACTCAGAACCACATGCCCTTTTTTTTGAGGCATTTACGGGCGCAAAGCGGCGCTGAAAAAGTGACCGTTTTCCGCTGTCTTTGCGTCTTGTCGCCCTTATTTCTTCGAATGTCATTATCAGCAGATGGCCCTTTCCTGGGTTATAAATAGTCGGGCATTTCTCCTGCACTATAACGGGTATTTCACCGGCGCTATAAATAGTCGGGTGTTTTCCCTACCCCGATTCCGAACATCAGCCGATTGTCGGTTTTGCGCCGGCACCAATATGCTTGGGTGCAGCCGGCACACGCTGGATTGAGTGCGAAGGTGCGCAAATTCTCATGAAGATTAATCCCACCAGGTGCCATGCTTTTTGATTCCCCGGCTTTCTTCTTGTTCCTGATCCCCGTCGTTTTTCTTTTTTGGCGGTTGAACCGCCGTGCCCAGAATGTCTTTCTTCTGCTGGCGAGTTACTTCTTTTACGGCTGGTGGGACTGGCGGTTTCTCGCGCTCATGATTGGCAGCACCATGATGGATTTTCTGATCGCTCAGAAAATCGTTCCGGCGCAGCAAAATCCGCATCGCCGGAAGTGGTTCATCTTCTCGCTCGTCTTGAACTTCACCATTCTCGGAATTTTCAAGTATTTTGATTTTTTTGCCGGCTCCTTCATCGGGATGCTGAACAACCTCGGCCTTCACAACATTCCACTGCCGCTGATTCGCATCATTCTTCCTCCGGGGATTTCGTTTTATACGTTTCAGGAAGTCGCTTACATGGTGGACGTCTACAAAGGGCGCCTCGAGGCTTCCCGATCCTTTTTCGAATATGGGCTGTTCATCAGTCTGTTCGCGCACCTCATTGCCGGCCCCATTCAGCGGCCCAGCCATTTACTGCCTCAAGTCCAGAAGGAGCGCGTCTTCGGGCCGGATCGTTTCTTCGATGGCTTGATGCTGATTTTCTCCGGACTGATTCGGAAATGCATCGTCGCGGACAATTGCGCGCTGCTGGTGAACGCCGCATTTGGCGGCCAACTGGGTCCGCCCAACCTCTGGGTCGTTTTGCTTGGAACCTACGGGTTTGCCTGGCAGGTTTACGGAGACTTCAGCGGCTACAGCGACATCGCGCGCGGTTGCGCGCAGTTGCTCGGCTTTCACTTTATGGTTAATTTCCGCCAGCCTTTCCTTGCCCATCGTCTGCAAGACTTCTGGCGCCGCTGGCACATCAGCCTGAGCACCTGGCTCCGCGATTATCTTTATATCCCCATGGGCGGCAGCCGCTTCGGCGGGTGGAAGACGGTTCGCAATCTCTTTGTGACCATGGTTCTAGCGGGTCTTTGGCACGGCGCGAACTGGACCTTCGTTGTCTTCGGAGCCATCCACGGAATGGTCCTACCCGCCGAGCGGTTCTTTTCCCCCGCGAAAGCCGGGGCCTCCGCCGGTAGTGCGGCCGGACCTCCCACCGGCTTTCTCGCCTTGTGGGCACAGCGCATTCTGACCTTCCACATTCTTTGCCTGAGCCTGGCGTTTTTCCGGGCCACTTCCCTTCACGCTGCCGTGGAATTTCTCGGCGGCCTCTCCAATTTCGCCTGGCGTACCGAGTACGCTTCGGCATTCTTCCTGCTCTGCCTCTATGCCATCCCTCTTTTTCTCATTGACCTGCATTTGGAGGCCAGCGGTCAAGAATATCCCTTTGCCAATACCTCGTACGCGTTTCGAACCGCACTCGGCGCCTGCTCGCTTTTGGCCCTGGCGTTTTTTTCCGGGAGTAACCTGAATGCCTTCGTCTATTTCCAGTTCTAGGCATCCGGCGATCCAATACGCCAGGTTCTTGTTCGCCATTTGTGCGGCGCTCACCATTTCTTTCGAGCTGTTGAGCGGTTACTTGCTCAAGCATCATTCCGAAACTTATGCGCGCATCTCGCGGCAATATGCCGATGCTTTGAAAGTGCGTCCCGCAAAACCGGGCGAGCCCGAGTCAGTCCTTATGGTCGGCAATTCTCTGCTCTTGGAAGGGATCGACGTGGACCGCTTGCAGAGAATAACTTCGAGCCAGCTCAGCATCCACCCTATTTTTCTGGAAGCTACTGGCTATTACGACTGGCTTTACGCGCTGAAGCGTCTGTTCCGGCAAGGCTCAAGGCCCCAAGTCGTGGTCCTCGGTGTCGGCGTAAACGCGTTTCTCTCGAACGGTGTGCGGCAGGATTATGCCCCGTTATTGTTCTTCGACTTGAAAGACGTTGCCAGCGTGGCTGACGATTTAAAGTTCGACAACACCGCAACGAGCAATCTTTTGCTCGAGCATTCCAGCGTGTTTTGGGACACGCGCAGCGCTCTTCGCATGCAGATTTTGCGGCATACCGTTCCTCACTGCAAAGAGTTGTTCCAGCTCTTGAGGCCGCAGCCGCCCGTTCCACCGGAGCCGGAATTCGACGCCATTGCAAATCCCCGCCTGCAGCGCCTCCGCCGCTTGTGTGCAGCCTACGGCGCGAAATTCATCATTCTCGTGCCGCCTACTCCTTCTTCGGAGGATGCCGTTCACGAAATGACGCTGGCTTCGCGAAGAGCTGGCGTGGAAACGCTGGTCCCGGTAGACCCCGCCGTGCTGCCGGCTCACTATTACCAGGCGGATGCCATCCACCTCAACTCGGAAGGCGCGGCCATTTTCACTTCCGCGCTTGCCACCTACCTTCCCCGTCAGCTGGCCCACGACTCTGCCGGCTCACTCGATTAGGCATCACGAGTAGGCTGCCAATTCCGAACGCAACGCTTGCCCATCGCATGCAAAAACAAAGGCAGCCAGGACTTCTTGTCATCCTGGCTGCCGATTTGTTTTTCGGTTTGTACCCGCTGGCCCGCCGCCCGATTCCTCGGGCATTCTCTTTCTAGGCCAGATAGGTCCACAGATCGTTTTCCGCTACAAGTCCTCTGTCCAGTTCTGCGTTCGTTGGCTAACTCAGGCGCCGGGCCTCGGCGGGGAGCAGCCAGGTTGGCCTAGTTTGTGGGGAACGGCAGGTACCGCCAGACATCATTGAGTTCGCCGTATGGGCCCCCGGTCGAAGCGTCGTAACCTTCTCCGCCGAACAGGTAGACATACCCAAGGAGGTCTGGGACCCAGTGCGCCGCTCCCCGGCGCGCTCCCACAGCGTTATTCGTGTAGTTGAGCTGAAAGTAGTTAATAGGAGTCGTGAAGTAGGTTCCGGGTTGATCGGCATCTACCGAACCCTTCCACCAAATCCACTCGCCGGTGCTCAGTTGATACTCCCAGACGTCGTTGAGGAAGCCGGTAGGCAGCGAAGCGTTGGAACCGTATCCAAAACCTCCAAAAAGGAACAGATTGCCGTCCGGGTTGGTCCAACCCAGCGCTCCCCACCGCGAGCCAGGAACGCTGGTTGCTGTGGCGTTGGTTGTGGCGTTCGAAATGCCTTGCATTCCGTACACGCCGTTCTGGTTGGCTAGGTTGCTGCCTGAAATCCACGTCCACTGGCCGGCCACGGGGTCGTACTTCCACAGATCATTAAGGACCGAACCAATCTGCAGCGACCCGGTCTGGGTCGTGCCACTGGTGCCCTTCGAATCCAGGCCGAAACCGCCGAAGAGCCAAATGTTTCCGGACTTATCGGCCCAAAGCACCGTCGTTTGGCGGCCGCCGGGCAGATTTGTAGTCGCACCCGTGCCTTGGGTCCCATAAACGCCGTTCTGGTTGGCCGTTGTAGAAGTAGGACCGGAGACGAGAGTCCACGTGCCTCCAGCGATGTTGTATTTCCAGAGATCGTTCAGCAGGCCGACCGTGCCTGTGGAGTCGGCGCCCTGCCCGCCAAACATCCAAACGTTGCCAGCGGAGTCGGTATAGCTAGCAGCGCCCCAACGTCCGCCAGGGAAGGTGGTGGTGGTTGACTGATTGGCTGAGCTCGACCCTGCCTTCCATATCCACTGGCACTTGGTGAAGATACCTGTGCCAGTTGTCGCGTCGAATGCGCAAGGGCCGGAAGCGAGATCGAATTCCCAAATATCGTTGAGGAGCCCGCCCCCGCCTTGGCCGCCGAACATCCAAAGGTTGCCCGTGGCATCGGTCCAAGTAATGCCGCCCCAACGCGCTTCCGGTACCGTGCAGGCGCTGCCGGGAGTCGCACAGGATACGCCGACATTCTGAGTGCCGTAGTTGCCCCCTTGATTCTTGAACTGAAGCGAAGTGATATCCGCCGAATAATTAGCTGAGGTAGCGTCGAACACGATTGGCAGATTGGCGGGGATCCAAGCACCTGGAATCCACCAGCCGTCGTCTTCGCCCGTGCTTGGACGCGTTGGCCAAACCCACATATCGTTCAAAAGGCCTGGTGTTCCGTCGGTATTATCATGAGTGACTTCAAAGCCGACTCCGCCAAAGAGCCACCGGTTGCCGTTGTTGTCGGTCCAGGCCATGGCGAAGTCTCTACCGCCCGGTGTGTTTGAGTTTGAAGTTGCAAAAGGCGGCAGGGGGATGGGACTTCCACTCTTCCAAGACGGTAGCTTGGCAGTGCCATATGCGTTGATTGCGGGAGCTTGTGTTCCGGGGAACATCCAGGCCCAATCGTTGTGCTGGCAATCGACGATCACATTGGAAACGATCGCTGTGACCACGGCAGTGGCATTGAAGACGTTGCATCCGATTCCGGGCTGGCTGGTAGGCTGGAGAAAGACGTCCACGCTGTAAATTGTGCCGTACGTGAATGACGTCGGAAAGGTAAAGTCCACGTCACCCGTAACGAAGAGATTGTCGCCGGCGTTGTCCTGTAATTCGAGAGTGTCACCCGAGCCAACGACGAGCCCAACCACGGTGCCGCCAATCGGGAACTTTGGCTGTGTGCAAGAAACTTGAACATTGTTGACACTGCCGACAATGGCGCCGGTGCCGTTAACGGCCGTGCAAGTTTGACTAGGGTTTGATGGCTGGGTCTTTATGGTTACGGCGTAATTGGCCCCGGCGAGAAGAGCCGTCGCAAAGGTGAAGTTGACTGTTCCCGTCCCGCTGATCGTGAGATTGTCTCCGCCGTTGTCTTGCAAGACGAGACCCGACCCCTGCAACCCTGAAACGGTCCCGCCGACAGTATACGTAGCAGCGCAGCTCACCTGAATGTTTGTCACGTTCGCAGTGGCCGTTCCGGAACCGTTGGCGACACTGCACACCTGATTCGCGGGTTGCGTCTTGATGGTAACGTTGTAAGTGCCCCCGCTGGCGATCGTCGTCTTAAACGTTAAGCTAACAGTACCGGTGCCCGTAATACTGAGGTCGTCTCCGCCGTTGTCCTGGAGCACCAGGCCGGACCCTTGAAGCCCCACCACGCTACCCCCGACGGTGAAGGGCCCGGACGAGCCGCTACCTCCACTACCCCCACTTCCGCCACTGCCACCAGTGCCGCCACCCCCGCCGGTGGTCGTTGATCTTTTCAAGCTGCAGGCGGACATAAGGAGTGCTACTCCTGCCGCAAGGACTAGGATTCTTTTCTGGACCGGGATCATGCTTGTCCCCTTTTTCTTTGTCTTTTTTGGGATCCTCGTGAGCAAGCGTGGCTCAGCAGGATCGCTTCTTCTCGGCAGGCGAACCCCCAACAATGGTTCTAGTAGTAGTAGGCCTGTTGTCCCTAGCTTCTCCTCAGGCCTTTCGGCTGGCAACAGCTCCGAACAGGCCCTGTGCTGAACTGACTAATAACGGTCAGAACCGGGCTGTTTTCACGGCTTCCAGAGCAATTTCTCCGGTCAAGCGGGTGCTTATCCGCGGGCAGCAGGTCCGGAGTAGGGCTGAGCTTTCTGGTCTGATATTGGTGCACTCTTGGTGCAAGACATAGGCACGCAACCGTCTTGAATCTTGGAGTTCTCTCAGGTGAATACCCGAGGGTCGCAGTGCAGAGTCCACCGGATGGTTCTGCAATGCTCCGTGCGCTATCAAGTTGCGCGTCCTTGACGTTGTGGCAGAAGTGAGTGATAGATCCGAGACAAGTACCCCTCATGCCGCGGCGTCGTGATTTAGCACCGAAACTGGCAGTAGGGTGATGGCCGTGTTGTGCCGACGACCTTCGGTCTTGCCTCCGACCAAGTCCGCGTAGGAGTTCTCGCTCGGAAATTAAGCCGCGGGTCTCCGTATTGTGGCCGAAGGCGCTTGGGATGGGCTCTATCGGACTCCGCAGAGTGGGCGGACTTATGCGACTCCTGAAATCGAGTTCGGCAACACGTGCAATCCTTCTGGTTTTTCTCCTGCTCGTCTCTTTCCGGTGCGTGCTAGCACAAACATCTTTTGTTCCGGCGCGCATCACGCAAGCCATCGATGAAAAGAATCTGGTGATGTTGCGGGGAAACGTCCATCCGCTGGCCCTCCCCGAGTTTGACCAAGGACCCATTGCCGACGCGCAGCCTTTGAAGCGCATGCTGCTGCTCCTAAAGCGCAGCCCTGAGCAGGAAGCCGCCTTGGAGCGCTTCCTCGAACAACAAGAGGATAAATCCTCAACGAATTACCACGCCTGGTTGACGCCGGAACAATTTGGCAAGCAGTTTGGCCCGTCCGATGCGGACATCCAAACCATTACGCAGTGGCTGTCAGCGCATGGATTCGCGGATATTAAGGTTGGCGCCGGGCGAAATCTGATCGAGTTCTCCGGCAATGTGGGCAAAGTACGTGATGCCTTTCACACAGAAATCCATCAGTATTTGCTCCATGGAGAAAAGCATCTCGCAAACGCGAGCGATCCCAGAATCCCGGCGGCGTTGACCCCGGCTGTTGCAGGGATTGTCAGTCTCCATAATTTCCCTCGGAAGGCGATGCATCGGTTGGTCGGAGTGTTCACTCGAGCAAAAGACACAGGTCAGGTGAAGCTGATGGAGCCCGCCAGTCCTGAACTGAGCTACCAATGCGGCACGAATCCGAATACAGGCCAACCTTTGTATTGCTCCGGTCTCGTGCCCTATGATTTTGCCGCCATTTATAACCTCCTGCCCCTCTGGAATGGAACGCCTGCCATTGATGGCACGGGTCAAACGATCGCGATTGCCAACGAGTCGAATATCAATGTGCAAGATGTGAGAGATTTTCGCAGTTCCTTTGGTCTCCCAGCGAACGACCCCGTCGTTGTTGTCAATGGTCCCGATCCCGGTCTTGTTCCCGGCCTCGAGACAGAAGCGGACTTGGACGTAGAGTGGTCCGGGGGAGTTGCCAAAGGTGCGACCATCAAGCTAGTCGTATCGCAGGCAACCGAGACCACTGCGGGCGTAGACCTCTCTGCCGTATACATCGTTGACAACAATTTGGCTCCCATCCTCAGCGAAAGTTTTGGAGACTGTGAACTGAACCTGGGAACATCCGGAAACCAGTTCTACAACAGCCTTTGGCAACAGGCTGCGGCTCAGGGGATGACTGTTTTAGTATCTTCTGGGGACAACGGCGCAGCTGGTTGCGATTTTAACCAGGGGTTGACGCCCGAGCCAGCCCTGAAAGGCTTACAGGTCAGTGGATTGGCCTCGACGCCTTACAATATTGCGGTCGGTGGAACGGATTTCAATGATTTTTTCAATCCAACGACCTATTGGAACACGACAAATGACCCGGGGACGCAGCAGTCTGCCAGGGGCTACATCCCAGAAACGACCTGGAACGACTCCTGTAGCAACGCCATCCTCGGCGATCCTCGCATAGGTTTCAGCACGAACGAAGAGACAAATTGCAATAATGCGCGGTTATCCGGTCTCGTGGATACTATCGGCGGTAGTGGCGGCAAGAGCAGCTGCACGACTCCCTCTGGCCCAACACCTACAAGTTGTGCGGGCGGTTACACCAAACCGTCCTGGCAAATTGGAGCTGGCGTTCCTCTCGATGGACAGCGCGATGTTCCGGATGTGTCTCTGTTTGCGAGCGACGGCTTCGTCGGAGATTTTTACGCTATTTGTGAATCCGACGTAGCGCTTGGCCCCTGCACGACGAATTTTCTGGGTGTTGGAGGAACCTCGGCGTCGGCCCCGGCGTTTGCCGGCATTATGGCCATGGTCAATCAAAAGACCCAATCGAGACAGGGCAACGCCAACGTCGCGTTGTACAAGCTGGCCGCGAAACAATCTGCCTCAAGCTGTAATTCCAGTACGGGCCCGCGAGCACATGCATTTTCAATGATATTACCTCCGGAACGATCGCAATGCCCTGTGCCAAAGGCAGCCCGAATTGCACGACATCAAATTCCAGCGATCAATATGGAATCCTTTCAGGCCACAATACGGGGAGCGGGTATGACCTAGCGACGGGTCTTGGTTCGGTGAACGCCCAAAACCTCGTGAACAACTGGTCCTCGATCACATTCCTGCCTTCCTTGACCACGCTGGCCGCCAGCGTCAGCGGCGCAACAGTCACTTCGATCAGTGTCGCGCATGGTACGCCGGTCAGTGTCGGCAGCAATGTGAGCGCTGGATCCGGCGCCACCGGGACTCCCACAGGCCAGGTCGCATTGATGGCCACGCCGAATCCTACGCCCGGAAATCTCAGTGCATCCCTTGGGATCGAAGCTCTCACTCTTGCGAATGGCACCGCCAGCAGTACCAGCATAATCTTGCCGGGCGGCTCTTACAGCCTTACGGCGCACTACCAAGGAGATGCGACGTTTGGCTCCAGTGATTCCACTCCCGGGATCCCGGTAAACATCACTGCCGAAAAGAGCAAGACTTTGATAAGCATCCCCGCATTTGATCCCCAGACGGGTATGGAGACGGGCAATTCGCCTACCTCTTTGGTATACGGCTCTCCCTACCTCGCTCGCATCGATGTGGGCAACGCGCAAGCGGCCCTCTCCTTTCCGGCCAAGCCAATCTGTATCCCACCGAGCTGTCCCACGGGAACGATCACCTGGACGGACTCTTTGAACGGCGGGCCTGCAGCAGCTCTAGATGGCGGCACATTCTCGCTCAATAGCGAAGGCTATACCGAGGACCAGCTTATTCAGCTTTCTGGCGGCTCTCACCTGCTGACCGCCAGCTACGGCGGTGACAACAGCTACGGCGCCAGCTCGAGCACTTATGCGCTCACCATCACACCTGCGCCGACCACGACCACGGCACAGCCATTGGTGAGCACTCCTGTAGAAGGCCTGCCATTTCAGGTTCTAGTAAATGGAAGCGCTCAGACACAGTCGGGTGCGGCTCCAACCGGCACGATTACTTTCGTCGATGGAACAACCCAGTTGGGCAACCCCTCTTCCGTGACCGGGTTCCCTGGGCAGAATGGGTCAGCACCTGGGTTCAGCCTCAATCCTAATTACACGAATGTAACGATAGCAACGGCAGGCGCGCACACGTTGACCGCGCAATACAGCGGTGATTCGAATTATGCTCCTTCGGCGAGCAGTGCGTTCACTTTGAACGTACTCCACCTCACGACGGCAAGCATAAGCGCTAGTCCATCAACCGTGAACTACGGGAGCGCCGTGACAATAACGGGTGTGATTAATACCAAGGTCCCGGCGTCGAACGTCTCTCTGAAACCGACCGGTACGATTTCTCTGTACGGCAATGCTGATGGGCAAATCACAAACGGGCTGACGGTCACAACCGCTCCTGACGGAAGCGGAAATTGGGAAATTCAGGCGACGGCCACGGTCACGCCTTCGAATAGTGAAGGCTTCTCCATCAACTACACCGGCGACTCCAATTACGCTCCTGTCTCGGCGACCAGCAACTTCATAACGGTCATTCTGCCGGACTTTTCGATGGCGCCGGACCCTGCCTATCTTACAACCACCGCTGGCCAGACGGGTTCTCAGCAGCTAACGATTACGCCTTTGAACAACCTGGCCAGCACGGTCACCTTCTCCTGCAGCACGTTGGTGACAGTTGGGATCACGTGTTCGTTCGGCCCACCTTCCGTGAACCTTACGAACAGCACGCCTGCCACCGTGACCGTAACGCTAACGACTCTTCCTCCATCGGCCACCTCGACGGCGGTGCTTCTGGCTCCCCCCACTGTGAAGCGGCCTCCTTGGCCTGGCGGACGGGGCTGGCAACCAGGACTTGAACTGGTGTGCCTGGTCGCGTTGCTTCTGGTTCTTCTACCAAGGCAGAATCGCATTTTGCGTTTCGCTTTCGGTCTGGTGGCCGGTTTTGGGCTGCTATACGCATTTGGCTGTGGGGGCGGAGGAACGGTTGGCGGGGGTGGAGGGCCCACTTCGGTTGCAATCACAGTCTCTGCGACAAAGGTGCCCGCGGGGACTTCTCCTTCCGTGACTCTGAGTGCAAGCGTGACGTCCACGAAAGCTGTCACAGGCACGATTACATTCTGGGAGAAAGGTAACAACGGAACCCTCACGCCACCGCTAACTATCGTAGCCGGTTCGGCATCAAGCCAAGTAGGCCTGCCGCTTGTGGGAACGCATCAAATTTATGCGCAGTACAGTGGCGACAGTCAAAATCAAGGCTCACAATCCTCAACGATCAACGTGGTGGCCACGGGTACGGAATATATCAGTGTCCAGGCTGCAAATGGGCCTGTGTCCCACTATTCGACCATCTGGGTAACGATCCAATAATTCCGCTGAGTTGGCAAGCAAGGCAGAATCTCGGGCACTCTGTGTATCAGGGGCTGAATGCAACGGAACCCGGCCCAATGAACCGGTCCATCAAAACGCCTTCCATAAAGACATGCATTAAGACTCTCCTTGCCTCATATGGCAGATTTTGCTTGACAGCCTGCCACTCTTTCCCTAGCCTGCCACGATTATTGTAGGGTTCTAATGGGGTGACGGTACCGGTGGGAGGTTAGTTGGCGGTTCTCGATGGGAAGTGCTATTCGATCGGGCCATTCCACTATTGCGCCCTACCCACGAGTCTCATTCGAAATCCAAGGTTGCTTCCAGAAGCTTCCTCTTAAGGATCACTCCAGAACTGCGGTCTCGGCGTACTCGAGTGGTCAGAACAAATCAGACCGCGCAATTCCAGTCTAGAGGGAAACAAGCGATGAAAAATCTAATATACGTGTTGCACCTGTTCGCACTCTTTGTTGCCTGTGTAGTTTCCGTTCAGTCGCAGACGGCGCTCACCTCGCTACGCGGAGCGGTTACCGATCCATCAGGGGGAGTCGTGCCGAACGCACAGGTTGCGCTGGACAACAAGGCTACTGGCGCGCACATGAGCCGGACTACGGACTCTAACGGGGAATACAGCTTCCTGCAAATCCCGCCGGGACGCTATACGGTAACAGTCACCATGGCGGGCTTTGGAACTCAGTCCAAAGAAGCTGAATTGCTGGTAAACCAGCCTGCAACGATCAATTTTGCGCTTTCGGTTCAAGAGTCAAAGACTACGGTCGAGGTCAGCACGGAAGCGCAGACCATAAACCTAACCGACGCAACGATCGGAAACTCCGTCAGCAACACAACTGTGCAAGCGCTGCCCATGGAAGGACGGAATGTTCCCGACTTGCTGAGCCTGCAGCCCGGCGTCCTGTACCTGGGCCAAAAGTTCAACAATATTAGCAGCTCGAACCGCGACACCGACAGCCGCAGCGGTGCCGTCGCAGGAGCACGCTCGGATCAGAGCAATGTGACTTTAGACGGAATCGATAACAACGACCAGCGCCAAGGTTACGCTTTTACGGGCGTCTTGCGGTCGACGCTGGACTCCCTGCAAGAGTTCCGAGTAACTACCACTGACGCCAATGCCGAGGACGGGCGCTCATCGGGGGCCCAGGTCGTGCTCGTAACCAAGAGCGGCACAAACCAGCTTCACGGGAGCATTTATGAATACAACCGAACCAATTTCGGTCATGCCAACGATATCTTTAACAAGACCGCGGAGCTTCAGGCGGGCCTCCCGAACAAACCCGGTCCGTTGATCCGCAACACTTTTGGCGCTTCCGTTGGAGGTCCAATCAAGCGCGACAGACTATTCTACTTCCTGAACTACGAAGGCCAGCGAACGGCTGAGAATAAGCAAATCTTTCAAACCGTGCCCACGCAATCGTTTCGTGATGGCAACTTGAAATACCTGGACACGGGCGGGAACGTAGTTACTCTGTGCGGCTCTATTTCTGTTTCAAATGGCAAATGCCCGAACGCCAGCCCCAAGGATGACCTCGGCGCAATGGATCCGAATTGCACATCGAAGGGGACTTGTCCTTGGGGACCAGGCGCCGACCCCAACTCTCTCGCTACGTTCAATTCCTACCCTTTGCCGAATGCTCCTGGCGGGGACGGGCTCAACACGGGAGGCTTCACTTTTTCTGCACCTAACCCAGCAAGCCTGAATACCTATATCGCCAAAGTGGACTACGAAATGTCCAGTCACAGCCGCTTTTTTGTTCGAGGCATTCAGCAGGGCGATAGGATTTCAGCCAGCCCCCAGCTTCCCAAGCAAGTTCCGAGTTCGGAGATAACGGACACGTCAAAAGGACTGGCAGCCGGGCATTTGTGGACCATTGGACAAAACTTAATCAACAACCTCCGGTATGGCTACATCCGGCAAGGATTAAACGTCGCGGGTGCCGGAACTGCCTCCTATTCCGACTTCGCCGGCCTGAGCCCGTTAACTGCAGAAAACCGCAGCACTTTTCTCAACGTGCCTGTTCACAACCTGTTGGACGACGTTAACTGGATTAAGGGAAAACATACCCTGCAATTGGGAGTGAACTGGCGGATCATTCACAACAACACGGCTTCCAATGCGGTGTCCTTCGCTTCAGCCGCCAGCGGCGCAGGCAATATCAGCCAAGCCGCGATCGCAGGTACGGGCCAGAGCTTCGATCCTGCCGCGTTCGGCTACCCGGCAGTGGGAGGTTGCTTCGGCACGAGCTATGACAACGCCGTGACCAGCGTTGCCGGCCTGCTGTCAACTATCAACGCCAACAACAACTACAAGGTTTCGCAGGATGGTATCCAAGCTACACTCTTGCCAATCGCTCAACTGATCCCACGCCACTTCAAAGCCAACGAATTCGAATGGTATGTGCAAGAGTCCTACCGCTTGAAGCCGAACTTGACGGTAACTTTGGGTGTGCGCCACAGCCTTCTGCAAACGCCTTACGAAGTGAATGGCCAACAGGTAGCGCCGACGGTCGATCTGCATCAGTGGTTTGAAAACCGGGCGATCGCCGCGAGACAGGGTCTCGGCAACCAGCCGGAGTTTTCGTTCGCTTCGTCCGGCCAGGGCCGCGGAGGAAAACCCTATTGGCCCATGAACGAAGACAACTTCGCACCCCGATTTTCTCTGGCGTATTCACCGGGCTTCCGGGATGGTCTTTTGAGGAACCTATTCGGCGGTCCCAGCAAGACTTCTATCCGAGCCGGCATCGGCATGTACTACGATCACTTCGGTGAAGGGATCGTTGATGGCTTCACTCAGTTTGGCTCTTTCGGGCTGACAAGCACACAAGCAGCCCCGTCGAATATTCTTACCCCGGACGACGCTCCACGTTATTTCGGCAGGACGAGTGTACCGACCAACATTCTACCTCCTCCCCAGTCCAGGGTGAGTTACCCCGCAACTCCGCCCGACGACCCAAACACAACGGGATTTACCTTCAACTCCAATGGGATCGATGGCAGCCTCAAAACGCCTTATTCCATTGCCATGGACCTCTCTGTACAGCGCCAGCTCCAAGGTGGACTTACGTTTGAAGCTGCGTACGTGGGGCGGCGCGGAAAGCATTTGCTGCAGCAGCTGGATCTTGCCGCCGCCACCGATCTCGTGGACCCGAAGTCAGGTATGGATTACTTCACAGCAGCCACGTTAATGACGCAATTCGCCTTGGCGCACGGCGAAGACCGCAACGCCGTGATTCCGCCAATTCCCTACTTTGAGGACCTCTTCCCCACCGCCGCTGCCAACGGATTCAGCGCCACGCAGAATATCTACACCGGCTCTGGAGGGAGCGCCAACTGCCCCTCTGGTTTCCGATGGGCCAATCGCCCTGGAAGGGAGATCGGAGCACCGTTCCGTTTGGGCCTGCTCGCTACGCAATTGGCGAACGGCGGCGGCTCGCCTGTTTGTTTCGGGTTGCCCCCGATTCCGTTCTGGGATCCCCAATTCTCTTCCCTGATGGCGTGGTCCTCCATCGGGATCAGCAACTATGACGCCGGCCAATTCATCTTGCGCCACCCGATGAGCCATGGACTGCAAATGGACTTTAGTTACACGTTCGGAAAATCTTCGGACATGGGATCCGATGCCGAACGCACGAATTCCCAGGGCACGACATCTACCACAGGAAGCGGCCTTGGCCCAGGAAGCACGACTCGAAGTTTCATTGAGGTCCCTTGGAGGCCCAGACATAACTATGCGCCGTCGGATTTCGATATCCGGCATGTCATCACCACAAATTGGGTCTACCAGTTGCCCTTTGGGCGCGGCAAGTCACTGGGCAGCAAAGCAAGTGCGGGGTTGGATGCCATCACCGGAGGCTGGCAGTTATCGGGCCTAGGCCGCTGGACAAGCGGGTTGCCATTCAGCGTAGTCGACACCCGCGGCTTTACCAACAATTTCTTGTTCAACGACTTTATGGTGAAGACCGACCCTGTCCAATCGGGCCTTTTTCACGATCCCACAACGGGGGCGCCCATCGCTTTTCCGGACCCAGCGGCTGTGGTTGCCGGTGTTTCGATAACAACGGGCGTTCCTGCGACTCTTACTCCACTTCGCTTTGCGTTTCCCGGCGAGGCCGGAAGCCGCAATACTTTCCGCGGCCAAGGCTTTTTTGGAATCGACGCGAGCCTGGCCAAGTCTTGGAAGGTCACCGAGCGTTTCAATCTGAAATTTGCTTGGGATGTTTTCAACATCACGAATTCAGTGCGATTCGACACTAATTCTATCGACAACGGGTCGGACGACGGCGGCTTCGGCCAGTACACCAACACTCTGACCAGGGAACGGGTACAACAGTTTTCACTGCGGCTAACCTTCTGATCGTGGCTAAACGCCTCGCGCATGATGCCTAGCTCGGGATGAAGAGTTTAGCTCAACGCAGCCGAGGAGACTTCGATTGTGGTTCGTCCGAGCCAGGGTCAGAACGTTGGTGGAGTGTTGACCCAGATCATAAGGACTTCCTCTTTGCCAGGATTGTACCAGCGATGTCCGCGGTTGCTTTCGAACCAAAAGCTCTCGTTCTCATGGAGGACATAACATTCCGCTTCATCCAGCCAGATCTCTAATTCCCCTTTCACCATGTAGATCCAGTCCTCGCCCTGGTGCGTGTACGCGCCGTCGCTTCCGGTTCCAGGTGGAACTCGCATCAACATTGTTTCGAGCATCTTCGTTCCTGTTGAGAGCAGCTCCATCCGAACTCCCGATTGTGTCTGAATGGATTGTCGCTTTCCGGGACGAACGATGCGGTCGGGCCGCTTTGGCAATTCATACAGATCCAAAACAGTTGTGCCGTAGGCAGCGGCCAATCTCGAAAGTGTCGACACGGAAGGCTTGGCGTGTGAAAGTTCGACGGAACTGAGGAACCCGGCGGAGACTCCCGCGCGTTCTGCCGCTTCAGCCAAACTCAGGCTCTGCCTCTTGCGAAGTTTTCGCAGCTTGGGCCCGAAATCAGGGACCTTACGGCCATCCGTATTCGCTTTGGCCGGCAGATTTTGCGCCATGGCCTCTTTGATTCCAGGAAGGTTGAGCCTTTTGACGTCATGTAGATACTTAATGCGTTTCAGCACCTCAAGGAGCTCGGGTGTGTACAACCGAAAGCGTCCCGAGCTGCGTGCCGGCGTGACAAGTCCAACGCTTTCCCATAGGCGAAGAGTGGATGGACTAATGCCAAGAATCCGCGCCGTTTGCCCCACGGTGAGAAATCGGAGAAGTTTTTTATGGTCTTCCCGTGCCCTAGCCTTTTCCCTCATTGGATGTTCGTTTAGATTTTGGCAGTATCGCTCCGACCGGTTTCACTGGCCCTGATCTGATTGCCCTGATGTTACCAATCTTCTGGATTTTTCAACAAGCGAAGCCGTTGTTGAGTGTGGAGCAATGAATGAGAATCAATCGTAGTGCCGGGAAAATTTGAAGTGAGAAAGGTGCCCGAGGAAGTCTCCTGGATATCTTCTGTTGGGAGTCGCATTTTCGTTGACCGCCACACGGCCTGTCGCCGCCGAAGCGGCGGAACGCGTTTTCTGCAACGCCAGAATTTTCACTGGTGAGCCCCTCTTCGGCGGCCCCGAAATCTTCGACTCCCAAGGCAATCGCTTGCCGGCCTGAACGTTCTGCTTATTGCCACGAAATATGTCCCCGTGCGGCACGAATGCGTGCCGCCAAAAGATCTAACTAACGAAGGCATGCATTACGAGACAAAATTCTGGTTGGGGCCCCAATAACGGTCTAACGCAGCATCCTGCTTGCTCTCACAGGCAGCTTGACGGCCACCGGCAGGGGAATTTCGACTGAGCCAAGGCGATCTCCAATGGCATCGCGCACTGCCACTCGCAGCCAAGCGGCTTCGCTTGGAATTTCCACCATGTGCCGCAAGTGAAAAGATCCCTTTAGGACCTCGTCGGCATTCTTCACCAAATACATCCTTTCGAGGGGTGACCGGTACCCGAACATCGTTCGGTTTTCCTCGTCGTAGGCGCCAATCAGGATTTCGAACTTGGCATGCAGACCGCCCTCCTCGGCGGGCTCGAGGGCGACTTGCGATCCTTCAATCGCATATTCGAGCGAGTAGCGCTGAATTCTCACGGCATCCCACTTCTTTCGCGAGTTGTACGCCGGAAACTGAGCGAGCTGGGCGATCTCTTCCTTTGTGGCCGCCTTGGCCCTCCCTTGCGGTGTGATGCGCGCCTGAAGGGAGAGCTCCTGTGCCAACGGTGCCCCGCGCCGTAGCGCCACCTGAAGCCTCATCGTCGCAGCGTTGGCCGCACTCTGCTCCACGGCGCTGTCGTCGGCGAGATAGCTGTGGCGGTAGGCCAGGTGGTCACCGCCGTGAGAGAGTTGGACGCGGATTTTGCGGAGGCGGCCGTCAAATTTTGTGTTGCTTGGCGTATAGCCCAGCGTGAAGTAGTTCGAGCCATCTTCTGTACTTGTGGCAATCGCGTCGGACAGGCCGTTGGTGTTATAGAAAGCATGGCCGCCGGTGTCGTCGGCGACCTGGTCCATGGTGGCCTGCTCGGCGGCAATCTCCAGAATGAAGTTCTGGTGCGCTCTGCGGAAGTCTTCCGGTGAGCGATAAGTCGCGGGGTTAGACGCATCGTAGATCGTGATGCCTCCAAAGGGGCCCATGGATCGGTCCCCGGGAAAATATTCGCGGGGAAGGAACCAGAAAGCCAAATCAGATTTTTCCGGCCGGGCAAGCCGCTCAAGAATCTCGCGATTTCCTCGAAAGCCGCAAGGGTCTGTTCCACGCGGCGCGACAGATAAAATCTCCTAGTGAGCTGCTCCATGTTTTGTAACCGGCCCAGCATCGCTTGTGCGGTCCCGTCGTTCCCGAGAGCAGGATTCCCTGCGAATTGTGCGGATGTACCTTGAAGTCCGGCCGACGATTGATAAAAGAGAGTGGAATGCGGGTTGGCCTCCTTGCGCTGCATCGCCGCAACGAGCTGGCGCTCGTCGTCGGTAAATCCCTGCACCAAGTGAAGCGTGTCCGCCAGTACGAAAATCGCAAAGCGGCTTCCAGCGGGCCGATTCCGCAGGAATTTGACGATCTCTTGGCGCGCGAAAGGCTGATCGGTGAGCGGAGTGTTCAGTAGGTCATAAAGCAGCACGTTCAGTGGAAGTTTGTCGGTCGCAGAGGAGGTATTCACGAAGGTATTTGGCGGCAGGGCTGGCGCTTCCGAAAGTTTCGGAGCTGATGCATCAGAAAAAGCCGTGTGGGGCTCAAAAAAAATGATGTTCTGAGGCACGCCGTCTTCCAGAATAGAAAAATCTTCCTGGCGGAGGCCGGAAACGGGATGGTTTTTTCTGTCAGTTACGACGACATCCAGCAACACTTGGCGCACGGTGGTTTTGAGGGTGGCTTGGCCGCCGGGGTTGTTAGTCTGCGCTGCCTTCGGCTCTTGTGCAGCCACATAGGACCTTGAAAGGAAGGAAGTGGGAACAAGGACGAACAGGGCCAGGGCTACAGTTCCAAACAGGAACCGCGCAACGGTTTGCTGTCTTCTGTGCGGATCCTTCTTTTCGAGAGCGCTCATCATCGCCTCATCCTACTCCTGGAAACGCAAAAGGCGAGCTTGCAGTGAGGCGCATTTTGGACCGTGCTCTTATTCGCTGAATGCTTGATTCAAGTAAGTACCTGTTGCATCGTACTGCGCCTATGGTACGGCGGTTTTCAGTTCTGCGTATCGGCTACAAGATCTTCGATCGCTACCAGGAATGCGGCATTCAGGGGCTGACCGACCGGAGCCGACGCCCCTATCGCTACGCCAACCAACTTCCCTTCCAAGTGCAGAACTACATCCTGAACGTGAAGCACGAGCACCCGAGCCCGGGGGGCCCGCAAAATCAGAGAACGTCTGATCCGCAGACTGTTGACGGGCCCTGCGCGCACAGATAGAAACGGGGATGCGCCCGGCTTTTTTGTGTCACAGTAACAATCGCTTCAGCAACTTCTCCAGCAAGAGTCGGTCTTTCAACGCTAACTTCGTGAACTCGACACCCATCCCATCGCCGGGGACAATATTTCTCACGATGGCCTCTGCGTGCACGTTCCCGCGGGGCACTTCAAACGAAAGGCGCAGCTTCGTGCCCACTGGTGGTGGATCGGGGACGGAAATGAACAGTCCTCCCATGCCGAGCGTCCGCACCCCCGAGAAAAGTTGCAGATCGGTGCCATGCCAAACCACCCGCATGCCCTTCGGCAGTGAGATGCGCGCGTATTTGCGCTTCGGAGGACTGGTCTCGTCGGTCACGTCGTGCGCACCTCCGGAGCTGATAGAAGTTTCATTGCGGCTTGCGAAGATTTTCGATCCAGGTCAGCAGTGTTGCATTGGAGTCTGGATCCATGTCCAGAAATTCGAGACCCATCCCCACATGTGGCTTCACCATACGGACCACGGCGAGCACCTTTGCTTTCTGGCCTTCGTGCGTGAGTGTTGCGCGGACCCGGGTGCCGGCCTCCAGGTTGCTGCGTGCACACACAAAACATCCTCCAAGAGAAAGATCTGAGGTCACCCCACTCACACGAGTCCCGGATTCCAGTTCCAGCATCTCCACGTTGGCTGCGAGAGGATAGCGGATGGAATATCGCCGGTTACGCACACCGGATTCTTTGGCGCGTTTGCCACTCCCAGATTCCATGCAGCTATCACTCCTATGAGTTCTCAACCTTTAGTCTGATGGGAATTGCTTTGAAGGAGAAGAGAATCCACCCCTGCGAGGTGCGAATGGGGCAACATCTTTTTGATATCCCCAAAAGGCACCGCACGCGAAGCCATTTGTCAGTGCGTAAGTGGGCTGGCCAAGCAGCACGGGGATAGATTTGAAACAGATGAAATGAGATCAGGTTTTCGATTCGATAGAAGACGAAGCTAGATTGCTAACGGAAACGAGCGCGGTGCAGTATTGGTTACGATTTCTTTGCTTTCCTGGGAAAAAACAAAATATTCACCTGGCGAGCGGCCCGCTAAATTCCATTACGCGAAAGTTCGCCGTTTCGAGGTCTTGCACAGCCTCCATCCAAACAGGGGTGCCGAGAAGGTCTTTCCTGAACATGTCATAAGGAGCAGCTTTCATCGAAGAACCCCTCTAAGTGACGAAGTTTTGCCGGAGCGAACCCGCGCCCCTATGAGCGTCAAAGGTGAATGTTCGATGGGCAAGCTATGCGCCTAGAGAGATAGTCCTATTGATGCAAAAACGGCGGCAACGAATTATAGATATAGAGGCCAACGGTGAAAGCTTGGCCTCATGGGGAGTTTCCCCCCGTCAAACAGTGGGGATCACAACGCTGAACGCCGCAGTCAGCGTGTCATAGTAAAAGTTTCTGTGATAGTTCGAGCGGAGGGAGCTGATAACAAGTCCGTCTCTGAAGAAACGCGGACAGCCACCGTAAACGCCCACGGCGCAATGATCCTGCCCGCTCCCGTAGCGTCAAGCCCCCGCCCGACAACTACTGTGCCCAAGAGGTGGCTTTTTCCTGGCTCATCCTCGTAATACGGTTGTAGCACCACCTGAAAAAGATGCCCGCCGTCAAACCACCATCCGGGACCACTACCCACTTTGAATGAGCGTCGAAGGAGTTTTTCGGTGGTAGCAATGGAAAGCCTTGAGGTAGTCGTTTGCAGGGCGATAATCTTGCCTTTTCGGTCCGCGAGCGCAAGCAGGTCGCATTCGCCGAACTGCCCCGGGTTTTGGCTGGCATCCTTGATCGTCGTCGCGTCTCCGTTTCTCACGTATGCCAAAGTCGCGAGCAGGTCGGCCCTGCGGCTTAGCGTCATCTCTCGCTGATGTTGAACGCCTGGATTGTCAGTACCGCATTGCGGGCGTCCTGTTCGATTTGCCTTTGGACTAGGGCCTGAGCCGAGTGACGCACTACAAGCAGCGTGGCGGAAGCGAGCGCAGCCGTAAATAACACCAGCCACACTGTGCAGATTTCGAGACTGAAGGGTAGCCATCCTCGTCGGGACTTGAGAAACCAAACAGTCAGTCTTGCACGAGGACCGCAGAAATCTCGTCGGAACCGGGGACGGCGGCTTGCACGCGGACAGCTCTTTCGACATGAATCTGATACCAGAAATGGCACAGATAGATCAGCGGCAGCACCAAGAGCCCCGCGACCCAGCTTCCGGACTGGTTCAATGTGCTGACCAGACCGGCGGCAACCGCGCCCACCAGGAAATAAGGAAACGCCCAATAGAAGCAGTGAAGCCATTCCCTCTGAAAAGGCTTTTCCTCCGCCAGCGAAATGACTCCTGCAACCAGGCCTGTGTTCAGGAGCAGATAAATTAGAGAAGCAGAGGCAAGAAGCAGGACGAGAGAATTAAGATGCACTAGCCGCAGTGTCGCATGGCTGAGCCAGTCCGCGCATCCAGCGGACAGCACCAACGTGGCCATGTTGAACACGATCTGCTCCGGTTTGGGCGGGGTTTTGGCGTGCCACAGCGTCTGCACGAACGCAGCGGTGCAACCGAGCAGAAGTGTTTCGCCGAAGCCGAAGTCTGCGATCCCGACCAAGATGAACGGGAAGCTGAGTGACATCGTGCCTTTCATTCCCGGGAGACGGATCTTTTGCGTGGAGAGCAGCATCGCCAGGAAAAGGAACGCGAGAAGACGCCGGAGTCCGGTGGACTGCCAGCGGGACAAGCCCGCGACCAAGACGATGAGGCCGGCGGCGGCGATCCACGAGATGTAGAGTTTGGCTTTAGTGGGCATTGTCTGTTCCCCGCCTGCCAATCGGTGCCAACGCCTTCACTTCTCGCCGCCAACCAAAATGCTCAACGCTGTGGAAGTCGCCTGATTCGAGGTGTCGCCCCAGACAACCCCAGTGCCCCACACGACGCTGAAGCCCGCGTTGGAGCTCGTGCCCCAGCAAACGCTGCTCCCCCACAGCACGGCAGTTCCATTCACGAAGACGTTTGTGCCCCAAACAAGCGAAGTGGCCCAAGGTGAAGAATCTCCCCAAACAACGCCCTGCCCAGTAACGAGATAGACGCTTTGCGTGGAGGGGTCAAAGACTGCGGCCGGAGACACAGCCGAAGCATCGGCCAGATCGCTGCTGGAGAGGGCAGCGGCGATGTCCAGATAGCCGGCGCCGATCGTGAAAATATCATAGTAATCGGTGTAGGTTACGCCCGTGGTGGGGTCCGCGACTGTACTGTAAGCAGGAAAGTTCTTGGAGGCCGTTTTCATCAAACGGGCCTTGACTTGATCCGGCGTAAGGTTCGGATTTTGCTGAAGCAGAAGTACGGCGGCGCCACTGACCACCGGCGTGGCCATGCTGGTACCGCTCAACCGCATATAAGACGGCGAGATCGTGTTGGTGGTCATGGTGGAGAGGCTTGACGTGGAGTCCTTCTTATTGTTCTTGCCGTTGCCGCCCGAGCCAGTGCTCGCGGTCATCGAGGAGGAGGAGGACGAGGAATACTCGCTCAGATAAACGTCGGTGGGAGCACTCAGTAGGGACGCATTCGGCGCCAGAGTGGAGATGACCTGATTTCCGGGCGCGACGATGTCGGGTTTCACGACAAAGTCGTAAGCCGTCGGTCCTTTCGAGCTGTAGCTGGCAATGGTGTCGTCGCTGCGGGTCGGTGTGTCTGCCGTCTTCATCGCGCCTACCGTGATGACGTACGGATCGTTGCCTGGAGCGGCGATGGTGCCGTAGCCTTCCGTGCCCGCGCTGTCGTTGCGCCCCTGGTTGCCAGCCGCAGCAACCACCACTAAGCCCGCATTCCAAGCCGCCTCGACGGCTTGGCAGAGGGGATCGAGGGTATAGCTCTCGTGGACCTGCCGGCCAAGGGAAAGGTTGATCACTCGAATGTTGTACGTAGATTTCAAGCTGATGGCGGTCTGGATCGCCGCAATCACGCTGCTGTCGGTGCCGGCGCCGTTTTGATCTAGCACTCTCAGGTTAATGATGTTTGCGTTCGGCGCAATCCCTTTGAATGTGTGGGTAAAGTTCCCGCCGGTGGAAAACCAACCCGCACTCGCAATGATCCCGGCCACATGCGTTCCGTGGCCATATTGGTCCGAAGTATCCGTTGTGCCGGGTACAAAGCTCTGACTATAGACAACGCGCGAACCGTAGGTCTGATTGGTAGGATTCCACCAGTAGAGATCGCCAACCGCGGTCACGCCGCTGTCAATAACCGCCACTCCGATGCCCCTGCCATCCAAACCCCACTGCTGCCAAGCCACTGGCGCATTGACGGTTTCAGAAGTGTAGTCGAGAGTCGATGTGGAGGTGCCGCGGAGCGGACGATTGGGCGAGATGTAAGCAACATCGGGATCGTTTTCCAAAGCCTCGAGCGAGCCAGCCGGGACGGAATAATGGGCTCCCTTGATGAAGTCTAGCTTCGTCTTCAGGGCTCCACCCTTGTCTTGCACCTTTTTGTGATGGGCAGCGGTCGGCGTTTGGTTGAATTGAATGATTACGTCCACTGTGGCGCCGTTATGACCGCCTTTCAGAGCGTCGAGATCTTTAGACAGCTTGTGCTTCTTGCCGTCGGCAACGGAGGCGCCTGCCGCAAGCACGCAAATTACAATCGCCATCAACACGCGAGCGCCCCACGTTGCGGCGCTGAACGCCGGAAGATGGATGAGTTTGTTTTCGCGGTCGAACTGTCTCATGGGAGTACTCCCAGATTGTGCCAAGTTGGTCGAAACGTAGATCTCGGAATTCTTGTTTGCATAGAAAAGCGATCCGCAAGCAGCGCGACACCCCAAGGTCGGGGCTATCAGTTTTGCTCTATCGTCCAACCCATTCATAGGTTTGCTGGCCTTCCTGGTGTCGTGCCACGGTGTAGAAGGTGCATGTGCAATGCCATCGCCTGCGAACGACAATTCGTTGTAATTGAGACACTTAGGGCGATCCAAACCGCGGAGTTTAGAAGACAATTTGTCACTCAGTGAGGGTCCCAGAGACAACGTGTCTCGGACCAATGCGGCGCTGTGTCGGGATTGCATTTTAGTTTTCACCTGTAATGGCTATGTTGGTGCTTCCCACAGTGTCTTCCGTACTTGTCCCCCATACCGCGCCGGTCCCCCAAACCGCGCCAAAACCCTTGTCCGTGTTCGTGCCCCACACGGCGCCAGTACCCCAGACGGCTCCCGTACTGCTAACAAAGACGTTTGTGCCCCATACCGCGCCGGTTCCCCATACCGCACCCGTACCCCAAACAGCGCCAGAGCTGGAGACCAAATAGACATAGCCATCGGTCGAGTTATAAGTAGCGGCAGGGGACAGCGCATTGCCGGTGGCCACATCTGCGTTGGCCAACGCCGCAGCGATATCCAAATAGCCCGAACCGACGGTAAAAATGTCGTACAGATCTACATAGGTGACTCCGGTGGTTGGATCGGTCGCCGTGCTGAAAGCGGGGAAGCCCTTGTAGGCCGTCTTCATCAACCGGGCCTTCAATTGATCCGGCGTGAGGCTGGGGTTCTCTTGCAGCAGGAGAGCGGCCGCCCCGCTTACGACCGGCGCAGCCATGCTTGTGCCGCTCAGCCTGCAGTAATAGGTGGATTTGGCCGTGCTCGTCGTTTGTTCATAATAAGAAATCGGAACCAGCGTCTGCGAGTTTGAGGTGAGAGTCCCGATCGGAGACATAAGGGAGACAACCAAATTGCCTGGAGCAACGATGTCGGGTTTCACCACATGATCGATCAGGGTAGGACCCTTGGAGCTATAACTTGCGATCAGATCATCAGTTCGCTGGGGCGTATCCTCCGTCTTCATTGCCCCCACGGTGATCACGTACGGATCATTGCCCGGTGCGTTGATCGTCGCGTAACCGTAGGTCCCCATCGAATTATTCCGCCCATCGTTGCCGGCCGCGACGACAACAACGATGCCGGATTTCCAGGCGGACTCGGCTGCCTGGCAGAGAGGGTCTTTCTGATAGCTTTCAAATACCGGACGGCCAAGCGAGAGGTTCATGACGCGAATTTTGTATTTCGTCTTTAAGTTGATAGCTTGCTGGATCGCCAAGATGACCGCGCTGTCCGTCCCCTGTCCGTTTTGATCGAGCACGCGGAGATTGATTAAGGAGGCGTTCGGAGCCAGGCCCTTAAAGGTGCGGGTGCACGTCGAACAGCTCGAACTCATTCCGTTCCCTGCCGCGATGCCAGCAACATGTTCCCCATGGCCGTACTGATCCCCAGTCCCGCTGCCGACGAAATCTTGCTGATACACCACCCGTCTTCCGAGGTCCGGATGGGCGGAGATACCGCTATCGATCACAGCGATGCCAATGCCGCTGCCGTCGAGTTTGTAGTTGGTCCAAGCTATGGGAGCGTTTACCGCCGCGGTGGTTAGATCCAGGGAAGCTCCCACCGGGCGATCAGGCGAGATATAAACGATTTGAGGATCCTCGCTCAGGCCTTTCAATGCGGAGACGGGGACAGAATACAGAGCGCCCTTTACTATTGGCAGCTCGCTTTTCAGTGTTCCACCGTGCTCGTGAATCCTTCCGTGGTCCGCTTCGGTCGGAAGCTCTTTGAATTGCACGATAACGTCAACAATGGAAGTGGGATCGCCAACTCGAAGGTCAGTGGCGATCTTGTTTTGGCCGGCGAGCACCCAGCTAGGCAGGAAGGAGATAAATAGAAAGGCAAGGACTGGCCAGCGATTCCTCGTCATTGTCATAGTCATTGACCTTTCACTCTTCTAGCTTCCACAGTTCTCTTTTGCACTTGGCGTTCCCTGCCAGGGATACGGGGTACTGCTTTAGAATGAAGGCGTTATAGGAAATTAGTTGCGGCGGTCGTTGCGACAATTTGTCACCTGCCGCGATTCTCTAAGCAAGGTTCGGGCAGTTAATCCCTTTGGACTTCGCGGGTTAGGCAAACTTGCGGCGAAACGGACAAGGTGTCCCTTAAACAGGCTCTAACATTCGCGGGGTAAAACCTTAGGGAAGGAAATCTCGGATACACGAGCCACGGCGACCTCTGATTAAAGCGCGGGCGAGAGCATCGGCAGGCAGGAGTCTCGAAGGCGGCCACTTCCGTGATCTTACTCTTCGCGTTTTCCCTGACAAATCAAGAAGCCGCTCTCCACGCTATGACCATCGATGCGAGTCCAGACGACCCTGGCCATTCCATTCCCTGCGTCATGGCAGAAGGCAACTTCTTGACCGGAGCAGAGCTCTTTGGAAGCGTGGGAAGCGCGAAATCCCGACGCGCTCAAGTCCATGAGAAAAGCACGAATAGGCGCAGAGCGCAAATCTGACTTCAGAATCCTGAGGAAGATCACGCCCTGGACTTCCCGGCGTGGATTTCGTCGACGTTCCTCCTGATGGCCCGGAGGGCGCTCAGCCAGCAGCGACTGCTTCAAGTGCATTAGCGACCTCATATTTTTTTAGCTTACGAGTCAGGGTTCGCCGAGAAATCCCGAGTGCCTTTGCGGCTTTCTCGTGGTGGCCGGAGGTCTGATCCAACGCCCGGAAAATCATCTGGCGTTCCATCTCATCGAGACTTGTGACGACGGGAGCCGATTGCAGCGGGGTTTTCTGCCTTCCCAGGGGTAAGTCCTCTTCCTGGATTTCCTTTCCGGACCCCATGATCGCCGCTCGAATCACCGCATTGCGGAGTTCCCGTACGTTGCCAGGCCACGGGAAGCTACGAAGCTCTTCCAGTGCCGCCGGGGCGATACCCACATTGTGGTTTTGCTCGCGCAAGAAGAATTCGGCAAGCACGGGAATGTCTTCCGGCCGCTCGCGCAGGGATGGCACGTGAATGTGAACCTGGGTTAACCGATGGAAGAGGTCGCTGCGGAACTTTCCCGCTTCAATATCTTTCTCCAGGTCCCGGTTTGTCGCGGCCACGATGCGAACGTCCGGGGAAATCTTTCTTAGCCCACCGAGGCGGTAATATGGGGCGCCATCCAAAACTCGCAGCAGCTTCACTTGCAAACGGGCGTCAAGGTCGCCAATTTCATCCAGGAAGAGCGTGCCGGGATGAGCTAGCTCGAGCAGACCCTGCTTGGTCTGCGTAGCACCGCTGAAGGCACCTTTCTCATAACCGAATAGCTCACTTTCGACGAGATGCTCCGGGAGTGCCCCGCAATTGAGGTCCACCCAGGGCGAATTGCACCGAAGGGATTGTTCGTGCAAAGCCCGAGCGACAAGTTCTTTGCCGACCCCGCTTTCGCCCGTGATGAGGACCGAGGCATCGGTTTGGGCGACGCGCTTGACCATCTCCATTACGCGCCGCATCGCTGCGCTGTGGATGACAGCCGGTAACCCAAGAATCGATCCTGTACTCCAACCCATACTCGTTGCTCCCAGAAATCTCGCTAAACGATCTATGGAGCGTCGCAACTTTTCAAAGGATGCTCCGAGAAGGACAAATTGACGATGGTACTTCTGAACTGAAAATATGGTCCGAAGGTACCCTCCGATGCAGGAGCTAACTCTTTATTTCTGAACCACCTATCAATACGGAGACGCCCAGGGATTCTTGGAAATAGCAGACAAACGTGCAGAGACGCTTTGGCTGCGTACGAGAGGGACGTGACAAGTTGTCACCACTCGAGCCAGCGGCGCAATGCGCACACGTATAGCCAGGACGCGAAGTCGTGAACTCACAACAAGTTGGGGTTGGCCAACCTCCCTGGGGGATCATGGCAGTCCGATTGCACCAGCCCCATTCAGGTGCACGGTTAATGGTTCCGACTTCCACGAAAGCTCAGCTCTATATCGGCATTACTCTTCTGGCGGGACTTCTGTCCTTGTCTGTTGGGCTTTTTCATGGTCAGTGGACTGAGCCCTCACGCTACATCTGCTATCTCGCTCTAGCTCTTCTGGCCTCCGGGATGAAAGTGAGTCTCCCCGGCGTGCATGGAACCATGTCGGTGATCTTTCTGTTCATTCTGATCGGCGTCCGAGAGCTGACGCTGGCACAAACCCTTTTGATGGGCGTTCTGGGCACGGTGATTCAGTGTTACTGGAAACCCAAAAGGTGGCCGAAGCCAATCCAGGTCGCTTTCAACATTGCGAGCATGGCGAGTGCCGTGGCGGGTACATTTTACTTGTTTCACTCGCGGGTGAGCCAGTTTGTTGCGGATAACCAGCTGCTTATGCTGGTCGCCGCAGCATCAACATTCTTCGTCCTGAACACCGCTCCCGTAGCATGCGTGATCTCGCTTACCGAGCAAAAGTCTCTGCGGAAGGTTTGGTCCGAGTGTTACTTTTGGTCGTTTCCCTACTATTTGCTGGGTGCCGCGATTGCGGGAGTCGTAGAACTGATCGACAAAAAAACTGGCTGGCAGTCTTCGGTCCTGATTCTTCCGGTTGTCTATCTGATCTTCCGTTCCTACCGTCTTTACTTGGCCCGGCTGGAAGCGGAACGGAATCACGCTGAGAACATGGCTGCTCTCCATCTGCGGACGATCGAAGCTCTGGCACTCGCAATCGAGGCCAAGGATCACAGCACGCATGAGCACCTCCGGCGCGTACAGGTCTATGCCATGTCCATTGGAAAGGAAATGGGCCTGTCGGAATCCGAGCTCGAAGCACTTCGCGCGGCGGCGGTTCTTCACGACATCGGCAAGCTGGCCGTCCCTGAGCACATCATCTGCAAGCCCGGGCGGCTGACTCCCGAAGAATTCGAGCGCATGAAGATCCATCCGCACGTTGGTGCGGAAATCCTTGAGCGTGTGCAATTCCCTTATCCGGTGGTTCCGATCGTGCGTGCCCACCACGAGCGGTGGGATGGGAATGGTTACCCGTGCGGACTGCGCGGGCAAGAAATTCCTACCGGTGCGCGAATCCTCGCAGTGGTTGACTGCCTCGACGGACTTGCCTCGGACCGCCAATATCGTCCGGCCCTCCCACTGGAAAAAGCCATGGAGCATGTCCTTGGAGAAGCCGGAAAGAGCTTCGACCCAAAAGTAGTAGAAGTGCTTCATCGGCGTTACCGCGAACTCGAGCTTCTGGCGAACGTCAAGGGTGGCGAACAAACCAGACTGTCCAAAAACATCAAAGTGGATAGCGGAACAGCTCCGGGAGCGGGATTTGAAAAGAGTGATAGCGGGCCGATCACCCCGGGGAGCAGTTCGATTGATTTCCTGACTTCCATCGCTGCGGCGCGGCATGAAATGCAAATGCTGTTCGAGCTCACTCGAGAACTGGGTAGCTCGCTGAGCCTGGACGAAACGCTATCGATGCTTGCCGCTCGCCTGAAGCACTTGGTTCCCTACGACTCGATCGCAATCTATTCCGTCCGAAACATTCAGCTCGTCCCCGAACACGTGAGCGGCGATAATTTTCGGCTCCTTTCTTCGCTTCGGATTCCGATTGGGGAAGGCGTATCGGGATGGGTTGCCGCGAACCGAAAGCCGATCGTGAACGGAAATCTGGCAACTGAGTCAGAGTATTTGAATGATCCTACGAACGGCCATTCTTTGCGGTCGGTCTTGGCCGTTCCCTTGGAAGGCGTGGATGGCGTCGTGGGCGTTCTCGCGCTTTACCGGACGGAAGCGGATGCCTTTACGCGAGATCATCTCCGCATCCTGCTGGCAATCAGTTCGAAAATCGCTCTCTCGTTTGAAAATTCTTTGAAGTACCGGCAGTCCGAGCGAACGGCAACAACTGACTATTTGACGAGTCTGCCAAACGCTCGCTCCCTCTTTATCCATCTCGATAGCGAACTCGCGCGTTGCCGGCGTCACCGGATGTCTCTCGCCGTACTGGTCTGTGACCTGGACGGCTTCAAACAGATCAATGATCGGTTCGGCCACTTGCAAGGGAACCGACTGCTGACTTCTTTTGCGGAGAAATTGAAGCAGACCTGCCGCGAATACGACTACGTGGCCCGCATGGGTGGGGACGAATTCGTTCTGGTTCTCTCCGGCTTAAAGCCCGAAGCCCTGGAAGACAAAATACGCCATTTGCAACGGTTGGCCGCCGAGGCGGGCCGCGAGATATCTGGCACAGATGTGCTGTCCGTGAGTGTGGGTCACGCTTATTATCCGGAAGAAGGCATGGATGCCGAACAGCTTCTTTCCGAAGCCGACCGGCGGATGTTCGCGCAAAAGAGACGGCACCATAACCAGTTGTATACGAGCCCGGCCGTTGCCGTCGAGGCAAGTCCAGCTAGCACGATACACTAACTCCACAGCTTTTGGATTGCTGCGCAAATGTGGACCCGAGTTCTCGTCCGACGCATCTGCACTCTCTTGCTTACGGCTCTTCTTGGAGGAATCCTTGGGGCCACGTTGGTCCGCTTCGCGCCTGGATTTGGAGTAGACGAGCGCGAACTCGACATCCGCCTGCGTGAAGACAGCGTTCAAGCCCTTCGCCAATCACACTCGAACGAACGGAATCTCCTCAAATTCTACGGTGCATATCTTGAGGGAGTCCTCCACGGAGATCTCGGTGTCTCCCACTCCTTCGCCCGTCCCGTAGCGGGCCTTTTCGCAGAACGTTTGCCGATGACTCTGCGGACTGTGGCTCTGGGCCTTGTGGGAGGGTGGCTGCTCGCTCTTGTACTCGCGTTGCCTGTTGCGACACTTCGCGGATGGAGTTTTGACTTCCTCGCGTCCTCGGCCAGTGGCGCATTCTTGTGTCTCCCTTCGGCAGTCGTGGCCATCCTCTTTCTCTATTTCGGCGGACCGGCGGCCTTGGCTATTTGTGCGGTCGTCTTCCCCCGCGTCTTCCGCTATGCTCGAAATCTTCTAGTGCAGACCTACGCGCTACCTCACGTCCTGACGGCAAGAGCAAGGGGCCTCTCCGCCATACGGATTCTCCTTTGGCACATTTTCCCGGTTGCTGCTCCCCAACTCCTCGCGCTCGCCGGAGTTTCCGTCAGCATCGCCCTGGGCGCGGCAATTCCCATCGAAGTGATCTGCGATTCTCCGGGGATCGGCCAACTGGCTTGGCAGGCCGCTCTGAGCCGAGATTTGCCGCTCCTAGTAAATATGACCCTGTTTGTGACCTTGGTGACGCTCGCCGCAAACGCTGCCGCCGATCTGACGACGAAGGCGTTCTTGAGGCACACTGCGTGAAATTCCTTCGCCAAACCGCTGCCGTGTTTTTGGTCGCTATCTTCATTGCAACTCTTTTCGCAGGGATTCTTGCTCCCGCCCCCTATGCCAGGCAATTTCGGGAATCCCCTAACGCACTGCCCTCTCGAATACACCTCCTGGGGACGGACGAGTTAGGCCGCGACCTTTTCTCGAGACTGCTCTACGGTAGCCGCGTATCGCTTCTCTTGGCGCCAGCAGCATCACTATTGGCGACGATCATCGCCGCGCTGGTCGGAGGAGTAGCGGGCTACGTGGGCGGATGGATCGAGCGCATCGCGCTGGCTGGTACGGACTTATCCATGTCCCTGCCTTGGCTCTTTCTTCTCCTGACAGTGCGCGCTGTCCTGCCGCTCAACCTCCCTCCTGCTGCTTCGCTGCTCATTACTTTCGGTCTTCTTGGGTTCTTCGGGTGGGCGGCATCTGCGCGCGTGATCTGTGCCGGGGCGCGTGGCTTGCGCAACTCTGACTTCGTCCTGCAAGCCAAGGCTTGCGGCTGTTCTTCCCAGCGCGTCTTGCTGCAGCAAGTTCTGCCCAATCTCCGCCCCGTCCTGTATGCGCAGTTCCTGATCTCCATTCCGGTTTTCATCCTTACAGAGGCAAATTTAGGAATTCTTGGGCTCGGCGTATCGGAACCCCTGCCCTCCTGGGGTGGCTTGCTTCGAGGGCTGGAAAATTGGAGCGCGGTCCAAGCGAATCCCGCGCGGTTGGCGCCGCTGGTCTTGCTTTTTGTGGTTGTGAGCTGTTTTCAGCTTGTCATGCCTCAGGAGGACTTTGCGTCATGAGGACCCATAGACTCGCATTGCTAGCTGCAGGCTTCCTTTTGGCTGCTCTCCCCGCTAAACCACAATCCGGCGGCGAATTGCGATTCGTCTTGCGCTCCGAACCAAAGACCTTCGACCCCATGCTTGTCGATGAAGAGGCCTCTGAAACCATTCGCTATCTGACGGGCGGGGTGCTCATTCGTGTCAACCGGAAGACCCAGGCGCTTGAGCCGGAACTGGCGGTGTCCTGGAAGGTTTCCGAGGGCGGAAAGAAGATCAGCTTCCGCGCGCGCGAAGGCCTGTTGTTCTCCGACGGAACGCCGTTTACTGCTGAAGACGTTGCTTTCACCATGCAGAAATTAATGAACCCGGACTTGCACTCTCCCACCGGTGACTCTTTCCGCTCCTCACAGGGCCCGGTGCGTGTGACCACCGCAAACCCTCGCGATGTCACCATTGAGTTTCCAGCTCCCGTTGCCGGACTCGAACGGCTTTTTGACCAGGTGGCCGTTGTTTCCTCGCATTCTCCGAAGAAGGAAGCGGCTGTTCTGGGACCGTTTGTCGTCGCCGAATACAAGTCCGGATCTTACGTTTTGCTGAAACGGAATCCCCTTTACTGGAAGAAGGACGCCCGGGGTCGGAGGCTTCCGTACCTCGATTCGATTCGGTTAGACATCCAGCAGAATCGAGATCTTGAGCTTCTCCGTTTCAAACGCAACGAGATTCAACTCATCAACAGCCTCGACGCTTCCTACTTTGAGAACCTCGCGAAGGAGGCGCCCTCGGCCGTACGGGACATTGGTCCATCTCTCGATTCTGAACAGATTTGGTTCAATCAGGTCCCCTCCGCCCCCATCCCGGATTACAAGAAGAATTGGTTCCGCTCCACTAGCTTCCGCCTGGCCATTTCGGAAGCGATTAATCGCGACGATCTTTGCCGCGTCGTCTTTGGCAGTCACGCGCGCCCGGCAGTGGGGCCCGTTTCGCCCGCAAATCTCTTCTGGTTTGACAAGTCGCTCCAGCCTCATCCGTACGATCCTCAAGCCGCACTGCGTCGTTTACAGCAGGAGGGATTCCGCCTTGACGGGCACGTCTTGAACGACCCCGGCGGCCACGCGGTTGAGTTCTCCGTGGTCACCAATGCTGGGAATAAATATCGCGAGCAGATGGCCGCCATGATCCAGCAGGACCTGGAACAGATCGGGATACGACTCAACATCGTGACTTTGGACTTTCCTTCCCTCATCGAACGCATCTCCCGCACCTTTGACTATGAGCTTTGCTTGCTTGGTCTCGTCAATGTGGATCTGGATCCCAGTGCGCAGATGAGCGTCTGGCTCAGCTCTTCCAGCAATCACCAATGGAACCCGGAACAAAAATCACCCGCCACTTCTTGGGAAGCGGAAATTGACCGCCTCATGCAGGCCCAGGCTTCCACGAATGACCAAAACCAGCGCAAACGTTACTTTGATCAGGTTCAGAAAATCGTCTGGGAGCAGCAGCCCTTCATTTATCTGGTGAACAAAAACGCGCTTGTGGTGATCTCTCCAGCGCTCGCAAATACTTCGCCGGTCGTGCTGCGCCCTCAAACGTTCTGGAACGTCGAGACTCTTTACTTTTCCAATCAGGGGCGTGGAGCCAGCCAGTGACTCAGGCAACCCCACTACTTTCGCTTCGTCTCTCGGTCGATTATCCAGACAAGCCGAGTGTGTTGCGCAACCTCTCTCTGGAGATGTACCACGGCGAAACCCTTGGCCTGATCGGACAGAGCGGGTCTGGCAAAAGTACGCTGGCGCTCGCTATTCTCCGTTTGTTGCATCTTCACAGGGGCGAGCCGCGCGGAGAGATTTGGTTTCAAGGGCGCAACCTAGTGGACCGCTCGGAGCGAGAGATGCGCTCCGTGCGCGGGCGCGAACTTGGGTTAGTTCTTCAAAGCCCGCTTTCCGCTCTCAACCCCGCGCTTCGAATCGACACACAACTGGAAGAGGCTTGGCGCGCCCATGCCGAAGGATCGCGCGATGCGGCTCGCAAGACGATCCTCGAAACAATGTCGAGTGTCAGCCTTCCTGCCGAGAGGTCCTTTCTCCGGCGCTATCCTTCGCAATTGAGTGTGGGACAAGCGCAGCGCGTGCTCATCGCCCTGGCGATCTTGCATCGCCCCGCTCTTCTGATTGCGGACGAGCCAACCAGCGCCCTCGACGTAATCACCCAATCCGAAATCCTGCAGCTCTTTCAGCGTCTCAACCGTGAATTCGGAATCGCCATTCTATACATTTCCCACGATTTGCTTTCTGTGGCTTCCCTCTGTCACAGGATTGCGATTCTTTACGACGGTGAAATTGTCGAGTGCGCCCCCCCATCGCAAATCTTCGGCGCACCCCAGCACTCCTACACGCAAAAGCTTGTCGCTGCGCTCCCCCGTGGGCCTTTCCTTGATTTTCATAACGATAAACTCGGGAGCCCCGCTTCGATCGCTGATGAGGATGAATGCGCCGAGCGATCAGCGAAGCTCTCCCCGCGTTGATGCGGTTGATTTAATCGACCTGACAACCCAGCCGGTGACCAAGCTAGGAACGATCCTCTTCCAGCCGCTGACTGGCACCGGAAACAATCAACCAGACGTTATGGGCGGTGGCGAGGTTATCGTGGATGGCACGCTCGCTATCAGCCTGCGCGCCGCGGGGCAAGTGGCGCCGGTTGATGCGGTTGATTGCTGAAGATCTCGAAATAGAAACGTTCATCGGGATCACCACTCCCTCGCCACCACGCTAGTCACCGCCGCCCTCAGAAGCCAACCTTCCTGCTTGCATTTCTTGACTGCTGTGCCTACATTATATGCATGCAATACACCATCCGCAACGTACCCGACCCTTTGGATGCCGCGCTTCGCCGCTCCGCCCGTGAGCAGGGCAAAAGCCTGAACGAAGTGGCGATTGAGGCCCTGGCCCGCGGCGCCGGCCTCAGTGAGTGCCGATTACGCCAGCGCGATCTCAGCGATATCGCGCGAACGTGGCATAAAGATCCCGCCTTCGACCGCGCCCTGGCAGAGCAGGACGCGATCGATGCGGAGTTGTGGCGTTGAGGCTGGCGCTCGACACCAACCGTTACACCGATCTTTGCCGGGGCAACGCGTCTGTCGTCGAGACGGTCGAGCTGGCAGATGAAGTCTGGCTGCCGTTCATCGTGTTGGGAGAATTGCGCGCCGGCTTTGCTGTGGGCAGCCAGGGTCCGCGCAACGAGGCTGTCTTGCGCCGCTTTCTCCTGAAGCCGGGTGTCAGGGTCCTGTATGCCGACGAGCAGACGACGCATCATTACGCCGCCGTTTACCGGCAGCTGCGTAAGCAGGGCACCCCCATTCCGACTAACGATATGTGGATTGCAGCACTCGTCCTGCAATATTCGCTTATCCTGTTTGCCCGCGACACCCATTTTGACGCGCTTCCTCAGCTCACCCGGGTGTAGGTCATCAATCCCACTTGGCAAAAATGAGCGTCCGCCTTGCTTGCTTCAGCTGTTTCGCCAGCACCACAGCCAGAATCGCATTCGCGTCGATGGATCTCTGTCTCGCACGCGTGCAAGTCAACAACACGTCGTCGGGCTGTAGCCAGACAATATTGTTGGGATTCTTGGGATATTTGTTCTCCTCCAACAGCTTGTGGAACTAGAGTAGACACAGTTGAGCCAGCATGGAAAACGAAACTTCGGTCCTAGCAGACGATTTTCGAACTTGGATTCAGCATTCCGCTTGCGCTATACCGTTGCCCAGGCTTGTTATCGTAAGAGCGGGAAAACTTCATAAAAGCGTAGTGACAGGCCATTATGCACGTAGCGTGGCCGAGCGAGGCCAAGATTCTTATCGCCTTTTCTATGCGTCCCGGAACTCAGCAGACCGTAAACCCCATCGAAACCCTTTCTCTCTTCCCGTGTGAAGAAGCCTTTCTTTTCCAGATACTCACGGACCTCCCAGTCCTCCTTGAAGGTTGGCAGTTCCTCGGCCCGCCGTTCGGCTATTTGAAAAGCGATGTCAGCGACTTGATCATGAAAAACACGCCTTTTTCCTTCAGAGCAGGAATAATGGAAAACGGAGGTTTTTTCGATTGACGAAGGCTGGTCACCACAGCAGCCGCTCCGGACAGAAGCGAAAGACCACCTTGAGCTGCCTCGAAGACTCCTGGCGCAAGAGAAGGACATGATTGAGGCCGCCCTGAGAGAAAGCCGCGGGCGCGTGTTCGGACCCACGGGGGCCGCTGCCAAGTTGGGCATACCGCGCTCCACGCTGGAATCCAAGATTCGAGGCGGGCACTGAGAATCGACAAGAATCGCTTCAGGACTTATCCGGGAACATGAGCGTTTAGCGCCACCTCATGGGATTGCCGTCCCAACAGCTCAACCGTCGATTGTCCCTTGTGCTGAGATTCCACAAGCCGGCCCGGTCAGGTTACTGCCCTCTCAGTGCCCCGTAGCATTCCATGTAAGCTCTCAGGCGGAAGGGGTTAGCGAAAAGACCCTGTGGGGCGCGAGCCCAACGACTTGATAGTCTGTTGTCCGTTATGCTGCGAATTCCCCAGGGCGGTTCCTCAGCTTAGCGCCCTCGTAGTCAAGTCCTTCCAGCTTTCTCTCAATGCGTTACGTGGAGACCACTGAAAGTGCGCCATGTTCCTTGTTGGTCGGTCGCACGGTGATTTCCACGTCTTGACGCAAAGCCGTGAGAAATTCCATGAGGCGTCCAACGGAAAAGTTGCCCGCGCGATTTCGCATCAGCAACGAGACTTGAGGTTGCCGCACGCCGAGAATTTTGGCGATCTCAACTTGTGTCATGCCGCTGTCCTTCAGGATCGAGTAGATTTGCAGGGTAAGGTGGGCCTTGAGCAACTCCTGTTGGGGATTAGGAAGGCCCAGGTCTGCAAAGACGTTTCCGCTGCCTTCGGTTACATGAGCCACGCGCTTGTTTGTTTTTCTCTCTTTGGATTTCATCTCAGTTCTGCCTTTCTCTGTGGTCTCGTTTGGCGTCTGCGAGCCGCTGTTTAATCAGATCAATCTCCCTCGTCGGTGTAGCTATGCCTTTTGTGGACTTCTTCTGAAATACGTGCAAAACATAGATGGCATCCTGAAAACGCACCGTATAAACGGCGCGCCACGCATTGGCGTGGTGCGAAGCTACAATTTCGAGCACGCTGCGCCGCCAAAGCCTTTAAGTGGTTTGGCGGCGGGATCGGTCTTGCCTTCTTGGGCGGTGAACAGAGCATGTCCAATGTCGACCCTGACCGAACGAGGAAAAGAACGTAAATCCCTTAGTGATGTTCCAATCCAGCGAATGGGCTTCAGTTCGCCATTCATCTGTATACTACTATACGTATATTCGTATATTTGGTCAAGTCTTACGATTGCGCTCCTAACCCGTGTATAAGGTCGTCGGCGTTGTCAAGAACTCTTTCTGCAATTTTTGACCCGCGCGAGCCGGGAGCGGTGTCAAGGGCGAGCCCCGCGAAGCGGGGCCGTTTATCGAAGACCCTTGACACTACGGACGGCTCGCCACCATTGACTGCCGGACGAAGCGGAGCTTCGTCCCTGTTAGGAATCTTTTGGTTCACCTCGACCAAGGCTCGCTCCTCAGAATCCTACGGGGAATTTAACTAACTCCACCAACCATGTATTCGATCTTCAAACTTCGACCATGATTCTTTCTCCGAACTCCCCTTTCGACTGCCAGGGGGAGGCAGGGCGCTCAATCAACTTCTCGATGGACTTTCCCCCACCATCAGGTTAGTCGGGCTACCCTGCATGCGAGCAGCGGTGTTTGGCTGCGCTGCTTCACGCAGCTTCCAGTACAGCCGCACCGCTAACTTTCGCGCGATGGCCACTTTGGCCACCCCGCTGATACCGCGACGGAACTTTAACCGCAAGTAGTCCCGCCGCAATTCCGGATCGAACTTCACGGCCGTCTGAGCAGCTTCGCTCAGCAAGTGGCGCATCATGGAGTTGCCTTGCTTACTGATGGCCCCCAGACGTTGCCGGCCTCCACTGCTGTCCTCGCTGGGATTCAACCCCAGATAACTGACGAGGTGTTTGCTCGTGGGGAAACGCTCAACTGGCCCGACCGTGAGCACAAACGCCAGTGCGGTCACCGGCCCCACGCCCTGCTGCGTCATCAAGTGCACAGCAGCTGGACGCTTCTCGGCCTCCTGGATCACCACCTTGTCCAACTCGTCGATCTGCGGGTCGAGCTGGTCGAACAACTGGAGTAGCTCCCGCCGGCGACGGCTGGCCCAGGGATCCAGCGGCAGACCTTCGAGCTCCTTGCGTCCCGCCTTCGTCCAGAGCTTTGCCTTGCGGCACAGACCCTGGCTCATCGCCAAGGCGTGCAACTGGTTCTGGACCGAGGTGCGTATGCGAACCAGCTTGTCCCGATGACGCAGCATTTGCCGCAGGTCACGATTCTCAGGTGACGGAATCCAGATCCGCGGAAACTTGTCCCGCACTAGCAGGTCGAGAATATGCAGCGCATCGCGATCGTCGGTCTTCTGCTTCCGCACCGCGGCCGCACGGATCTGGGCCGCGTCCCCGACCCACAGCTCGTGGTGATATTCCTGGAGCAGTCTTTCAAACCATTGAGCGTTCATCGTGGCTTCCATCCCGACGCGAGCCGGACCCGGAAGCGCCGCGTAAAACGCCCGTGCCTCACCGTTCCCATGTTCCAGCCGACGCTTGGTGATCTCTCCTATTTCGGTATCGACCATTGCAATCTTCTGAAACCGCGTGTGAAAATCACAACCGATAATTATCATCGCTCGGCTCCTTTCTTCCGAGCCTTGGTCGAGTCACAATCGCCAAGTTTACTCGGCCCGGAAGGAGCCGACGACCTTATCCAATCAACTTTGGGCTCGCCAATCTGAACTTGACTCGCGTAATCTCGTCGCCGTAAGCTAAGAATTCTTGGTATGGGACGCAAGGCGCAAAAGAACGATTCGTTGCCCGGTTCACTGGACATGTTGATTCTGCGGACGCTGTCGCTGCGCGACCTCCATGGATACGGCATCGTCCAGTTCATTCAACAATCGTCCGACAATGAGCTCCTCGTCGAGGAGGGCTCGCTGTACCCCGCTCTCCAGCGGCTGGAGCTAAACGGCTGGATCGACGGTGTCTGGGGCGTGACGTCGAATAATCGGCGGGCGAGGATCTACAAGATCACGGCGGCTG
>QHYK01000092.1 GCA_003224085.1 Acidobacteriota bacterium | reverse complement strand
TGCGAGACAAGGTCTGCTACCGAGACCTTGGACCCGACTACTTCGATCGCCTGAACCCCGAGGGGCTGCGCCGGCGCTTAACCAAACGCCTTGAAGGTCTGGGCTTCAAAGTGACCTTGGAGCCTTTAGCGCAAGTCGCCTAGAAGCGATTTTCTGAGGAAGTCGCCTAGAAGCGATTTTCTGAGGAATGAGAAGCGATTTTAAGGAGATATCTTGGAACCTCTAATCCAGTTGCGAAATCTAGAAAAATCCGTGGAGGCCGGTCCGAACAAATTCTTCCTACTTCGCCGCGTCAATCTCGACATTCGGCCCGGCGAGTTTGTCACCATTATGGGCCCTTCGGGCGCCGGAAAATCCACGCTGCTCAGCATCATTGGAATGTTGGATGGCGCATGGACGGGCGAATATCATTTCATGGGAGAGCCCGTCCACAGGCTAAACGTCAAAAAACGCAATGAACTTCACAAAGCCAACACCGGGTTTGTCTTTCAAAGCTATCACCTCATCGACAATCTCACTGTTTTTGAGAATCTCGAGGTGCCGCTTTCTTACAAAAATGTGCCGCACAAGGAGCGCGTTAGCCGCGTTTGCGATGCCCTGGATCGCTTCAACATCGTAGGCAAGAAGGATTTGTTTCCCAATCAGCTTTCCGGCGGACAGCAACAGCTTGTAGGCGTAGCCCGCGCGGTGATCATGAACCCCAAACTGATTCTTGCCGACGAGCCCACGGGAAACCTCCATTCCGCGCAGGGCGATGAGATCATGCAACTGTTCAAGAGGCTGAATGATGCGGGCACGACGATCATTCAGGTCACACACTCGGAGAGGAATGCGTCTTACGGGCATCGCATCATCCAACTAAAGGACGGGTGGGTGGTGGGAGAAACCGCGACGGCAGACGCCAGCGCCAGCGCGGCGCAATCCGGCTAAGAAATCCCGCCCTTCGAACTTAGCTGGAGGCCACTCCATGACCACAATTCTTCGGAATTTCCGCTACGCTCTGCGCATGCTGATGAGGAGCCCCGGCTTCACTGCGGTGGCGGTCCTGACGCTTGCCCTCGGCATTGGCGCGAACGTCGCGGTCTTTAGCGTTGTGAATGCCCTCATCCTCCGTCCGTTACCTGTCGAGCGGCCGAGCGAGTTAGCCTTCCTTGAAAACGCGCGCTACGGCCCGAGCCAATCCTTCCCGAACTACAGAGACCTCCGCGACCGCAATCAAACGTTTGCCGGACTGGTCGGATACCGCATGGCTCCCATGGAGCTAGAGACCGATCGCGGCGCGGAGCGCATTTGGGGCTATCTTGCCACCGGCAATTATTTCGATGTCCTCGGCGTCAAGCCCGCATTGGGCCGCTTCTTCCATCAAAATGATGACGTGCATCCCGGAGACAGCCCTTATGCAGTGCTGAGCTACGGCGCGTGGCAAGCGCGATTTGGGGGCGATCCCGCCATCGTCGGCAAAACCATTCCGATCAACCGCCTGCCGTATACGGTCTTTGGCGTGGCCCCGCCGGACTTTCATGGGACAGAGCTTTTCTATTGGCCCGAAGTCTGGGTGCCCATGATGATGGAGCCGCGAATCGAAAGTCAGGCCTGGCTGGACGAGCGAAGCACGTCGAATACTTTCCTACTAGGCCGCCTAAAGCCAAACGTCTCTCCGGCGCAGGCAGAAGTAAACCTAAACACTGTCGCAGTCGAATTGGCTCGCCAATTTCCGAGCGAAAACGATGGCCTGCACTTCAAACTGACTAAGCCCGGCTTAATCGGTGATCTCATTGGCGGCCCCGCGAGGACTTTCTGGCTCGGTGTGCTAGTGCTGGCCTCTCTGGTCCTGCTGGCGGCTTGTACTAACCTGGCCAGCATGTTTACGGCGCGGGCTGCCGACCGGCAGCGCGAACTGGCCGTCCGACTTGCCATCGGCGCTGGTCGCGGGCGCGTAGTGCGCCAAGTCTTGACGGAAACCCTGGTGCTTTCCCTGGCAGGCGGGGGCGCCGGCTACCTGCTGGCGTCATTCCTATCCTCAGCCCTGAGCCGCTGGCGTGCGCCTATGGACTTCCCGGTGCAATGGAACGTCACGGTAGATTGGCGTGTTTTTTTGTTTGCTTTGGCGGGCTCGATAGTCGCCGCCGGGTTGTTCGGCTCCGCTCCTGCCTGGCACGCCTCTGGAACCGACCCGAATGCCACGCTGCGCGGACTCTCCACCACCTGGGGCCGCAGCCGCCTAGCTTTTCGCGACGTGCTGGTCGTCATTCAAGTGGCGCTCTGCTTTGTTCTTGTCTCCGCTTCCTTTCTCTCCTTGCGCGGTCTCCAGCAAGCCTTTAAGTTGAACCTCGGTTTCGAACCGCAGCACGTTTCCACCGCAGCATTCGAGTTGAACCTCGCTGGATATTCCGAAGAACGTGGCCGCGCCTTCCAGCGGCAAGCATTGGAAGCCATTAAGAAACTGCCCGGCGTCGAGTCCGCGGCATACTCCAACTCCGTCCCGCTCAGCATAGACCAATCCCGCACGTCCCTGTACCCGGCGGATAAAACGGACCTGCGGCCTTCCGACCGCATCGGCGTGGTCTATTATCAGGTTTCCCCGGAATTTTTCGCTGCGCTGGGAATCAAGCTGCTCGCCGGCCGCGAGTTTACTTGGCATGACGATTCCAAATCTCCCCCGGTCGCCATCATCAACCTTGCTTTGGCTAAACGTGCGTTTCACACCGAGAACGCCGTCGGCAAGCGCTTTCCGTCCTACTCCGGCAGCCTGGTGGAGGTTGTGGGCATCGCCGAAGACGGCAAGTATGAGAGCCTCACGGAATCGCAGCAGCCCGTGGTTTTTTGGCCGATCCTCCAGCGTTACAACTCCACGACCACGCTTGAGGTGAAGTCTTCTCTGCCGGCCGCACAAATGGTCAGCGAGGTTCGCAGCGCGATGGCCAAGCTTGATCCCGAGATGCCGCTCTATGGCGCCGGCGGACTCGAGCAGATGCTGGGTTTCGCGTTTCTCCCAACGCGTGCCGCAGCCGTCGCGCTGAGTGCCTTCGGGCTGCTTGCCATCATGCTTGCGGCAACAGGCATCCACGGCCTGGTGGCTTATGCTGTTTCCAGGCGCACGCACGAGATAGGCATCCGCATGGCCATCGGGGCACGGCCCATCCAAATTCTTCGTGTCATCCTAGGCAAGACGGCGGTGCTCCTCTTTTTCGGCTCGCTGGTCGGCTTTGTTCTTGCTTTAGCGGCCGGCCGGGTAATAACCAGCATCGTGTACGAATCTCAGCCGCGCGATCCCCTCGTGATGTTCAGCGTTTGGTGCGCGATTGCCTTGCTGGGGCTTTTTGCTTCGTGGTCGCCGGCGCGTCGCGCGACGAGAGTGGACCCCTTGATCGCGCTGCACTATGAATAGGTCATGCCGCCTGCGGCGTCACAAGCGAACCATGAAAATGGCCGCAACGCGGCCACTGAAAGTAAACGATTTTAAGGCTATTTTCTGAGGAATGAGGCAAAAATGAGAACCATCCTTCAGGATCTTCGCCACGCCTTGCGCATACTTCTGAAAAACCCTGGATTCACGACTGTTGCAGTGCTTACGCTTGCCCTTGGCATCGGCGCGAACACGGCTATCTTCAGCGTGGTGAACGGGCTGCTACTGCATCCTTATGGTATTCCACACCCCGGGCGGTTGCTTGCCGTTCGCGCGCGCTACGAAAAGTTGAACCTCAAAAGCATTGTGATTTCCGCGCCGGACTTTTCGTTTGTGCGGGACAATAAGCAGACGTTCGCTGCGGCGGCCATTGAGACGGAAAGCGATTTTAATTACGCCACGGGCGCTTGGCCGTTGCGGCTGCGCGGCGCGCAGGTCTCCTGGCAGTGGTTCGACGTTTTTGAGGCCAAGCCCCTGTTGGGCCGCGTCTTCACTCCTGAAGAAGATCAGCCCGACGCCAACCGTGAAGTGGTTCTGGCGTACAACACGTGGAAATCGATTTTTGGTGGCGACTCCGAAATGGTTGGCCGCTCCGTCCAGCTCAACCAGCAGCCCTACAAAATCATCGGTGTGATGGGGCCGGAATTCCAGTGGCCGAGCCCAACCGATTTGTGGGCTCCCCTGGGGCTCCCGCAGAATGCCTTTCAGCTCAACAACATTTTCAACGAAAACTTTCTTGCCGTCGCGCGCCTGCAAGCGGGAGCGAAATTTTCGAACGCTGCGGCTTTCCTCAAAATGACTTCTCAGCAAGTCAGCGATGATCCTCGCGCGCAAGGATACCCGAAGGCCTCCGGTTGGAGCTTGTTTGCGGTTCCTTTCACGGAATTTGTTTATGGCGACGTTCGAACGCCGCTGTTAATCCTCTCGGGCGCTGTAAGTCTGGTTCTGCTCATCGCGTGTTCGAATGTCGCGGGGCTTTTGCTGGCCCGTGCTTCGGCGCGAGCCAAGGAATTTGCTGTCCGCACTGCGCTCGGCGGTTCGCCGTGGCGGCTGGCGCGCCAGATGCTCACGGAAAGTATGGTGTTGGCTTTCCTCGGCATGGCCCTGGGCTTGGTGGTTTCCGTGCAAGCAGTCCATGCTTTGTTGTGGCTCGCTCCGGAGAATCTTTCCACCGGCATGAACATTCATGTGGATCTGTATGTGCTTCTTTTTACTGCGCTGACTGCCGGCGCCTCGGCGATCATTTTCGGCGCTGCCCCAGCCTGGCAAATGGCATTCATCGATCCCCAGCAAAACTTGAAGCAAGGCCGCGGCACGGGGGAGGGAACTGCCGCCCGGCATGGTTTTCGCAGCGGACTCGTGGTGGCGGAGCTCTCTTTGGCGCTGGTGTTGCTGGCCGGTGCGGGCGTGTTCCTGAAGAGCCTGGCGAAACTCAAAGACGTCGATGTTGGTTTTCGTCCTCACGGTTTGATGACTGCCGCCATGGCCTTGCCGGAGCGCCAGTACGATACGCCGGACAAGCAGATTGCATTTCTTAGCAGTGCGCTCGAACGGCTATCGAATTCGCCGGGCATAGTATCCGCCGCCGCCGGAGTGCCGCTGCCGTTTAGCGGCTTCGGCGGTTCCGCATCGTTCCGCATTGAAGGCCGCGTGGCCCCGCCAGGGGATCCGGGCCCGCATGGTGACATTCGGGGCGTCAGCCCGCGCTATTTCGAGACTATGGGTATTCGGCTGCTCCGTGGCCGCTATTTCACTGATCAAGACCGTTTAGGCAGCCAGCCAGTGGCCATCATCGACGAGAATCTTGCCCATGAGTATTGGCCTCATCGGGATGCGCTGGGCCAACGCATTCGCAATGGAAACAATGTTCCCTGGAAGACCGTTGTCGGCATCGTCGCGCATGTCCGCCACTACCAGGTTGTCGGAGAAGAAGCATCCGCGACCGGCACGGAAGGTTCCGCAAAGGGTGTCTACTATTTTCCTTTGTACCAGGAAAATTCGCCCGCGGTGTTCCTGATTGCCCGCACGAGCGGCAATCCGGCAACTCTGGCGGGCGCAATGCGTGCCGCGGTGCACGAGGTGGATCCCACACAACCTGTTTCCGATTGGAAGACCATGGACCAGCGCATCGCTCTGTCGATGGGACCGCGGCGCTCTGCCGTGACGCTGCTTAGCGTGTTTGCGGCCATGGCGATGGCTTTGGCGGCGGTAGGTTTGTTTGGCTTGATTCGGTTTAACGTTACGCAGCGCACGCAGGAAATCGGCGTGCGCATCGCGCTGGGTGCGTCGCGCGGAGATGTTTTGCGGATGGTGCTCGGTGAAAGCCTGCGGCTTGCGCTCCTTGGAGTCGCCGGCGGCCTCATCGCAGCTTTTGCTCTAACACGTGTTCTGACGAGCTTGCTTTATAGAGTCAGCGCGACCGATCCTTTGACGTTTGCGGGTACGGCGCTGTTGTTGACTTGCGTGGTGTTGTTCGCGGCCTGGGTTCCGGCATGGCGTGCCACGCGAGTGGATCCACTCGTAGCCCTGCGTTATGAATGAGCGAAGATGAAAACCGTTTTCCAAGACCTTCGCTATGCAATGCGCTCGCTGCTGAAAAGTCCCAGCTTTGCAACTGTCGCCATCCTGACCCTGGCATTAGGCATTGGGGCAAATACCGCCATCTTCAGTGTGCTGCACGCCGTGCTCCTGAGGCCTTTGCCGTACCCGCAGCCCGACCGAATAGTGCAACTGGGTGGATCCCTGAAGAACGGAGAGCCGGAAGGTTACGTCACGGGGCCTCAATTTACCTTCTTCCAGGAACACCCTGCCTCCGCGTTTGATTCCATCGCAGCTTTCCAACCGGGCTCTCTGCTTGAGCTGAAGCAGCAGGATCAGGTGAGTTGGTTGACCTCGCAACGAGTGACCGAGGATTTCTTTCGCGTGCTGGGAGCGGCCCCGGGTCTTGGCCGAACTCTCCAAAGCGAAGACATGAAACGTGGCGCGCCCCCGGCAGTCGTGCTTAGCGACGCCGCGTGGAGAAATGTTCTAGGTGCCAACCCCCATGTGATCGGAACGCAGATTGAATTGGATGACCGCCTCTGCACGATCGTCGGGGTGATGCCCCGTAGTTTCACTTTTGTCGAGCAGCCCGCCGATGCCTACATCGCCTTGCAATGGAGTGACTCGATAGGCGATCAGGGGAGGAACACGCGCATGATTGCGCGCTTGAAACCTGGAGTCACCATGGCACAGGCTCAGATAGAGTTGAACATTCTCTTCCAGCAATTTCCGTCCAAAAACGGCGGAGTGTTCATCGGCAATTACCAGCGCTGGCTCGCCGGTGAATTCCGTGTTAGCTTGGTCCTCCTCTTTGGCGCGACTGGACTCCTTCTTCTCCTCGCATGCTTGAACATCGCAAACCTTCTGCTGTCTCGCGGTGCCTTTCGAGGCAGAGAGATTTTCATTCGCGTGGCCATTGGCGCAGGAGCAGGACAACTATTGCGGCAGTTTATGGCGGAGAGCTTCTTGCTCGCGCTGGCCGGCGCACTGGGGGGAGTACTAGCGGCTCAGTGGGTGTTGGCAGCTTTGGTTTCTTCCATGCCGTTCAATTTTTCCTGGGCTGGTCCGATTCGTATTGATGCGAGTGTTTTGCTGTTTACATTGGGGACCCTTCTGGTGACCACCGTGGTTTTTGGCCTGGTCTCCTATTGGCAGGCCGCGCGAAACAATCCAATCACCGCAGTGGGAAATGAAGAACGACAGGCCCTTAGGAAAGCGTCGCCCGGCCGCGTGCGCAACGTTCTTGCGACTTGCGAGATTGCGCTTTCGCTTGCCTTGCTGGTCGGCGCAGCCTTGCTGGGAGAGAGCCTCTACCGCCTATATCAAGAGAAGCTTGGGTTTGATCCCGACAATGTCGTGACCATGACGACTCCTGCTCCGGCCAGGAATCTCACTTCCGAGCAGGCATGGAATTTGCACGAGCAATTCCTGCGGAAGATCCAAGGTCTGCCCGGCGTGCGTTCCGCTGCGATGGTAACGGTCGCACCGCTTACACAGCAAGCGAATCTCCCAGCGCAAGCCTTCGGACTGCATGATGAAGAGCACAGCATCGGCGGGACCGAAATCCGCGCCATCAGCGAGGACTATTTTGAGACCATGCGCATTCCGATCTTGCAAGGCCGCCGGATTTTGCAAACCGACCAGGCGACCAGTGCTCTGGTGGCTTTGGTCAACGAAGCCCTCGCGCGCCGCTGGTGGGGAAATGGAAATCCGATCGGCCAGCGGGTCGTAATTGGGAAGTTCAGGGGCCGGGATCTGTTCCCGAATCCCATGCCACGCGAAGTGGTTGGCGTAGTTGGAGATGTAAAGGGCAGGTTGCTTATGCGCCCCGCTCCGCCCACGGTCTATATCCCCGCATCCCAGAGAGGTGACATGCTCAATGGTTCGACGGCGTGGGTGGTGCGCACCGTTGGCCGTGTGGATATCGTGCCCAGTTTGCGCCAGGCAATTAAGGAGTTTGACCCCGACCAGCGGATACCCGAGGTTCGGTCCATGAAGGATGTTGTCGCCGGCTCGGTCGCTGGACAGAGCTTCGATTCCGTGCTTCTGAGTGCTTTTGCAAGCATAGCCCTCGTACTGGCGGCGATCGGTATCTATGGAGTCTTGAGTTTGTTTGTCGCGCAGCGCACGCACGAAATCGGCATCCGCATGACGCTAGGTGCCGAGCAGAAGCAGATCCTGCGACTTATTGTGGGGCAAGGATTGGCCATTGGGCTGGTTGGCGTGGTAGTTGGTACCGCGGTGGCGCTGGGGCTTTCCCGGTTCCTGAGTAGCCTTCTGTATCAAATCAAACCAACCAATGTTTTGTCTTATCTGGTTTCGGCGGCAATTTCGGTGGCCGTGGCAGTTTTCGCAAGCTACGTCCCGGCCCGCCGCGCGGCTCGCGTGGATCCGCTGGCTGCTTTGCGCTATGAGTGAGGTAAAGGGAGCCTCGGGAATGAATACGCTATGGCAGGATCTCCGCTATGCGATTCGCGGGTTGATCAGGAATCCGGGGTTCACTCTGGTCACGGTGATCACGCTTGCATTGGGTATCGGAGCCAACAGCGCCATCTTCAGCATCGTCAACACCGTTCTGCTGAAACCACTGCCTTATACGAATCCTGGAGGACTCGTAAAAGTCTGGGGGCGGTTCACCGGAATTGGCTTGCCTAACGACCAAATGTGGTTTTCCGCGCCGGAGTTTCGCGACCTCCGCGACTTGAACCGCAGTTTTTCGAATGTTGCCGTGCTCGGTGGCGGACCCGTTAATCTTGGTGTGAGCGGCAATCCTCAAAGCGTCAAAGGCGCTGTCGTTTCCCCCAGCATGTTCTCGATTCTGGGAGTTAGTCCGATGCTCGGGCGTACCTTCACTGCCGATGAAGCAGAGGAGGGACGCGACCGTGTTCTGATTCTCGGGTACAGCCTTTGGCAGCGGGCTTTCGGCTCCGATCCTCAGATCGTCGGCAAGGAGTTCGTACTCGACGGCCGATCCTGCCAGGTCATTGGCGTAATGCCTGGGGGCTTTGATTATCCTTTGTCGGCCGAACTGTGGACTCCTCAAGTGTTCACTCCCAAGGATTTTGCTCCGGATAATCGAGGCAACCACGGTTTGGAGGTTCTGGCGGGGCTCAAACCTGGTGTCACTCTTGCCCAGGCCCGCGAAGATATACAAGAAGTCGCCAAGTCCATCGTTGAGCGTAACCGCGACTACCCTTACGAACGCTTCCATTACGCAATGTTCCTCCATCCTTTGCTGGAAGAAACTGTCGGCGATGTGAAAGCGTCCCTGTGGGTGCTGATGGGCGCGGTCGGTTTCGTTTTGTTGCTGGTATGCGCCAATGTTGCGGGCCTGCTTCTAACCCGCAGCACTGCCAGGCGAAAGGAAATTGCCGTTCGCGTCGCCTTGGGTGCGGGAACGCGGCGAATTATCCGCCAACTGTTGAGTGAGAGCCTGCTCTTGTCTCTGTTCGGCGGCTTCCTAGGCCTACTTCTTACGCCGCTTCTTCTGCGGGTTATCGTGACGCTCAGCGTTAACGCCCTTCCTCGAGTCGTCTCCACAGGAATCGATCACGGCGCGTTGCTCTTCACCTTCAGCGTCGCCGTCTGCACGGGAATTGCGTTTGGCCTTGCCCCTGCTCTTGATGCAAGCCGCGGCGTTCACTACGAAATCTTGAAGGAGGGCGGCCGCACGGGCAGGGAGGGCCGTGGTTCGCAGAAGTTGCGCCGCATCTTTGTTGCTGCGGAAGCGGCTCTAGCTGTTCTCCTCCTGGCGGGGTCCGGTCTGTTTCTTCGCAGCTTTTTGAAGCTGCTCGAGGTTGACCCCGGTTTCCGCCCGGAGGGCGTGCTGACCATGCAAATCGCCCTTCCTACCGCGAAATACACAAAGCCCGAGCAAGCTCGAGCTTTTTACCGCGAACTCGTCACTCGCGTGGCACAGCTTCCTGGCGTGCAAGCAGCCGGGGCCATCTCAAATCTTCCGTTAAGCGGTGAGAGTTCCGGGACCGCCACCGTTGACTCTCGCGTGGTCTCTGGCCCCGATGCCTCCCCCGAGGTCGACCAGCGCATCGTGACGCCCGGTTTTTTTCAAGCCATGGGGATTTCGCTCATTGCCGGTCGTTACATCGAAGACCGCGACACGGACACCGCTCCGCCAGTGGCTGTCATTGACGAAACTATGGCACGCGCGTACTGGCCTAATGAAGACGCTGTTGGAAAACGCATCAAAGTGGGCGGCCGGAAATCAAAACTACCCTGGATGACCATCATCGGAGTCGTCCGTCATGTACGCTATCGCACCCTCGAAGCGCGCTCTCGCGTTCAGCTTTACTGGCCTGAGGCGCAAACTCCTTCCACGAATTTTATGGGCCTTGCCGTGCGCACGGCCGGCGACCCCATGACTCTTGCTCCCGCCGTGCAAAGAGTTGTGCTTGGCCTCGACGCCCAGCAGCCTGTGGATCACGTGCTCACCATGGAACAGGTGATGGCCGATTCCCTGGCGCGTCGCCGCCTCACTCTGACACTGCTCGGCGTCTTTGCGGGCGGTGCGATGTTGCTCGCGGCGTTGGGCCTTTACGGCGTCACAGCTTATATGGTGACGCAGCAGCAACAGGAAATCGGTTTGCGCATGGCTCTGGGCGCCTCTCGCAGCGATGTGCTGGTGCTCGTAGTGCGGCAAGGCATGTCGCTCTTGCTGGCGGGGCTTGGGGCGGGACTTGTGCTTTCGCTTGCTTTGATGTGGGTTCTTGGTAGTTTGCTTTTTGCTGTGCGGCCCTACGATCCCATATCACTGGCAGGAGGTGCCGCGGCGTTGGCCCTGGTGGCGCTGATTGCTTGCAGTATTCCCGCGTTGCGGGCCACGCGCGTGGATCCGCTCGTCGCTTTACGTTACGAGTGACCCATGGCCCCACGGGGGACCACAACGAAGGATGAAAGAAGCCTGGCTGGACGGAGCGAGTGCTTTGTTTCCAATGAGATGAGGGCTTCTTTCGTTGGAGTAAAACGGGTCGGTTGTGGCGATATCCAGGGCCGGGCGCCGTGCATGAACAAGGGCATTAAGATAAACTTTATTTATACATTCGAATGAAGACCGCTACCGGGCAATCTTATCGGGTGCTTTTGGCAGACGACCAAGCGGACATCCGCGATTCGCTTCGTTTGCTGCTCAAGGGCCAGGGCTATGAAACGCAAGGCGTGGCTTCTCCGAGCGAAGCCATAAACGCCATCGAGGCGCGCGAATTTGACGCTGTCCTCATGGACCTCAATTACGCGCGAGACACCACTTCAGGGCAGGAAGGCCTCGACTTGCTCACGCGCATCCAGGTGATCGACAGTACCGTGCCCGTAGTGGTCATGACGGCCTGGAGCAGCATCGAATTGGCGGTCGAGGCCATGCGCCGCGGTGCGCGCGATTTCATTGCCAAGCCCTGGGAAAATAACCGGTTGCTCTCCATTCTGCGAACGCAAATTGACTTGCGGCAGGCTTTGCGCCGTGCGTCGCGCCTGGAGGCTGAAAACCGCCTCTTGCGGGCGGAGTCGCGGCCCGCTTTTTTGGCTAATTCCCCGGCAATGGCTCCGGTCATGGAACTGATTGCGCAGATTGGACCTTCCGACGCCAATGTTTTAATCACCGGAGAACACGGCACGGGCAAAGAAGTCGTGGCGCGCACGCTTCATGCTCTGTCGGGGCGCGCAAGCAAGCCTATGGTGACGGTCAATGCTGGCGGTCTGTCCGAGGGCGTCTTTGAGAGCGAACTGTTCGGGCACGTGAAAGGCGCATTTACCGATGCGCGTTCCGATCGCGTCGGGCGATTCGAATTAGCCGACGGCAGCACGTTGTTCCTGGACGAAATTGCCAACGTCCCGTTGAACTTGCAGGCAAAACTTTTGCGCGTTTTGGAAACCGGAGACCTGGAACGCGTTGGCTCCTCCACCACGCGCCGCGTCAACGTGAGGGTACTCGCCGCGACCAATGCGGACGTCACCGCGGAAGCGGCTGCGGGGCGCTTTCGCCAGGATCTTCTGTTTCGCTTGAATACCATTGAGATCCATCTTCCTCCGCTACGCGACCGGCGGGAGGACATCGATCTGCTGGCGCTCCATTTCCTTCACGGCTACGCCCAGCGCTACCGCAAGAACATTTCTTCTTTCGATCCCGCGGCGCTCAAAGCCTTGCATGAGCATCCTTGGCCCGGCAATGTACGCGAATTGGACCATGCCGTCGAAAGGGGCGTACTCCTTTCGCCTGGCCCATCGGTGCGCGCGCAAGATCTCGGATTGCGTGCCCCCGCCTCCGGCGGCGCCGCAAAACTCGAAGAGATGAGCCTGGACGAAGTCGAGCGTTACTTGATTCAACGCACTCTTTCGCGTCACGAGGGAAATGTCAGCCAGGCGGCCAAAGCCCTCGGATTGAGCCGCAGCGCCATGTACCGCCGGCTCCAAAAACACCATCTGGAATAATGCGACTGACTTACGAGCGCCGCATCCATCTCCTTGCGCTGGGCGCAGGCCTTCCGGGAACGCTGGTCGCCCTGATTCTGTTGTGGAATGGAAGTTTCTCCTCCGGCGCTGCCTGGACGATTACGTTCTTCATCGGGGTCTTCTGGCTGGGTTTCGCCTTTTCTGTAAAAAACCGCATAGTTTTCTCGCTCCAGACGCTTTCGAATCTCCTGGCCGCGCTGCGCGAGGAAGATTTTTCCATGCGCGCCCGCGGTGCCGGCAGCGGCGACGCCATGGGCGAAGTCATGGTGGAAGTGAACGCACTCAGCGAAACCTTGCGCCAGCAGCGTCTGGGCGCCTTGGAAGCCCTGGCTCTGTTGCGAACCGTGATGGAGGAAATCGATCTCGCCATCTTCACCTTCAACCAGGACAAGAGGCTCCGGCTAGTCAATCGCGCCGGCGTGCGCCTGTTGGGCCATCCTGTCGAGCGCCTCCTCGGATTCACCGCGGAAGAGCTTGGGCTCGGCGCATGCCTGGAGGGCGAGCCTGTCCGTACGATGGAGTTGGCTTTTCCCGGTGGTTCCGGGCGCTGGGGGCTTCGACGCGGCTCATTTCGCGAGGAAGGCCTGCCCCATCATCTGATTGTGTTGAGTGATTTGAGCCGAACGCTTCGCGACGAAGAGCGCAAAGCGTGGCAACGCCTCATTCGCGTTCTTGGTCACGAACTGAATAACTCGCTCGCGCCGATTCAGTCCGTCGCGCAGAGCCTCGAAAGCAGCCTGGTCGCCGCGACCAAGCCCTCCAATGCTCACGGCGATTCGTTCGCCGGGATTATGGATGATCTCCGCCAGGGACTAAGCATCATTCGTTCGCGTACCGAAGCCCTGGGTCGCTTCATGACGGCCTATGCCCAACTGGCGCGGCTGCCGCAGCCAAAATTACTGCCCGTGAGGGTCTCGGATTGGGTGGGAAGAACGGTAAAACTTGAGACGCGGGTGAAGATCAATCTGGGTAAGGGGCCCGACACGGTCATCTCAGCCGACCCTGACCAGCTAGAACAGTTATTGATAAACCTGGTTCGCAATGCCGCCGATGCCGCCTTGGAAACGAAGGGAGGAGTGGAGATTGGCTGGACGCGAAAGCGCGGGCAAGTGGAGTTGTGGGTCGTCGATGACGGTCCTGGCCTTCCCAACACCGCCAATCTGTTTGTGCCCTTCTTCACCACCAAGCCGGGGGGCTCCGGCATTGGGCTTGTCCTCAGCCGCCAGATTGCCGAAGCTCATGGTGGCGAACTCACCTTGAAGAACCGCACCGATGCGCGAGGGTGCGAGGCCAGGCTTCGCCTGCCCATTTAGAATGGCGTCCGGGATTAATCAGAAAAGGCACCGAATGGACCCGCAAGGCTGCACCTCGGGTGTTTTCCTCATCTAAATTATGGTCTGAACCGGATAGCGGAAATTCTTGAATCCCGCTAGTTTTGAAGGATTAGCGTACTGGAACCAATGGAGTTAGCTGGCTGCCCGGATTTACCTCTGGGATGCAGTGCAAAGCGGGTTCAGCCACTCGTTAGACCCCAATCCAAAAAAGACCCAAGCAGTCTGGGGCTTGAACATGCAGATGTCTGGCAATGTCGCTCAGAGTAAGAGCAAGTTCGCAAGACAAAACCCAAAGGGCCAACCCGAGCAGCTCAACACGGAGCCAAGCCTAGGGAAAGACGCGGATCATTGGGAATTAAACGGTACACCTTCACCGTGTCCTGGGTTTGTTCTGTTGGACAGTTCTTTTCGCCCGCTGTACGCCAATCACGAAGCTCTGGCCGCAATAGCTTTCCCCGCCAATCCCGGTAAGAACCGTGGTCTTGACGCTTTTGTGGAGAACCGCGTTCGATCGCTATTTGCAGCACCCAGAGGCTCGCGGCAATTAGGCTGTCGTGATTCCTTCGCTTCCGGCCGGAGGTGTTATCGGTTGCGAATGTTTTCCGTGAGGTCGCCTTTGGCCAACGATCTTAAACCAGGCTTCGCAATACTGCTGGAGAGAAATGAGAAACCCGGCATCGACCTTTCCTTCCTCCTCGCTCGATTTCGCATGACTCCAAGAGAAGTCGAGACAGTGGATCACCTGGTGCGTGGGTTCAACACCAGGCAAATTGCGGACCGAATGCGCATCAGTCCAAACACGGTAAAGGCTTTCTTGCGATCCATCATGATGAAGATGGGGGCCGATAACAGAGCCGGAATCATTGCAAAAATTCTCTACTCCTCAAGTTCCATGAGTCGGGAAGCCTCTTCCTAAGCGCTCTTCCTTCTCATCGTGCTCATCGTGCCATCAAGATGGACCCGGTGCTGCAGCGGTGCTTGCGCGGCAGATCAACTCTGGCTGCACCACGATTTCTTTCGGGTAGTCTGCTTCGTGAGGGGCGGAGATTCGGCGCAACAGAGTCTCGGCTGCCAGCATTCCCATTTCGCGCAGCGGTTGTCTCACGGTCGTGAGCGCGGGGTTTTGAAATGCAGCGCTTTGAATATCGTCAAAGCCTACCACCGAAACGTCCTGCGGAATCCGCCGGCCCGCCTCGCGCAGCGCCTGAATGGCGCCAATCGCGGATATATCATTGAACGCAAAAAGCGCGGTGAAGTTCTCCCCGGAGGCAAGCAGCTTCTTTGCAACTTGATATCCCAGCTCCGGTGACGAAGATTCGCCTTCTAATTGGCCTACAAGACGCTCGTTGATCCGCACACCCACTTCTTGCGCTGCGTTGCGAACCGATTCCCAGCGTATGGCCGTGTCCGAGCTGAATGCCTGCCCTTTGATGAACGCCATTTGGCGGTGTCCCAGGTTAGTCAGATGCTCCATTGCCAGTGCCGCCGCGCGGGCGTGATCCAGCACGATGTTGGTAACTCCCGGCAACTCACGATGACCGGAGACGGCAACGGTGGGCACCTGCGCCGCGCTGGTAATCGCCGTGTCCACGGCGATCAAACCCTCTACCGCCCGCTGCTGCAGGAGCAATGGATATTCCTCGATCAGCTCATCGCGGTGCCGGTGGCTCACCACAAAATAAAAATAACCTTCTCGCAGCAGATGGTCCTCGATCCCGGACATGACCAAAGCGGCATACCCTTCGCTGATTTCTGGCACCACCACGCCGATCGTGTAGCTCCTTTGTTGTCGAAGGGACCGCGCCAAATGATTGGGCCGATAATTCAGTTCTCGCGCTGCTTTGCGGATAAGTTCTTGCGTGCGATGCGGGATGGATTTCGCGCCCGGTGAACGGTTGATGACCAGGGACACGGCTGCCTGGGAAAGTCCCAGATGCTCGGCGAGAGACTTGAGGCTCACGCCTTGCCCCGAAGCCTTGTGCGCGCGCGAAGCTGTGCCTGATTTGGGGCGGGGCATAACGATATGGTGCGGAGTAGTTTCCCACATTTATGGAAGGGCTCACAAGCAATTTGTCGGGAAGGAGGAATCGCAAACTCGCGCCGCCTCACTTGTTTCAGCTAATAAATCGGTTTAGGATGCTTCCTGTTCTGTGGGAACGGGAGGCTCCGGTAGGCAGTTCAGTCCACTCCAGCACTTATCCCGGGGCCTGGTTCATCGGGATGAGAATGCTAACCAACCGCATCCTACGCGTGTCTATTTGATTTCAAGATAGGTTTAGTTTAGAAGTTGGCGTGCGAAAGTCCCTGGGCTTTTTTCATCGCAAGGAGCGTCTGAAACGTGACATCTCTGCCGCCTCGCTCGGCTGTCGCAGCCTTTATTCTGTTCCTTTGTTCCTTTTCGCCGTTATCCGCTCCTTCACCGGAGAACGTTCGCAAACCCGCCCTGGCCATTCCAGGTTTCTCGGATGCAAACACGGAGAAGAAAATAGACGATTTGCTCCAGAAAATGACGCTCGAGGAAAAAGTGGGCCAACTGGTCCAATATTCCGCGGGCCAGCCGACTGGTCCAGGCACTGGCCGCACGGACTATGACGACATGATCCGCAAAGGCGAAGTGGGAGCGCTGTTCAATATCACCGCCGCCAAGCAGGTCAACGCCTTTCAGCATGTCGCCGTCGAGCAGTCCCGCTTGCACATTCCGCTTCTTTTTGGTCTGGATGTGATTCACGGATTCAGGACGGAATTTCCCATTCCCTTGGGGCTTGCTTCCAGTTGGAATCCGGAACTCGTTGAGCAAACAGCCCGTGTGGCTGCACAAGAAGCTTCCGCAAGCGGCATACGCTGGACTTTTTCTCCGATGGTCGATATTGCCAGAGACGCGCGCTGGGGAAGAATGACCGAAGGCGCCGGCGAAGATCCATACCTCGGGTCGGCGATGGCGCGTGCGTATGTGCGCGGCTATCAAGGATCGCGCCTGGACGCGCCTGACAGTATCGCGGCTTGCGCAAAGCATTTCGTGGGCTACGGCGCTGCAGAAGGCGGCCGGGACTACAATTCCGTGGAAATCTCCGAACACACCTTGCGTGAATTCTACCTGCCACCGTTCCATGCCGCGGTTGAAGAAGGCGCGGCCACAATTATGAGTGCATTCAATTCCTTGAATGCTGTGCCTTCCTCCGCCAATCCTTCTACCTTGACGCAAATCCTTCGCAAGGAATGGGGATTTCAGGGAATTGTGGACAGCGACTATACGGCTCTTGCGGAACTCATTGCGCACGGCATCGCCAACGATGGAACTACCGCAGCCCGCAAGGCTTTTTTGGCGGGCGTTGATATGGACATGGTAAGTAGCCTCTACCACGACCACTTGGCCCAGCTAGTCCGCTCCGGCGAGGTTCCCGAAGCTGCGGTGAACGAAGCTGTTCGGCGTGTCTTGCGTGTCAAACTCGCGTTGGGCCTCTTTGAGCATCCCTATGCAGACGAATCCAAAGAAGCTGGCGCCATGCTCCGGCCGGACAGCATCACGCTGGCGCGCAATGCCGCGGAGCAATCCTTCGTCCTGCTGAAGAACGATACTGTGTCAGGTGGCAAACCCATTCTCCCGTTTCCCAGCGAGTTAAAAAAGATCGCGCTGGTGGGCCCCCTCGCCAACGACAAGGGAAACATGCTTGGTTCTTGGGGAGGGCTGGGACGTCCCCAGGACGTCGTTACATTGCGTGCTGCCCTCAGCGAAAGAATTGGCGCACAAAATGTTCACTACGCCAAAGGAGGTGAAATCCTCGGCGGCACTGACGATCAATTGGCCGAAGCCGTCAAAACTGCTGAGCAGTCCGACATCGTCTTACTGGCGCTCGGCGAAAACGCGCCGGAGATGACCGGCGAAGCCGCTTCCCGCGCGTTTTTGGGCTTGCCTGGCCGCCAGGAAGAACTCCTTGAGAAAATCGCCGCCACCGGAAAGCCCGTTGTCCTAATGCTCTTCAGTGGCCGGCCGATCACGCTTCCTTGGGCCTTTCAACATGTGCCTGCGGTGATGGCGGCGTGGTTTCCCGGAATCCAGGCGGGGCCCGCGCTTGTACGGACTTTATTCGGCGACGCAAATCCGAGTGGCCGGCTTACTGTAAGCTGGCCTCGCAGCGTCGGCCAAGAGCCGCTCTATTACAACGCACTGAGTACCGGGCGCCCTGCAGGAAAGGTTGATCTGACCAGGCCGCCCCGAACCGGTAATGAAAAATACGTTTCGCGTTATATCGACGAACAGAATAGTCCGCAGTTTCCCTTCGGTTTCGGAATGTCCTATACGACGTTTCGCTACGGAAATCTCCACGTTGACAAAACGCAAATCGGCGCCAAGAGCTTGAATGAAGATTTGCTGGGGCGCGAGACAAGACAAAGCGCGGCCCTGAGCGCTAGCGCCGATGTCACCAACACCGGCACGCACCCAGGAGTGGAAACGGTGCAATGCTATCTCCGTTTCCAAGGAACAAGCGTTGCCCAACCTGTCCGGGCCCTGACTAAGTTTCAACGCATTACCCTTGCTCCTGGCGAAACGAGAAAAGTAACTTTTCTACTTGGTCCGAATGCTTTCGCAATTTGGAATGACCAGCAAAAGTTTGCTGTTGAGCCGGCAAAAGTCACCCTGTGGATCGCTTCCGATTCGGCCCAGGGCCTCCAAGCCACACTGGAAATCACCAAGTAGGCCGGATGGCTGGCGATGATTAACATCCCTCTGAATAGAAGGGAAGTGATCCGCATTTGCGGAATGGGCCTCGTGGCTTCTCCCCTAGCGACCATTGCCAGTTGTCAGAAGCGCCCCTCACCGTCCTTTGTGGAACCCCAAGGCCCCCCCTTCGAAGGAACCGACGAACAACTGCTTGATGAAATCCAACGCGCCAGTTTTGATTTTTTCTGGAACGAAGCGAGCCCCAAAACCGGGCAAGTAAAGGATCGTTCGCTCGCCAATGGCGGTAATGATCCCCGGATGATGTCGAGTATCGCAGCCACCGGGTTTGGCCTGACAAGTCTTTCCATTGGTGACCGACGCGGCTACCGGAAATCCGCAGAAATTCTCGAGCGCGTTCGAAATACTCTCCGTTTTCTCGCCAACGATTTGCGCAACGAGCACGGCTTTTTCTTTCATTTCATCCACATGGAAACCGGCGAGCGCTGGGCCAAGTGCGAACTCTCCTCCATCGATTCTTCCATTCTGTTGTGCGGCGTCCTCACGGCTCGCCAGTATTTTGCTGACCAGGAAATCCAGGATCTCGCCACAAAAATCTATCAGCGCGTTGACTGGCCGTGGATGCTTAACGGCGGCCCGACTCTTTCCATGGGGTGGCATCCCGAATCTGGTTTTCTCAAAGCGCGCTGGGAGCATTACTGCGAGTTGATGATGATCTATCTCCTCGGTATCGGTTCTCCTACGCATCCGCTTCCGCCAGGGACGTGGAATGCTTGGACGCGGCCGAAAATCAAGTATCAGGGAATTGAATATATTTCTGGAGACGATCCCATCTTCACTCACCAGTATTCCCATGCCTGGTTTGATTTCCGCAACGAACGTGACGCCTACGCGAATTATTTTGAAAATTCCGTCCAAGCCACGAAGGCGCACAAACTTTTTTGCCTCTCACTCCGCAATCGCTTTCCCGATTACAGCGAGAATCTCTGGGGCATCAGCGCATCCGATTATGTGAAGGGCTATACGGCATGGGGCGGCCCGAATGCTCAAGGAGGGCCGATTGGCCCGGTCGATGGCAGCATCGTTCCGTGCGCCACGGGCGGCTCGCTCCCGTTTCTCTTTGAGGATTGCATCCGCGTGTTGCGTCATATCCGCGGTCCCTACGGCGAAAAGGTGTGCACGAAATACAGTTTCCGCGACGCGTTCAATCCGCTCATGAACTGGTATGACACCGATGTGCTTGGCATCGATCTGGGCATCACCATGCTCATGGCCGAAAATCATCGTACCGGTTTTGTGTGGGAACAATTCATGAAAGATGAAGACGTCAAACGAGGCATGGTCCGCGCCGGGTTTCACCCGGAGAATCCTCAGGTATCCTCTCCTTCGGCCACTCAAGGTTATCGGGCCATTTGTAAGGAACATTCTCTTTCGAATCACAATCGAAAAGGCAGGGTGTCTCGCTTGGAGGAAGACAATCACCCAATCAGGGCGAGGCCCCGGTGGCGCGTCTGTAAATCAGGCCGTGACTCGCGCTGCGATTCCCCTTTGCTATTATGCCCCTTTGCCCCACCCCAAAAGGCGGGCGGAGGGTTTTCGCTATCCGGAGATCTGCGAAATGAATGAAGACCTATCGAAATACCATCGTCCAATTGGCACCCTGCTCGCTCACATCGCTGACGGAAAAGACCTCGATCACTATCGGCTCAGCGACGAGCAAGTCGAATTCTTCCGCGAGAACGGCTTTTTGAAGGGCATTGGCCTCTTGAACGACGACCAAGTGGACGTCCTGCGAGCCGAACTCGAGCAGCTAATGAATCCAGAGCATCCTGGGCGTCATTTATTCCACGAATATCATTCGAACGAATCGACCGATCCGGATCGAGTGCTGTTTCACGCGCTAGGAGCCTGGCGCGTCCTGCCCGGCTTTCATGATTTGCTCTGGAACCCCGCCTTCCTGGTGCCGGCTTCGCAATTACTGGGCGGGCCTGTACGCTTCTGGCACGACCAGCTTTTTTGCAAGCCCGCGCGCCATGGAGGCGTTGTGGCTTGGCACCAGGATTATTCCTATTGGACGAGGACCACGCCGCTGGCTCACCTGACTTGCTGGATTGGTTTGGACGATTCGACGCGCGAGAACGGCTGTTTGCACTATGTTCCCGGAAGCCACAAATGGCCGGACCTGCCGAAACCCGTCTTGGCGGGCGGGTTAGAGGAGAGCCGGAGCAGTCTCCCCGAGGCACTGCAAGAAAAGTTCAAGCCCGTGGCCGTAGAAATGAAAAAGGGCGAAGGTTCGTTTCACCATGCGCGAACCATGCACGGCTCCGGCGCGAATGACACGCCACGGCCTCGACGCGCTACGGTGATCAACGTATTTCTCGACGGCGTGATGTCCAATTCGAATGAACCGCTGCTCGAAGGCGTTCCGGTCATCCCTAATGGCGGGAAGATGGGCGGCCAGTTTTTCCCGCTGCTGTTCAAGGGATAGCCCGGCGGAGCGGGCGCCAATCTTAGAATAGCCATCTATGAAGCTATCATGGGACTAGGATTGAAGTTCTTTGGTGATTGTCCGGTGATTGTCGGCTTCCGCCCAGGCTTAGCATTTTGAAATTAGTCCCCGGTTATGCTCTGAGGCCTGCCTTGGCTCGAAGCAGGAACGGCCGAAGAGGGCAGAGTCGCGGCGAGCCAGGATTGCAGCGCGGAACGCCCGGCTTCCGTGGGCTCGTAGTCTTGGTCGAGCAAGCCTTCGGCCACTAATCGGTTGATAATCGCAATGTCGGGAAAGGTCTGGCCGAGTTGAATCCTACCATTCGGCCAAGACCAGAGCCGTTCCCCGCTGAGGAACTGCTCAAGAGCTTCGGCTTCGGATTTGCCCAGGATGATCATAAGCCCCCGCGCAACGGCTGCGGCGAACCCGCTCCTTCCAAACTCGCGAGCGAGGCGGCTGACACAGGTGAGATGTGCATCCTTGCTACCAAGAAGGCTTACAGGCAACTCGTTGATTTCACATGACGTTGCGTGTTGGAACCATCTTGGATGTAGGCAATGTTTTACCGTTCCGGATGAAAAAAATTGCACTTCTGCTCGTCTGGAAGGAACATGGTGCGCAACACCGGGAAAAGCGTAACCAGAAGGTAGGATCGGCGACTGAACGATCCGCGGCTCCCGGCGAGAGCTTCGAAGCCAGAACTGTCGCTTAGAGCTTGCGGAGCGGGGCCGGAAGCAAGCTAGCCAGAGAATATTTTCCTGGGCCGGCAAATAACAGTCCGGCGGAGAGAAGGAATTCGGTCAGCGCAAATTCCATACCGCCCTGGTTGATGTCGTAGCCGTGGTGGAAATGGACGAGGTAAATCGCCCCCAACATGACCGTCATCACGCAGATGGCTCCAAGGCGGAGAAGTGCACCGAGCAGGATAGCTAGGCCTCCTGCAAATTGTGCCAAACCGACCAGATAACCGACGGACACAGGGGCCTGGATGAATGCCGCGAATCCTTTGGGGCCAGGACCCCCAAAGGCTCCGAACAGGATCGCGCTGCCGTGAAAAAGAAAAGGTAGCGCGCAAGCGATGCGCATGATGAGAAGCTCAAAATTCAGTTCCCGCGTGCCCCCGGATGAGAAGGTGCTTGGTGTGCTCATGGCAACCTGCCTTTCCCCTGCGGAGGAGTATTAGCAAAAACTAGGCGGAATAGCCAAGAGGAGTTTTTCGGCGGCAAGCGTGCTGGGCGGTCGGCTACCCCATCAAACCAAAAGGGCGGCCCGGGGATCGGGCCGCCCTTTTGGCGATGAGGGGTTGGGCGATCTGGAACCTTAGTACATGCCGCCCATGCCGCCAGCGCCAGGAGCGCCGGCCGCGGCCTTCTTCTCTTCTTCCTTGAGCTCGGCCACGAGCGCTTCGGTCGTGAGCATCAGGCCCGCAATGGAAGCTGCGTTTTGAAGCGCCAGGCGGGTGACCTTGGCCGGGTCGATGACGCCCATCTTCACCATGTCGCCATACTCGCCGGTCTCCGCGTTGAAGCCGAAGTTCTCTTCCTTGGAATCGCGGATCTTGCCGATCACCACCGCGCCTTCGGAACCGGCGTTGTAGGCAATCTGGCGGGCCGGCTCTTCCAGAGCGCGCCGCACGATGCCCGCGCCAACAGCCTCGTCATCTTGAAGCTTGAGCTTCTCCACGGCGCCAAGGCAGCGAATAAGTGCTGTGCCGCCGCCGGGAACGATGCCTTCCTCGACCGCCGCACGAGTGGCGTGCATAGCGTCTTCCACGCGAGCCTTCTTTTCCTTCAGCTCCGTCTCGGTAGCCGCGCCAACCTTGATGACTGCGACGCCGCCAACCAATTTGGCAAGGCGCTCCTGGAGCTTCTCCTTGTCGTAATCGGAAGTGGTGTTCTCGATTTGCTGGCGGATTTGCTTCACGCGGCCTTCGATTTCGGCTGTCTTGCCCGCGCCCTCGACAATCGTGGTATTGTCCTTGTCGATGGTAACTTTCTTGGCGCGGCCGAGGTCCTCGAGCTTCACGTTCTCCAGCTTGATTCCCAGGTCCTCGGTGATGGCCTTGCCGCCGGTCAATACCGCGATGTCTTCCAGCATGGCCTTGCGGCGGTCGCCGAAGCCCGGGGCCTTCACCGCGGCGCACTGCAACGTGCCGCGCAGCTTGTTGACCACCAGAGTCGCCAGCGCTTCGCCTTCCACCTCTTCCGCGATAATAAGCAGGGGCTTGCCAGCCTTTGCGATGCCTTCGAGCAAAGGCAGCAGGTCCTTCATCGAGCTGATTTTCTTCTCGTGGATAAGGATGCGCACGTCTTCGAGCACGCATTCCATGCGGTCCGGGTCGGTGATGAAGTAGGGGGAGAGGTAGCCGCGGTCGAACTGCATGCCTTCCACGACTTCGAGGGTGGTCTCCATGGTCTTGGATTCCTCGACCGTGATGACGCCATCCTTGCCTACTTTCTTCATGGCCTCGGCAATGATGCCGCCTATTTGCTTGTCGTTGTTCGCAGAAATGGTCCCAACCTGCGCGATCATCTCGCCCTTGACGTCCTTGTGGAGCTTCTTGATTTCCTCGACGGCGACCTCGACGGCCTTGTCGATGCCGCGCTTGAGGGCCATGGGGCTGGCGCCGGCAGCAACCGTCTTCACGCCTTCGCGGAAGATGGCCTGCGCGAGCACGGTGGCAGTGGTCGTGCCGTCACCGGCAACGTCGGAAGTCTTGGAAGCGACTTCACGGACCATCTGTGCGCCCATATTCTCAAGGGCGTCCTTCAGCTCGATTTCCTTTGCCACGGTCACGCCGTCCTTGGTAATGACCGGCGCGCCGAACTTCTTTTCGATTACCGCGTTGCGGCCCTTGGGGCCGAGGGTAATCTTCACTGCATCGGCAAGAGCATTCACGCCGCGCAAAATCGCTTGGCGGGAATTCTCGCCTGTTACAATCTGCTTCGCCATTTCTCAATTCCTCCCTAAAATCGAAACTCGAAATTTGAAACTCGAAAATTACCAATCACACCCTGAAAACGAACTACTTCCGTGAACCAGCTGCCTTGGCCGCGCCGCTCAGCTTCGCCAGAATCTCTTCCTCGCGAAGGATGAGATATTCCTCGTCTTCGATCTTGATTTCCGTACCGCCGTATTTGCCAAAGAGGACGCGGTCGCCGGGCTTGACGTCAAGCGGGATCAACTCGCCCTTCTCGCGCTTGCCGGCCCCGACAGCGATGACTTCGCCCTCCATGGGCTTTTCCTTTGCCGAGTCAGGGATGATGATGCCACCCTTGACCGTTTCCTTCTCTTCAATGCGCTTCACGATGACACGGTCGTGGAGCGGTGTCAGATGTACTGCCATCTTTGAAAACCTCCGTAGGTGATCTTGCGGCTTCTGATGTGCTTTCGGGAGTCGAAGAGGCGCTAGCACTCCTCGCAACCGAGTGCTAATATAGCATAAAGTCCTTCCATGTCAAGCATTTCCCCGACATTTTAGGCCACTGCAGTTGCTCTGGAATTATTTGCTAAGGCCTTCAATTGCAGATACTTAAGTGGTGCAAGCAAAATATTGCACCAGGTGATTGCCTTGCATTTCCTTGAAGAGTAGCATTTTCACAAGTCTTTGAGCCAACGGACTTCGGCCAACTCTAGAAGCGGAGTGCACAGTGGGTCCTTTGCTCTATCTCCGGCTCATTGGTTACACGTTGGGCACGCTCATCGAACTGTTCTGGATGGTGGTGATCCTCGGTTACCGGCGGCAGCGCAATTTCGAGCGCGTTCTTTTTTTTCTGTGCCTCGCCTTCTTTCTATTTTATGGTGGCTCGCTGCTTGCCCTGAACTCGCAAATCTATTACCCGAAACCACCCGCAGGTTTGCAGGCATTCGCGATTGTCGTTATTTCTGTAGGGCTCTGCTTGTCTCCTGCGCTGCTGCTGCATCTTCATCTGGAGTATGCGCAAACGCGCGGCTTGCTCCAGGTCAAGGCATGGAAGCGCGCAATCCTGGCGCTTTTCTATCTTGCCGGTTTGCATCTTGCCCTCCACCGCATCCCGTTACTTCTGCAAGAGGGGACCTTCGACTTCATTGGGCCAGGCAATTCCCTTGGCACTGGCTTCGCCATCGTCTTGTCCATTTCGTTGGCTTGGTGTGCAGGCTGGGAGAGGCGCTTTGCTACAACGGTTCCAGACAAACCGCAGAGCTATTTTCACTGGGCGCTGCTGTTCTTCTTTGCCTTGGCTTTCCTGGCCACGGGAGTGCTGCATATAGCGCCATACCCCATTCCCAAGCAGGCTATCGCGATGCTCGAGACTGCTTTTTCACTGCTGCCGATCGTTCCATTCACTGTGCTAATCGACCTCGTATACCGGAGAAACTTCCTCCAGATCGGCCGCCAAAAAAATCTGCTCTATGCGGTCTCCGCCACTTTCCTGGCGCTGCTTTACCTCAGCTTGGTCCGCCGCGTCGGCATTTGGCTGGAGCCGCTGCTCCCACCGGAAGCTTCCGCTTCCATCCTCTTATTCGTGCTGGTGATTTTCATCGAGCCTTTGCAGCGGATGCTAGGGCGAAGTCTCCGCGAGACGGCCCAACTGGAAATGGACCGCGTGCAAAAACTGATGGCTGAGATCCAGCAGGAAGCGCGCCAAGGCAACCTGTGGGAACTCGTGAGTTTCATCGAACGCAGGACCAGAGAACAATTGGAGCTTCGAGAGGTATGGCTGGATTTGCCCGACGCAAAGAAAACGCGCTTAGCTGACACAAAATCGGAGGAGCCCCGGGCCGCGCTTGCTTTCGATCCACGCGAATTCCCCATTCTGCGCAACGGAAAAAACGAGGGCTTCCTTCACGTGGAATCTCACGGCGCGATCATTTCGGGAGATACGAGGGCGGCGCTGGAGTTTTTGTGCGAGCAATTGCCCGGAGCGCTGGACTTGTGCCGGCTCATCGAGGAAAAAGTGCGGCTCGAGCGGGAGTTGGCCGAGCGCGAACGGCTGGCGCTCGTAGGCCAAATGGCGGCGAGCATTTCACACAACTTGAAGAACCCTCTGGGCTCGATGAAGACAATTCTGCAGGTGCAACTGGAAAATCCCGAGTTGCCGGATTCCATTCGCGGCGAAACGAAAATGATCCTCGAAGAAATTGGCAGGCTCTCGAACAAGCTGAATCAATTGCTCCAATTCAGCCGGCCGGCCGTGCGCACGGGAGATAAGGTGGCGAGTTGCGGTGCCGCGGCGGTGACGGAAGAGGTGGTTAGTGTTTTGTCCCGTGAGGCGGAACGCCGCGGGCTGAAGTTGAAAGCAGAAACATGCAATGCCGGCGCCCCTGTGGCCATAACCGCGGAGGCGCTCAATGACATTGTTTCGAACCTCGTGGTGAATGCGCTCGAAGCCACACCGCGCGGCGGACACGTGAGCGTGACCGCCGCGCAGGAGCAGGAAAATTTGTGCTTGCTCGTGGAAGATGACGGGCAGGGCATTCCACCAGCGCTAGGCGAAAAGATCCTGCGGCCGTTCTTCACCACAAAATCGCAGGGCACGGGGCTGGGCTTAGCGATTGTTGCGCGCCGCGCGGCGGAATTTGGAGGAAAGGTGGATTGGGAAAGTCCGGTGAAGGATGGGCACGGAACGAGGTTCAAGGTGACATTGCCCCTGGAAGAGGTAAAAAAGTAGGGAAGCAATGAGGCAAAGGAAGCCATGAAGACGATACTGATTGTGGATGATGAGCCGGCGGCGCGATACGGGTTGCGGCGGGCCCTGGAAGCAAGGTATCGCATTGCGGAAGCCGATTCGGTCGAGGTGGCGCGCGAGGCGTTACCGCGCGAGCAGCCGGACTTGGTGCTGCTGGACGTGGTTCTGCCGGGCCAGGATGGAATGTCATTCTTGAAATGGCTGCGCGAGCAGGGGAGCGAAGTGCCTGTGCTGATGGTCTCCGCGCTGGACACCGCGAAAACGGCGGTGCAGGCGCTGCAACTCGGAGCGGCGGATTATCTGGTAAAGGGCTTCGAATTGGACGAGCTTCGGCAACGCGTTGCAAACCTCCTGAAGCTGGCGATGCTGGAAAAAGAAAATAACGCGTTGCGCCGCCGGATGGCCACCGAGGGCCAGTTCGGGCAAATGATTGGGCGCTCCGCGGAAATGCGCCGTGCGTTCGAGATGGCTGACCGCGTAGCCCCAACCGACTCAACGGTATTAATTCTCGGCGAAAGCGGAACGGGGAAGGATTTGCTGGCGCAGGAAATTCACGCGCGGTCGCCGCGTGCTGGAAAACCGTACGTCGCGGTGAATTGCGCGGCGCTGCCGGAGACGCTTATCGAGTCCGAATTGTTTGGCTACGAGCGCGGCGCGTTCACGGGCGCGGCGCAGCAGAAGAAGGGAAAATTTGAGCTGGCATCGGGCGGAACAATTTTTCTGGATGAGATTGGAGATATGAATCCGCTAACGCAAGCCAAAGTGCTGCGCGTGCTGGAAAATCGCACGATTGAGCGTCTGGGCGGAACGCATTCGATTCCCGTAGATGTGCGGGTGATCAGCGCGACCCACCGCAACCTGGCCGCGGAGATTCGCAATGGGAAATTTCGCGAGGACTTGTTTTACCGCCTGCGTGTGGTGACCGTAGAGTTGCCTCCGCTGCGCGCGCATAAGGGTGACATCGCGCTGCTGACGGAAGTCTTTCTGCCAATGCATGGCGCGAGACTGGGAAAAACGGCGCGGCTGAGCCGCGAAGCGCTGGCTGCCGTCGAGAAATACGATTGGCCGGGGAACGTCCGCGAATTGAAGAATGCGTTGGAGCGCAGCGTCGTGCTCTGCCGCAAGGAGGAAATCGGCCCGGAAGATCTGCCGGCAGAAATCGTGCATGGCGATGCGATTTCTGTGAAACATGCCGGCGAGCAACTGGATAATGGAATGGGCGAGCGGGATTTTCGCGATGCCAAGCGGAAGTTTGAAGTGGCGTATCTGATCAAGCAGTTGGCGGAACATCGCTGGAATGTTTCGCGCACGGCGGCGACGATCGGGCTGCACCGGCAGAGCCTGCAGGAAAAGTTGCGCGAGCTAGGAATTCGCAGGCCGGGGCGCGAGCCGATGGGAGAGGAAGAATAGTGGCGAGTGACGAGTGGCGAGCGGCGCGCAAGGAAGTTCAAGGCGTCGCCGGTTACGTCATGGCCGGAGGCGCGAGCACCCGATTTGGCTTCGACAAAGCACGCGCCGAATTGAACGGCGAAGCCATGCTGGCGCGGATGTGCAAGCTGGTCCAGGAAGGAACCGGGTCGGTGAGTGTGGTCGCGCCTTTCGGCCGCTACGCGGAATTTGGCCAACGTATCGTAGAGGATCAATGGCCGGGCCAAGGGCCTCTTGGCGGCATCATCACCGCTTTGATGGATGCTCACGCGCGAGATCATCAGCATGCCTGGTGTCTCATTGTTGGCTGCGACATGCCGTTTCTTACGAGCGAGTGGCTGGCGTACTTGAAAGATCGCGCGGCCGCCAGCACCGCCGCTGTGGTCGCGCCGCAATCCGCTCTTGGGCTCGAGCCGCTCTGCGCCTGCTGGCATACAAGCGCTTCCGGCAAGTTGCAGTATGCGTTTGAAGACGGGATACGCAAAGTGACCGAAGCCATGAAACGCGTTAGCATGGAAGTTGTTGACGAAAGGGATTGGGCACGATTTGACAAAGCAGGCCGGCTCTTCTGCAACATGAACACGCCCGCCGAATACGAAGAAGCGCGGCGAATTCTGGAAACTGAAAAGGGATGACCGACCTACTAAAAATCAATCGCGGCGGACCAACGAAGCTGAGCTTTCCGACCAAACACGCCCGCGACTGGACAGCTCAGGACTACGTTGATCCTCGTGCGGAAGACTTTTTTGAGTTTCGTGAAGTCTGCAAAGCCTTCGACGACCGCCAGGTGCTGGATCACGTCAGTTTCTTCGTAAAGCATGGAGAGACTTGCGTGATCATGGGGCGAAGTGGCGTGGGCAAGTCCGTCACGTTGAAACACATCATGGGGTTTTTGAAGGCGGATTCCGGGCACGTCATCGTGGATGGCGAAGACGTGACGCATTACACCGAGGAGCAGTTTGCGGAAGTTCGCCGCAAAGTGACGATGGTGTTTCAATCCGGCGCGCTTTTTGATTCGCTCACAGTCCGCGAGAACATTTCTTTCCCACTGGACGGGCAACCGGGCCTGACTCCCGAGGATATCGACGAGTACGTTACAAAAATCGCGCATTTGCTCGAAGTGGACGACGTGCTCGACAAGCTGCCGAGCGAGCTTTCCACCGGAATGAAGCGCGCGGTGGCCATTGGCCGCGCCTTTGCGCAAAATCCCGAAGCAATTCTGTACGACGAGCCAACCACGATGGTCGATCCCATCATGGCGGGACACATGGGCGATTTGATTTTGCGGTTGAAAGAAGCATTCCACAAAACTTCGATCGTGGTGACGCATGACACGCACCTGGCGAAGAAGCTGGCCGACACTGTCGTTTTTCTGCAAGAAGGCCGCGTGACGTACTTTGGGCCGTGGGGCGGATTTGAAAGTTCGGACGATCCTTTCATCGTGAATTTCCGCAGACAGGACGAACTCATTCCTGCGCTGGACGAAACTCTGTGAGCCGGCCCGCGAACGGCTCCTCCGATCCCAACTCTTCCAATCCCATCGGGCAGCTTCGCAAAGAGATGGCATTCTGGGACGTCCTGCTATTCAACATCGCCACGGTGCTCGGACCGCGCTGGATTGCGGCGGCCGCGCACAATGGAACGTCCTCCATCAGCTTGTGGATCATCGCAGCGCTATTTTTCTTTGTCCCGTCGGCACTGGTCATCAACGAACTGTCCTCGCGCTTTCCCCACGAAGGAGGTCTGTACGTGTGGTCGAAAGAAGCGTTCGGGGATTTTCATGGATTCGTCGCGGGATGGTGCTATTGGATCTATACGGTTTTCTATTTTCCGGGTTTGCTGCTTGCGAGCGCTTCCATGAGCGCGTATGGGATTGGCGAAAGCGGCGCGCGGCTGGAGCATGACCGCGCATTCCTTTTGCTTGTCTCACTGGGTTTGCTGCTGGTGGCGGTGGTCCTGAACATCATCGGACTCAACATTGGAAAATGGCTGCAGAATGCCGGCGGCGCCTGCACGTATTTGCCGTTGTCACTACTGGTCGGCGTAGCGGGTTTGCTCTGGTTGCGCCAGGGGTCGGTGACGCACTTCAGCCTGCACAACATGATGCCGGCATGGAACTGGGACACGGTCAATTTCTGGTCGCAAATTGCCTTTGCCTTTACCGGGTTGGAATTGGTTTCTGCGATGAGTGGCGAAGTGCGCGATCCGCAGCGAACTTTGCCGCGTGCGGTGTACTCGGCGGGTGTGCTGATTGCCGCGATGTACATTGCTGGGACGTTGGCGGTGCTGGTGCTCGTGCCTGCGGGTGAGGTATCTGTAACCAGCGGCGTTTTTCATGCAATTACCGTCGGTTCCATGGTGCTGAAAGTGGGGTTCTTCGGGATTCTTGCAGCGATGCTCGTCACCGTGGGTAATGCCGGCGGTGTCGGCAGTACCGTAGCTGGGATTGCGCGTGTACCGTTTGTCGTCGGCATAGATCGCTACTTGCCAGCTGCGTTTGGGAAAATTCACCGGCGCTGGAAAACGCCGTACGTTTCTATTCTCGTGCAAGCCATCATTTCCGGACTGATTCTGCTGATCAGCCAAGTCAACGAGACGACGCGCGGTGCGTATCAGTTCCTGGTCGATGCCGCGATTATTCTGTATTTCATTCCGTTTCTTTACATGTTTGCGGCGGCAATCAAACTCGTGAAGCTTCCGGACCGCCGTGAAAATGCTCAAGCGGTCCTGATTCCCGGCGGGAAGCCAGGAGTCTGGGTGATTTCCAGCCTGGGATTCGCCATCGTCCTAATCGGGATCATTGTTTCTCTGGTGCCGCCGGGAGATGCCTCTGACAAGTTTGGATTCGAGATGAAACTTGTGGGCGGGACCGTGCTGGCGCTTGCGATCGGCCTGCTCCTCTATTTTCGCGGCGTCCATGCCAAGGGCGCGCAACCTGCACGATGATTGCCCAGTATCGATCCGATTGGCGAGAATTTCGCATCCGCGGCGTTGTTTTCATCCCTTCCGTGCTTGCCTCTAATCTGTTTATTCGCTCTCAGTGTTTACGCTCATTGTCGTTTGAGAACTTGGCCCTGCCCTCGATGCAACCGGCCATATTTCTCACCGGGATGGTAGCGGTGGGATTGTTCTCGACAGACTTGCCTCCACTGTGGCTTGGAGCGGAGTTCCAGCAGAACTATTCCTAGAGAACCTCAGTAGGTTGACCAGACGCCGGGAGTGGCGAGTTCGAGTGAATGATTGTCCGGGTCGCGAAAATAAATGCTGGTTCCGCCGCGCGGCCACTTGATGCGAGTTTCAATCGCAATTCCACGGTCGGCCAGCAGCTTTTCCCAAGCAGGCAACTCTTCGGCGGAAATGGAAAATGCAAGATGCAGCGGGCCGCTGCCGTCGTGCGGGCCTAATTGCCCTCCCGGCAAGGAAAGGACGCGATCAGACGCGCCTCGCTTAAAAAGAAGAAGCACGTTACGGCCACCGACGCCGTACGCGCAAAGGCGATCATCGCGGTGGATGCAGATCAGGCCGAAAATTTCCTCATAAAAACGAGACGCACGATCCAAATCGTCCACGTAAAGGGAAGTTTCAAGGACTCCGGTGAGCGAAGGCATGGGAAGCTCCCTGTGGATTAGAAGCCTTCTTCCAGCAAGCGGGCTACCGTGAGTGGCGGCGAAGAAACCGCAACCGTGCGCGCTTCCAGATAGCGCTCGATGTATTTTCCGAGGATGTCGCCCTCGAGATTGACGGCGTCGCCGGGTTTGCGATCGCGTATGTTGGTGTGATCGTAGGTATAAGGAATGATGGCTGCTTCCGCGATGCCGTTGTGCCAGCGTGCGATGGTAAGGCTGATGCCGTCAAGGGAGATAGAGCCCTTCGGCACGATGTAGCGTGCGAAATCTTCGGGGACTTGCACGCCGTACCACCAGTTTTCTCCTTCGGCCGTCCGATGCGTTACCGTGCCGACCGTGTCCACATGGCCAAGAACAAAGTGGCCGCCGAATTCCTTGCCTGCGGTGAGCGGCCGTTCCAGGTTGACGCGCGAGCCGACGCGAAGCGCGCCGCCAAGTGTGCCGAAGGAAGTTTTGGCAATGGTTTCGCCGGAAAGATCGGCGGAGAAACGCCCATTGTGAATTCCAGTGATCGTCAGGCAGCAGCCGTTTACAGCGATGCTGTTTGCGACCACGAGCGAAGGGCCGAGAGATGGAGCGTGAATGGTGACGCGGCCGCCGTCAGGATGCCGCTCGAGACATTCAATCGTGCCAAGATGTTCGATGATGCCGGTGAACATGTGCTCTGGAAGAAGTTTACCGTTTGTGGTTGACAGTTGAAAGCGTAGGAAGGAAGAGCAACGCCGACCGGTGGCCGATTCCATGATGCGTACCTCAACCGTATTGTTAACGGCCGCGGCACCCCCCCTTGGAATCTCGTAAATATGGATTATAGGGGAGTTACGGGGATCGATAGGTTTCTTAGAATGAGCAGTTACAGGGGGGGTCCCGCAAGTGTTGATTCTGAAGGAGTTGGGAAAGGAGAGGGCGGTGGTGTGCGCGCGATTTGCGATGCTTGCGAAGTTTGCGAACAGGGGGCCACCTTTAGCTACTATACTGCCGGTTCTGGGAACGTGGGATGAAGGCCTGTTTGCTACGAGCTCGAGCGAAGGTGGAAACCAATCCGCTGGAGTACACGGACGCGGAAATGCCGGAACCCGGCGAGGGCCAAGTTCGTGTGCGCGTCCATGCCTGCGGCGTCTGCCGAACGGACCTGCACGTGATTGAGGGCGATTTGCCTCCGAGGAAGTCGCCGGTGATCCCTGGCCACCAAGTGGTGGGCGTTGTCGAGAAGGTGGGCAAAAATGCGGAGCGGTTGGCCATGGGCGCGCGCGTGGGGATCGCGTGGCTGCACAAAACCGATGGAACCTGCGAATACTGCCGCGCGGGCGCGGAAAATCTTTGCGATCACCCGGAGTTTACCGGTTACACCGTGCATGGAGGCTACGCCGAGTACGTCGTCGCGCCGCAAGATTTTGCCTATGCCATTTCGGAAGGATTTCCTGATGAACAAGCTGCGCCGCTTTTGTGCGCAGGAATCATCGGATTTCGGTCGCTGCGGCTTTCGGGCATCCAGACGGGTGGAAAGCTTGGCTTTTACGGCTTCGGTGCGGCCGCGCATGTGGCGATCCAAGTGGCGCGCCATTGGAACGTGGAAGTTTATGCTTCGACACGCGATGCGCGGCATCAGAAGTTGGCGCTGGAACTGGGAGCGAAATGGGCGGGAGGGACGTTGGATGAGCCGCCGAAAAAACTAGACGCAGCCATTGTTTTTGCACCTGCCGGGGAGATCGTGCCGGCAGCGCTCAAGGCGCTGAAGAAAGGCGGCGTGCTGGTGCTTGGCGGGATTCACATGAGCCCGATCCCGTCGTTCGACTATGACCTGCTGTATCAGGAGCGAATGATTCGCAGCGTGGCCAACAACACGAGGCAAGACGGGGAAGACTTTCTTCGCGTTGCGGCGGAAATCCCCATTCAAACGCGCGTGCAGATTTTCTCGCTGCGCGACGCCAATCGCGCGCTGAATGCGCTGAAGAATGACGCCATTCCCGGCGCCGCGGTTCTGCGCGTACAGCCATGAGCTTGAATTTCGAAATGGAAGAGAGATTTCTCCCTTTGGGACGGCCAAAGACGCCGTCCCTCCGGTCGAAATGACGGACGTGTGCGGCGAAGTTCAGAATTCAGCTTAGTTTGAGGATGAAGTCGACGCCACTCTCACTGGCGCTTTGGACCGTTCATCGCCGGGCGAGATTTCGGTGAGTTTCTGGTAGTAGCGCTTGGCGATTTCATTGTTTCCCGAGGCTTCGGCGGCTCGCGCGGCTCCGTAGACGGCGCTGAAGCGATTCGGCGCAACTTTAAGAACGGCTTCATATTCGGCAAGAGATTCCTTCGGCTTGTTCTCCAGGGAGTACAGTTCCGCCAGCATTTCTCGAGCAGGCATGACGGCTCCGGGAGTTACCGCGTCCTTGTCCATGGTCTCTTCCAGCTCCACTGCCGATTGCATCTTGGAGAAGGCTTCGCTCTTGTTTCCGGCTTTTTCGGAAATCCATGCCGCGACCTCCCGGCGCTGGACTTCGATCTGGTTCGCCCAGTAGACATTGTTGAGCTTCCAGGCTGCGTCGCGCAGCGAAGCGAGCGTTTGCTCGGACTGCGCGGCGCGCTCGAGATTTCCGGAGCGCGCGCTGCCTTCGCCGATGGCCGTCCAAGTGATTGCTTCTGCCCAGGGCACGGCGCCTTTTCTCACTGGCAAGCCGCTGGCCCGCTGCCAGTTGCCAAGTTCAATCGCCGCGCGTGCGGGAATGGCAGCAAGCGCGTAGTCGCCTGTCAGCGTAAGCCCCGAAAGGGGCGGGAGCGCATTCATTTCCTCCAGCACGGACTCCGCTTTTTTCACCTGGCCGCTTTGCAGATACGCATATTCGAGGTAATCCATGGCGTGCAGACGCTGGTCGCGTGCTTCGCCATTTTTCGAGGTACGCTCATCCGCCGCTGCGAGCTGTTCCGACTTGATGTTTGAGGCGATCGATTCCTCCCACGACCCCACACGCGTGAAGAGATGCGAAGGCATGTGATTGGCGTGGGCGGAAGCCGGCGCAATCTTTGCATACATGCGCGCCGCTGGAAGTCCCTTTTCCGCGAGCACAGCATTGTCGTAACAATGGATGATGTAATGCGCGACACCAGGATGGTGAGGGCGCTTCTGGAAAATAGGTTCGAGGATCTCACCACACTTGCGCTGATTCGCAAAGGTCTTGTCGGTCTTGGGCGCGGTTATGCCAAGGCTGAGGGCGTGGAAAATCGCGGCTTCGTCATCGTCGGGATAAGCCGCTTGTAATTCACCCATTTTTTTCTCGAATGCCTGGTCGTAAGAAGGAGCGGGCTTGCCGTCTTCCGCATACACAGCCGAGAGGGCGTCAACATATGCTTTTTCGCGGGTCGTGGTGGCGGAGTTGGAAGCTGCGAGCTGTTGCGCATTTTTGAGCGCTAGCCGGCCCGCTTGCGTGTCCCCGTTCCTCCACAAACCGTGATAGTGAGACATCGCGACGCCCCACTGCGCCATCGCACAGGAGGGATCCTGCTTCGAGATTTCTGTGAATGCTCCTCTGGCCCGTTCGTATTGAAAGGAGTGGAGCAGAGCTACTGCGCGGTTAAAACTTTGCTCAAATGATTTCGAGCAGGAAGTGGCGAATTGGACCGAGCCAACTTCTTCGGCGGAGAGTTCATGGCGGTGTTCCTGGGCTGCCAGGCGCGCTGGAAAAAATCCAAGCGACACGATCAAAAGAATCGGAATGCGGCGCATAAGACTCCTCCTCGCTGCGGATTTGTCAAACCCTGGAAAGCAGAAAAGGAAGTATGTGGGGAGAGTATGTGCGCGCCGGCCTTGCTAGTCAATTCGAAAAGGCGGCGCGTAAGTACGCCTCGACCGCGATATCAGGGCCGAATTGGTGTGTGCAAAGATTCTGGAGTGGGGGCAATTTGAAATGGGGAGCAAGGGCGAATGGGACGGTGCTCTCACCAGCGATTTTCGGCGCGTAGAACAGAACGAGCTTATGGACAATACCTGCAGCCAGGACCGCGCCGTTCAGCGCCGGGCCAGCTTCCAGCAAGACACTGAGAATCTCGCGCCGGCCGAGCTCCGCGAGAACGGCCCGGAAATCGATGCGGCCATTTTTCGCCTTTAGCTGAACGATTTCGACGCCGGCACTTTGCAATGCCCGAGCCTTGGGCGACTTGAGCGGAACCACGGTTAAGACCAGGAGATCATCGTCCGCCTTCTGAACGATGCGGGATTTTGACGGCAGACGCAATTTCGAATCGAGCACGACGCGCAAGAGCCGCCTGCGGCGAGGAAGGCCGCTGCGATCGGTAAGTTGCGGATCGTCGGCGAGGATCGTCCCGATTCCCGTGAGTAGCGCGTCGGATGCATGGCGCATGCGATGCACTTCGGCGCGCGATTCCTCGGATGTGATCCACTCGGCTCCGGAGCGCTCGCTCGAGCTTTTTGCTTTCTTCTTTGCCGGGTGAGGCAGAGCAAGCTGGCCATCGAGGGTGAGCGCGGATTTTAGAGTCACGAACGGTTTTTTCGTTCGAATCCAGCACGCAAATGCCTCGTTCAGTCGGCGAGCTTCTTCTTCGCAAACATCGGTAACGACTTCGATGCCCGCCAGGCCCAATCGCTCGAAGCCGCGGCTGGAATTGACGGGATTCGGATCTTGCATCGCGGCAACCACGCGCTGCACGCCGGCAACGATAATCTCCTCGGTACAAGGGCCGGTGCGCCCTTGATGGCTGCACGGTTCGAGCGTCACGTAAAGAGTTGCGCCGCGCGCCTTTTCTTTTGCCGCTTTCAGCGCGACGATTTCGGCGTGGTCGCGCAATTCGTATCGATGAAAGCCTTCGCCGACGATTTCGCCGTCGCGCACGATGACGCAGCCTACGGTCGGATTCGGGCTGGCCAGGCCGATGCCCCTGCGCGCGAGCATCAGCGCGTGCTGCATGAAGCGGATGTCGTGTTCGTTCACGATTTATTCGAAAAGGGAATTCGCGTACGCTTCGGTGTCGAAAGGCACCAGGTCGTTGATCTGTTCGCCGGTGCCGACGAAGCGAATGGGCAGGCCGAGTTCGCGCGAGATGGCCACGACGATGCCGCCTTTGGCCGTGCCGTCGAGCTTGGTGAGGATAATCCCGGTGACACCGACGGTCGAAGTGAATTCGCGCGCCTGCGCCAGGCCGTTTTGCCCGGTGGTCGCGTCAAGAACCAGGAGAATGTCGTGCGGCGCGCCGGGAATCACCTTGGCAGCGGTGCGCTTCATTTTTTCGAGCTCAGCCATCAGGTTGGACTTGGTGTGCAGACGGCCAGCGGTATCCACAATGACGACGTCGGCGGAGCGAGCCTTAGCAGCAGCCATGGCGTCGTACACAACGGCGGCAGGGTCGGCGCCGGATTTTTGCTTAATGACCTCCACGCCGTTGCGCTGCGCCCAGATTTCGAGTTGCTCGATGGCTGCGGCGCGAAAGGTGTCTGCGGCGCAAAGCACGACGCTGCGGTTTTCCTTCCGCAGCTGGTTGGCCAGCTTGCCGATGCTGGTGGTTTTGCCGGCGCCGTTCACGCCTACGATGAAGATCACGCGCGTCCGCGCGCCGTTTGGCGAGGCCGACACGCCGCTTGCAATGGGTGCATCCGGTTTCGGCGAGGCATTGAGGATTCGAACGATGTGCGATTTGATTTCACGCTTGAGCTGTGCGGCGTCCGAAAGCGCGTTACGGTCCATTTTTTCGCGGACGGCGTCGAGAATTTCGCGTGTTGGATTTACACCGAGATCCGCTGAAAGCAGTGCCGTCTCCAGATTCTTTAGAATCGAGGGATCAATCTGACGCTCGCCGAGAAAAATCGTGTCGACCGTCTCGGAGAGCGCCGCCTTGGTCTTGCTGACGGACTTTTTCAGCTTGTCAAGAAACGTCGGTTCCGGCTCGTTTTTGCCAAACAGGGAGATCATACGGTCGCGCGCGGTCTCGCCGGCGCAGACCAAAATTGTATCAGAAGCGGCGGACCAGCTAAGGATCGGCGCAAGAATTACTTCGCATTGGAGGGGGCGATGGTGTAGTTCCACTTTGGGAGGGTGGTGTGTCGGGTGATTCGGAGTTCTCGTAACCTTTGGGCAGACGGTTTGACTTTGAGCGGGTAGTCCTTGGTGTCCAGGT
>QHYK01000006.1 GCA_003224085.1 Acidobacteriota bacterium | reverse complement strand
CAGCGTTAAAGAACTCGTCACCACGATCATGGTTTCCGTCGAGCAACACAACAAGGAACCCAAACCGTTTATCTGGACAGCCAAGGCCTCGGATATCCTGGAAAAAGTGAAACGCGGACGAGCGGCCCTCAATAAACGACCATCTGTGTGACGCACTACACTAGCTATTTCCCCGGAAGCCAGTGAGAGGAGCTTCCGGGGAACCGTTACATTTGAAGGCGTTTTGGGGAACCTTCTGCAAGCGTTTGCAGTTGGCAGGCATGGCCGCGGCATGATATTGTCTGGCGCGGAGTTTCCGGTTTTCCTGGGGGATTGTCACGGCCGTCATGAAACATTGGCAAACGGCTCAGCCAGCGATAACCACGGCCACCGCCGTCTCTTGCCGCATCAGCCCGTCCTCCAACGCAATTCGCTTCCTCGACGCGCGCATTCCGAAATACGAGCTGCGGTCTGAGCAGCCTACCCGCGGACGCGATGCTGCTCCCTGATCTGCGCCGCGAAGTCCTGGAGGCCAACCTTGAGCTGGTGCGCAAGGGTTTAGTCCTGTTCACCTTTGGAAATGCCAGCGGAATCTCGCGGGAAAAGGAGCTGGTGGTCATCAAGCCGAGCGGGATTCCTTACGAACGGATGAAGCCGGCAGACCTTGTCGTTACGGACCTAGACGGGAAAATTGTTGAAGGGAAGCTGCGGCCATCCTCCGATTTGCCGACACACTTGGTCCTCTACAAATCTTTTCCTGGAATCGGCGGCGTGAGTCATACGCATTCCGAGTACGCCACGGCCTGGGCGCAGGCGCGCCGCCCGATCCCGTGCTTTGGCACTACGCACGCGGATTCCTTTCATGGGTCGGTTCCCGTCACCCCGGAACTGAAAGATTCCGAAATCTCCGAGGGCTACGAAGAGAACACCGGCCATGCGATTGTTCGAACGTTTCGCGACATTGATTACTCCGCGATTCCCGCCGTTCTGGTGGCGAATCACGCTCCGTTTACATGGGGTCCTGACCCGAAGGCCTCCGCGCACAACGCCGTCATTCTGGAATTTGTGGCGCGCATGGCCTATTTTACTTTGGGCATCAATTCTCAGGCAGGCGCTATCGCGCGCGCGCTTCACGACAAGCACTTTCTGAGAAAGCACGGCAAGGACGCCTACTACGGGCAGCCTAAGGAGAAAAAATGATCGCGCTGATGGCGATGAGTGCTCCCACCACGCTGGTGCATCTGGCCGGGGTAGATCTGGCGATCATCGCCATTTACTTCGCGCTCGTTCTAGGCATCGGTTTTTACCTGAAAAAGTTTGCCAAGACCGGTGAAGACTTCTTTTTAGCCGGGCGCGAAATGACCGCGTGGGTGGCGGGGCTGGCGTTTGTCTCCGCAAACCTTGGCTCGCTGGAACTGTTGGGCTGGGCGGGAAACGCCTATCAATACGGGATCATGGCTGGGCATTGGTATTGGGTCGGCGCCATTCCGGCCATGGTGTTCCTGGGCACCGTCATGATGCCGTTCTACTACATTTCCAGAACGCATTCGGTTCCCGGCTATTTGAAACTGCGCTACGGGACGGAAGCGAGCGCGTTGAGCGCAGTCACATTTGCATTTATGACCATCCTTATGTCGGGCGTCAACATGTACGCGATGGCGGTGGTCATGGAAGTGGTTTTGGGGTGGAACCTGCATTTCAGCATCATCGTCTCTTCTCTCACGGTGGGTGTCTATGTTGCCGCGGGCGGGCTTTTCTCCGCGATCTTTAACGAGGTTCTGCAGTTTTTCTTGATTTGGTTTGGCGCGCTGCTGATTCCCATTCTCGGGATGATTGAGACCGGGGGATGGAGCGGAATGGTGGCACGCATTCACCAAAATTTTCCCGGCCAGGACTTTACGCACATGTGGGGGCCGATGAGCTCCTTTGACAAGAATCCCATGGGCGTTCACTGGATCGCCATCGTGTTTGGCCTGGGCGCGGTGCAGTCTATGGGCTACTGGACCACGGATTTCTTGGTCGTGCAGCGCGTGCTCTCGGCAAAGGATGTCCGCTCGGCAAAACTGGCGCCTATCATCGGCTCTTTCTTCAAAATGGCCGTGCCGCTGATTGTGATTCTTCCCGGTCTCCTAGGACGAGCGGTTCTGCCCTACCACCTGGTTCCGGGAAACCAGGCACAGCCAGGACAGTTCAAATACGACGACGTCTTGCCCCTGATGCTGGCGCGCTATTGCGGCCCTGGCTTGATGGGCTTGGGAATCACGGCGCTGGTAGCGGGGTTCATGGCGGGGATGGCGGGCAACGTGAGCGCCTTCGCTACGGTATGGACGTATGACATCTATCGTCCCTACCTGCGCAAGGATGCGCCGGACTCTCACTATGTATCCATGGGTCGATGGTCCACGATGATCGGGCTGTTTGTAAGCATCGGGACCGCGTACCTGGTCCAGTACAACAAAAGTATGATGGACTACGTGCAAGCGCTGTTCGGGTTCTTCATTGCACCCTTGTTCGGCACGGTTGTACTCGGCATGCTCTGGAAGCGCGTCAGCCGCATGGCCGGATTTTGGGGACTGCTCGCAGGGGTATCTTCTTCCATCACGATATTCCTTTTAATGAAGTTCGATGAAAGATGGGTGCGGGTGTTTGCTTTGTCTCCGCTTGCGCAACCGCTGGCGCAGGCGATGTGGCAAGCGCTGTGGTCGTGCGTCACGTGCGTGGCAGTTACGGTGTTTGTGACCCTGGTGACCAAACCCCGACCGGATGAAGAACTCAAGGGGCTGGTTTACGCTCTCACAGAAGTGCCGAAGGAAGAAAACACCAGTTGGCTGCACCGCCCGGTGGTTTGGGGAGTGGCAGCGCTTGTGATCTTTGTGGTTCTGCAAATCATTTTCTGGTGAGCACATGAGCGAAAAACATCACATCATTCCGGTCTGGTTCTTCGTTGGTTTTCTACTGTTGGTGTACGGAGTACTGATTCTGGTGAGCGGCCTGGTGGGTTGGTCGCATCCGCCAGCGGGCGTGGAGTTGACAAACTTGCACGCGCCCGTGTGGTGGGGTGCGTTGTTGATTGTTCTTGGGCTGATTTATTGCCTCAAGTATTGCCCGAAACGCGAGAGCTGACTGCTTCTGTTTTGCCTGAGATTGCCTTGCGATTCTAGCGGAGAAGTGGAAATGGCAGTCGTTGCCGGGGTTGATTTCGGAACTTTGAACGTTCGCGTGTCTTTGGTTGACAGTGAGCGCGGCCTGCTGGCTTCGGCCGTTGCCGAATATCCTCTCCATCGCAAGCGTGAAGATCCGGAGTTCGCCACGCAGTCGCACGCCGATCACATGCGCGCGTTGGCTGCCGCCACGCGCGAAGTCCTGCAAACATCGGGCATTTGCGGCGACGAGGTTCTCTCTGTCGCCTTGGACACCACGGGATCTTCCGTTATTCCGGTTGGGAAAAACCTCCAGCCGCTCGATGACTATTACCTGTGGTGCGACCATCGCGCCAAGAACGAAGCCGCGGAAATCACCGAGGCCGCGCGGCGCGAAAACCTCGCAGCCATCGAGTGGTGCGGCGGTGTGTATTCGTCGGAATGGGGTTTTTCAAAGCTGCTACATTGGCTGCGGAACAATCCCGGCAAGCGCGCCGAGTTTGTCTCGGCCTTTGAGCACTGCGACATGGTCGCGGCTACGCTGTGTGGCATCGCGGACGCCAAAAAAGTGAAGCGCAGCATTTGTGCCATGGGCCATAAGTGGATGTGGAACGCCTCGCTGGGCGGCCTTCCCCCGGAAAAATTCCTCGTCAAGGTGGATCCGCTGCTGGCGGACGTACGCGAAAAACTGGACGGCGAATATGCGACTTCGGATCGGCTCGCCGGTCATCTCTCGTCGTATTGGGCGGAGCAACTCGGCTTGAAAACAGGCATCCCGATTCCCGTGGGCGCATTTGACGCGCATTGGGACGCCATCGGGGCAGGCTGCCGCAGCGAGGATATCGTCAACGTTGTAGGCACCTCCACCTGCATCATCGGAATCACTCCATCGGTGAAATTGGTTCCAGGTGTTTGCGGGGTGGTGCAGGGAAGTGTCCATCCCAAGCGCACCGGCATTGAAGCCGGGCTCTCTGCCGTGGGCGATATTTTTCAGGCCATCGCCACGCGCGCGGGGACCGATGTAAAGACTCTCAGCCAGGGGCTTGAAAAATATCGCGCGGGGCAAACAGGGTTGCTGCGAATGACCTGGGACAACGGGGATCGCACCGTTCTTGTGAATCCCAATTTGCGCGGGATCACCTTCGGCTGGAATCTGCAAACCACGGCGCAGGACGAATTGTTCGCCGCCATCGAGGGCACGGCTTTGCACACCCGCGTCATTCTCGATCGCATGGAGCAGAACGGAGTGACCGTTCGCCGCGTCATCAACGCGGGCGGGATTCCGCAAAAGAACGACGTCCTCAATCAAGTTTACGCCAATGTGCTGAGCCGGCCGGTTCTCGTGCCAGCAGGGAGCGTCGTCAGTTTGGGATCGGCAATCTTTGCGTTTCTTGCCGCGGGAACGTTCAAGTCCGTGGAAGAAGCGCAGGACGCGGTCTGTCCGCAGTACAAAATATTTCAGCCGGAGGCTTCGTCGAAGCGCGTTTACGACGAACTGCACTGGTTCTTCAGCAAGATTTATTTTGCCTTCGGCCAGCCCGAGGGTTCTGACTACGGAAAGCTGCTTCCAGCGCTGATCCGCTTGTCCGACACAAAACAAGCCGGCGCCGCCCACTGACTATAATGGTTGCTGCGATGGCGCTGGAAGTCGTTTCCAGGAGTGGTATCGAGCTTTCAGCAACGACAATCTTTTCTAACGCTGCGCCTACTTTGAGGGAAACCTTTACGTCCGTTACGCGGTTGGATTGGACAACAACAGAATCTAACACTTCCGTCTGGAACCCATTCTTTGAAACCGTCAGTTTGAAGGTTCCCGCTGAAAGAGCGACAAATGTGTGGCTGCCAACCTGTTGTGTCTCGGCTTCTCGCATCTCGTTGGTGGCCAGATCCTGAAGTTGTAACTTCGCTCCTTGAATAGTAGCGCCAGTGGGATCGAGCACGATGACGGTAACCGTTCCTTGATTGGTCATTTGGGCTTGAGCGAGTGGAATTGTGTAACAACAGAGCAGGAAGGCGGTGCAGGGGATTCCCAGACGGCTTAAGAAGAAGGAAAATCTGCGCGACATTTACGCACCTCCGATGAAACACCCCAAACTTCACGATCCTCTCCATGATTTACGAGCCGAGATTTGCAGGCCCAGCGCGGACGTGCCGACAGAGTCCAGCTCAAGGCGACGGCAGGTGGCAAAGCGCCAAGACGGAAGCGGCTTCGCCACGCCGAAAGCTGGAAGGTGACGGGAGGTTGTATAAGATATCCAATCCCGTTGTCAAGCGTTTTCTGCAAACGCTTTCATCAGGCATTTTCTTTGCAATTTTGTGCAAATGATGCCTATATTTCCGCTGGCCAATGAAATCGCTAACATGCGGCGCTGGTTCGAATTCTTGCCGGAGATTCGATAGGGCGTATATTGTATGCGGGAGAAGGAGGAAGGCAGAAAGAAGTGTAGGTTTCTGAGGATATGGCAACGGCGACGACAGCTAAATCGACACCGATTCCGAGGCAATCGCTTTCTGCCGCGGTGGCTGAGCGCTTGCGGGAAAAGATTCTTGCCGGGGAGCTGCGGGAGGGAGAACAGCTTCGGCAAGATGCGATTGCCAAGGAATTTCAAATCAGCCGAATCCCGGTTCGCGAGGCGCTGAGTCATCTGGCAGCGGAAGGGTTGATCACCATTTATGCAAACCGAGGCGCAGTGGTTTCCGCGCTTTCACCGGACGAAATCATGCAGCTTTTCGAAACGCGCGCGGTGCTTGAATGCTACATGCTGCGATGCGCCATCCCAAATATGAAAGCGGAAGATTTCGAGCGCGCGGAGGAAATTCTCAAGCTTTATGAAGAGTCGCTCGAGAAGGATTCAGAAGTAAAGTCCTGGGGACGGTGGAATTGGAGCTTCCATTCGGCGCTCTATGCGCCGGCTAACCGGCCGGTGATGTTGTCGTTTCTCAAGACGGTGAACATTAATTGCGATCGGTACACGCGGCTGCACCTGGTTTTCACGCGCGAAATGCACCGAGCAGGGCAGGCGCACCGCGAGCTTCTCGATGTTTGCAAGACGAGGAATCCGGAGCTGGCGTCGGCGGCGTTATGGAAGCACATCACCGAGGCCGGGGAGTATTTGAGGGAGTTCATCAAAAGCCGCCGCGACACGCGGAAGATGTTGGGACGCAGGAAAGGGTGGACAAGAGAAACGGCGCGCGGTCCCCGGGCTAAGCACTCATCATAAAAACTTCGGTTGAAAGGTTTCCGACCTCACCGCCGCGGGCCGCGTTTGTTATCATCACGCTGCTACGTTTGGAACGGGAGATTCGAATGAAGCGACTGTTCTGGATTACAATTACGGGGGCCCTTCTTATGAGCACGCTGACGGCGAGTGGCGCTAGAGCAAAATCCGCATCGACAACGAAGTCGCCTTGGGGGAAAACGCCCGACGGGGAGCAGGTAGACCTTTACACGCTGACGAACAAAAACGGCGTGGAGGCCGCCATCACGACTTACGGCGGCGCGGTCGTGTCGTTGAAGGTTCCGGACCGAAATGGCAAGCTCGGCGACGTGGTACTTGGATTTGATTCCGTCGACGGGTACGTCGAGGGCAAGAGTTATTTTGGCGCAATCATTGGCCGTTACGGAAACCGCATCGGGCACGCGCAGTTTACTCTGGACGGAAAGACCTACACGCTCGCGAAGAACAATGTCGAGAACTCGCTTCACGGGGGGACCAAGGGCTTCAACAAAATGGTTTGGAAGGCAAAAGAGATTCCCGCGAAAGATGGCCAAGCGCTGGAGTTGACTTATCTGAGCAAAGACGGGGAGGAAGGGTTCCCCGGGAATCTGAAAGTGCGCGTGGTCTACACGCTGACCGATTCGAACGAGCTGAAGATCGAGTACTCGGCCACCACGGACAAGAAAACCGTCGTCAATCTGACCAACCATTCCTACTTCAACCTCGCGGGCGTGGGGCCGGGTATGGGAGACATTCTCGGACACATGTTGATGATTGAAGCCGACAAATTTACGCCGGTGGATTCCGGCTTGATTCCCACGGGAGAGCTTCGCGACGTGGCGGGCACGCCGTTTGATTTCCGCCAGCCGACGGCCATTGGCGCGCGCATTAATTCAGACGAGGAACAGATCAAGCTGGGCGGCGGCTATGACCACAACTTTGTGCTGCGGCGCAAGCCAGGCGATCCCATTTCGTTGGCGGCGCGCGTAGAGGAACCAAAAACGGGCCGCGTTATGGAAGTGTGGACCACCGAGCCGGGCGTGCAGTTTTACACTGGAAATTTCCTCGATGGTTCGGCGCACGGCAAGGGCGGCGTCGCCTATACCAAGCGCTCAGCGTTTTGCCTGGAGACGCAGCATTTTCCCGATTCGCCGAACCAGCCCAAGTTTCCTTCCGTGGTGTTAAACCCCGGCGAACGGTATCACACGACGACGATCTACAAGTTTTCCACGGGAAAATAGGTTTTCGCTCGAAACCGGTGCACGGCCGGTGAAAAATTCCTTCTCCAAGGAGCATCGTCCATGCGCATGCAAGTCCACGGTTGCTTCTTTGTGATCTTTTTCGCCGCCGTCTTGTCCCCACAAGCACAAACCTCCGAGGCGTCGCCGCCGCCGATGGGCTGGAACAGCTGGAATCACTTCGCGTGCAGGGTCACGGCCGCGGATGTGCGTGATGCGGCGAATGCCATCGCCAGCAACGGCATGAAGGAGACCGGCTACATTTACGTGAATGTGGATGACTGCTGGCAAGGGGGCCGCGACGAGAAGGGGCGCATCGAGCCGAACAAGAACTTTGGCGACATGAAGGCGCTGGCGGATTACATCCACAGTAAAGGGTTGAAGTTTGGAATTTATTCCTCGCCAGGACCGGAAACTTGCGCCGGCTTTACCGGGAGCTATCAACACGAAGAACAGGACGCGCAAACCTACGCGGAATGGGGCGTCGATTACTTGAAATACGATTGGTGCAGCGCGTCGCAGGTCTATCCGGTCAGCCAGATCAGGGAAGTGTACAAGAAAATGGACGATGCGCTTCGAAAGACGGGGCGGCCGATTGTGTTTAGCCTGTGCGAATACGGATGGGACTTGGTGTGGAAATGGGGCAAGGACGTGGGGGGAAACATGTGGCGAACGACGGGCGACATTCAGGACAAGTACGATTCGATGGCCACGATCGGTTTTGGCCAGGCGGGGCTGGAAGCGTTTGCGGGGCCGGGCCATTGGAACGATCCGGACATGCTGGAAATCGGAAATGGCGGCATGCGGCACGAGGAATACATCACGCACATGACGCTGTGGTGCCTGCTTGCGGCACCATTGCTGGCGGGGAATGATTTGACGAAAATGACGCCGGAGGACCAGGCGATTCTGCTGAACAAAGAAGCCATCGCCGTGGACCAGGATCCGAAGGGTGTCCAAGGGCGTCGCCTTTCGGCGGAAGGACCCCTGGAAGTTTGGGCCAAGCCACTGGCGGACGGCAGCGTGGCCGTCGGTTTATTCAGCCGCACTAATGCGTATCCGGTGAAAGTCAGTTTCAAGGATCTCGGGTTCACGGGCAGCGTGCATGTGCGGGATCTGTGGGCACACAAGGACCTGGGATCGTTTGAGAATGAATTCACGGCGCACGTGCCGCGACATGGCGCAGTGATGATCCGCGTTTCGAAGTAGGACTTGTCGGCGGAGACGCGACTCTCGCAGTCGCTTGGCTCGGATTCGGAATGGTCTTACTGGAATGGGAAGGCGATGCTCAGTTTTTGGCGGCGATTCCTGTGGAGTCGCGGACGACAAGTTCGGGGTCAATTACGATTTCGCGCCCAGTATCGCGCTGTTCTCGGCCGTCGCCGAGGACATGGTCGAAAATGGTGTGCCCGATTTGGTCGCGAGGAATGTGGTTGGTGGTCAGGGGTGGGGAGCAGAATTCCGCGAGCTTGATGTTGTCAAAGCCAGTGACCGAAATATGCTTCGGGATCTGCAGGCCTTCTTCGTGCAGCTCGCGCATCACGCCGACGGCCATGAAATCGTTGACACAAAGTATGGCGGTGGGACGAAAGTCGGATTCGAGGAGCTCGCGCGCGGCTTGGCGGCCGCCGTCGAGCCCATCGGGGCCAGCGAAAATCTTAGCTTCCGCGCTGGGAGAACAGCGGTGGACGGACTCGAGGAAAGCTTTGCGGCGTTCGCTGATGGGGCCGAGAGTGGAATGATGCCCGACGAAAGCCATGCGGCGGTGGCCAAGCGCGCAAAGGTAACCAACTGTTTTTTTAATTCCTTTGCGATAGTCTACGCGGATGTTGGTGATATTTTTCTGCGGGGTTCCCACGTCGTAAAAGGCGGCGGGAATGCGGCTGTCCGCCACGGTCTGGATCAAATGGTCTTCCATTTCGGAAACGATGACCGCAAGACCCGCGACGCGAAGACCGATCATCAGCTGCACACTGGCGAGGAGCTGTTCGGAACGGTAGTCGGTATTGGCCACAACGACCTCGAGCCCTTGGCCATGAGCGTCCGATTCAAGCGTGCGATAGATGTCCAAGAAGAAGGGATTCTCCATGTTCGAAACGATGATGCCGAGAATTCGGCTCTTGCCGCGGGCGAGAGAGCGGGCGTGGAGATTGGGATGGTAGTTCAGCTCTTCGGCGGCCTTCAGTACGCGGGAGCGGGTGGAGGTTTTGACAATCTCGAGATTGTTGAGGACGCGCGAGACAGTGGAGGTGGAAACGCCCGCTTTTTGGGCGACGGCGTCAAGATTCATGGCCAGGGAGCGCCTTTTGCGCATGCAAAACACCTTACTCGGTTGGCGGGTACATTCTATCGAAATTTGCGGTGCTGGCGAGCCTGGAAGCGCGTGGGGACAAGGCGCTTAGGTTACCGGGCCAGGCGAAGACTCGAGAGAGACTCTTGACGGAATGGCATTAAACTGGGTGGCCATGAAGACAGGCAAAGAAAGGAGCGGGGCAAGGCACACTTGACACATCGCAGAAAGCGCAGTAAGTTCTGCGTGCAAGCGTTTGCAGAAATTGGCCCTGGCGAAGCCATGACGCAACCTTCCAACTCACCGATGGTGCTCGGTGTCATTGTTGGCAACCGCGGCTTTTTCCCGAACCACTTGGCTCGTTCGGGCCGGGAAGAAATGATCGCGGCGCTGACGGCCCAGGGCATCCGGCCCATCGCTCTCGGGGAGAGCGATTCTAAATACGGCGCCGTTGAGACGCGACAGGAAGCCGCGCGTTGTGCAGACTTGTTCAAGAAACATCGGGAGGAAATTGACGGCGTGGTGGTGACGCTGCCGAATTTCGGCGATGAGCGAGCCATTGCTGAGACGCTGCGCATGGCGAACCTGGGAGTGCCGGTGCTGATGCAAGCCACTCCAGACACACCCTCCAAGATGACGATTCGAGACCGGCGCGACAGCTTCTGCGGGAAGATGTCGGCTTGCAATAACCTCGCTCAGTATGGAATTCCTTATTCGCTGACCACGCTGCACACCGAAGCGCCCAATTCACAGCAATTTCGCGACGACCTCGGGTGGTTTCAGGCGGTTTGCCGCATCGTCAAGGGCCTGAAAAAACTGCGGATTGGCGCTATTGGCGCTCGGCCGGCGGCGTTCAACACGGTTCGGTACAGTGAAAAGATCCTGGAGTCGACTGGAATTTCCGTGGAGACGCTCGACCTCTCCGAAGTGATGGGCAGAATTCAACGGCTAAGGGACAACGAGCCTCCTGTTGTCGAGAGGCTCAAGGCTATTCGCGCGTATGTTTCGACAAACAGCATTCCCGAAAACGCGCTGGTGAAGATGGCGAAGCTGGGTGCGGTCATTCACACCTGGATGAAGGAAACGGAAGTGACCATTAGCGCGATTCAATGCTGGACTGCGCTCGAGGAGTTTTTTGGCGTGGTGCCGTGCACGGTGATGAGCATGATGAGCGACTCCGGGCTTTCGAGCGCCTGCGAAGTGGATGTGGCGGGCGTCGTCGGCATGCATGCGCTGCAGCTGGCATCGCAAACGCCGAGCGCGCTGCTCGACTGGAACAACAATTACGCGGACGATCCGGACAAAGCGGTCTGCTTCCACTGCAGCAACCTGCCGAAACATTTTTTCAAAGATGTGCGCATGGACTTTCAGGAAATCATAGCGGGAACGGTGGGCAAGGAGAACACCTTCGGGACCTGCGTGGGCCGCGTGAAGAGCGGGCCGATGAGCTTCGCGCGGTTTTCGACCGATGACCGCGAAGGGAAAATGCGCGGCTATGTGGGCGAAGGCGAGTTTACCGACGATCCTCTGGAAACGTTCGGAGGAGCGGGAGTCGTACGTATACCAGGGCTGCAAAAACTGCTGAGGTTCATCTGTGAACGGGGATTCGAGCACCACGTGGCGGCGAATTTTTCGACCACGGCATCGGCGGTGCACGAAGCCACGACACGCTACCTGAATTGGGACGTGCACTTTCATAGGGCCGACGCGCAAGGGTGCTGACAGAGAAAGTCTTGCCGGGGGCAGTCATGAGCCGAACGCGTCGTTGGAATCGCAGGCAGTGGATTTGGACTGCTGCGGTGGCAACGGGAGCGGCCGCTGTGCTTCCCCGCCGGAGCTGCGCCTCGCCGGGACGCGTTTTGGGAAGTCCGGTCGGTCCCGTCCACGAAGCGGTGGACACCAAGCTAAAGGCATTCCCGTTGTCCCAAGTCCGCCTCCGTCCCGGAATTTTCCTCGACCAAAACAGTGCATTCGCACGACGACGTATCATGCTTTCTCTTTGTTCAAAGGGCACCGCGGGAAAACTGCCGTGAAAGTGGAAACCGACGCTGCCACGGTTGAAAAAGACAAGCCTTCGCCGGACTTGTCGGCTTCCGCTTCCACAAAGGATGGAATGGTTGTGTTGAGTTTCGTGAACCCGTTCCCAGATCAGGATTTGGAGATTCAGTGCGCTTTGCGCGGAGCAAACGCCAAAGATGCGACGGCACTACTTCTTCATGATGCCGACTGCAACGCCTACAACAGCTTTGACGCACCGGACCGGGTTATGCCCCGGCCGCACACTGTGAAACTGGAAGGGGCTACTGTCCGCCTCGACTTACCTCGGATGTCCGTCGCTACGGTCACCTTGGCGCCGTAAGCGCCATCGCTTTCGCGTACAATCGGGCCTGCAGACTTAGAAGGCGAGGTGCCCAATGGGGGAGAAGATTACGCGTCGCGATGCGTTGAGACTGGGGACGAGCGCGGCGGTCAGCGCGACGGTGCCGCCCCTTCTCGCATCACCTGCGCATGGCGTGAGCACGTTGAGCCCCGAAAGTGGCGAGCCGCAGAAGTCGGATTCCACGGTCATGCCTCCCGCCTCCAAGAATGAAATCTGCTTCCTGCGAGCGAGAGACCTCGCGGGAATGATCCGCGATAAAAAATTGTCTTCGCGCGAGGTAATGGAGGCGCATCTGAGGCAGATCGCGCGCGTGAATCCCAAGGTCAATGCAATCGTCACGCTGGTTCCGGAAGAGCAGTTGATGGCCCAGGCGTTGGCCGCCGATGAAGCCGCTGCGAAAGGGAATTGGTCCGGGCTGTTGCACGGACTTCCGGTGGGCGTGAAGGACTTGCACGCAACAAAGGGCATTCGAACGACTCACGGGTCGCCGCTTCATGCGAATGAAATTCCGAATTTTGATTGCCTCGTTGTTGAGCGGGAGAAGAGAGCTGGTGCCATCATTGTCGGCAAAACCAACGTGCCGGAGTGGGGCCTGGGCTCGCAAACGTTCAATCCGGTTTTTGGGCCTACTCTGAATCCCCACGATTTGACAAAAACTTGCGGCGGAAGCACCGGCGGAGGCGCGGTGGCGATCGCGTGCGGAATGGTCCCACTGGCGGACGGGAGCGATATGGGCGGCTCGCTGCGCAACCCGCCAAATTTTTGCAATGTGGTTGGGCTGCGACCTTCGCCGGGCCGCGTGCCGAATCCTCCCACGACTCTGGGTTGGTTCACCTTGAGCGTTGACGGCCCTGTGGCGCGCAATGTGACGGACTGCGCTTTTTTCATGAGCGTCCTGGCGGGATTCGATCGGCGCTCGCCCATTTCCATTGACCAGCCGGGCAGCCAGTTCGCCGGGCCTCTCGATCACCGTGATTTCAAGCGTGTTCGCGTGGCCATGTTCAAGGATTTGGGACTTCCGTGGGAGCCAGCGGTGCGGGATGCCGTCAGGGCGCAGGGCAAAGTTTTCGAATCGCTAGGCTGCATCATGGAAGAAGCCGAGCCCGATTTGAAGGAAGCTAACGAATGTTTCCTATTGTGGCGGCATTGGTCGGTGGAACTCAGCTTCGGGGAAATTCTTGAAGCGAACGCCGACAAGCTGAATGAATATGTTCACTGGCACGTGCGGGAGGGCCGCAAACTTACCGGGCCGCAACTTTCGCGGACGGAAGCTAAACGCACGGAGTTGTATCAGCGAATGAGGCAGTTCATGGAGAAATACGAGTTTTTTGTGCTGCCGGTCAATCAGGTTTTACCTTTCGACGTGAAGACGCATTACCCCAAAGAAATCGCCGGCGTAAACATGGAAAACTACATCGCGTGGATGAAATCCGCGTACTACATCTCAACCGTTGGCAACCCTGCGTTGAGCGTTCCTTGCGCGTTTTCTGAAAATGGGCTTCCTATCGGGCTGCAGATTGTGGGCCGCCACAATGATGATTGGGGCGTTCTGCAGCTGGGCTACGCTTTCGAACAAGCCACAAACGTCGGTAAGCGCCGCCCGCCTATCGTCTAGTGAAATTCTTGCCTCAGAAGAAGTGCGTTCGAACGCGCTCCGGAATGCGCTGCAGGTCCACCAGCGTCAGGAAATCGATGGTCTTGAACTCGCGGTCGATGGCCGGCGGGCCGCACAATCGCGCAGAAATATTCAGATAAGCGCGGAACAGCTTCGGCGGGCGCGGAGCTTTTGCCGGTTGCCCGTTTGAATGACACTCATGGCCTGGCTTTGGGTGAGTGCGAAACGACGATTCGACTAGATGCTTTTCTCGGAGTTCCTCGTAAAGAGCCACGCCTTCATTCTCGTCCTGCGAGGTGACGGAACTACAGCCAATCAAGTAGCGAGCGCGGCAACTCCCGGCGTACTTGGCGATGCCCTTCCAAAGCATGTTTAGCACCGGCGTGTTGCGGAAGTCCTGGTGCACGCAAGCGCGGCCGAGTTCGAGGATTTCTCCACGAATCTTTTCAAACGGCGCAAAGTCGAAAAGCCCTTCCCCGTAATAACCGAGGTTTCCCTTCGCGCGATATCCGGTTTGCATGCGGTACGTGCCAACCAGCTTATTGGTGGCGGCATCGTGGACCATTAAGTGGTCGCAGATAAAATCAAATTGATCGCGATCTAGGCCCGCGAGGGTCGAGATATCCAGGCCTTCGCCAAGTTCGCAGTTGAAAACCAAATAGCGCAGGCGCTGGCACTCGACAAGATCTTCTAAGGATTGCGCCAGGCCCACGCGAAAGAGACTGGTGGTGGCGAGAGGGTTTTCGCAGCCGTGCACCAGAACCGCGCCGGATGTCATGGCCAAAGTGTCGACTGACTGATATTACAGGAATATTTCTAGAATGTGAGCCGGAGGTTTCTGTGCCCAAGTGGAAAACGGGGAGGCTTTTCGCAAGCCCCGGGCTTCGGCCTCCAGGACCTCTGGTTAGGCCGTTGCCCACGACGCTGCTTGGCCTTTGCTGAGCGTGTGATACGGAAGCAGAAAACGTCCGGCAAACTGCCGATTCTTTTGCTGCTGTGTTCAACTCCATTGATTTGACGACTCCCCACGCCAAGGCGGGGGAGTCCTCGGAGTTACTATGCGACATGGCCACCTACCTCCGACGATGTTTCCTGCTTCCCGGGCCCACGCCTAAACTCGCGTTTAGGTCCTACTGTGCCTCCACAGGCTAATACCGAGCGTCCCTCGGCTAAGATTCTCAAACCTTCGACGAAAATGTTTACGACGGCATTCTCGTCCCGCTGATGTTCGGTATGGCAACTCGAACACGTCCAACGGTCTTGGAGTTTGAGGTCTACATTCTTTTGGTGACAAATGCAGCACAACTTTGATGGCGGGAAGAACCTATCTACTTTGACGAGCGTTCTTCCATGCCACTTGCACTTGTATTCCAACATACGAACGAACTCACCTGTGCCCGCATCCGAGATGGCTCTGGCTAAGCGGCGATTCTTAAGTAGGTTCTTGGTGCCGAGTGTCTCAACCATAATCACTTGGTTTTTGTGAATCAGTTGCGTGCTCAATTTCTGAAGAAAATCCGTGCGCAGATCGGTTACTCGCTGACAAATATGAGCAACCCTGCTGCGCGCCTTCTCGCGGTTCTTAGAACCCTGCTCACAACGGCTCAAACGCTTTTGGGCTGTGCGGAGCTTTGACAGTGCCGCCAACCAAGGACGAGGCAACCACACCTGAGACCACCTTCTTCCATTGAAGAAGTTGAACGTCTTGGTGTTCATGTCCACAGATAGGCGATGGCTCGCCGCTTACACGACGGTGCCAAACAATCGGGATCGCACCGATCTTGGAAAGGCTTAGGACGCCATTTTTGAAACGGAAAGAGTTTCTGGTGAAACGAGCAGACTGACGGTTTGATTTCTTCTTAAACCTCGGTGGTTTTACTTTATCCGGACGCTTACCCATCAAGGAGTCGAACCAATTCCTGTACGCGGTATCTAAAGCACGCCCGGTCTGCTGTAACGATGGGGCGCTGACTTCCCGGAGCCAAGGCAACGCGGTCTTTATTCTGGTTAGTTCCAGACTGCGTTGTGCTGGAGAAGTCTTGGTTTTGTTGTGGGAGTATCTGGTTTGCGAAAAGTTCAAAAGATGATTGTACACAACTCGGGCGCAACCAAACTGACGCGCCGCCAAGAGAACTTGCTCTGGGGTGAGATATACCCGACCCTTGACGCCGTGTTTGGTGGAGTTAGACATTCTTCTGGTTGTCCACGTACTGCTTGATGACTTCCAGTGGTGCACCACCTACGTGGTCGGGCCTGATTTCCAGAGCCATGACCTCGGCTCGATATCTCAAAGCCGCCTTAGGTATCAACTTGAAGAAACGCTCGGCAACCTTATCCACAACCACTTTACGACGGTACACATAAGGGCGTTGCCATCGAGCTTCCGAGGCGCTACGATCCAAGCCGCCGATTTGATGAAAGACCACACGCTCGTCGTTCCCGACCTGCGCGGCATCGGCCGCTCTGCGAAGCCGGAGGCGGCTATGACAAGAAAACCCAGGCCAAAGATATGCGCGCCGTTGTGACCGCATTGGGGTACGACCGCGCTTTCGTGGTTGCCCGCGATATCGAAACATGATGGCCAATGCGTACGCCGCGATGCATCCGGACAAGGTAGAACGTCCTGTCGTGATGGACGCTCCGCTACCGGGAAGCGTGCCGTGGTGGCGAGGAACGTTCAGGAGGCAGTGATGGCCGGCTCGGGGCACTGGTTGATGGAGGAACGCCCCGCCGAAACCGTCGCCCTGATTCGAAACCTCCTCGACGCAGTGGAGAAGAAGCATTAATATCCGAGCGATTCATGGAGGACCGCACAAACGTCCCGGAATTTCCCAAGCACTTTGACGGAAAGCGGTTCTACAATCCGGATGCTCCTCAGGCTCCAGGGTTTCTGGATGCCCTCCGCTGGAAGCTCACGAGCCGCCCGGAACAGTCGGCGCGATTCATTTCGGACGTCGAGCCGACCATACCGCCTTCACGAGTGGATGGAGATGGACTGCGAGTGACGCTGGTGAATCATTCGACCGTCCTCCTTCAGCAACGCGGCTCCAACATTTTGACCGATCCCATCTGGTCCGAGCGGGCCAGTCCTTTTTCGTGGATAGGTCCGAGGCGCCGAAGAAAGCCGGGAGTACTTTTTGAGGATTTGCCACCTATAGATGCCGTGTTGATCAGCCACAATCACTATGACCACATGGATCTTCCGACGATACGCTTGCTGGCGAGGCGGGGAGCTTCTACGTTCATTGTTCCGGCTCGCGCGGCCAGACCACTTCACTCGCAGAATATTGGCCCAGTTCACGAACTAGATTGGGGCGAATCTTTGTCGCTGCAAAGCTTTACCGTTCACAGCGTCCCCGCTCTGCACTTCTCGGCCCGAGGGATTTTCGACCGGAACCTGTCTCTCTGGTGCGGTTACGTGATTGAATCAGCTGGGCGTCTGATATTTTTCGCCGGAGATAGCGCCTTCGGGCCTCATTTTGGGCACATTCGAGATAAGTTCGGAGCTCCGCGCCTGGCGTTGTTGCCTGTTGGAGCGTACGAGCCCCGCTGGTTCATGTCGCCAGTGCACATGGGGCCCGACGACGCGCTTCGTGCCCATGAGATTTTGCGCGCGAAAACCAGCATCGCAATCCACCATGGAACCCTCCAGCTCGCGGATGAAGGCCTCGACACACCGAGGAATTGGCTTAGCACTCGCGCGCCACAAGATTCATTTCTGATTCTGAACAATGGCCAATTCGCCGAGCTCACATGACGGTTGACAGGCACACGCTCGCGCTGGTCAGCATCGTGGGTAGTTCCCTCGATGTCCTTGGCGCGTTATACCTTGCTTACGATCTGCTCGGCGGGGAGCACGGGCCCCTGAGGACGCTTACTCGAGGAGTCACCTATGGCGCACTCTTCGGACTTGGTTACGGCCTTGCTCTCGGGCCAGTCTTTGGGCTCGCGAGCGGCGCGACGCACGGCCTCACGCTCGCCGGGGAGTTTTCGCGCGCTTCGAGGCATGGACCAAAACCGGGATTTTGGTACGACCTTGTGATGTGCGTCATTCGGGGAGCCGGGTTCGGTTTAGGGATCGCTTATTTGTATGGCGCTAAGTTTGGGGCTGTGTTCGGCGCGCTAAGCACTGTGGGCCAAGTCATCGGTTACCAGGCAGGTATGCGGCCGACGACTGATTATCAACCTGTGGCCCGTTTCCGCTTGACCAAGTATCAATTCCTCGGGGCGGTGAACCGCACCGTTGGCTACACTTTCGCCGGATCGATGAGCGCATTAGCGGCGCACCAGCGTCTGAATGCTCTGAGCATCGGAGTAAAGGCTGGATTGGCGATTGGCGTCGTCACGGCGCTAGCCTGACTTCCCTTAAAATATAGAAAACCTCTTACAAAGAAGGAGTTTACGTCTGAAATGTAGCAAGTAATAATTTAAGATTGGGCTTGCATTACTGGATTTATTT
>QHYK01000091.1 GCA_003224085.1 Acidobacteriota bacterium | reverse complement strand
GTCGTCCAGGAGGTGATCTACGGGTTCGAGCAAGTCGTCCTTCAGCAGGGCGGCCTGCTGGGCCAAGGGGAGATAGAAGAGCCAGGATTGGTGTTGGGTCGAGGAGAGCATGATGACTTAATCGAATATATCGATTAGGCGTATGATTGTCAAGAGAAAAATGAGAAAAATCGAAGGATTCTGGTTTTTTTTCTACGAATTTCCGAGGAAAAACACGGGGGCGAGCCCCTGCGAACGGTCACGTTCGCAGCGCCGCTGCTCGCATTCCACAGGGGTTAGGCTGGGGGTTTTTCAACAGGCTTTAGCTAAGCTAGGGGCGAGCACCGCTTGGTCCTGGCAGTGGAGCGCTTTGGGCGGACCAAGCCGGATCGGCGGGAGTTTGTTCGGAGGGAGTTTGAACCGGCGGCGCGGGAATTATCGCGAGAGTGAGTTCCGCGAGCAGTTCAGCCGCCTCCATGCCGAGCACTTTCCCGACGAAACCGTCGAGTCGTTGACGGTTTCTTCAGACCTGGAGCGCTCCCTTTCTTTGTATCGCGCGCAGCCCGCACGTTGGCTGGAAAGTCTGGTGCGGGAAGAGGTGACGGGCTCGGGGCGGCCGGCGATCATCGTATTGTGGCTTTCTATTAAGGGATTCCCTTACACGTGAGTGAATGAAAGACTTCAATTGCTCCTTTTTGAAGAAACCAGAGCTGTTTCAACCGGAACAAGGAGTTTCCGGGTGGGAAGAATCTACCCTAAAAAGGAGAGAAGCGGTTAGGGGCAAGCCCTAACCGCTTCCCGGGGTGTGTCCTCGAAGTGGTTTTGTAAGATTAGATGTTGGGGAGTCGAAAAGGTTTCCTTGGACTAAAAAAATTTCAACAAAATCGTTTTAGTAGGCGGAAATCTCAGTAAAACAAATACTTACGCCAGCGGTCATCGCGGTGGCCGATGAGACGCATTAATTGCCGGGAAGTGTGCAATGTGAAAGGCCGAGGCTTACGGGCCAGCTTCAGCCCGGCTTCTTCGGGCGTGCGGTCCCCCTTAGTGTTATTGCAGCGGTAGCAGCAGGCCACCAGATTCTCCCAAGAAGAGCGACCCCCACGAGAGCGGGGCAGCACATGGTCCAGCGTCAGCTCGGAACTCGGAAACACACGGCCACAGAACTGGCAAGTATTCCGGTCGCGTAGCAGAATATTCTTACGCGAAAGCGCGCGGCTCTGCTGAGGGATGTGTCGGTAAGCCAGCAGGCGAATTACGGAGGGAACCTGATGTGAGTGAGCCGCTGAGTGCACCTCGGCATTGTGCAACTCTTCAGCCTGGGCCACGCCCTTCAGCATCAACACCATTGCGCGGCGCACCGCGGTGACGTTGATTGGCTCATAGGTTGCATTCAAAACGAGTACCGGTTCCTGCATCAAAGATGCGCGGCGGGAGATCGAGTTGTGGATTCTACTACCTGCGGGGGCTTCGGAACCGGGCGCAGTCGCGCGAGCCGCTTCGGGGGTGTGAGCCCCCCGGGAATCGGCCGCCATGTGCCGCTTTAATCCCATTGAGCTTGCCTCGAACTATTCTACCATTCTGCGGAGCTCGGGTGTGGATTTCTTAGCGTCCGACCGCCCGGGCCAAGGTTAGTGTTAGTGCAACGACGGATCCGCCTCGCGCAAAGCCCGCGCAGTCATCCAAAGTTGGGTCAATACATCATCCACCAGCAGTAGGGCACCAGTAGGACGTGGAGATTGTCGACTTGGCTGCCTCGAGGTGTGGCAAAAACGCCACGCACGGATTCCCAGCGCTCTTCCAGGGAAAGGATGCGCTTGTCGGGTCGCGCACGAGTTCGCATGAGGAGAACCGCCTTGCGCGGCAGCCGGCAGGAAAAACTCTGCTAACAAGGCAGTTTCGGATAGCGAAATATCTATAGCAGGCCCTGCTCCATTTTTTCCTGGCAGGCGATGCAGTGCTTGGCCCAGGGCACTGCTTCCAAGCGCTTCTGCTGCATTTCTTCCTGGCAGTTGGCGCAGACGCCATATTCGTCTTCCTGGATACGCTTCAGGGCAGCATCAATCATATTCAATTGGGAGCGGTCGGTACTGGTCATGCCGAAGAGAAACTCCTTGGTATAGGAGTTCGCCGCTTTGTCTGCCAGGTCCACCGTAGGGTCTTCGTCCGCCGTTCTTCCCTCTTCCTGAGTGCGCGCGATGGTTTTCATCAGCTCTTCCCGCCGCGCCAGCAGTTTTTTCTTGTAATACTCGAGTCGTTTCTTGTCCATGGAAAGTCCTGCCCCTCTGCCTGCTATTTGGGGCCATCTAAAAACCACACATTTTAGACCGCGTCTCCGGTGAAGTCAAGGGACAGCGGGTCACAAGTGGGTCACAAGGGTCACAAGGGGTATGGGTACGGTATCTTCGTCCTCGTTGCGCTTTCGAAGGATGGCTGTACCAGCGCCGTGCGTCACAAGCGGTAAACAGGTTCGAAGAAGAGTTTTCCTTTCCCCGGAAGCGGTTCAAATTCCCCTACCGAAATTCCGTGCAGACGAAAAATGGGCGCTGTCCTGCAAATCAGGAAATCATGCGCAAATTCTGCGAGCTTCGTGTCCGCGTTTCCTACTCCGAGTCGTTGCCGTCGCCCGCGCCGCCACGAGGCCGCGTCGGTGCGGGAGCGATATGCGGGATTCCCGCGTCATTCATTTTTTTGTTGAGGGCAGGCAGGTCACTTTCCGAGACGGCTTTGACGGCGGCGGAAGCTTCGCCGACCAGTGTGGTCAGTTCAGCGAGTTTTTCCTGCTGCTGGCCGTCAGGAGCTGCGGAGAAGCCGTCCAAATCGCTGAGCAGGTTTTGCACTTGATTGGGCAGCGGATCGGGTTTCCATTCGAACGGCGGGCCGGCGTTTCCGAGAGCTTGGCGCGGGCGGAGGAACTTTTCAGCCACCGCGTCGACTTTCTTTTGGAGATCGTCTGCGACTTTGACGATGTCTTCGGGAATCTTCGCTGCATCCTTCTTGCCGGTGTCTTTTTTCCATTGATCGCGCGCGTTGGTCAGAGCCGTCTGAATGCCTTCGATGGTGGCGCGGTCTTTGCCGGTGGTCTTGGCCATGGCGTACAGCTTTTCGATGGCTTCATGGCGAGCGGCGCGGTCGCCTGCGGACATGGTGATGCGATTGTCGTCCTCGACGGTGACTTTTTGCGTGGCTTCGTGGTCGCCGGCCTTGATCTTGATGGTGTATTCGCCCGGCTCGACGAGCGGCCCGCGCGGGCCGAAGCCGAATCCCGCCGCGATGGCTTCCTGCTGCTCGGGAGTAGGCTCGGCGGGCGGATTTTGACGGAGGTCCCAGTTGGTGCGATTCACGCCGGCGCCGCCGGGGCCGTCAAGTTCGCGAATCACTTTTCCGTCTTTGTCGAGGACGGTGATTTTGACCTTGCCTTCTTTCTTCTCTGCGGCCTCACCCCTTGCCGGTGCTCTGGGTCTTTCCTGTGCCGCATCTTTGTCGTCGTCTTTGTTTGTCTTTGGCGGTTCGGGTGGCACAGCTTCCTTGAGGAAGTAGCTCAAGAGCGCACCGTAAGGCGGATTCTTTGCGGCGAACATTTGCTGGCCAGCGCTCCAGCGGCGCTGGCGAATGAACCAGGTCATGGCCGTCCGCGGAGGAAAGAAGGTGAGCGGTGCATTGGGGACGTTGGCGTCCATTTTTTCGACGGGGGTCAGGTCGTCGAAAATCCAGATGGAGCGGCCGTGGGTCGCAAGTACGAGGTCGTTGTCGCGCGCTTGAATCTCGATGTCGTCCACGGGCACCGTGGGAAAATTGTTCTTGAAAGCCGTCCAGTTGGCGCCGCGGTCCCAGGAAACCCACAAGCCAAATTCCGTTCCAGCGAAAAGAAGGTTGGTGTTGCGTGGATGCTCGCGAATGACGTGAACGGTTCCGGCGGAGTCGGGAATGCCGTTTCGAATGGCTTTCCAGGATTCGCCGTAGTCCGAGGTCGCAAAAATGTAGACGTTGTAATCGTCGCTGCGATGTGCGTCAAATGTAGCGAAAGCCGCGCCTTCTCCGGTTTTTGAGGCGACGACACGGCTGACGTAAGTTCCCTTGGGCACCCCGGATACCTTCGTCACCACGTTTTTCCAGGTCTTGCCACCGTCGCGAGTGACTTGCAAGTTGCCGTCATCGGTGCCGACCCACAGCACATTGGGGGTGAGCGGTGATTCGCTCAGCGTGGTGATCGTCGGATATTCCTGGACGCCGTCGTGGCGAGAAAGCGTGGTTTTGTCTGGCACTTTGCCGAGAATCGGCAGCTTGTTGCGGTCGACGCCGGTGGTCAGATCGCCGCCTAGGCGGGTCCAGGTGTCACCGCGGTTGGCGGATTTGAAGAGGTAGTTTCCGCCGTAATAGACGGTCGTATGGTCGTGGGCGGAAATGACCACGGGGGAATTCCACTGGAAACGGTAATGCGGCTCCCCGGCTCTCGCTTCGGGGCGGATGGAGCGCTGCTGGCCGGTGCGCATGTCGCGGCGGTCAATGAAACCGTCCTGCGATTCCGTGTAGGCAATCCAGGGCTCGACGTTGTCAATCGCGGCGTAGAAACCATCGCCGCCGTGAATCAGCTGCCAGTCCTCATTGACGATGCCGTCGCGGGTGAGAGTCATGCTCGGGCCGCACCAGCTGCCGTTGTCCTGCAATCCTCCGCAGATGTGATAGGGCTTCTCGTTGTCGAGCGCAATTTCATAGAACTGGCCGATGGCGATGATGTTGAGGAAATTCCAATTTTTCCCCCCGTCGTCGCTCCAGTGGATGCCGCCGTCCGAGCCGGCGATCATGTGATTGGAATCAGCGGGATCGATCCACATGGCGTGGTAGTCGCCGTGGATGCCGTGGACGCGCTGCGTAGCAAACGTTTTGCCGCCGTCTTCCGAGTAAAACATTTGTGCGCCAAGCTCCCAGATGCGTAGGTCGTTGTTGGGATCGACGCGGATTTGGCTGTAATACGAAGGCCGCGGGTTGGTTTCGCCCATGCGCTTCCACGTTTCGCCCTTGTCTTCGCTGCGGAAGGTTCCCCCTTTTTCGTGCTGAATCTCAGCATAAACGATGTTCGGATCCTTGCGAAAAATGTCGAGCCCGACACGCCCGGTATCACCGCCACCGTTTTCGTACGGCAGGCCTTTCGTCAGTTTTTTCCAGGTGAGTCCGCCGTCGGTGGTCTTGTAAATCGCGCTGTCCGGGCCGCCGCCGTTGAAGCCATAAGGAGTGCGTCGGCGCTCGTAAGCGGCGGCATAGAGGGTTTCCGGGCTTTCGGGATCCATGGCAATGTCGCTTACGCCGGTGTCGTCATTGATTTTCAGGACTTGCTGCCAGGTCTTGCCGCCATCGCTGGTCTTGTAAACGCCCCGCTCCGGGTTGGGTCCCCAAAGATGACCTTGTGCCGCCACATAAACGACTTCCGGATTTTCCGGATGAATGACGATTCTGCCGATGTGGTGCGTTTTTTCCAATCCCATGTTCTTCCAGGTCTTGCCGGCGTCCAGCGACTTGTAAATGCCGTCGCCCCAAGAGGAACTCTGCCGATTATTGGACTCGCCGGTTCCGACCCAAACGACCGATGGGTCCGATGGTGCGATGGCGATGTCGCCGATGGTCGAAGCGCTTTGCTTATCGAAGACCGGCTCCCACGTAGTGCCGTTGTTCGTAGTCTTCCACACACCGCCGGAAGCTGTGCCGACGTAAACGATATTCGGATTGCTTTCGACTACCGCGAAATCGTCGATGCGGCCGCCCATCACGGCGGGGCCAATCTCGCGAAACTCCAGACTTTTTAATTTGTCCGTAGGGTTTTGAGGCCGGGCCGCCGTTGCGTTCACAGCCATCGCACCGAGCAACGCCATACCGGCAACAATCGTCTGCAGAGTCCTCGACGCAGGCTTCATTTCTTCTCCTCGCGCGCAAAGTCCGGCATCTTACTCCTGTCCGGAGTTCTGCGCATCCAATATTTTTGAAACGGCAACCAACCCTGAGCAAACAGACGCGCCACCTAGTCGCGACGTTTCATGCCACGACTGATGCCCTCGGTCTTTATTTGTCTTTACTCTTCCGCTGCTTCGAGCAACCGCGCGGCGGTCCGCGCCTTCAAATCACTGCGGGCCATGCTAGGCTATCTTTCGTTATCCACCGCATGTTTTGCGTGAATCGCCATTCTTGGGCGGAGGGTCATGCTGCCCTCCGTCGTTTCCTCCACCTGACGGTGCTTCTCGGCACGGCTTGGAGTTTTTCCTCTGCTATCGCCGTCGCCCAGCAGGTCCGCCCGCTTTCGCCGGGGAAAGGGCAAGTCGCTGAACTCGAGGCGAAAACGCAAACTCGCAGGGGCGACGTTACTACGGCGGATGGGGACGTTGACATTCGCTATGGAGACACGCGTCTTCGCGCCGATCATGTGGAGTACAACGACAAAACCAACGAAGCCGCGGCTACAGGGAAAGTTCAGTTGGACTACAGCGGGGAGCACCTGGAAGCCAGCGAAGCGCATTACAACGTCAGCACGGGGCACGGACTCTTCAAAAATGTTCAGGGCACTTTCAAAATCGTGCGCCAGCCAAACGAGCAGGTCCTGCTCACTGACAATCCTTTGTATTTTCAAGCCCGAACCGTAGAGCGGTTTGCCGGCGACTTGTATTTCGTGCAGGGAGCTTGGATCACAATCTGCGACCGGCGGCATCCCAGGTGGCAGTTCTACGCTCCCGTAGCACGCATTCGTCTCGACAAGACGGTCGCTCTGGTTAACGCCAACTTTCGTTTATTTCGCGTTCCGCTCGTGTGGCTTCCTTACGCCACGGCCCCTGCAGGGGAAAAAGTGCGGCAAACCGGTTTCCTGATCCCCGACATCGGGCAAAGTTCGCGCAAGGGCTTTATCTTTGGCGACGATTTCTATCTTGCCCCTTTGTCCTGGCTGGACACCACGTTTGGGGCGCAGTTCATGAGCCGCCGCGGCCTGTTGGAACGCGGCACTTTTCGCGCCAGGCCCTTTGAGAACACTTCGGTCGTGTACACCTATTTCGGCGTAGACGACCGCGGGCTCCTGACCGGCGGCACGCGCTCTCCGCAGGGCGGACAGCAACAGCGCCTGGAAATCCAATCACTGCTACCGCGAGGATGGCGTTTTGTCACGGATTACAACCAGCTTTCGTCTCTCACGTTTCGTCTTGCGTTTGCCGACACATTCGGGGACGCCATTAATTCCGAAGTGCAGAGCGCCATCTTCCTCAGCAACAATTTTCGAGGGTTCAGCCTCCATGTTGCGGGCATCAATGACAAAAGTTTTCTCACGCTCCCGGTGGCGGCTACGTCCATGACGCCAGCCGTTCCGGCGACCAGCGTAACGCTTCGCAATCTCCCGCAGGCACGATTCAGCTCGGTCGAACAATCTCCGTGGCGAAAAATTCCTCTGTACTTTTCGTTTGACAGCTTTGTTGGGGCCGTGCACCGTTCCGATTCGTTCTTACCGACGCCCGCTTACACACCAATTGATACGCCGTTAAGCGTCTCGCGAGAGGAGTTCGCTCCGCGTGTCACACTTCCCTTGCATTTCGGCCCGTGGTTCGGCGCGACGGCATCGGCGGGCTTTCGTACCACGCGATACGGCGATTCGCTGAATTCTTCCGGACTCGTGAGCGGAATGTCCATCGTTCGCAACACGGGGGAATTCGCGTTCGAACTACGCCCGCCTTCGTTCGTACGTTTTTTCGAGTCCGCTGCCAGGAAGGACAGGCCTCGCCGAAGATACAAGCACACCATCGAACCGGCCGTCACCTACCGCTACGTCACGGGAGTAAACAATTTTGCCGACTTCATTCGATTCGACAGCGATGCCACGCTGACGGACACCAGCGAAGTAGAGTACGGATTCACGCAGCGTCTTTACACCAAGACTGGGGACGATCAGCCGCAAGAGTTCCTTTCCTGGCGCATTGCGCAAAAGCACTATTTCGATCCTACGTTTGGCGGGGCGATCGCAAACGGTCAGCGGAACGTGTTTCAGGCGCTCGATTCAATTTCTCCGTTCGCGTTTGCTTTCGGGCCGCGCAATTGGTCTCCCATCGCGAGCGACTTCACAATCACGCCAGGGGGCCGGTACGATCTCGAGCAAATTCTTCAGTACGATCCGCAGATTCAGCGGCTGGTGACAATCGGCACGCTGATCAAGGCCAAGCCTTATAGAGCGATTTTCGCCACGGTGGCGTATTTCCGCCTCAACGACAATCCTTCACCGAGTGACACTGCATCGTTGCCGCCTGGGCAAAAGCCTTTTCAGCAGCCACCCTCGAATCAGGTTCGCGCGCTTGTGGGCTACGGCAGCGAAAACCGCAAGGGGTTCAATTTTACGGGGGGCGTGGGATACGACTTCACCAACCAAACGTTGCAGAACCAGATCGTGCAGGCCAGCTATAACGGGAGTTGCTGTGGTCTTGCGCTGGAGTATCGCCGGCTAAACCTCAGTAACGTCCGTACCGAGAATCAGTTCCGCGTGGCGTTCATCATCGCCAACATCGGAAATTTCGGGAATTTGCGTCACAAAGACAAAATTTTCTAGCAAGGGCCAGAATGACAATCTGTTGGCGGAAAGCAGGAATTCATTTCGCTCCAAATCTTTGGGTTTCCTCTTCTCTCTGTGTCCTCTGCGGTCTGTGTGTTAAATTCCACTCGTGCCTTGCACGAGCGCATCCGGATGACCGACGCCGACCTCGCGTTTGCCTCCATCGAAGAAATCGGAAAACTTTTCCGGAAACGCGAGCTTTCGCCGGTCGAACTCACCAAGCTGATGCTGGCGCGGATCGAGCAGCTCAATCCAAAGCTCAACGCATATCTCACCGTTACCGGGGAACTTGCTCTCGCCCAGGCAAAAAAAGCGGAGGGCGAGCTTTTTGCACCCCGGGGCCGGAAGGGCCATCGGGATCGCGGGCCGCTTCACGGGATCCCGATTTCGCTGAAGGACAACATCTATACGAAGGATATTCGGACCACGGCGGGCTCGAAGATTCTCAAAGATTTTGTGCCTCACCATGACGCGGCGATTGTCCGCCAACTCAAAGAAGCCGGCGCGATCATCCTTGGTAAAAACAATCTGCACGAATTCGCCTACGGCGTGACGACCAACAATCCTCACTTTGGGCCGACGCGGAATCCGTGGGACGTTTCTCGTATTCCGGGCGGCTCCAGCGGCGGCTCGGCGGCGGCGGTTGCTGCGGGCCTCTGTTTTGGGAGCATCGGCACGGACACCGGCGGGTCTATTCGGATTCCGGCGGCGCTTTGCGGGATCGTGGGCCTCAAGCCCACATTTGGACGAGTCTCGGTCGCGGACGTGGTTCCGCTCTCTCCCCGACTCGATTGCGTTGGCCCTTTGGCGCGCTCTTGCGCTGACGCCGCTATGCTGCTCGAACCCATTCTTGTGCGAGCAGAGAAAGAACCGCCCTTGCAAAAAGCGACTCAGGCGCGCTTCTGCAAACATTTCCGTCTGGGCCTGCCTGAAGAGCTCCTCTCCGAGAGTTTTTCATCGGAAGTGGAACGCGCGTTTCACCAAGCGCTCGGAGTCTTTCGCAAAATGGGAGCGAGTCTGCGAAGCGTGTCTATTCCTCTTCTCCGCGAAACCGAAGATTCCGGCAATCAAATCGCGTGGGCAGAAGCCACACATTACCACCAGCAAGTCGGCTGGTTTCCTGCGCGTGCCGCCGATTATGGTGAAGATGTTCGCGAACGATTGGAACTCGGCGTCAAAGTTTCCGCCACCGCGTATCTGCAAGCGCTGGAGCAGCGCGAAATTTTTCTTCGCAGTGTCCTTGCGGTGATGACCGATACGACTCTCGAGGCCATCGCTGTTCCCACAACTCCTGTTCCGGCTCCCCTTATCGGCGAAGGGACCCCCCGCCTGTCCACCGACGGTCCCGGTTTCCGCCGCACCACGAATCATTCCACACGCGCGCTCCTGCTGCGCAATAATCGTCCCGCCAATCTTGCCGGCCTCCCAGCTATCTCTGTACCTTGTGGCTTGACGCCCAACGGGCTGCCTGTTGGTCTGCAACTTATAGGCTCGGTCGGCGCGGAGGCTCTTCTTTTCCGGATCGGCCAGGCGTTCGAGCAGGCGCAGCCTCCATTCCAGCGCCCGCCGCTATGCGCTTAGGTTTGGGTGCGCGGGCATGCTGTGGGCCTTGCAGGATGACACCAAAGAAACAGATTTCTTGCTGCTCCGTGGAGTTGACCGGAACGCAGCAGGCGCGCCTGGCTCCCGGATGACAAATTCTAGAGGCCGGTTAGCAAGCTTTTAGAAGTGGGAGCGGAGCTCGCGGAAGGAGGGAAGGATGACCAATTTGCCCGAGCCGGCCACGACGGGCTCATGCTCAAGGGTCCAGGTGTGCTGGTGGGGAATGTAGACAGCGTTTAAGCCCACTTGCATCGCGGGGTTTATGTCGCTGCGCGGGCTGTTGCCAATCATCCAGCCGTGCGCTTTCACGATTTTGTGCTTGTGCACCAGGCCGCCATAAGTTTGGGTGTTTTTTTCCGGAACAATCTCGATGAACTCGAAGAATCCTTGCAGGCCGGAGCGTTCGACCTTTGCAGCCTGCTCCGCTGGCTCGCCTTTGGTGAAAAGAATCAGCCGGTGCCGCTCGGTTAAGTACGCGAGCGTCTCCGGAACGCCATCCAGAATTTTTGGAGGCGTGCGTTCCAGCTCGATCACGCGGCTGTGAATCTGCGCGAGAATTTCTCGGCGAGCCATCTGGTCCGCGAGTTTCAGATAGGTCTCTTCGAGGGAGCGGCCGAAGCTGCGCACGCCGTAGCCATACTGGCGGATATTCTTGCGTTCGGTTTCGTTCAGAATGTGCCGGATATAAGCGCGAGTGTAGCCGTAAGGTTCGACCACGCTGATGAAGTCTTCAATCAGCTTTTCGAAGAAGACGTTATTTTCCCAGAGCGTGTCGTCTGCGTCGATCAGCAGTGTGTGTCGTCGCATTTAGTATTGACGGTCCACAACGTTCGCGCCGCAGACCGTTCCCCTCAGCCCCTGTTCATCCCGGCCTCTTCAGTCTACCAGCGCCGCTCCGACTTTTTGCTACCAATCTCGCAAGCCAAGAAACAGAGCGTTACTTGGCTAAGAAACTTGAAACGAAATCAGCCGGAGGGCGTCTTTGGCGATGGCGGCAGCTGCCGCCGGTTTGCCAAGTTTCCTCGCGGCATCCCGCATGCGATTTAGACGAGCTGGGTCGTCAAGTAGAGTAGCAATCTTCCAAGCGGCTGCGGGCAAATCGTTGCAGCGAATCGCGGCCCCGGCTTCCAGCAGATGGTCGGCGTTGCGCTCTTCTTGGCCGGGAATAGGCTCGATTAGCGCCATTGGCAGAGTCCGCGCCAGGCACTCGGACGTCGTCAAACCGCCGGCTTTGCCCACCATCAAATCGGCTGCGGCCATGTATTTGTCCATGGCGTTCGTAAAACCTACCGAGCAGAGCCGTGGAGCGCCGGAGGGGAGTTTGCTCGCGGCTTTGGCCAGTTCTTCTAAGCGCTTGCGCGTCTTCTCTGCCTTTCCGGTGATAGCGACAATCTGCCACGGCCGCTGTAGCTCCAATAACTCCCTTACCAGTTTTTCGACCGGGCCGATCCCGTAGCCGCCCGCGGAAATGAGAATGACAACTGCCTCCGCGTCCAGTCGCAAATGTTGGCGTGCTTCGGAGCGAGGCAAAGGATGGGCAAAGAGCGCGTCAATGGGGATTCCCGTTACGCAGATTTTGTCGCGCGGCACGCCGATGTGCGCCAGATACTGAGCCGCTTCCTCGATGGCCACGTAGTAGCGGTCCACGGTGCGGCACAGCCACATGGCGTGGACATCGTAGTCCGTCACGACAATGGCGTTGTGCGCTTGGAGTTTTTTCTTGGCGATCAGCCAGGCGATAATCTCTGCCGGCAGAAAGTGCGTAGCCACGCAGAGGTCGGGCTGGACGCGCTTGAGCAAGCGGATCAGAGGGCGGGTGTTCAGCCGGTCGAGCGCAAGGCGCGGCCGCAGATGTTGCCAAGGCTGGTCGGTTCGCTCGTAGAGAAGACCCATCAATTCCGGCGCGCGCCGCAGCATCGAGATATAAGCTCTGTCGTACACGCGCTGAAAAAGTTTGCTGACGTAACGCAGCGCGTCGATGTGTTCCACTACGCAGTCACCACGCGCCAAAAACGCTTTTTCCAAGGCTTGCGCGGCGCGCACGTGCCCCGCGCCAGAAGTTGCCGAGAGCAACAGGACGCGCGGCTTTGTTTTCATTAGCAGAAGGCTTGTGAGTTCGTGGGAGGCATCACGAAGCCTTGCGCTGTCCGGTGGCGAGCCGCTCGAGGATGCCGCATCCGAGTTTTTGCAGTTCGCCGAAGCGCGCCAGGTAATCCTGGAAATCGTGATTCAGGACTTGCGCTTCGTTTGCCTCTAGTTTCGTGCGCAGAATCATGTCCCGCAATTTCACCGGGTGCGGGAGCATGGCATCTTCCTGGAGCTCTTCCAAGGCGAGGCTAGGATCATAGTGATACATGGCTTCCCCCAGCAGAAGACCGAAAAGTGTTACAGAATCTATTGTACTCGCGCGCAGACACAAGAAGAAATGACAGGAGAAAGGCGCTAGGCCAAGCGAGTTCAGGCGGCCGTCGCGGCGGCCGGCAGGAATTCGTAGCGGGCAATTTTTGCCGCGACTCCCATGCGGCCACTTTCCGTGGTCTCGACGCGCACAATCTTTCCCTGGCAGCGAATGTTGACATCGTCGGATTGCGTCACTTGCTGTGGAAGAGTAATGACAAAGTCGATCTCGCTCCCCACTTCAAAGTCCGCTTCTGCCAGGAAATACAACCCCTGATAGCTGAGATCGCGCGTCTGCGCGTTCAGCTCGCGATCCTTCGTTTCACGGGACAATACACGCAACGGAAGATTCATATTGAATCGCCGAGCTTCACGGCGTTCGGATCCATCACTCATAAAAATAACCCCCGCCGCTTCCGAGATTTGGCGCAAAGCTAGCATCCGGGAAGGGAAGTTTCAACGCGAAAATCCAACAATTTTGTCCTAGTACGAGATCTTGTCCTATTTTGCACTGGGGGCCTATACTTCTAGCCGCGGGCAGTACTGTAACTCCGCAACTCCGTGGCTTCGCGCAATTTATCGCCGCGAACGGATGCGCCTTCCGGTGCGCTCGCGCTGGCCCGCACGTTTCGGCCAGAAAATCGAATTAGCAGAGACCAGAGACGTTTCTCGAGGCGGCTTGCTTGGTTCTGGCAGGGAAAGGCACGCTCCGCGTGTACCGCTCCGGGTTATCTTTCCCCAGGACGCCTCGCCTCCCAATGGCCAGCGGGAAGTACTTGCGCGCGTTGCGCGTGGTCGCGAATGGAACGCGGCTCAGCCGGGCTGCGCAGTCGCAATTCATTTCGAGGGAGCGGAGCGCTCGTCTGCCAACGGGAATCGTGCAAGGCGCGATCCTGAGCGACGAAGCAGTCGGCGCCGTCTGCTTGCCTTTCCTATTCGCGCTCCTCTGGAGCATGTGCGGTGGTTTCAGGAGACCATGTCGCTCGATTTGTCGCCGCGCGGGATGCGCTTTCGCAGCCAGCGCGAACATTCGACGGGGAGCTGCCAAGAATCGCGCTGGAAGAAGGTTGTTCCGGATACTGGCCTGGCTCCCGGGAATTTCGCGCGAAGGTAGCGGACAGCATTGCGCTGGAGGTCGGTGTTTGCCGCGCAACCTAGGCGATGGCCTCAATCATTCCTCGATTTCAGATCTTTTCCTTTGGTGCGCCACACTGAAAAACTCATCAAAGCTTATCAGGGCGCATCCATGACCGCTTCTCACGATTCCCGCAATCTCTTTCTGGAAGGGCCTGCCGGTCGGCTCGAAGCGATTTTGTGGACGCCGTCTGCGCCGACGTGGCACCGACCCTCGCTCGCGGCTGTCGTATGCCACCCGCATCCGCTTTTCGGCGGAACCATGCACAACAAAGTCGTATATCAAGCCGCCAAATCGCTGGATGCGCTCGGTCTCCCCGTGCTTCGCTTCAATTTTCGAGGCGCGGGCTTAAGCGCTGGCGTGCATGACCGCGGAATTGGCGAGCAAGATGATGTTCAGGCGGCGCTCGATTTTCTCGCCAAACAATTTCCTGGCGTGCCGCTTTTGCTGGCAGGATTCAGTTTTGGCGCTTGGGTGGGCCTGCGGGTCGGCTGCGAGCATCCACGAGTCTCTCACCTGATTGGCTTGGGCATCCCGGTGGATAGCTCCGACTTTTCTTTCTTGAGGAACTGCAAGAGGCCGAAACTCTTCGTCCACGGAAGTGCAGACCAGTACGGCGCGGTAGAAAAAGTTAAACGCCTGGTTCCGTCATGGTCCGGTGAGAATCATCTCACCGTTGTGGAAGGCGCAGACCACTTTTTTGCCGGCGAGCTCGACCAACTCCACGCAGCCATTACGAACTGGCTGAGAGAGGTCTTTCGCCTTCGCCATTAAGTGCGACTGGAAATTCTCCGCGTTCTTTGGGCTGAGTCTTTTCTTCTCAAGCGCCTTCGCCGCGCGAAAAGAGCTTTCCGAACTCTTCTTCGGTTGCAGGAGCCACGCCGATCAGCCGTGTGTTTGCCTTGGCATGCTCCACGCGGGACATTCCGACGAGCGCGGTGGTGATTCCTGGCGCGGATCGCGCGAACTGCAGCGCTCGCTCCGCATCGTTCTCAAGACCAAACGCTTCGGCAACTGCCTTCGGCAGGTTACGGGCGACCTGACCTTGCAAGAGCGACGCGCTTGCCACCACTGTGATGTCGAGATCGCCTGCCGCTTCCACAAAGGTTCGCTGGCGTTCCCGCAGCATCTGATTTCCCAATGTGAGCGCTTCGGGCATCCCCAGATTGAACGGAAGCTGCACGAACCGGAAGTGGTGCATTCCCCCCGCAATTTCCTGGGCAATCTGGGCAATTTCTGCAAGCTGCATGGCGTCGCGGGCGCGCGGGTCCTGACGGAAACCATTCCAGGTGGCCATTCCGTAGTAACGAACCTCTCTAGCCTCCACCGCCGATTCCAGGAATTCGAATGCCGCACGCAAACGCTGAAGAAACTCAGGCCTTGGGATTTCCGAGAGTTGCGTTTCCGGATTGTGCAGATAGTAGACGTCAACGCATTCGACATTCAGATTTTTCAGGCTGCGCCCAAGCTGGTCCTTCAGGAATTTGGGGGTCATGCAATGGCTGCCGGCAGCAAGATCTTTGGCGCTAAAAATCCCTCGTTGGGCGTATTCGCGAAAAAAATACTCGTTAGGATCGGCGGGCATTGAACCATCTGGCGTTAAGTAGCCGCCCTTCGTGCACAACACGATTCCTTCGCGCGAGAAACCCTTTGCGGCGAGTTGCGCAAGTGCCGCGCCGATGCTGCGCTCACTGCGCTGAAAGCGGTAGTTGATGGCCGTGTCGATGACGTTGATTCCGTTCTCCACCGCGGAAATGAGAGCCGCCGTGTAGGCTTCATCCGTGTTTTCGTTGGGCTGGCCGAGATAAGTCCCGATTCCCAGCGAGGAGAGCAACATTCTCTGCGCTTCTCGGAAATGGCCGTCGGCGGAGCCCCCGGCAAATCGCTGGGCGTAGCGCGTGGTCCCTTCCTTTGTTGCGGATTTTGTCATTGTGCTCCTTCGGGTGATGCTGAAGATTCCGGCGCCGTGCTTTTCTCTCCGGCTTTTTCACTTGGTGTAAGCAAGCGCGAACAGGCACGAAGAATCCTACGATAAGGCCAGTCTTTTTCACGGAAGAAAATCTCGCCCTCGCGCGGTTTGCTGTAAAACCATCGGGAGACCAGCGACAAATGCTCGGAGAGCTCGCCATTCTCCGCGGGTGCGGATGATTCCAGATAGTCGCGGAAGATTTGTTCGACGGAGCGCGGCTGGCTCGCGATTTCGGCGAAGCGAAGAAAGAACGGCTCTGCCAGACGGCCACCGCGGACGGCGAAGACGCCGATGGTTTGTCCTTCCGCGGCACGCTGCAGAATCACGGCGTGCAAATCCTGGATTTGGCGCGTGATTTCCGGCCCTCCGCGCAGAACTTCGTCGAGCTTTTCCACTTTTCTGTGCAGCGCGGCGGCGCGCTCGAAATCCAGTTGCTCACTGGCCTTTTCGCGCTCTTCTTCGAAAGCGGCCCGCAACGAGGCGCCGCTGGTTTCGAGGAATTGCACCAGGCGATTCACTTCCACGTCGTATTCTTCCTTAGTGCAGCCGGCAAAGCACGGCGCGAGGCACATTTTCATCTCCGAGTAAATGCACCCCGGAAAAGCGGGATCGCGGCGAATCTTGATCTGGCATCGGCGCACTTTGAAGAAATCCAACACGCGCTCGGCAAAGGATTCCGCCGCGCGGCGGGAAGGGAATGGCCCGTAGTAAGAGCCTCCCGCAGGCGTGCCGTCTTGATCGAAATAAATCTTCCGCGTCACATGGCAGCGCGGGTAGGCATTGCGCCGATTCACCTTGAGAACTACCGGAGGGCGCAGGCGCATCAGGTTTCGATAACGTTTTGGGAAGAGTTTTCTGGCTTGCTGATAGGAAGCGAGCGCCTGTTCGAACCGCGAGCCAGTGATACGGTAGCGGATGCTCTGTGCAAAGTCGCGCAGATTGAGGCGCTTGTTCGCAGGATCAGGAGGGCCCAGCAGGCGTTGCAGTCGCCGTTGCAAGTTCTGCGTGCGAATCAGGAACGGCTCGGCCTTTTCCTCGCGCGGCTCGATCAAACACACTGCGGGCCGAGGCGGCAGGGCGGGGAAGAACTCCTCTGCCGCCCGTGCCGGGTCAAACTCCAGTCTGTTGTCTAGTTCCAGCACGTCGTAAGGATACTACGGCGTGGCTAAGACTTTAGGACCCGGGAAGAAATGACCAAGCGCTGGATTTCGCTGGTGCCTTCGTAGATCTCGGTGATGCGCGCGTCGCGATAATTGCGTTCGACCGGATACTCGCGGCTGTAGCCATTGCCGCCGTGAATCTGCATGGCTTTGTGCGTGACGCGCGTGGCCATTTCGCTGGCGAACAGTTTGGCGATGGCCGCGTCCATGCTGAAGCGGGCGCCAGTGTCCTGCTTCCACGCCGCTTTGCGGTTCAGCAGCCGGGCGGCGTCAATTTCCGTGCTCATGTCCACAAGCATGAATTGAATCGCTTGAAATTGCGAAATGGGCTGGCCGAAAGCCAGGCGTTGTTGCGAATAATTCAGGGCTGCTTCGAACGCGTCCCGAGCAATCCCTGTGGCTTGTGCGGCGATGCCGATGCGCCCGCCATCGAGCGTCGAAAGAGCCACTTTGTAGCCTTCACCTTCATTGCCGATGCGATTCGCCACCGGCACAGCGCAATCGGTGAAGACCAATTCGCAGCACGCGGTGGCGTTGATACCCAGTTTTTTTTCTTCTTTGCCGACTTTGAATCCGGGTGTGCCGTTCTCCACCACGATGGCCGTAATGCCTTTCTCGCCCTTCGCTGGATCCGTATTGGCATACACAATCGCCGCGTCCGCCGCGCCGCCGTTGGTGATCCAGGCTTTAGTGCCGTTGAGGACGTAAGTGTCGCCCTTTCTCACTGCCTTGGTTTGCAGCGCCGCGGCATTCGAACCAGCCTGGGGCTCAGTCAGCGCGTAGCAGCCGATTTTTTCGCCTCTTGCGTAGGGCTGCAGAAATTTGTTTTTCTGTTCTTCGGTGCCGAAGCGATGAAGCGGATCGCAGTAGAGGGAATTCTGGACCGAAAGGATCACGCCCGTGGAAGCGCAGCAGCGCGAAATTTCCTCAATCACGATGGTGTAGGCGACGTGATCGAAGCCTGCGCCGCCTTCGCTCTCCGGAAACGCCACCGCGGTCAGGCCAAGCTCCGCCGCCTTCTTAAACAACGCTCGAGGAAAGTGCCCGGTTTCGTCGTGCTCCTTGGCCAACGGGCGTACTTCTGATTCCGCAAATTCCCGCACGCTGTTTTGCAGCAGCTTTTGTTCTTCCGTCAGCTCGAAATCCAACTCGGAGCGCTCCGATCCGGCCAGGGCCTGGAGAGGCCATTATTTTAGCGCGAGCGGCTCTCTTGCGGGGCTAAAAGCCCCGCCTCGAGAGAGGCGAGTAAGGCCGCAAGGGTTCGTCGCTATCAGGCGAGTGCTTGGGAAAGCCGTTCGTAGGTGGTCTTCAAGTCTTCGGGGAGTACGCGGGTTTCGCCGGCCACCGTCATGAAGCTTGCATCGCCGATCCACCGCGGTAGCATGTGCAGGTGCAGATGCCTGGCCACTCCCGCACCGGCGGCGCGGCCAAGATTCATTCCCAGATTCATGCCATCCGGCTTATATTGGGCTTTGTAAACAGCCTCGACGCGCTGCGCCAGCTGCATGATTTCACTCCATGTTTCCGCGTCGCAAAGCGCCAGCTCCGCTACGTGGGCGTAAGGCACAATCATGACGTGGCCCGAAGTGTAGGGAAAGCGGTTGAGAATGACGAACGATTTTGCGCCACGATGAACGATCAAGGTTTCTGCGTCTTTCTTCTTCGCCACCGCGTCGCAAAAAATGCATTCGGGTTTTTCGCCGGCGGCCGCTTGCGCCAAATACTGGTAACGCCAGGGAGTCCACAAATAATCCATCGCGACGTTCCTTTGCTGCCAATAAAAGGAGCGCACAGAATAACCCAGAATCGGCGCGGCGGGCGCGCATGAAGATTCACAGAAGCCAAGTTTTTTTTTAGATGGGGATGCGGAGGAGGGAATTTACCATAGCCAAGCGTGGACTAACCGCCCTGCGAGTCTCCGGCGGCGCTGTGAGCGGCGGCATTATTCACAAAATCCTTGAGTTCCTTGCTGGGCTTGAAATACGGGATCTTCTTCGCGGGCACTTCCACTTTTTCTCCCGTCTTCGGATTGCGGCCCACCCGTCCGCGGCGCTCGCGCGTGCGGAAGCTGCCGAAACCGCGAATCTCGATCTTTTCGCCCTTCTGCAAAGTAGCAATGATGCTGTCGAAGATGGTTTCTACAATTGTTTCGGATTCTTTGCGGGGAAGTTCGGTGACGTTCAGAACTTCCTCAATCAAGTCGGCCTTCGTGAGTGTGGTTGTCGGTTGCTTGGTCATCTATGCCTCGTCGCGCAGTCCTGGCATGGACTGCCAAAGCTTCCCACCGCTTCAATTTTCCCCAGCGCCATGAAGCGTATGGGTTTACAAGGGGCTGGCGTACCGCCGAATTGCTCCCTTTCCTATCACTAAAATGACCCGCAGGTAAATGACATTATGAAAGCCGTGCCCCCGGCCAGGCTTCCACTATCTAACGCGCCGAAAGCTTGGACTTTAGCGCATCTCCGATTGTCGCCGTCGACGAGGACTTCGACGCCGACCGGTACTGTTCGATTTCTTTGCGTTCGAGCTGCTTCACGGCTGCGCGGTAGCTCAAGCCGATCCTGCGCGTTTCCGGGCTGATCTTGATGATTTTGAAATCGTATTCCTTGCCCGGCTCGAGGGGCCCCGCGCTCTTCAGCGGACCGGTTGTCGGCCGATAGCCGCCCGTGCCTTCGTCGCGCCTGCGGCGGTCTTCGATTTCCGTGTTGTGGCAGAGCGCTTCGATGTTTTCGCCTAGCTCCACGAACGCTCCGAACGTGGCGATTCGCGAAACTTTGCCCTTCACGATTTGTCCGACCTTGTGGTGCTTGAACCATTCGCCCCAAATGTCATTGACCTGCTTGATGCCCAGCGACACGCGGCGATTCTCCGGATCAATCTTCAGCACTTTCGCTGTGACCGGTTCGCCCTTCTTGAACACCTCGTGTGGATTCTTCACACGGCCCGTCCAGCTGACATCGCCGACGTGCACGAGTCCATCGAAACCCTCCTCGATTTCCACAAACGCGCCAAATTCCGCGATGTTGCGGACTTTTCCGGTGACCACAGTCCCCACCGGATATTTCTCTGCGATCAGCAGCCAGGGATCAGGCTGCGCTTGCTTCATTCCCAGCGAAACGCGGCGGTCGCTCGGTTTGATGTCCAGCACCACCACGTCCACTGCGTCACCCACTTTCACCAGTTTCGAAGGGTGCTGCACTTTTTTATTCCAGCTCATCTCCGAAACGTGGACCAAGCCCTCAATGCCTTGTTCCAGCTCGACGAACACGCCGTAATCGACGATCCCCACAATCTTTCCCTGGACCTTGCCGCCCGCGGGATATTTTTCCGCCGCGCCCACCCAGGGATCGGGGGTCAATTGCTTCAACCCCAGCGAAATGCGCTGTTTTTCCTTGTCGAACTTCAAAATCATGACGTCGAGTTCTTGCTCCGGCTTCGCCAGGTCGGAGGGGTGCTTCACGCGACCCCAGCTCAAGTCGGTCAAGTGCAGCAAGCCGTCAATTCCACCCAGGTCCACGAATGCCCCGTAGTCAGTCACGTTCTTTACGTGTCCATGTACGATCTGCCCTTCGCTCAAAGTTTCCATCAAGGTTGCGCGCTTGGCGTGCAGTTCCTCTTCGAGCAACGCGCGCCGGCTCACGACCACGTTGCCGCGCCGCCGATTCAGCTTGGTGACGCGCACTTGCACTTCCATGCCGACCAGCTCGTCCAGGTTCTGCGTGGGTTTCAAGTCATACTGTGAACCGGGCAGGAACGCGCGCACGCCGATGTCCACCACCACCCCGCCCTTGATGCGATCCACTACTTTTCCGGCGATCGTTTCTTTGGCCTTGAACGCCGCGTCGATTTTTTCCCAAGTCCTGCGGCGCAGCACCTTCTGGTAGGAAACGATTTCGTAACCGTCTTTGACTTCGCCGGAACGCTGCACTTCGATCGTGGCATTCGGGTCCGGCCGCGGAATTTCCGTCTCCGCGAATTCCGCCGCGGGGATCAGCCCTTCGGTTTTTCCGCCCAGGTCCACCACCACGCCGTGCTCGGTGTAGGCAACCACCTTGACTTCGACCACCTCGTGCGAAGCAGCGGCTTCCTGCCTCTCGTCGAACTCCTGCATCAGCTTGCTCATCTCTTCGGAGCCGGCAGCCTCTTCGGCGGCGGCCGCGGCTTCGGCATCCACCGCGGGAGCTTCGCTGTGCGCTTCCCTTGCAGCAGGAGTCTGCGTTGTTTCCCTAGACTCGTCTCTTGCCTGGCGGGCTAGCGCGGGAGCCGGAGTCGCATGCGCTCCATCGGTCGATTCGGCCTGTTGAGCTGCTTGTTCGGTTACCGCTGGAGCGATCGCTTCGGGTGTGCTTGCTTCGGTGCCGCTTGGTGCAGTGGCGGCGGCCGCGATGTTCGAGGGGTTCTCGTGGTCAGGAAACATGGTTGTTGGCCTCCAGAAGATACTTCCGATGTGGCAGCCGCTCGGCGGCCCCACATTTTGTCGCATAGATTCCTTGCGGAATCCCTACTAGGGTCTAGTGCAAGGTGATTTGACCGGGACACAAGGACACGGTCAAACGGGAAATGCTGCGAACGTCATGGGGTACGCTGCAACTTGAAAAGGATACTCGCCGCCTTGCTTCTATGTCAATGAAACTACTGAGCTAGACCGAGCTGTATCCCTTACAGCCAAGACCTACAAAACTGTGCTATGGGCTAGTTAAGTTTGTCGGTTCTGATCTTGCCAGAGATGGCTTCGGTGTCGGGTGGGCTTTCGATCTGTAGTGCTCCTATGCAGATTCGGGACCTTTCCCTGGATCTGCGATGAAAAGCGCTTCGTCGAATAAGCGTCAGGCCCGGGCGCGCCCGGCTTGCGTTTTCTCGCGGCGAAAGTCCGGTGCGGAAATCTCGACGGTGCGGCACATTTCGTACAACCGGGAGCGCATGCGGCTGCCGATCCGCTGTTCGAGCGAATCTTCCCGCGTTGGCGGCAACAATTTTCCGCCTGGCAGCCGCGCCGTTTCGCCTTCCGAGGCAGGATTGTCCAGATAGTTCGTCGTCACAACCGTGGTTCGGCTTTCGTTGTAGCGTGCGTTCAGGACGATTCCCACGATGTCGCGCACCCAATCCGAAGGCTTGCTCGCGCCAAGATCGTCGAGCACGAGAATTTCCACCGTTCGAATCGGCTCCAGGATTCTCATTTCTGTCGATTCGCTCGCCGGATTGTAGCTCGCTTGAATTTCCTTCAGCAGCTCGCGGTAATCGCAAAACAATCCCACATGCCCGCGCTGAATCAGCTCTTTCAGCGCCGCCACTGCCAGGTGCGTCTTGCCAACCCCAGAAGGCCCCATGAAGAGCAACCCCTTTTCGGAAGACCCGGGAAAATCGCGAACGAATCCCTGCGCCGACAATTTCGCCTGTTGCAGGGAATGTCTTTGCTCCTGCGTGGAACCGACGTCGGTGCTGTAGCTCTCGAAATCGCAGTGTTCGTAGCGCTTCGGGACGCGCGCGCGTTCCATCACGCGCCCGGCGCGCTCCTGCATGCCGCAGTCGCAGGGCACGGCGACCCTGCCCGCGCCGTCTGGCCGCGGCACCAGCTTCCATCCCGTTCCCCTGCACAGTGCGCAGTTTTCTAGGGCCATGATCCTGAATTCTACTTGCAGAGGCCGGACTTCACCCCGGCTCTTGTCTTTTTTTGTAGCCTCGGCTGCTGGCCGGCCGGGGCTTTCGGTTCTGTGTGTGGGCGGCTTTCTGGAGGCCGTCCGTTGGTTCCTACTGACGAAAGGATACGGTCGCAACTCCTATTCGGCAAGCCGTCTGCTCTGGGAAAACTGTGGAAGGCTTTTCTGTCTCTAGTTCTAAGTCTCGAGCTCTCTGCGCGCTTACTTTATACGCACAATCGCATGCCGTGGCGTCCTATCCCGCATATGCGATGCCGCCATGCGCGACAATTCCTGCTGTACGACCTGCGCGAACTCGCCCATTTGTTTTTCCATTTCGATCATTTTCTCGCGCATGTTCAAAATAATTTCGATGCCCGCCAGGTTCACGCCCATGTCCCGCGCCAGAGTCAGGATCACTTCGAGCCGCTCCAAGTCCGCATCCGTATACAGCCGCGTGTTTCCCTGAGAACGCGAGGGCTTCAAAAGTCCAACGCGCTCATACAGGCGCAGCGTCTGCGGATGCAGTTTGTATAGCTCCGCGACGGAACTGATCATGTAGCCTGCTTTGGCCCGTTTTTTCCCTCGCGCTGGCATCTTCAATTACACTCCTGCCTTGCTGAACAAATCCTTCCGGGGATCTTCGGGCGCTACTTTCTCCAGGTCCTTCATCAACGTTCGCACCCGTTCATCGGTGGGTTTTGGCACGATTACCTGCACCTCAACGTACTGATCCCCCCGGGCGCCGTTTCTCGCGTTGGGGACACCCTTTTCACGCAAACGCAGCGTGCTTCCGCTGTTGGTCCCCGGCGGAATCTTCACCAGCGAACGGCCGTCAATCGTCGGTACTTCGATTTTGGCCCCTAGCGTCGCCTCGCTGACCGTTACCGGCACGCGGGTGTACAAATCATTGCCTCTGCGCTCAAAAAATGGATGCGGCCGTACGACCACGCGCAAATACAAATCGCCTGGCGGCGCGCCCATGGTCCCGGCATTCCCCTTCCCTGGAACACGCACGCGCCCGCCATTGGCCACACCGGCCGGAATGCGTACATCAATGGTCTCGGTACGCCGCACGCGACCTTCGCCGCCGCAAGTGCGGCACGGGGTGCGTAGTTTGCCCGTTCCGCCGCAGTGCGTGCACGGAACGTTGAAGCGCATCCTGCCCGCCGCCTGTTGGATGGATCCGGTGCCATGACACGTAGGGCACGTTTGCGGTGAGCCGGTTGCGCCCGTTCCATGACACGTTTCGCAAGCGTCCAGCCGCGTGATCGAAAGTTTTTTTACCGCCCCGCGCACCGCGTCCCCAAAATCGGTCTCCAGCTGGTATTCCAGGTCGCCGCCCGGCTCATGTTCCGGCTCGGTGGCGACGCCGCTGCGACCGCCAAAAAACTGACTGAAGAGGTCGCGGAAACTCGTTCCCCCGCCCGCCGTCCCGGTTGCGCCGCCAAAATCAAACCCGCCAAAATCAAAGTTCACGCTGGGCTCCTCGGCGCCCTGTCCTCCGGGATAGCCCCCTGGCGGCAGATTCTCGCTGTAGAAGCCGTACTGGTCGTACATCTGGCGCTTTTTCGAATCGGAAAGCACATCGTAGGCTTCCTGGACTTGCTTGAACTTTTCTTCCGCCGCTTTGTCGCCTGGATTCAAGTCCGGGTGATATTTGCGCGCCAGCCTGCGAAACGCAGCGCGGATGTCCTTTACGCTGGCCTTACGCGGCACGCCTAGCACTTCGTAATAATCTTGTTTCGTCGTTGTTGGCATTCAATTAACCATAACGGGCAGTATTACAAACACACGCACTCTCCGCTCCGTGCCCATGGTCGAACATATCCGCTGTGTGAACTCGCTAAGGTTCGAACGGGAAGAGAGTGGACCTATCACCAGTCTCTCGCATTGAGAACCTAAAACCTGCGACCGATCAACTGTCTCAGTAGCCTGGTGTTTTGCAGCGGTCACCAGTTACCAGTTTCCCGTCACTCTTAATTCGGCTTCTTGCCGTCGTCCACGTCCACGTATTCAGCATCGATTACATCGCCCGGCTTCTTCTGTTCGTGGCCGCCGCTCGAGTTTGAAGACGAGGCCCCACCTGCGCCGGCTCCTGCCGCCTGCCCCGCAGCTTGCGTCTTGTAAAGCTCTTCGGCGATCTTGTGCATCGCGCGCTCCACGTTTTCCGTGGCGGAACGCAGCCGGGCCGTGCCGCCCTCGGACATAGCCTTCTTGGCGTCTTCAAGGGCCTCTTCCACTTTCTTGACGTCTGTTTCCGGCAGCTTGTCCCGGCTTTCGCGAATCGTCTTTTCTGCCTGATAGACGATGCCGTCTAGGCGGTTCCGGGATTCCACTTCCTCCATGCGGCGGCGGTCTTCTTCCCCGTGCGATTCCGCTTCCTGCCGCATCTTCTCGGCTTCTTCTTTAGTCAAGCCGCTCGACGCAGTAATGGTGATTTTCTGCTCTTTGCCCGTGGCCTTGTCCTTCGCGCTCACGTTCAAGATGCCGTTGGCGTCGATATCGAAGGTGACTTCGATCTGCGGCACGCCGCGCGGCGCCGGAGGAATCCCGTCCAGTTTGAATTTGCCGAGCGAGCGGTTGTCCGCGGCGAATTTGCGCTCGCCCTGCAAAACGTGAATCTCCACGCCCGGCTGGTTGTCCGAGGCGGTCGAATACGTTTCCACCTTGCGGGTCGGAATCGTGGTGTTGCGGGGAATCTGCGCGGTCATCACGCCGCCGAGCGTCTCCACGCCGAGGGAAAGTGGCGTCACGTCAAGCAGCAGGATGTCCTTCACTTCGCCCGCCAGCACCGCGCCCTGGATGGCCGCGCCTACCGCGACGACTTCGTCAGGGTTCACGCCCTTGTGCGGTTCCTTCCCGTTAAAAAAGTTACGCACCAGCGTCTGCACCTTTGGAATCCGCGTGGAGCCGCCGACCAGCACCACCTCCTGGATATCGTTCGGCGAAAGTTTCGCGTCTTCCAACGCCAGCTTCACCGGTTTCATCGAACGGTCGAGCAGGTCGTTCATCATCTGCTCGAGGCGTGTGCGTGTCAGCTTCAGTTGCATGTGCAGCGGTCCGCTTGCTCCCGCGGTAATGAACGGTAGGTTGATTTCCGTCTCCATCATTTGCGAAAGCTCGATCTTGGCCTTTTCCGCAGCTTCCTTCAGACGCTGCAGAGCCATGCGGTCTTTGCTGAGATCGATGTTGTTTTCTTTCTTGAACTCGTCGATGAGCCAGTCCACGATGCGCTGGTCGATGTCGTCGCCCCCGAGGTGGGTGTCACCGTTGGTGGACTTCACTTCGACCACGCCGCTGCCTACTTCCAGCACGGAAATGTCGAAGGTGCCGCCGCCCAAGTCGTATACCGCGATGGTTTCATCGCTCTTTTTGTCCAACCCATAGGCGAGCGCGGCCGCCGTTGGTTCGTTGATGATGCGCACCACTTCCATGCCCGCGATTTCGCCCGCCTGCTTGGTGGCTTGCCTTTGCGCGTCGTTGAAATACGCTGGCACGGTGATTACGGCCTTGCTCACCTTTTCACCGAGAAAGTCTTCGGCCGCCGTCTTCAGCTTGGTCAGGATCATCGCGGAAATTTCGGGCGGGCTGTAAAGCTTGCCGGAGATCTCCACGCGCGCGTCATCATGCGGGCCTTTCACGACCCTATAGGGCACGCGACGCATCTCTTCGCCGACTTCGTCATATCGCCGGCCCATAAAGCGCTTAATCGAATACACGGTGTTCTCAGGATTCGTCACCGCCTGCCGCTTGGCCACCTGCCCGACAAGGCGCTCGCCCGTCTTGGTAATCGCCACGACCGACGGCGTCGTCCGGGCACCTTCCTGGTTGGGGATCACCACCGGCTCGCCGCCCTGCATTACCGCGACAACCGAGTTGGTCGTCCCCAGGTCAATTCCAATAATCTTGCTCATAAAAACCCTCAGCCTCCCTCAAACTTGTTTCCTGTTGCCTGAGCCCGATGTGGGGCGATTTGCAAGGCAAATTCAGCTGGAGTCCTCGCGATCCAAGCTCAGCACCAGGCAAAGCATACAGGTTGAGTGTGTTTTTGTCAAGTTTCTTTATAGCGAACATAAAGCCTGTATTTTCTAATTGTTAGCGATCACTTGTGAAGCACCCTGTTTCGCCGGCGATCGACGGCCCACCCCTCCTCAGCTCCGTGGGCCACCAGCATTTGCCATTTCGCAACAAACTGATTACTGATTGATGGCCCCGTTTTCCGCCAGAGTTATCTCCTCGCGGCATCTTGCAACGTGACTTCACTCCACTCACTCGGTTTCGAGGTAGAATTCTGTAGGCTTCGGGGAAGTCATTAAATAAGAGCTTTGGAGGATGGTGTGAATCGCAGGCGTATTTTAGTCGCAATCATCAGTGTAACTTTGCTCGTCTTGGGCGCTTTGCTGCTGCCTTCCTTCCATCCCGTCCCCCCGCCGCGCATCGCACCGCCGCCACCTGGGCCTACGCCGCTTCCGGCAGCCTCATCAGCTGTCCCACGGCCTGCATTGCCGACATCGCCGCTCGCTGCCGAAGCCGCGCCCCTGCCAAGCCAAGCCACGGATTCCTCGCCGGAGGTTGATCCCCACAAAGCATTTGGGTCGAAGAACGCACCGGTGGTCATGGAAGAGTTCAGTGACTACCAGTGTCCGGCCTGCAAGACGCTCTACACCACAACCAATCGGCTGCTCATGGACAACTACGTCAGCACCGGCAAGGTTTACCTGATTCACCGCGATTTTCCGCTGGCCATGCACGCCTATTCCCGGATCGCTGCCCGCTACGCGCGTGCCGCGTCAACGCTCGGAAAAGTCGAACCGGTAGAGCAGGCCCTTTTTCAGAACCAGGAGAAGTGGGAGCAGACGGGCGACGTAGACGGCACGGTGGCCGGAGTACTCTCGGCCTCGGAAATGAACAAGGTTCGCGCGCTTGTCAAGGGTGGCACCCTGGAGCCGCTCATTGACAAGGATTTTGCGCTAGGACAGATGTACCACGTTAGCCAGACGCCCACGACGGTTTTCCATTGTTGTAAGGGTCGGACGTATCCGTACCCCGGCGTCATGACCTACGACACTCTCAAGCAATTTCTGGAGCAGCTGCTTTCGGAGAAATAATTCCGTTGCGACCGCTTGTGCTGAGAACGGAAACTGACGACTGAGCACTTCACATGATGGAATCCAGTCCACTTAATCTTCGTCGCGCGGTCATCTGGATCGGCCGCCTGGTCCTCGGCGGGATCTTCGTTTACGCAGGCATCTCCAAGATTTTCTTCCCCAACACGCATCTGTGGCCGATGTTTGTGCTGAAGTTTTCCATCTCCGTGAATCTCACCACGTTTGCGCAGCAAGTGGAATCGTACAAACTGCTCTCGCCCGCAGGCGTAGATTTCGTGGCGCACACGCTGCCGTTTGCGGAAATTCTCCTGGGACTGCTGCTGCTGATTGGCTGGCGGTTGCGCATCTGGGCTTCGCTTGTGACACTCCTTATGCTCGGATTTCTGACGGTCGTGACCCGGGCCTACCTGCGGCACATGGACATCAATTGCGGCTGCTTTGCGACGCCGGAACCCCTGACGTTCAAGACCGTTATCCGCGACAGTCTTTTTACCGCGCTCGCGCTGCTAATGACCGTCTTCGCGTTTATTGAAGCGCGAAAACCGCACCCTTGGGCCGCTCCAGAAAAGCCGTCGCTGATGACGCAAAACCCGCAATGAAATCACTCGAACAATATCTCCAACTTTCCGAGCAAGCGCACGGGCATCTTTGTGCGGGACAGGTTCTCGGCGTGCGGTTGGCGATGCTGGGATTACGGGAACTCGGCATAGACGATCCGGTCGCTGAGCGCAAGCGCTTGGTGACCTATGTTGAGATCGACCGCTGCGTTACCGACGCCGTGGCGGTAGTTGCCAACTGCCGGTTGGGCAAGCGCGCGCTGAAATTCCGCGACTGGGGCAAGGTCGCAGCCACGTTCGTCGATCTCCAAACCGGCCGCGCCATCCGTGTGGCCGCGAAAGAATCTTCCAAGCAGGCGGCGCGCGAAATGTTTCCGGAACTCGATAAGGAAACCGGTCAGCAGAAAGCCTATGCGCAACTGTCGGATGGCGCTCTGTTCGACAGGCAATGGGTGAAAGTGGAAGTCCCACCGGAAGATTTGCCTGGGTTTAAGGGGCCGCGGGTGGTCTGCGCGCAATGCGGCGAAGGAATCAACTTCAAACGGGAAGTGATGGTGAACGGCAAGACGCTTTGCCGCGGCTGCGCCGGCGAAAGGTATTACAAACCGGCAGAATAGCTTGGCGCAGGTTCAGCGCATGGTAACAACGCGGCGCTCTGGTTCGCGAGGTTTTTGAGGCTCAGGAGCAGGTTTGAGGGGTTCTACGTTAAGCATGCGGAGAACCGCCGGCGCGATGAGGGCCAGGAAGATGCAGATCAGCAGCAGACCGGCGGTGCCTTCCAAGGTTCCCATCACCGTGCGATAAAGTTCCATGGCCCAGAATTCTTGCGTCAGCGCTGCTTGCAATGCCGCCTTGTTGTACTCGGAAGCGGAAATGAATTCCTGTAGAGGCTTGACTCGGGTTCCGCCTGAGATGCCCACGACGACGATGGCGAAGCGAATATATTTCTCGAACCCTCTTCTTACGACGCTGTCGGCAACAAAACGACGCAAGATGGTATCGATGGCCTCCCGGGAAAGCCAGGCGATGGTAACGGACAAAACCAGGGCGAGTAGGAAAGAAGCTCCAAAAAGGGCAACAAACATGGGGGGTGGCTCCGGGGCGAAAGGTTTTCAACAGTAAGAGTATTGCCCAAATCAGTGAAAGCCCCAACCGCGAATCTTGACATGTTTCCAAAGCACCATGTTTCGCGCGGGCAACGTTCTGGGCCTTAAGTTCTGCGTTAGAATTATTCTTTCATGGTAACCCTTCCACCGATCACCCTGCGACTGCGCAGTTTCAAGCTGATTGACCGCGTGGCGCTGGCCTTCCTGCTTTTGTGCTCAATTCTCTTTGGGACCGCCTGCGGGCTGCTTTTTGTTTACGCCGGTGACTTGCCGGAAATTCGCGCGCTTGAAACGTACCGCCCAAACGTAGTCACTGAGATTTACGCCGATGACGGCCAGCTTGTGGGCAGCTTCGCCTTGCAGCGGCGCATTCTGATGACTTATGAGCAATGTCCCAAGGTTTTGTACAACGCGGTCACCGCGATCGAAGACCAGCACTTCGAGGAACACTGGGGGATCGACTTTCCGCGTATGTTCACCGCCGCCTTGCGCCACCTCACGCGGGGACGCCGCGCCGGGGGCGCCAGCACCATCACCATGCAACTCGCCGGTAATCTCTTCCTGGACCGCAGCGATATTAGCTTTCGCCGGAAAGCGGAAGAAACTTTGCTCGCCCTGCAAATCGAGCGGCGCTACAGCAAGCCGCAGATTTTTACCATGTATGCGAACCAGGTGTATCTGGCACACGGCAACTACGGATTCGCTTCGGCTGCACAATTTTATTTCGGCAAATCCGTCACCGATTTGAATCTGCCGGAAGCCGCGCTGCTGGCGGGGATGATCAACGGCCCGAAATATTCCCCGTTGCTGAATCCCGAGGGAGCGCTGGCGCGGCGCAACCTGGTGCTTCATCGCATGAGAGAAGAAGGAAAGATTACGGCACAAGAGGAAGCTGCCGCCGTCAAGTCGCCGCTTGGCTTGCACTTGCAGTACCCCCGGAATGACCTCGCGCCCTATTTTTTCGAGGAGATCCGGAAATACCTCGAAGCAACATACGGCACGGAAGCGGTTCACGAGCGCGGCCTGCGCGTCTATACCACGCTGGACGTCAACATGCAACGCGTGGCAAATCAGGCCGTGCGCGACGGGTTGCACGCCTACGAGCGCCGCCGTGGGTGGAAGGGCAACTTGCCCAACGTGCTGCGCGACAACCTCGGCAAGCTCGACACGTATGACGACGAGGATTGGCACCACGCGATTGAGAAGGGAAGTTACGTCACCGGACTCGTGATGAGCGCGGGCGAGCATGACGCCGTCATCAAAATCGGGCCGTATCGCGCCATTCTTTCTCCGTCTGATTTTGCCTGGACGGGCCGCAAAAGACCCGGCGACTTGCTCAAAGTAGGCGACCTGGCACAGTTTTCGGTGCACGAGTTGCGAGCAAATACCGCGCGTGTCCAACTCGAGCAGCAACCCGGACCGCAAGGCGCGCTGCTGGCCATTGACAATGCCACCGGGGAAATCAAAGCCATGGTTGGTGGCTACAGCTTTGAAGACTCCAAATTCAATCGCGCCACGCAAGCGCTCCGGCAGGTCGGCAGCTCTTTCAAGGTTTACGTCTATGCTGACGCCCTCGAAAAGGGCGCATCACCGTTCGACACCATTGTGGACCTGCCTTTAACCACCATCAGCGGCGGCCAACCCTACACGCCGCACAACTATGACGAAAAGTTTGAGGGCACCATCACACTTAGGCGCGCATTGGCCGGCTCGCGCAACGTCCCGGCGGTGAAGCTGGCCGAAAAGGAAGGCATCAACACGGTTGTGGATATGGCGCGGCGCTTTGGGGTCACCACGCCATTACCGCCGTATTTGCCTCTGGCGCTGGGAGCGGCGGACATGAGGTTGCTCGAACACGTTTCCGCCTTCACGGTGTTTCCGAACGACGGCATTCGCATCGATCCGTACATGATTCGCCGCGTGACCAGTTACGATGGCGCGCTGCTCGAAGAGGCGCACCCCGAAGTGCATGATGTCATTTCGCCGGACGTAGCGCGCACGATGACAGCCATGCTCGAAGAAGTCATTCAGTTCGGCACCGGCGTGGCGGCGAAGGCGTTGGGCCGGCCTGCTGCGGGAAAGACGGGTACGACACAGGATTACACCGACGCGTGGTTCGTAGGATATACGCCTCAGCTCACTGCCGGCGTGTGGGTGGGGTTTGACGACAAGCAGATCTCTCTTGGTAAGAGAGAAACTGGCGCTCGGGCAGCGCTCCCCATCTGGCTGGAATTTATGCAAGGAGCGCTAGCCGGGACGCCACCGACGGATTTCCCGAATGTCGTCCCGCTCGAGCAATTGGAGGGCGAGCATCAACTTCAATTGGACACTCCCGACACCGCTCCAACGGAAGATGAACCGGCCGCGCCGAAAGAAAAGCCCCCTGTTCCTTCTCCACCCTCAAAAACAAGTGCCACAGATCCTTAGCTTCCTAACTAAAGTCTGGTGCATGACCTTGGGTTTTGCAACACGCTTTAACTAGCTCAGCTAAGCTAGGTGTTCTCAAGCGTTTTGATAATTTTGGAATGGGAAGGCGAGTTCCAGGAGGGCCGAGGTGCGTGCGGCGAGGTGGCAACGGAGAAACAGAAACAATGAGCCGGGCGCGCCGCGCGCTATCGCGTGCCTACGATAGGCCGCAAATCCTATTTTCCGCGGCCATCCGCAGTTGGGAGCGCCCTCAAGATCTACAAAGCCGTTTTTGACCGCACTTTCTGTGACTCCCTATCGGCGATTTAAGGCCGGCGCTGGCGGTCCTTTCACTGGTAGGGGACAAGGCTGGGAAGGCATTGCCGCTGCTCGGCAACGTCTAGCTTAGCTATTATAGTCGAGCGATTTGCCTACAAGTCTCTGCGCTTCTTTAGATCGCGTCCCGCGAATTCCAATCGTTTAAGCAATCCGTCCAGCTGAAACCCCTAGCCACGCGAGTTTTAGAACCGATTTATACACATACCTGTATGAATCGTGCGAAAGAGTACGCCAATTTGGAGGCGTTGAAAATTCCCTAAGCATTGCTGAATAGGAATTCTCAATAACCCTCCGTCTCCCTTAAGTCTTGCGGCTTGATTTTTTCTTGAGGCGATGCGGCCTGGGAGATGCTGTTGCGTGTGGTCAGCGAAAAGGTGGGGTAGAGCGAAGCAGTCCGACAGATCGCTCGCAGACGGCGGCTGGGAACGAGGCCGAAGAAAACCTAAATCGCCGCGGCCCTTCCTTCGGAACCTCAAGTTATAACGCAATGCAGTTGGAAGCCATTCGCAGGTTCCGGAATGGGCTTACATTTAGCGGCACTACACGTGGGCACACAGCCTGGACGATGTTTCTGACGCGCTCAACGTTCTAATTAGCGACAGCGCGAACCTCCTGGATGCGGCGAAGCCCTTGTTGTTCCAACGGTCGAACTCTCAGTTTGATATCCGCAACCGCTTCGCTTTGGGCTATCAATACGACATCCCCTTTACCAAAGGCTTCCACGGCTGGGGAAAATATGTGCTGGACGGTTGGAGCCAGAGCGCCATCTTCAGCGCGCAATCCGGTCTGCCCGCTACGGCAATCGCGGCGCCCGTGACGGTGTGCTCCGTTCCAGGGTTTACCGTCGCGACGTGTCCGCCGGATGCGAATGGTAACTCTCAGCTCGTCGGAATTACCGACACGTTGTTGAACGGCACGGCGAACTCCAACACCGTGGTGACTACGGCCCTGAACGGCAATGCCGCGCTGCTTCACCCGGTGCCGAACCTGAATAACCCCCAGCAGCAGGCGAACTTGCCTGTAAGCGAGCCGCTGCTCGGCAATGACGGAAGCGGCGGGCGCAACCACCTGCGTCTGGCGGGATTGACAAATCTGGACTTGGCCTTTGCCAAGATGTTTAAGTTGACAGAGGCCAAGAGCTTCCAACTGCGCTGGGAGATGTTCAACGCTCTGAACCACGCGAACTTTGCCGGCTACGTCAACCAATTTGCGTCTCCGAACTTCAACACCTACGAGAGCACAGCCACCAACATGCGCCAGATGCAACTGAGCGCCATCGAGCAACCAAGCTTTCTAGCGGAGGGAAGGCCGGATGCCTTTCCTCTGGTTTTTTAACGGAGTGTCATCTCTGGAACGGGTCCCAGCCGCCGGCAACCAGGGGCCGTTCGCGTCCGTTTTCTTCACCGACCACCACGTTTGGCCCCTTCGTGATTCTTCCAACCGGCGTGAGCATTACTCCTCGGAATGACTTTGGCAGGACCTTTGCCTTGTGCGGCGGTACCGTGAACAACAGCTCGTAATCGTCGCCCCCATGCAGGGCCAGTTCGAGTGGATCCAGACCATACTTGCGCGCAATATCCCCGTCTCCTGCCTGGGGGATTCTTGCGCTTTCCAACCAAGCGCCGACGCCGCCGGCGGCGCATAGGCGAGGCAGATCGCTCGAGAGGCCGTCCGAGATGTCCATCATCGCCGTGGCCAGGCGTTTTTGGGCAAGCCACTGTCCCAGGGCAAGCCGTGGCTCTGGATACAGATGCTTTCGGATCAAGGGGTTTGCTGACTTGGCTGCTGTTTTGCTTCGTTTTAAAAGCTGAAGTCCTAGGTCCGCCTCGCCTAGGCGTCCGCTGACATAGACCAGCTCGCCTGGGCGAGCCCCGGAACGGAGCATGGCAGAGTCCGCTGGCGCATCTCCGGCCACAGTCACACTTATAAGGACCTCATTACGGCGCGTCGTGTCGCCGCCCGCCAAAGGACATCGAAACTTCCTTGATGCACGACGCAAGCCAGTCAAAAACTCATCTAGCCAACGCCCAGTGTGGGAAACAGGAAGCGCCAGACTCAATAAGAAACAGCGAGGGACTCCACCCATGGCGGCAATGTCGCTGACGGCCCGGGCGAGGCATTTCCAGCCTACCGAGAGTGGCCGATGCTTGTCCCGAAGGAAGTGAGTTCCTTCCAGGAACCAGTCGCAAGTCAGGATGATTTCCTGCCCTTCCCGAGCACGAAACAGGGCCGCATCATCGCCCATGCCGAGGCGTACTTCCCGTGAAGTTTCATGGCGTCGCCCGAGCACTCTATGAATCTTCTCAACCAGCTCTGTTTCGCGCACCCTCATGGCCAAGTCCGTACGGAGCCTGGCTCCTTCTGATTCTGTCTTGAAAGATTTCTGCCCAGCGTTATAGCGCACTTTTGCCTTTTCTGGTCTGGGAATCGGCGATAAACGAGACCCCCAAGAACCACCCGGAAAAGGCTCCTAGTACCCGTCCCTAGGGACAGGAAACTAAATAGAACCGCCTGTACCGGACTGGTACTAAAATCAGGGTTGACGAACCCTCCTCCAAGAATTAGCATTGCCCCTGTTGCGAAGCAATTCCCTCGGTTCAGATAAAGTGTTTCTGGTTTAGCGGGTTACAGGGTGAGTCGCCCGCAAATGGCGAGAACAAAGGCCCGAGCGGCCTCTAGGTGACGATGCGAGGCAAGAGCTATACATTCTTCATAGCGTCCACTCCGGGGAAGCTCCGGAAAGTGGTGGTACCAGCCTATCTAATACATGGCGTTGTCATGCTCGCCTTGATTGGCGCCATCAGCGTGACGGCAGCTGTGGCGTCTTACTCTAGGATGCTTTGGAAGGTCGGAAACTACAACGCAGTGCGGCACGAATTGGAAACCCGGACCCAGCAATACCGCCAGTTGCAAGCCACCGTCAACGACACCAACCAGCGCCTCGATTCCCTGCAGTCTCTCGCGACGGAAGTAGCCATGACTTACGGCGTGCTGCGGTATCATCCGGCGGCGTTCGACCAAGTCGACAACCCGGGGGATTCACAGGATGCTTTTGATCGTTCCATCGAGCAGTACACCTTCTTGAAGCGCAATGCCGCGTTGATCGCCGGTTACAGCGGCGGGATGCATTTGCTCTCCCCGCTGAAGTTCGCCGATTCCAGCTACACGCCTTCCATTTGGCCGGTGATGGGACATATCACAGATAGCTTTGGAGAGCGTCTTGACCCATTCAGCGGCGAAGGTGCGTTTCATACGGGCGTAGACGTGGCCTCGGATTACGGCGCGCCGGTTCATGCCACGGCAGACGGCGTGGTCACCATCGCCGAAACCCACGCGGGCTACGGCCGCTTGGTGGTCATTGATCATGGGTTTGGCATCACGACTTGGTACGCGCACCTTTCGGCGTTTTCGGCCGTAGTGGGTGCGCGAATTAAACGCGGAGAAGTTGTGGGGTACACCGGCATTAGCGGGCGATCCACGGGGCCTCACGTGCACTACGAAGTTCGAGTAAACAACGCGCCCGTGAATCCTTGGCGATACATGAAGTCATCAGCAGCGGGCGATTGACAAAATTCGAACAAGAGAAAGAGGGAAGGCGATGCGGGCTCTAGCCCGCTTTTTTATTTTGGACGCCAGCAGATTGGCCCAAGCCCGCGTTCGGCATGGGCGATACGCGTCCCCAGGAGGAACCGTGTTCCTGGGCCAGCCTTCCTACGTGTGGCCTTTCTTTGAGCGCGGCGCCGTGCTGCCAGTAGCAGGCTTGGCTAACGTGTCCCCAGTTGATCTTGTGGAGAACCGCCGAGCCGATTCCAGGAACTCCGGCGTGATTTCGAAGGCCAGCCGCACGGACTTTGTGTCTCCGCGATTGATTCTGGAAACGTCCGCGCCTTTCAATAACGTCAAGTAAGCTTCGCGGAGCGACGGGTCCAACTGCTGGCGAGTCTTCGCATCATTCAGCCCGGTCTCCGCCAAAGTTAGGACGCCATTGAGCAGATCGGCGAATCGCACGGCATTATCATCAGTGGCGGACTCTCCTTCGACGACGAGGCGCAACCGGTCGTTCTCTGTTTTTCCCGCCAGAGTAATCCACAGTAATTGATCCAACATGGAAGAGAGCTCTGGCGAACGAAAGCCCCCCGGAGCTTGCGCGGACAGTTCTGCACCCGGTGCGGCGTCCTGCCGGATCACCGCGAAGATCGGTGAACCTGCAACACGTTCGAAACGTGCACGCCATTCCACGGCGTCAGCACTCCGTTTTAGAGCGCCCAGAATTTGACGGGGGTCGCTGCGGTTCGTGAGAGCGATTCGGTCATTGCTGAGAAACTTGAGATAAACCCTTTTTGCCGCGCTGGTTTCAGGAATTGCGAAAATCTCACTCCCATTGCGTCTTTCTACTGTCCCCGATTTAGCGGCCAGAGCCGAGATTTTCTGGTGATCGAATCTTCCGTCCGCGACGGCAAAGAAAGCGGAGTCTTGCCCGGCTTTTTCAAATGCGATCGCGAAATGGTCGAGATCGCGTTCGTAATTGAAATTGGTTTGCTTGATAAACCGTGCGTAATCTTCGTCTAGCTCGGGTTGCGGCGCCCACGCAAAAAGCTGCGTCACAAAGGGGGCCGTGCGCAATTCCGCCAAGTTTACAAACAGAACGGCGGCGGCATCGCCCGGCATCATTCCCAGCAGGTCTTCGCGTGCAGAGGAGCTATTCGTATTGTATAGGTGGTGGATAAATAATGCTGCGGCGGTCCCAAGAAGCGCACCGGCTGCCACGGCAATCCATTCTGGCTTGTTCATTTTGTTTGCATCCCGCGCGCCTAAGTTCGCAATTTTGTCATGATTTGTCATGAGCAGTCACATAATCGTACACAAACTCCGTTGAAAACTGTGAGAATGCTGCGCCGCTGGAGAGAAATTGCTACTTTTCCCAGGATTTATGCTAAGTTATAGATGGGCAAAGGGATAGCCATTGCCAAAGGGAGCATGTCCCGCTGGGATTTCCACAACACTGGTCACCAACTTGCTTTCACTCGCGACAAGCCCTTGCAATTCTCATACCTCTTCTGGTAGACTCATGCGGTTTGAGCGGCGCTGGCGTAGCTCAGCTGGTAGAGCATCTGATTTGTAATCAGAGGGTCGGGGGTTCAATTCCCTCCGCCAGCTCCACCGGAAGTTGTTAGGGGAGCGAGGCGGAACGAAATCTGGCAGCAAAAGCCAACGGGCTGGTGTCTCTTGACACGAGTCCTATTTGTGTTTTTGCTCCGAACGTCTGGAAGTCATTGAAGAGAAAGTTCGGACCGCGTGGTTCGCGTCCGAGAAAGTTTCGCGGGACGGGTGGGTGAGCGGTTAAAACCAGCAGACTGTAAATCTGCCGCTCCTTGCGGGCTACGAAGGTTCGAATCCTTCCCCGTCCACCAGGCGTTTGATTGTGGGGTTGGCAGACACCGCAGGGTAATCGCATGCAGCGATGTTCAAAATGGGTCTGATTCGCGGTGAAAGCGCCGCTCAGGAAGAGCGCGCCGCGAAAAATGCTTTGGCGATGTATCGAGGGTAAAGCGGGCGAGAACGCCGGGAGCGGATTCGGCCTGGGTAGCTCAGTTGGTAGAGCGCGTCCTTGGTAAGGACGAGGTCACCGGTTCAATCCCGGTCCCAGGCTCCAGGAGTTAGGCAGTCTCTGCGGCCGGGAAGTTTGGAGGGGTTTGAGCGGGGGTAACTCAACGGTAGAGTCTCACTCTTCCAAGGTGATGGTTGCGGGTTCAAATCCCGTCCCCCGCTCCATAGTTCTGAAGTGTAGCGCCGTTTCGGTTGAGAGGCAGGCGCAGAAGGCGAAGGAACATGGCGAAGGAGAAATTCGAGCGCAGCAAGCCGCACGTGAACATCGGGACGATCGGGCACATCGATCATGGCAAGACCACTTTGACGGCCGCGATCACCAAGGTGCTGTCGAAGCACAACCCGAAAGTACAGTTCCGCGCGTTTGACACCATTGACAACGCGCCGGAAGAGCGCGAGCGGGGGATCACCATCGCGGTGTCGCACGTGGAGTACGAGACCGCCAACCGGCACTACGCGCACATGGACTGCCCGGGGCATGCGGACTACATCAAGAACATGATCACCGGGGCGGCGCAGA
>QHYK01000090.1 GCA_003224085.1 Acidobacteriota bacterium | reverse complement strand
CAGCTTTTGCGGAGTGGTGCCGGCACGAGCCAGGGATTCCAACTCTCGCTTCTGGGCTCCGTCGACCGCCAAGGCTGGTGCACTGGGGAACACGCCTACAATAATAGAGCACCCCAAGCGTACTGTCAATATTTAAATGGGACGGGACACTAGCGCGGTAGCGGAAGCTGCGTTGCAGTCGTAGGGGCACGACATGTCGCGCCCGTCTTAGGGACGCACGAAAGCGCGCCCCTATGAAAACCCAGAGGGAGAATCTCCGCTACGCGGCGGAGCCTTTGATGCGCATGCCGTAGAACGAGCGGTAGACGAAGGAGAGCGCGACGAGGAAGAAAGCTGTCGCGAGAATGTGCGCCAAGGTCGTGCTGTGCTGGCTGTTGACCAGGCTCACGGCGAGCTCGACGGCGAGCAGGCCAAACAGCGTGGTGAACTTGATCACCGGATTCAGCGCGACCGACGCAGTATCTTTGAACGGATCGCCCACCGTGTCGCCGACAACCGTGGCATCGTGCAGCGGAGTGCCTTTTTGCTTTAGTTCGACTTCCACAATCTTTTTGGCGTTGTCCCACGCGCCGCCGGCGTTGGCCATGAAAATCGCTTGATACAGGCCGAACGTGGCGATGGAAATGAGATAACCAATGAAAAAGAATGGCTCGACGAAGGCAAATGCCAGCGTTGAAAAAAACACGGCGATGAAAATGTTGAGCATGCCTTTTTGCGCGTAACGCGTGCAGATTTCCACAACTTTTTTGCTATCGGTGATGCTCGCTTTTTCCACTCCTTCGAGCTTGATGTTGGCCTTGATGAATTCCACCGCGCGATACGCGCCCGTGGTGACGGCTTGCGTGCTCGCGCCGGTGAACCAGTAAATCACCGCTCCGCCGGTGATGAGCCCGAGCACAAATGGCGCGTGGAGCAGCGAAAGTTTGTCCACGTTGGCGGCGAGACCGTTGGTAAGCGCCATGATGATAGAAAAAATCATGGTGGTGGCGCCGACAACCGCGGTGCCGATCAAGACCGGTTTCGCGGTTGCTTTGAACGTGTTGCCCGCGCCGTCGTTGGCTTCGAGCAAGTGCTTGGCGCGCTCGAAGTTCACGTCGACATTAAAATCCTTCTTGAGTTCCTGCTTGATGCCGGGAAGCTGCTCGATGAGCGAAAGCTCGAAAACAGATTGCGCGTTGTCGGTCACCGGACCGTAGGAATCGACTGCGATCGTCACTGGACCCATGCCGAGAAAACCGAATGCCACCAAGCCAAACGCGAACACCGGCTCGGCGACCATCAAGTTGTGCAGCCCCTGCTGCGAAAACAAGTAGCCGATGGACATCAACAGCACCATCGAAAGGCCCAGGTAATAGGCGGAATAATTTCCTGCGACGAAGCCAGACAAAATTCCGAGCGATGCACCGCCTTCCTGCGCCGAAGTGACAATTTCTTTGGTGTGACGCGATTCGACGGAAGTGAAAGCTTTCACCAGTTCCGGAATGATGGCGCCCGCCAGCGTCCCGCAGGTGATGATTGTTCCGAGCTTCCACCACTGTGATGTGTCGCCGCCGAGTTCCGGAATGATGAGCCACGAAGTAAGATACGTCAGCCCGATGGAAACGAACGAAGTGATCCACACCAGCGAAGTCAGCGGCGCTTCGAAATTCATGTTGTCCGCGTTCCCGTACTTCGCTTTGGCGATGAAGCCGTTGATAAAATACGCGGCCGCGCTCGCGACCAACATAATGATGCGCATCACGAAGATCCACACGAGCAGTTGAACTTGAACGACAGGATTTTTTACCGCAAGCAAAATAAAAGTGATGAGCGCGACGCCGGTCACGCCATAAGTTTCAAATCCGTCCGCGGTCGGCCCCACCGAATCCCCTGCGTTGTCGCCGGTGCAATCGGCGATCACACCGGGGTTGCGCGCGTCGTCTTCCTTGATTTTGAAGACGATTTTCATGAGGTCGGAGCCGATGTCGGCGATTTTGGTGAAAATGCCGCCGGCGATGCGTAGCGCGGCGGCGCCCAGAGATTCGCCGATGGCGAAACCGATGAAGCACGGCCCGGCATAATCACCCGGTATGAATAACAAAATAATTAACATCATCAAAAGTTCAACGCTAATGAGCATCATGCCCACGCTCATGCCCGCTTCGAGAGGAATTTTATTGATGGGGTAGGGCTTGCCGCGAAGGCCTGCGAAGGCGGTGCGCGAGTTTGCAAAAGTGTTTACGCGAATGCCGAACCAGGCTACAGAGTAGCTGCCGGCCATGCCGACGAGGCTGAAAAACAAAATGATTGGGAGCGTGGTGGCGGGGGGCTTGCCGGGAACGGGGGCGAGGACGCCAAAATAAAGCACGATGACGACGGCGATAAAAGCCCAAAGCAGCAAGAGGAATTTGCCTTGCGTTTGAAGATACGTTTTGCAGGTTTCATAGATGAGCTCGGAGATGTCGCGCATGGACTTGTGGACGGGGAGGTTTTTCAGGCGCGTGTAAATGACGAGTCCGAAAGCGAGGCCGAAGAGGCAGAAGAGGATGCCGAAGAGAAGAAGCTTGTGGCCGTCCATGCCGAGGAAGCTGACTTGCGAAAGATCGGGCAGCTTCAAATTGGCTTCGCCGCCGGCTTCGTCGGCGCGGGCGGAGGCAGCCGAGAGCAGAGCGGCGGCTCCGGCGCCAAACTTCGCTAATTTCAAATGATTCGTGAATCTACAGCAATGAGACCAGGCATTCGTCAGCCAGGTGCGCATTCAGAATCCTCCCTAACCTATTGCCAAGCTTGAGGTGCGATTGATCTGTGGACAGTTCCCTGAACAGTTGTTTCCCGCACAGTTCTGCCGCCACTCGCATTGCGGCGCGAATTCTTGAGCTCTCGCAAACGCAGAGGCTTGGGAGCGAGGAAGAAAAGCGGCAGCAAGGCTGCCGCACTCCCAATGACCTGTCTCAATCGTATGCGAGCCTCAGTAATTTTCTCTCATTCCACCGGCAAGAGGCCCCGACCGGAGTCCCGATGGAAAAGGGATCTTCGAACAGGGTAAACTCGCCGCGCGCCGGCCCAAGTTACCCCTCGATACCGCCGGCGAGGCACCTGCAAGACTGGACGCCAGGGCAAGCTCAAATCGCAGTTTTATAACATTTTGGGGGTGATGGGTCAAACAGCCTCGCCGTGTGGCAGCCATGCGCACTGGTTTCCGCGTTCATCGGCGTCAGGAACTGATGTTGCGTTCCTCTTTGGCTTCTGGGGATGGGCCTTCGTTGGCAACTTTTGGACTTGACGACTCCTGTCCAAGCAGAGCAAAGTTTCCGCAATTATTCCGATTTTCTTTCCCTTGGATTTCCCCATGGCTTATCAGTGGCTATTTTCGGTGCCACCGGCAATCGCACGCAGATGAACGCGTTCGTTTGGTGTTCGTCGGTGTGTTCAAGGAGAACGACAATGAACAATCGAGGTTTCAGTCTATGGGATCAATTTCAGGAGAAGTGGCTAAGCCGCCGTGGCCTCATCCGTGGCGCGGCAGGAACAATGTTTCCTGCCAAGGCGCTGGCCGACATCAGCGATCCGTCGCAGATCACAGATTTCGACGGGTTTGTGGGCCTCACGCACATACGCGGCGGCGGGATGGGAACGGACACTACCAGTGGAGCCATGACGGGTCTTGCGTTTCAGGCGGACATGGGGTTCAGCCAAGGGAAGTTTATTGCTACCGACGGCCAACAACATAGAGGCACATTCGCCTTTGTTTGACTGGACCTTTACACCGGTGCGGTTGGATCGGCCAGCGTCTATAAACAGATCCATGATTACAACGTCCACGTTGACCGGAACGATGTATTCTGGATGATCCCAGTGAGGCACGATGCGGTCCAAGTGGACTTTGACAGCCAACGGGCCCGCCTTCGCGTGCTCGGCATGGACGTCTTCGATTGTCTGGTCCGCTGAGCAGCCAGGCTTCCAATTCCAGTCGGACACGCCGCCCGACCCTGCGGCAAACTTAATTTCCGTGCTGGGACGCGAAGAGAACGGGGTCTTTTTCAGTTGAGCTGGATTGGCTAGACAACTCCGTTTCATTTCCGTTTCAGACCTTGGCTCTGCGAGTGAATTGGTAAGCCGCACGCTCGGAATTGCCTTTTCAAATCTATCCCTCGCGACAACGAGATCACGCAGGCGTTTCTTTACGCACAGGGCGAGGCGTTTTTGCCAAGGTGACAGCTGATGGTAAGATGCGGGGTTCAGCTTGAATGATCCAGTCTGGCCAGGGCTGGCAGAATATAGGACGAAGAACGGTGCAAAAGAAAGCCCCAAGCCGCCGCACCCCACAAAGAGAACCCTGTATTGGGCGAAGTCCAGGTCGATGGGGGCATGGGGAATAATACCTTCCGGCAGACGGCTTAAGGATGCCGAGAAGCAGAAGCTCGCCGCGAAAGTATTCGCCCCACGGACGGTACGGGCAGCGGCAGTACCTCATGGAAGCGGGCGGCTGGAGTTTTTCTTGACGAGCGGAAGCGCCAATGATGAACTGGTGCGCCGGAGAATACGTTGAATAGGCGGCGCGAACTTAAATATTGGTGCGACGCGGTGGACCGCGCTTGAGACATCATTTTTTTATCACTGGAACCGATACAGGGGTCGGCAAAACGGTGCTTTCCTCGCTCCTTTGCGCCGCGCTGGACGCCGTGTATTGGAAACCGATCCAGACGGGAACGCTCGAAGGCTCGGACCGCGTGACGGTGATGCGGCTGGCGGGCATCGGCACGGACCGCACGCTGGACGAGGTGTACAAATTTGTTCCGCCGGTCTCGCCGGACCTGGCGGCGCGTTGGGCGGGTGTGGAAATCGACATCGGAAAGATCAACATGCCCACGAGCCTGATCAACGACTGGCTCATTGTGGAAGGCGCGGGAGGCGTGCTGGTGCCGGTCAATCAGAAGCAATTCATGCTGGACTTGATGGTGAAATTCAAATTGCCCGTGCTGGTGGCGGCGCGGAGCGGGCTGGGCACTGTGAATCACACGCTGCTGACGCTGGCGGCGCTGCATGCGGCGGAGCTGCCGGTGCACGGCGTGGTGCTGATTGGCGACCAGAACCGCGAGAACCGGGAGACCATCGAGCGGTTCGGGCACGTGCGCGTCATCGGCGAGATTCCCAAGCTGCCAAACCTGCATCGCACCGCGTTGATGCAGGTGTTCATGAATCATTTCGACCGGGCGGCGTTTGCGCAATAGACTGGCGGATCAAAAGGCCCACGGGTTCTGAGTCATCATTCCGGGTGTCAGTTATTCCAGTTGCCCAAAACGACTGCCAAGTAACAGCGGTTCGCAGCATTACCTTGCTGGACTGAGGATGGCAAGAGTTTTGCTGGAGTTCGACGTTGCCCTAACGGAGAACGGCTAGCGGCGAACCCATAGGCGAAGTCGCGCCAGGAGAGGAAAAGCCGGGCTAAAGCCCGGCCTCTACAAGTTCCGCGGACGCCGCGGCGCAAGCAAAAACGCGGGAAATGGCTACCACGTGGAGGAATTTTTTGGCGACGGGATTGAGCGGGTGGAAAGAGAACATCGTGGCGTTCGCTGGAGGGCTGGGCGCGCCGGGGCTGTTTCTGATTTCGTTCCTCGACTCCTCCGTGCTGACGTTTCCCGTAATCAACGACCTCCTCCTGGTTGAGCTTTCCATTCAGCATCCGGCGAGGATGCCGCTGTACGCGTTCCTGGCAATGCTGGGATCGGTCCTGGGTTGTGTGCTGCTGTTCTACCTGGCAGAGAAGGGCGGGGAAGCGCTGTTTCACAGGCACGCGGGCAAGCGCGCGCAGGCCATACACAATTGGGTGGTGAAGAACGGATTCGGCGGCATGTTAATCGCTGCCCTTTTGCCGCCGCCAACGCCGTTCAAGATATTTGTGGTGGCGGCGGGAGTGTTCGAGGTGCCGGTGGTGAGCTTTGCTTCAGCGATCACGCTGGCGCGAGCGATGCGCTATTTCGGGATTGGATACCTGGCCATACGCTACGGCCACCAAGCACTGCCGTTCCTGAAGCAGCATATCTGGCAAGTGTCCCTCGCGGTCATCCTTGCGGCGCTCCTGAGCTATGCCCTTTCGAGAGCGGTACTCAAGCACCGGCCTCCAGCCGAGAGCTGAGGGTGCGCCTCAGTGCGAAGCGAGTCTCCCGACTGCCGACATTTGGAATCGTGCTTCCACTCCACGACGGCGCAACACTTGCCACATGTCGGCACCGAAAGCGTCTTGTGAGCTGCCAGTCTCTCGGAATATCCATCCGGGCCGATTTAACGCCAGGGTGAACCCGAACATCGATCGGGTCTTTGCATGATTGACCGTGGAATTATAATTCTGCTCCATCGCGCCTGATCAAAGGCGTCTGCGGCTCCTAATGGGGAATTGTGAGGGAGTGCAAGTCGCGCTATTGTGCAGTTGGGGTCGATGTAGAAGGTGCGGTCTTCCTCGATGATCCAGCGGTAGTCAGTGATCTCAGGTTTCTTGTCGGAGCCGTCCAAAACCTTGACCAGCAAACCGCTGCCCGCCGGGAAAGTGAGTGTCACGTTTCCGCTGGCGGTCGCACCCTGAGAGTTCTTTGCCGGTGAAGCTACGTGAAGCTAAAGGAGTAGCTGCCCGCCCCGCTGACCGACGCGGTGAACCCGCTGTTGGCATCCAAGAGACCGTTCGACCGCCCCTCGGGGCTATCGGGTTCGCTCGGGCGTTGTCGTGCTGACAGAAAGTGGCCCGAAGCATCTTTGCAGCCTGACAGGACGCCGGGAGTCTTGATGGCCAAGTAGGTGGCCGGTGTTGGCGGTATAGGTCAGAGGAGTGCATGTGATGCCGTCCTTGTCGGCTTGGGCGCCCAGGTGAACCGTGGCCGTCAGACCGGAAGAGCATGCTCTCACGGTAGCCGAACCGTTGGCGTATTACGATCACACGTTCTTTGGAAAGTACGCCGCCATCGCGCAAAACACGTTCGGCAAGGGCACGCTGACCTACGAAGGCACGGTGCGGAGCGACAAACTCAAAGCGACGTGCTCCTCGCGGTGCTTCAGAGGGCAGGACTAACGGGAGCGGACCAGAATCTGCCTGCTCCCGTGCGCGTGAAGCACGGAGTCAACCGCAAAAACAAAACGCTGCACTACTACTTGAATTACTCAAGCAACTCTCAGACTTTTGTCTACGAGTACGGGGCGGGCTCGGAAATTCTCCGGCAAACCGCGGTCTCGCACGGCCAAAGCATTACCCTCGGGATGCCGCCATCATTGCAGAAAAATAACGAGCGGCGGTGCCGGAGGGAAGGGTGAGATGGGAAATCAATTCGCTTTAGCTGCTTGTTTGCTCTGGGCTCTCAATCCATGCGCCTCCGAGGAAAACTGCGGGCTTGTCCCGGGCCGGAGCCTAGAAGCGCGCGGCGCCCTTTTAGCTGAGATGAGGCTCGATTGAGAGGCTCACGCTGATCGGCAGAATCAATATTTTTTCGCGCAGGCAGTTCCCGGGCTGGGTATTCCGGCGCCACGGCTAGTCGGCTGATAAAAGCCGCCTCAAGTTGGTTGGCCCTTCTCTCGGTTCCGGTTCGGAGGCCAAGCTAATCGACCACCAGTCCTTGAGCGTGGAACGGCCCGATCACGACATCGACGCGGTCTCCGCGCTTGACCAATCGGCCCTTGTTCGAGAAGGCCATCCAGTAGGACTTGCCTGCCTCAGGTGTGCTGCTCTGACGCAACTGCCCCACTTTTTCCAGGGACGGAACCACCAATTTCACTCCAGCTTCCGGGTCGATCAAGCTGGGCGCGAGCTTCTTGTCGTTCAAGGTCCGCGCCTTGTTGGGATCCAGTACGCGGTAGCTGAATCGAATGACCTCGCCAGACTCGGCATACTTTACGCTGAGCGAGTCGATACCCCATATCAGCGCGTAGAACTTTCCGGCGCGTCCAGCGAAGCGATCGGGGCGGTAGTGCATCGGAGCTGCAGATCGCTTCGGATTCGTGGGCTGAGAAGAGGTTTGCGCTCCAGCCTGGAAAACCGAGATGCTGCTGCCGAAAACTCCGGCCAGCAGCATGGACATTGTTTTCCTGATGGCATTGCTTTCTGGCATTTTTGTTTGTCCTCTTTCCAAAAGGTCTTTTATTAGAAAACAAGGCGGGCATCCGTAGATGCCCGCCCAGCTGATTTTTGCTCAGTTCGCGTTAAAGTTTAGGTTGATGAGCGGTGCCGTGGAGGCCCTGCCGTTCCCCGTTACCGTGAGGTTGGCCCGACCGTTCAGCGCCGCTCCTGTTGCGCCTGCCGGTGGCGTGTAGGTGATCGTGATCGTGCAACTCGAGCCGGCCGCGGGCGGTACCAAAGTCCCTCCCGCGTTGATCGGCGTGCCCACCGCGCAAGTGCCGCCGCGCGTGAACGTGCCCGTGCCAGCCAGCGGTGTGAGCGTTATGGCGGTTGGGATAAACGGGCCAGCATCGAGATTTGTGTTCGGGTTGGTAGTGTTGGTGATTGTGATCGTCCCGGTGTGCGCGACGGTGCTTGCCGGAGTTGTGGTCAACGCCGGGGTGAGTGGGGAGACAGTTACCGTCGCAATCGTGTCGTGGCCGGTGAGCGAGACGAACTCCGCGCCGCCGTTACCAACCGGGTTCACGCTTAGAGTTGCATTCCTCGCTGCTTGCGACGTGCTGATGGGGTTGAAGACCACGTTGATTACGCAGCTTGCTCCCGGAGCAAGGGTCGATGTGCCCCCACCGACGAAGCACGTATTGGACACGATGGTGTAGCTTGCTGTACTGCATCCAGTCGTCACATTCGCGCACGAAATCGCGAAGCTGGCTGCGTTGAACGAGAGCGGCACGCCACCCGTGTTAATGACTTGGATGTCCTGATCCAAGGTTGTCGGGCTATGGACAGGTACAAGACCAAAGTCCACCAACGCGGGTGAAACAGTGAAGTCTCTGTTTGTGCCAGTCCCGGTCCGTTGAACCGCCCCAGCATCGATTGGACCAGGTTTCCTTGGATTGTTGTAGAAGTCGAAATTAGGAGCGTCGACGTAGTTCGCCGAGCCACCTGGGACCCTCCCTGCCGCCGAGGATGCTGCGGCAATGCCGTAATTACCGAGCGGGAGGCCGCCACCGTAATTTCCGTTAGGTCCGGCCGCAACTGTTGGATTGGTCATCGTGAGGGGGCCCCAGCTCATGTTGACCCAGTTGTTGCCTTCGTCCACCGTAGCCGTCGGAGTCAAGTTGAAGATGGGGTTCGGCACGGTTGCGTCCGAAATACCCGGAGGCACCTGCCAGCCCGCGGCTAGAAGTCCCGGCGTTTCCGGGGACACGCGTGATCCGTCGCAGTACTGGCTGATGAAGTTCGGGGCACCCGTTGAGTTACCCGAACTCAAAACACTAGATCCACCGGCTGTTAGCACTGAATCCGTTGCTCGGAGTGTGACCCCGGAACCATGGTTGGTCGGGCCAGTGTCACCGCGCACGCCGATATCCCAGTATTGGGTACCGCTGACGCAAGCGCCGGTGCCTCCGGTGATGGTCGTGCTGCCAGCCGTCGTCGTCGAGCTGTCCGCCGCCGGCTGATTCGCAACCGCAGTGTGGGTGAAAGCGTTAAACAGCGACACCACATTCTGCTGGAATTGCGGGCTGAGGGGGCCCACGCCAATGTAGTACGAGCTGTTGTGCCAGAAGATGTTGTTCTCCAGCTTCGGATACGAGACGGTCTTGCAAGATCCGTTGGTTGCCGTGGTCTGGAAATGGCCTGGCGGGCAGACGACATTGACGCCACCAGTGCTCGACGGCAGATTCGCCGCCAAAACTGCGCTATGCTGGATGGCCACCAGCCCAGCGGGCCGAGGACATGTGGTTGTCGCCGTGCTCGAGCAGCTGCTTCCGCCCTGGCTGGCAAGAGGAGCCCCAAGGGTGTTGAAGAGGATTCCTGCCGAAGCCGTGCTGGCGTTGTAAGCGATGGTGTTGTTGATGATGTTCACGTTGGGAGAATCGGCCAGCGAGATTCCGGCGCCATCCCAACCGCCCACGTTGTCCACGATGATGTTGTTGGTCACGGTCACCAGATTCCACTGTCCTGGATCGGTGGGGAAGTTAACCATGTCCGTGCCGTTGACAGCATTGAAGGCGATGCCCGCCCCAGTGCCGCTCTCAGCAGCGTTCCCCATGATCAGGTTGGCGTTGATGACCAGGCCCGGACCGACGCCGTCGCTCGGCGTAACACTGGCAGCCCCACCAACTGCTGCGGTAGGTGCACAATCTAGGTCGAGTAGGGGAATGATCGTATTGCAAACAAGGTCCTGATCCGGAGCGCCCATGACGATGAGACCGCCACCGTTGGTCGGGATTGTGGGGTTGGTGCTCTGGTTGAAGAGGATGGTATTGTGCTCGATGTCGCCATTGAAGGTGAACCCGATATGGCCGACGCCGCCGCCATCTCCACTGCTCAGATTGCCGCATACCCAGTTGTAGTTGAACTTGTAATAGTCGGCGCCGGTACAGATGCTGACACCGCCCGCACCCGCCGGACTGGCCGAGAACAATTCATCGCCGGTGGAAGAGTTCCATGCGACGTAGTTGTGATGGATATTCACATTGACATTTTCGCAGTATGGCAGAATAGCGTTCGGTACAGGGCTGTCCTCGCACGAGCCCGGAGGGGCATTTAGGGCGCCCCCGCCTTGGGTGTAGGGCGGAGCAAATTCACCCTGGCCAATGTTGATGCCGCCCGAAAGCGTTCCGGCGTTGCTGTAAATGCGGTTGTTGGCGATTTGCAGGTTATGTGCCCAGCCGTGGACGAAGATGCCGCCGCCGCCCTGGGAGCTATTCGTGATGCCCAAGCCGTCGATGCTTGAGGGGTTGCACGAATAGTTGCTCGGGAACGGGTTAGCCGCACTGGCGGCGCTGGTGTGGCAGAAGGCATTGGCGTCACCCACAGGGAAGTTACCGCCACCGCCGGCATCGGTTCCGATGAGCAGTGTCGTGCCGGTCGGGAACCCTGCGAGTAGAGTCGAGTCATAAGGATCGGAGGGGAAGTTCACGCCCTTAGCAAGCACGGTAATGCCCGCGCCTTCCAGAGCGCCCATCAAGGATGGCTCTTGCAACTGCTCGGCGAGGTTGCCATTGAGTTCGGCACTCCATCCAACAACCGACTCCAGCGGCAAACGATCTACTTGCGCATTGGTAGCGGAGGAGCCGGTCGTCGCACCACTCTCGTCGAACGCTGTAAAGTAGTTCCATCCCGTTCCAGGGCAAGAGACCTTCCCGGTGGGATCAAATACGTTCTTAAGCGTGTTGACATCACCCGTATGCGGGCTGGTGTTGACTGGTGAACCATTCAACCCCAGGCCAAAGAGACAAACGATCCGCTGGTGCCAGGCGTCCATCTTGGTCTGGCCCGCCGGATGGGTATTGGCGTTGATGACGCTACTGGCAGCCCCGACGCCTTGCAGTCGGACCGGCTTCCACATAAGCAATATTTCGTTGTGGGTACCAGCCGTTTCGACACAGGTGGTGGTCGGCGCAGTTACCCCGGCGCACGAAGTTCCAGCTGCGGCAGTTGCTGATGGCGTAAAGCCCGGGTCAACGATGATCAAGTCGCCCGGAGCGGCGGCGTCAATCGCACTCTGGATCGACGCGGTGGCGGGGACGTGAGTCGGAGCTTTGCCACCGATGGTGACCGTCACCGAATCAATTGATTGCTTGCCAGCAAAGTGCTGGATGGGCGAAGCCGCGGCTGTTCCGGTGGTCCGTACGCACGTGGTTGTGTTAATGGTGCAAGACGGCACGGTGAAAGTCACTGTGGGGTTGCTGGTATAACCAGTTCCGGCAGCGGTAACGGTCACCGAGACTACGTCCATGAAGACACCCGTTGTGGAAGAGTTGGTCAGGGTTGCCTGTACGCATGTCGTTCCGTTAATGGTGCAAGACGGCGGGGCGAAAGTCACCGTCGGCCTGCTGGTATACCCCGAACCTGGGCTGGTTACGGTGACGCCGACTACTCTCCCTGCCGTCGTGCCTGACCCGAGGATGGCTGTTCCAGTCGCCGTGGCGGCTGCACCTGCCGGGGATGCAGTGAACGTTACAGCCGGCTGGCTGGTGTAACCACGGCCGATGCCGGCAGCGGGTACTGTCACGCGGGTTACCCCCAGGAATGTAGACGCGGCTGCACCGCTACCACCGGTCCCGGTGTTGTTGAACGTCACCGTGGGCCTGGCAGTATAACCATTGCCTGCGTTGGTGACCGTCACTCCGGTGACACCACCGGTCCCCGTGGTCACAGGGGCGGAGGTGATGACCAGTTCGCCGCAATAGGCTGTCGAGCCGCCGTACTGCGCCTGTTGCTGAACGAGGCACGGTTGCACGCCTGTCGGAACGGTGCAAGTCAGCGAGAGGTCGCCGCCAGTACATGAGGCTTGAACACCACCGATGGTTACTGTGGGGCTGGCACCAAAGCCGAAGTGCCGCTTAACAAACTTCTGGTTGTAGGGAGCAGTCGTAGCCTGAGGCCCGGCGTAGGCGTTGTTGGGCACCATCTGGTCACCCAATGCAGTAATCGTGAGGGTGTGACCCGCCGCGCTCACCCAAGGTCCGAGTCCGTCGCCATCCACTTCCTTGACCGCGGGTGTGGCATCGGGATAGGAGCAGTCCACATTGTTGTAGCCCGCACCCGCGAAAGCGGATGTAGGCACGACAGGCGTATCCATGTACTGCGTCTGTCCCGGCATGAACGGGATCTCATAGCAGAACTGGCTGTATTGCGGGCTGAACAACGGATCCGTAATCATCTGGTTGTAGGTGGGCGAAGCCGGATTCGTGTCCAGGACCGGTCCTGGGTCGTTCATGCAAGTGACCATCATCGTTGGCCCATACCCGGTCGGGTTGGGGGGGTTGACTTCCCAGGTCGAGTAGGTCAAGCCATCGTAGACCCCCCAATGGTCGCTGTACACGCGAGAAATTTCGTTTCCGGCCCAATCCTTGATGCTGACCGGCATGTCTGGAGGCGAGAACTTCTCACCAAAAACCGGAGAGAAAGGATCGAATTCGGAAGTGAAGTCGTCCGTGATTATGCCGGTGAAGTGGGCGGCGACGTGCGTCGAGCTGAAGATGTAGAACTTCGCCAGCGCCGATGCCTGGTCTTGCAGCGTGATTTCCTTGCGGTCGCACAGATTGCGCGTAGCTCCGGCAAAGGCCGCTACTTCGTGGGCCTGCGGGAAGATGCTCATGAAGTCAGGCACGATGCGCGCCTCGCCCACACAGGGCCAGAACTGTTCCACGCTTCCCGTGTCGCCTTCGCCGCGGGGCAGGTTCAAAGTACCCAAATCCGCGGTCTGGTTCTGAGCGTTGTTGGCGTTGTAGCTCGCGCCGACCGCGGCCTGGTCGGGGAGAATATAGATGGAACCCAGTCCACCGAACTGCTGCGTGACCGGCGCGATGTAATTGTCGCCGATCAGGATGTTCTTGTCTTCTTCCTTAACTAGTTCGTAACCCGGTGGAACAACCACTTCGACTACATACTTGCCGGCGGGGAGCATGGCCGTGCCAACCCTGTAGGAGTCCGCTGTGTCGGGGTTCGGGACGCAGATCGTGCAGTTTGTCCCAGGCAAGCTCGCGGCCACAAAGGAAGCCGTGCCGGGTACACCGACGCCAGCAGTAACTCCGGCTGGGGTCGCCGGTCTTCCGGTTGTTGGGTTGATGCCGATAACACTGGGGAACTGGTACATGCCATCGTAAGGCGTCGGTTGGAGCTGATTCCAGTTGTGCATGCCGTCATAGCATTTGAACTGGGAATTATTCGGAATCGTGTGGAGCGCAGTGCCGTTATGTTGGTTGTTGTACACGTCCAGGTAATCAGGCTGGTTAAACAGCGAGAAGTAGAAGAGATCGGTAGTGGACTGCCCAGGGCAGCTCATGTTGGGATTACCATCGGACCGGAAGCCCTGCGCCCAATCGTCCCAACTGGTGGTCTTGGTACTGTCGATCAGTTTGAGGGTTGTGGTCACGCCATCAGCTGCAACGTTCTCTTGGTAGAGATTAACGGTTACGTTTGGCACGTCCGGCGTCCAGCTCACGTGCAGCACGAGCTCTGGATCGTCGAAGGGGCGGGTCGAGGCGTAGTTCACTTCACCATGGATGCCGCCCGTCTCGCCGACTACGAACGGCTTCTTGCCGAATTCGAGGAAACTGTTCTGTCCCGAAAAACCCTGCCAGCCTTCGGTACCTGGCCAAGCAAGCCACGGCGGATCGACTCGTCCTGTGGAGCCGCCCGATCCGCTGGTTGTGGCTGTCCTAGACGGAGCAGCAGGGGCATCGGTGCAATCGGCAGTGGCGCAATAGTACGCGCCGGGTACCCGCAGGGCAGTCGGCAGAGCGACGGCGGCCGGTTCGTTCGTGTTCGCCATCATATTGCCGATGGCTGAGGTTCCGCACGCCGGGTAGCCGGTTGCGCCGCAGGATGGAGAGCCGTCGGCGGGCCCGCCGGCGTCGTAGACCACGTGCGTCCCGGTGCTCTTGTAACGCGTCGAGTCCGATTCAATCACGTACCAACTGAACAGCGGGAACACTTCGTTAAAGCCGGCGTTGCCGCTCAGGTCGGTGTTGTTGAAGTTGGAGTAGCTGCCATCGCGGAAGCGAATATTCGTAGACACCAAGGTGAGCCCGGATTCGTTGGGATCGCGAACGCCGTTCCCGTTGGCGTCGAAGAAAGTCGAAGTGTAGATATTGGCCTGCCACTGGTTCATGGCGATATTGCCCATATTGACCGTTGTCCCGCCAGCAAGCCTTACGGGCGTAGAAAGGCCGTCCACCAACATATCATTCCATTGGTCAAAGACGGTTAACCGCCATTCGCCGTCGGGAAGACCAGAGAGGGTGAAGGAGCCATCGGGGCCGCACTTGGTGAAGGCGAAGTCCTCGCCGTCGGGATCGCCAAAGCTCACGTAGCACTGAGTGAAGGCGAAGCTGCTGTTATCGCCGCTGCTGTAGAGTCTTTCATCCGGGGTGCGGCTCATCCGTTCGGTTGTGACGGTGCCGGTTAAGGTGTTGTGGCAATTCGTGCCTGTGATGCTCGGATCGGCACCTGCGCAGACTCCTGCCAAGCGACTGTTGATGATTTGCGGATTGGCGAAGCCGATCGAAACGTGGTAGCCGGCCGGACCGTACTCCTGGAAGTAGCTGGGTTCACCGATGCGCACGAACGAATCGTGGGCCTTCTGCCCGTCCAAGGTGTTGGTTTGCAGCCACTCTTCACCTCTGGCGATGCGGTCTGCCGCTGGGTTGGCCACAACGCCGTATCTTCCCTGCATCATGTTGGGAATGAGGGCTTGGCCAACCAATGGAGACGGAGTTACACCGTCAGCTTCGAACGCTGGGCAGGTAACGATTCTGCCTGTAATCCCCAGCGTACCCAAAGAACCTGGCGCATTGCCGTTCGATGTGTCCATACCATGCAGGGGATCCTTCGTAATCGGGCAGGCGTCGAGACCACTGAGGGGGTCGATGGTTCCCGCCAAGCTGTTCGAAAGTGGTTGGTTGAACATGTCGTGCGTCAATTGTCCGGTAGCATCGCCGGTGCCGCCAGCATCGTCAAAGAGGGTGATTTCAAAGCCACTTAGACCGGGCTCGTTGACGGTATTTAGTGCGCCCGGAATTCCACCACCGGCATCCTGCTCGCCGTTGAGCGGGAAATCGTCCTCGAAGATGAATACCGACACGTTCGCAGGCGGGAACGGAGTGGGCTGCGTCAGGATCGTATATGGCGTCGTCGGATAACTAGTAGCGCCCGCAGGCAGTGCGGGAATGGGAACTCCACCCATGCCGTGGCCACAGCTTCCAGCCGCGGCTCCTGCTGCAGAACAGTCAGGCGCCCCGCCATATGCGGCACCAAATGGGTTAGCCGCGTCACCCGGCAGTACAGAAATATAGTAGCGCTTGGTCGGATCCAGATGAACTTGGCTGGGATTCAGAGGCGTGAATCCATTTCCTGTGGGATCGGGCCGGCAGACGCCGTTGCCCACGTCGCACACCGCAGGAACATGCGAACCGGTCGCCGGATCCACCATGGTCTGGCCACCTTCACAGGAAAGCTGCCCAGTGCAGCCCGCCGCCACCACCGGCATGTAGCTGGTGTGGAAATTCACACCAAAGGTTGGCGGAACCGTGGTCCCTGTAGTGCTCCCTGGAGCCGGAGGTGGAGGACAGCCCGGAATCGCCGTGGAGGAATTCGTTGTGCATTTGGGGTCAATGTAGAAGGTGCGGTCTTCCTCGATAATCCAGCGATAGTCGGTAATCTCAGTGGTCTTGTCAGCACCGTCCAAAACCTTGACCAGCAGATTGCTGGCAGCCGGGAAGGTAACGTTCACAGTCGTAGCCGAGCTGAGGATTCCCTGCGAATTCTTCGCTTGGAAGGTGAAAGACGTCGGGCAACCGGTCGAGGTAGTACAAGGCGTGGCCAGCGAAACGGTGAAACCGCCGCTCGCATCCCCCACAACTCCCGCTCCTGTAAACGCTGTAGCGGTGAGAGGAAAGCCCTTCGAGTCTGTACAAGATGCAAGGACTCCCGGGGTCTTGATGGCCAGGTATGCGGCCGTGTTCGCGGTATAAGAGGTGCTGCTGCAGACGACTGTGCTGCTTGTATCACCCGCACCCAGTGTCACTGCAGCGGTCAAACCAGAAGAGCACACACCCGCCGTTATCGAACCGTTCGCGCAATAGGTGAAGGAATCCGAGGTAGCAGTACTGCCCGAATTGGGAACATACGTGAAGGTACCATTGGCGTTGAGGGTCACTGTACCATTAGCAGCAGGCGCCAGGAGGTGAACGCCGTAGACGTTCGTGTCGTTGGCGATTACGCCCTTGCCGGGATCCGAAACCGTGAATTTCTGGCCTGCAACAAGAGAATGGTAGCTATCGTCGCGCGCCATCGCACTGGCAAACACGCCGGTGCCGTTCGCGACCGGGAGTCCGGACCCATTAATGCCAATGTAGGCGAGCATGCCGGCGTCACGCGCGGTGGCGTTGCCCGACAAACTTAACTCACGATCGTACACCGGAACGGCCGAGGCGCCAGCGGCAGGCGCATTAATCATCACATCGTAAGTCTTGCCTGCGGCCATGAATACTTCGCTCTGTATACGCGGAATACCTGGCAAGGGGTTGCCGTCCTCTGCGATTAGAGAGAAGCCCGCAGGTGGCTGCCCACCCGTGGTCGCTGCCACACCGGTTTGCGATCCGACGATTGACGGCACGTGCATGCGCAAGCCCGCATTCACCATGCGCACTAAAACAGTTCCAGAAATCCCGGTAGTGGCCGTGCCCGCCGTCGCGTTAAACACGGAGGCTGCTGCATTCGTCTTGTTGAACGCAGCACCGTTAATCAGGTAATACATTGGCGTGTAGTTTACGGCAGAGGGATAGCACGGTAGTCCGTTGAAGCAGGATTGGCCGACACTTGCAATAGCCGTGGCCGCGGTCCCCGTGCCCCCGGGAGCAGCAATCGTGACCGTAGGTGCGCCGTGGTACCCCGAGCCACCGCTAGTAACAGTAACGGCATAGACGACACCCGGTGTGCCGGCAAACGACGCGGTCGCAGTGGCAGTCGTACCTGAGCTAGGGGAGGCAATGGTGACGGATGGAGAAGTATAGCCGCTGCCGCCGTTGGTCACATTAATTGCGCTGACAACTCCTGTCGCGGCCAACGCTGGGGCAAGCACAGCACCCGTTCCCGCTACGCTGGTGATACTGCTTACTGTGGGGGCTGAAGTGTAGCCTGAGCCACCATTCGTAACAGTGACGGTCACGATGCCACCGCTGGCATCCACTGTGGCCACCGAAGCGGCCGCACCCGAGCCACCGCCGCCCGTCAAATTGATGACATCGCCTGCAAGATAGCCGGTGCCTGCCGATGTCACTCCGACACTGCTAACGGCAAACGACACAACGGCCACTGCACTAGCGTTCGTGATCGGGGTGCCGGTATCATTAATTGTGACTGCCGGAGCAGTCGAATACCCGGAGCCACCACCAGTCACGGTGATGCCAGTGATAACGGCCCCCACAGTCGCAGTCGCGGTGGCACTCGACGAGCTCCCACCTCCCGAAATGGTGACGGCGGGATTCGACGTATAGCCCGATCCTCCGTTCGTAACTGAGATCGAACCGACCTGGCCTCCGAAGGTTCTCATCGTCATTTCCTTGAAACCCGGAGAATTTACAGCCCCGTTCACCGCGGCGTTTTGCACGGAGTCGATTTCGCTAAACAGGAGGTTGGCCTCTGCATTGTAGGTCACAGCGGGAATCGAACCCACAGCAGGATACGCAGTGCCAGCCGTAGCCCCGGGCGCCGTCGTTACCACTACCATGCCGTAAAGCCCCATGGGGCCCTGGATGGATGGGTGTGTGCCAGATTCAAGCAAGTACGTGCCGGGCCGAGGTGCTGTCCAAGTCAGCGACGTTGTTGCTCCCGCAGCCACTTCCGTGGAGAACGACTGCACACGGTTCCCCTGCGTTGGGGCAACGCCCACGCCAGTTAGCCCCGCACCGGGCGCATCACCGGCGATGGGCCAGGTAAGCGGCTGGGCCTTGGAGTGATCCGGGCTCGGCGCGGATGTCGCCGTCGTTCCGAGACCCGCGCCCAACTGACCGACGATCACCAATGACGTCGGCACACCATTGGCAGACGAGCTCCCTGCCGGTAAAAACGAGAGATTATTAGTGAGATTGATGGTCAGGCTTTGTCCCGTGGGAACTGTAATGGCGACGGGAGACCACGCGGTCGCTAACGGATTCAATTTGGCGCACGTCGCCGTGGAGCCAGTTACGGCTGTGCCGCAACTATAGCCCCACATCGGCACCGTGGAACCGTCCGGCAAGGTTATGGTGGTCGGTCCCGCGGTCAGATTGACCTGCTGCTGGGCAATGACGCGGCCCGCTCCGAGCAGGAGAACAGCCGTGAGGAGTACTGCCGTCTTCAGACAAGTTCTCAGATCGTTCGATCGCATCGCTCTTCTCCTGTTCATTAGTTGGATTCGTCAATGACGAATTCCCGGGAATCAACGAGCATCATCATCAGCATGCCCCCGGGGAAAATGTTGTTGGTGGTAATCTCGCGCTCGTTGTGCGAGTGCCACATGAAAGCAAAGCCAGCTTCGCTCGATGGCGGGTTTGCTATGGTGCCGGAAGGCGGAGTTGAGCCCGTGGCACCGCAGTTGGGCGCGTTGGTTTGAGTAGCGCCACTGGGCATGCATCCAGTTGCCCGAAGTGTTGCATTTGGACCGAGATAGGGACTCCCGCCGTACCACGCACCATTCGTCAGAATGTTCGCGTCGGGCAGCGTAGCAGGGCCGCCGCCGGCGACATCGCCGAACGGAGCCACCTGCATGGGCTTGTTATGGTCCTGGCACCACTCCCAGAAGTTGATCGCGGTAGGCGCGGCCGTGTTGTAGCCGTTCGCATCCGGAGTGCATGAAAGCTTGGCGGAGGCGTCGCTCGAGCCGGGATGGTGACCATAGGGATCCCAGTTCAGACCCTTGCCGCTCCAGTAGAAAATTCCGTCAAACGCCTGTCCCGGCGTCGTGTCCGTGGTGAACTCCAGGCGTCCGGCAAGCGCTTGCGCTGCCGCACCCGGATAGGTGATCGTTGAACCGCTGAGAATCAAATTCCCGTCGCGCGCTAGAATACGCACGTGGTTGCCATGCTCGTGGAAAGGATGTTGCCACCTTCCCTGGCCGATTACGCGGATCAGAGTCAATTCCCCCGGATGCATGTGCGGGTTGCCGTTGTAGGGCTGATGCGGATACTGCGCCGCGTAGTTGGGGTCCATGTCGTCGGGCATCGAGCGACCGTTGATCAGGAAATAGGCGGGTTGATAGGGCTCGGTCGGGACCTCCAAAGTCGTTGGGCAAGTTAGCCTGCTTTGAGTGGGCACGCAAGTCGCGATATCCGTAATCTGCGCGAGCGCCGCCGTGTGTATTTTGGGGTCCATCTCGGAGAATTGGAACAGGTACTCCCGGTCGTAGCAGGTATCGGGATGGTCGTATGCGGCCGGTGCAAGCCGGAAGTCACTCTCGCTCCAGTGCGCTTCTGCGGCGAGGTTTGCTGCATGCAGCCCTGAGGTGCAGTTGGCCGGGACGCTGGCCGGAAGCACGATGATGGCGCCATAGAGGCCCATCTCGACCTGAAGATCGCCCTGGGTTCCGCTGTAATAGGCGCGCGTTCCCGGGGAGGAGGCGGTAAACGTATAGGTTACCGTGCCGCCAGGCGCCGCCTCCTGGGTCAGCAGCCCCGCAACGCCACCGGTCGCGTTAACGTTAAAGCCGGGAAAAAGGATCGAGGTGTTGCCCGCCGCGGCAGGGAGACCATTCAGCAGCTTCACGGTGACCACATCGTTTTCGTGAACGATCAGCGTAGGCCCGGGGACTTGCATGGCATAGCAGAAAGGAGTGGCTGTGAGCTGGGGGGCAAAGACGGGCTGCGGCGCGCTCAGATCGCAACCGTATCCCCAAGAGTACACCGCGGCCCCGTCCGGCTGGCTAATAAAAGCAGCTTGTGCCGTCAAGTTGAAGATCGGCCCGGTGATGCCTGGGGCAGCGGCGTGAGTCGTGGCTGTGAGCAGCAACGCCAGCACCAGCAAAAGAAGTAGCCGAGTTTTAGAAATCGTAGTGTTCATTTTCATCGCTTTCATCGCCGCTCTCCTAATTGATGTGGACCTCGGTCATGAGCCCGCCAAAATTCTCTGCGTCGTTGGACAAATGGTCGAGATTCGGGGTATAGAGATAGAACACGCTGCCCGACGGATACTTCGTTGTGTCGCTGGCATCCAGAATGACGTCGAGTGACTCGCCGCCGCCCAGCGTGACCGAATTGGTGTTGAAGTACAGGTTGTTTCCCGCCTGATCGCGCAGGAGCTTGGCATTGAAGCCGATCACCGTCATCGGAATTCCGAGCGAGGCCAGCGTTTGATATTCCGTAACATCCAGGTCAGAAATGCGCAGGAGCGCCCTCCCGCCGGCCGGGATGTTGATGATGGAGGGCAGGGGCTGGGCAAAATGCATCTTGCCATCTGTCGCTTGTGTGGCCAAAGGACCTGGCGTGACCGTGTCGGGGTAGCTCCGCCCATTGAGTAGGAAATATTTGTCCTTCATGTCACTAAATTCTTCGGGGTTGAAGGTCATGCCGACAAAGTGGAAGTTGGGATCGAAGCCGTGAATCTGGAGGGGATACTCGACGTCGTAGTGGGTGGAGCCATCGCCGTCGTTGTAAGCGTAATTGCCAGTTGCAGCCCGAGGCGCTGAAGCGGCGGATGCTCCGAACGGCAATGGATTGCTGCATAGGATGTCTTGAGTGGAATCGCATTTCGTGCGGTTATCCCCCTGCTGCGCTACGAGTGCATCATATAGACTGGCACCGGCCGGCACCCGATTCTGCCGTGGCCGCACATAAAGTTGACCGACCATTCCCATCTGCAAGTGCTCAGGAGGGGTTATGTGGCAGTGCCAAAAGTAAGTTCCGGCATCCGGCGCCAAGTAGTAGTAGGTGAAGCTACCGCCGATGTTAATCGCCACCGAGGCGTCCGGCACGCCGTCGTAGAACGTCGAAGCGTTGGGATAACCATGGAAGTGGACGGTGTGCTGCTCGAACAAGTCCGGCCGCATGATCATGCCGACGTTGGTAAGGGTGTAAAAGAGTTCATCATCTTCGTCGATCGCGACCAGCGGCGCGGGGATGTTGCCGTTCATCACCCCGACGTCAATGATCGCCCGAGGGTCCACATGTCCCGTGAAGCAACCCGCCGGCGCAGAGTTAGGGTTGGAGACAACGCAGGGATTGCCGGTGACAGGGTCGATAGGTAGTGCGTTCGGATCAGGAACCAAGCCCACGGCGCCGTTGTAGGTAAACGCTATCGGAACCGGGTTTGGACCGCTGCCCGCATTAACGGTCGTGGCTGGGTCGCCGGGCAAGAACGTGCCCGGATACACGCTATTGAAGGCGTTCGGGGACTCCGTACCGGGCAAGCCGTTTGCGATGTCCGCAAGCCCAGACAACGGCCCGAAAGAAAACATGTAGATCTGTGTGCCGTCCCCCATTGTCGATAGGCCGTCGCCGCCACCGATTTGCTGGCACTTGATCGCCCCATTGACATTCGCAGTCGGAGTTAGGTATCCGGCGGAGCCCGTTGTGAATGTCGTCGGGGCAGTGTACGCAGGTTCAGAATTGTTATCGTGCAGGCTTGAGGGGTGCGTGATGGTGCTGGTTGGACACTGCACGCGGAACGACTGAGCGTTCGCAACCAGCGGCGCCAGACAGCATAGGAGTAGGAACAAGACAGCTTGGTACAACTTTTTCATAGTGGCCTCGCGTGTTTGCACGTTATTCGAAGCTTCCCCAGCCGGGAGTTACCCGGCGCAGTGTGAGGAGTTTAGGGCCAAGAGAAAACAAGTTCTTGACGCGTCGCAAACTTACGCCCGCTAAGGAACGCAATTCGGAAGATTTGACAATTTTTACAAATCGCCACCACGTCGTCGCTTTTGCAAACCAACCCTGCGCTCAGCCATCCCTTGGGCGTGTTGTGAGGAGTCTTTCTTCGTGTGAGGAGACACACCGCGAAAAACAAGTGTCAGTTCCGAAGGGCCCAACTTTAAGAATCTGTGAAGTGGAACGCGATGCGTGTTAGAAGACCAGGTCCAGAATCTCGCGGTCTGTTATGCGTGGCGTGCCTCCGGTTCGAACTAGCTTCGCTTGTCTCCGACGAATTTGTAGCCGGTACCCGAAACCGTAACGATCAGTTCAGGCCGCTTCGGATTCTCTTCCAACTTTTGGCGAAGGCTTGCAACATGAGCATCAACAGTTCGCGTGAGAGAATCCGCCACATAACCCCAAACTGCCTGTAGCAGTTCCTTACGCGGGATGGTTGTTCCCGGACGTTCAATGAAGTATCGGAGAAGCTGAAATTCGCGACCCGTAACATAGACTGGCTTCCCAGCTCTTGTAACTTTGGATTGCTTCACGTCGACAATGATCGAGCCAAATTCGTGGATTGCTTGGCCCGTTCGTATGGGCACGCGGCGCAACAAAACTTCGATCCGAGCGATGAGTTCAGCGGCTTCAAACGGCTTGGTCACATAGTCGTCCGCACCAAGCTTTAGTCCTACCACCTTATCCGTGGTTTGGTCGCGAGCAGTCAGGATCAGAATGGGAGTGGCCATTCCCGCTTGGCGGATGTCGCGACAGACATCAAATCCGCTTCGCGACGGTAACATAAGATCGAGAATAATTAAGTCAAAGGGCAGATTGGCGGCTTTGTCAACTGCCTCAAACCCGTCCACGGCTGTGTCAACGACGTAACCCTCTCCCCGAAGCCGGTCGCCCAGGGTCGCCCTTAATGCGGCTTCATCTTCCACCAAAAGAATGCTCTCAAACATGTTTCATTGTCCTGTCGTCTCTTGCAAGGGTGTCTCGTTGACGAGTTCCTGCGCGCTCGCTGCCGGCAGGTGCAGGGTGAACGTGCTTCCGACACCAAGTTCGCTGACAACGGAGATTCTTCCTCCTAGGGCTTCAGCAATGCGCTTTGCCAATGCCAGCCCCAAGCCTGTGCCATGAATTTGAGCCACCACAACCTTGGGGCTGCGGTAGAAGGGTTCAAAAATATGTGGCATTTCCGAAGCGCTGATACCTTCCCCGTGATCCTCGACGCTGAACCTAATTTCTTTACCATGACCCTCTACTTCATGACACGTGGCAGATAGGCCGATCCAGCGTTCCGCCCCGCCGTACTTGAGCGCATTGGCAATCAGGTTGCGCAAACAGGCACATACCGCGGACAAATCGCCTAAAACGGGCGGCAGCCCCGGTTCAATATGCTCCTCGAGTGTGCATCCCTCTTCTTCGATTTCCTCTGTCACACTTTTTCTAATGGCTGCAAGGATTTCAGATACCGCGAGGGGAACCACTGAATACCTTGTTTTTCCGGCTCGAGTAGAAGCAAACAGCAAGATACGGTCTACGAGATCGATCAGCCGGCGTGTCTGGCTCGTTAGAATGGAACCGTAAAACTTTAGATTCTTCCTTCCTTCCACGTAGCCGTCCTTGATGTTCTCGCTTGCCGAAAAGATGGCAGCCAACGGCGTGCGCAGTTCGTGCGAAACCGAGGCCACGAACTCCATTTGCACTTTTGCGAGCTTGTGTGCCCGGTGACTCGAAAAAACCAAGAGCCCCATGTTCACCGCAAGGAGTGACAACACAACGCCGCCGATTACGAGATTCCGATACAAGACGCTCTTGGCAATTTTTCCCACCGGCCCTGTCCGGTGCTGGAGGATCAATAGCCACGGTTTGTCGTCGGATGAGTATCGGAAGACTGGAAACCAGATGGGCCCTGCGAAGCTGCGCCAATCCTGGTCCGTTGAATTCGGGCTGTGTTTCAGCGCTTCCCAAAACCCGGCTTTAACATTGTTAGAAGACGAGCCGAAGATGTTCATGATTGAGTCGAAGCTGCCAACATCTTCGATCTTAAGCGCCGAATCAGAAGAATAGATGATTCTCGGCTTATCGTCGGTAGCCAAAACCGCCAGTTTATACTCCAGGCCGTCTGGACCTCCAAAATACCGGTTCGCCAACTCCGGCAGGATCCGGTCCTGGATCACGCGGAGGTTCAGAACGACCACAAGCCAATCCACCGCCGCGCGATCGATGGGAGTCTGAGAGTTGAACGGATTGGCGTGGTGGACTACGGGATGAACCAGTGCAGGGATTCCTTCGTCAAGCTGCCAGCCGGCGAGGGCGTCGGTGCGCGAGCCGAGAGTCCGTACTTGATTGCTTCCAGACGCGCTCTCGTTTTCCGATGAAGATCCATATTCCCAAGCCCGCTTCGCCACAGTTAGGTTAGACGAATTCGCCTTGAGTCGAGCCAGTAGCGTTTCAAGTCCCTGAGGCGCGCCTATACTGTCCAGAGTCTTTGCGTTTGGATCGAGACGCAGAAGTTCCGGCTTTCCGGGCGCACTCGTATGCCAATCGTAAACCTCCCGAACAAGGTCTGGATTTGGATAAGCACTCTCGGCAACCTCGCTGTTTATGCCATTCCGCGTCCATTCGCCGTACCGCTGAAGATAATCATACCAAGCATCATGCGCACCCGAATCTGGTCCGACCTGTAGGGCAACGCAGACAGCCGACAACTCGTCGTAAAGATCCCGCTGCCATCTCGTCATCAGGGACTGCAGGTTGCTGCCAATGCGCACTTCCGCCGCGGCACTCAGCTGTGTGGCCCACTTGTATTGCAGAACTGCAACGATCGCCCACAGGAGTGCCATGCCCGACAAAACAGCTATGCGAAATACCGACGACATTCGGACAGCATCTCTTTCCCCTGTCCCGTTCTTGACTTCGGCCGAAGCTCGCATCAGGACCCTCGCGCGGCCAAGCAACTACATACCTCTCGGATTTGAGGCGTATTGTGCGAAGACATCCATTGCATTCTGCTAGCCACCCACGGCTCTCGGTAAATGGCTTCTATCGTTTGGCGAGACTGCAAACCTCCTGGTTGCTATCGGATTGGTATGTTAATCCAAAGGTGCTGAACTAGCACGAACCTGCCCAGGAAGTCAGCCTTGCTTCCCAAATCATGACACATCTAAAGAGATGTTGAGAAGCTGTAAACGTAAGTACGTTTATGAGTCGAGTACCGGAACGAACTCTGGAAGCGCTTTGTTTCCTCAAAGAGTCGAGCCAAGAGGCGGTTGGCTTATGGAAAAGCCTTTCTAAGACTTTGACCAAAGTTCGAGATAGCAAATTTTCCATCGTTGATGGGACAACCTCCATTCTGCATCCTGCGTCCGTTTTCGTTGTTGACCACAAAGAGGCTTACGATTTGCCAATATCGATGGAAATTTCTTAGGCTAGTAGCGTTCGAATCCGCCTTTCTCCGCCACCCTGGTTGACCTTCTGCAACCCGGTGAGACTCCCAAGAACCTCCATTAACTGCTGCCGCTCCTCGGTGCTCATTTTGTCGTAGGTTGCCACGGCCGGACCTCGCGCCGATCTCGCCAAACCGTCGACCTTTCCTCTCCGCCCCTTCGAGTAATAGGCCAACAGCCCACTGTTGACGAGCTGATTCATCGAGCAGCCACCCGCCTCTGCGACTTTTGAATCCTGCGGATGAGACGGCGCAGAATGACGACCTGCGTTTCTCCCGCGGTCTGCTTCTTTTTGCCCTCGAGAGTTGCCAGCTTGACGGTGTTGAGGTTGACGGCGAGCAGCGCGTCGTTGATCGAGGCCGACAAATCTCCCTGGTACCGGCGCTTCTTGCGAAACAATTTATCGAGACCGACCAACACCCGAACGTTGAACACATCAAAGCGCGGCGGCGGCTTCTGGCCTATTACTTTGCCAATTCTACAGCCAGGCTCCATCTCCGGGATTTGGCGGAGCGGCTAACTCAAACAATGTCGCTCCTCAGCTGGTCCCATTGAACCGTACGACCCTGGCGCAGCGAGGCAATGGCCATTTGGCAAGCTATGGCTGAGTTGTAGCCCAGTTCGAAAGGACAATTGGGCTCTTGGCGGTTTCGCACGCATTCGAAGAAATTACGCATGTGAGCCCGGGTGTCGTCATCATCACTGCCGACAATATCCGGTTCGCCGCCAACCGACGCCGGAGTTCCAGTCTTCTGTACAGCGTGGTCCTGCGGTTGGAATGTCACCTTGTCCACAACGCGAATCACAGTGCCCTTGTTTCCCAGCGCGAAGTCGTATCCGTCCTCGCCAAAGTAATTGTTGCCAAACGACGAGTTCCAAGTGAACAAGAGATTTTCCGGCTGGTCCATGGAGACGTCCATCGTGTCCGGAACCTCCATGCCGGGTGAAATGTAGTTATAGCCGGCCATCGTGACGCGGCGGGGTATTGTGAGGCCGAGCGCTTTGTACCAAAACGCTATTTGGTGGATCATGTTCTCGAAAACGTTTCCACCCGAATAATCCCAGAAAAATCGCCAATTGATAAAACGTTGCGGATCAAATTCATGGGGCGCAGCTTCACCTTCGAACTCCTTCCAAGCTACATGGTCGAGATTGCAGTCGGGGGGAATGGGCCTCTTCCATCCTCCGTAAGGTCTGTTGCGATAATGGTGGGTATGAATTGCCGTGATGGTTCCCATGCGATCTGGCGCAGCGAGTTCACGTGCACGCGCGAAGGTCTTCCCGCTCACGGATTGCACACCCACCTGGACCACGCGGTTCGAACCTTCCACGGCACGACGCATGCGTCGCGCGTGGTCAGGATTAAAAGCCATGGTTTTTTCCTGGTAGACATCCTTGCCTGCTTGGATGGCGGGAACGAAATTGAGAGCGTGCTGGTGTTGGGGAGTGGCAATCAGTACGGCGTTAATGGATTTGTCGTCGAGCAGGCGGCGAAAATCGGTAAATGTCCGAATCGTGGGGGCGAGTTGCTTGGCTTCCTCCAGGCGGCGAGTGTAAACGTCGGCAACCGCGACGGCCTGGGTATTGGGCGCACGGAGCGCGTGCTTGAAAATGTCCAGTCCGCGCCCGCCGGCGCCGATCAGCCCGAAGCGGACACGGTCATTCGCGCCGAGGATACTCGCCGGCAGAAGAACCGATGAACCTGCAAGCGCGGCCGCACCTCCGCTAACCTGATGAATGAACCTTCTTCGATTGAGCACGATGGCAACTCCTTTGGCTAGACTGAAGAATACTTCCGGCAAAGCGTTTTGATTTTCTCGACGAGTTTGGGAACTCCGATCAAGGGATCCTCTTCACCTTCATATTCCGCGGACATAAATCCCTTATAATTCGCGCGCGCGAAAAGCGGCCACACGCGGTTGAGATCGACAGCTTGCCCATTTTCGAAGACGTCTCGGACGTGGGAGTGGGTCGCGTAAGGGAGAGTGGCTTCGATTTGCGCGTAAGCGTCGGCCTGAGGCGTGGCAATGAAGTTCGTGATGTCCAGATTGATCCCAAAATAGGGTGAATCAATGCGCTGAACGAGCTCGATGCACACATCCGCATTCTGGGTGATACCTTCGTGATTTTCAACGCCGAGAGTAATTCCTTTTTTCCCCGCGTACTCGCATGCCACTTTGAGCGTCTCAATGGTCCAATGGATGCCCTGTTGCACGGTCGCCCCGGGAGGAAGCTTGCCCGCGAAGACGCGCAGATGCGGGGCTCCCAGAGACTCGGTGACATCGATCCATTTCTTGATCTCCTCCAAAACCTGCGTGCGCCTGCCCGCATCAGCTTGCACCGTGCTGGCTCCCGTGGCTGCACCGGAAAAACATACACCGTTCTTGTAAGCCAAATGTCGCAAGGAAGCCAAATAGGCTGGTTCGGTCGATTTGAACCAGTAAGCCGTCATGTCCACGGCATCAATGCCGAGATCGACGGCCTTTCGGATGACGTCTTCCATGGTCATCTTGCCGGCTTTCAAGAGTTTGCTGTAAGAATAGGCGCAGCAGCCCGTAAGGAGCCGGGGCTTTGCTTCAGATCCCGGTTCCGTGCTTGGCACGGAATTCCATGCACGAGCTGCGCGGGCAAGTTCCGTACCCACGATGACGGCCGGTCCAGCAGTTCTCAGAAATTCTCTGCGATGAGTTCTCCTTGGTGTGGACACGCCAGCTCCTCCTGAAAATATCCGTATGGAGAGTTCCCCTGTTCTTCGCCATAATTCTGGCGGCCTGTGATTTCAACAATATACACCGTTGCGATTCACAGCCGATCTGCGATATCAACCGTGCATGCTTCGCAGCATGCTCCGATACCGAGGGCTGCCACTGGCTACATACCGAACGGGAACATTTGTCTGAAGAAAAGGGACGAAAATTTCGCACTGGGTAATGCCTAGTTTTCGGTATTGCGCGTCCCCATGAAGCTCGTGCGCGTCCGGGGCGCGAGCAAACGCCGCCGCGAACCGGTTGTGCTCGGCGTCGCTCAATTCCCTCTCTTGCTCAAGGAACTCGACGATCCTTTCCGCACGATGGTCATTCTCGATCTCGCCACGGGCCTCCGCTGCAGCGAACTATTCGCCTTGCAGTGGCGTGATGTGCTCTGGGATGAGTGCATGCTTCTCGTGCGGAGAGCGATCGTGACCGGCGTCGTGAGTGATGTGAAAACCAAATACTCCAATGCAGGGATGCCGCTTGATCCGGCATTGGCCGAGGTGCTGCGTAAGTGGCAACGTAAGACGCATTTCAAGAATCCCGAGGATTGGGTGTTCGCGAGCCCGTTCAGGGCCGGCAGGAACCCCTGGGAGCCTGGGAGCGTGGAACGACGCCATATTATTCCAGCAACCATTCGTTGTGGTATCGGACGCATCGGCTGGCACAGCTTCAGGCACACCTTCCGGACACTCTTGGATGAAACCGGAACTCCGATGAAAATGCAGCAGGAACTCATGCGCCACGCCGACATCCGCACCACGATGAACGTCTACGGCAAAGCTATGGACGCAAGCAAACGCGAGGCGCACGGCAAAGTCGTGCGCCTCGTTTTGGCCGCGAAAGTGGCTTAGTGCCCCTTAGTGCCCCTTGGAACTTGTTGTAAGTAGTTGAAAAGAAAAAGCAAAGTTGGTGGAGCCGATGGGATTCGAACCCACGACCTCCTCGATGCCATCGAGGCGCGCTCCCAACTGCGCCACGGCCCCACCGAAGGAATGATTAGAGCTTATCACAGTCGGCTAAGGCGGGCTTATTTCTTCCGCATTCGACTTCCAAACTTTTCGTTTTCTATGGTGACTTTTCCAGCTAGGCTTGCCAAGGGTTTGGGGAGCGAATGATGCCACCCGTTTCGCCTCGCGTTGTGGCAAAACGTGTTCTCATCACCGCACTGGTGGCGAGTGCGCTGCTTTATGCTGGCGACTACCTGAGGTTTCGCGTGCGGCTGATCCATCCGAAGCCACGCGACCCGCTGGAAACGGTCACCGGACCGCGCGTGCTGGCTATTCCGGAGAAGGGCGGCAAGACCAGCTACGAAATTGATCAGCAAAACCCGGAACAAACTGTTACCTGCGTGCACTCATGGTTTCCGCACGGGGGCTATTCGCCGTGCTGGTACGTCAAGCCGCGGCTGAATCAGCCGATTCCGATGTAGAAGTCCACACTAGCAAAAGGCTCAAGCCGTGCTCGCTCGGCGCACACGGTTCTGAATTCGGAAATTGAAGAGAGATCCCTCAACCTCAAGCTGCGGAGGACCGCAGCCTGAGTGTCGGGATGCCAGATTGCATGGTTGTCGCTGACGCAGCCTTGGTTCAGGTTCTCGCGGTGCGTTTCATGTTGCCGCGGTTTTGCCGGAGGCACATGGCTCCGCGTGCAGCAGCACATCGTCCATGGACAGTACGCCTACCGCTTTGCCGTTCGCATCAATCACCGGCAAGCGGCGCACTTTGGCGTCCCGCATCGTCAGCAAAGCCACGTGGATTTCCTCATCGGCAGAGCAGGCAAAGAGCTTGAGATTCGGCGAGACCTCGCCTGCGGTGATTTCGCTCACCGGCTTGTTGTGCGTAGCGAGCGCCATGCAGATATCCCGGTCAGTGATGACTCCGCACACTTTTTCGTCCGCCCCCCCCGGTGATGGGCAGAAAGCCGCAGTTTCCTTTCCACATCAATTCCGCAGCTTCGCCCAGGTTGGCTTCCCTTATGGCACGTGTACGGCGTGCCCATCATGATTTCTTTCACTTTCATGGTTTCCCCCCTGGATGCGTCTGCGGTCTGAGGAGGGTTTCTGAGGGACGGGCTCGGTCGTTTCTGAAGCATGCTGCAAACCCACACTTAGACCGAGACACCTTTGTAGGGAGCACGTGATTGGCCGAAGCGGAAGACTCTATGTCACGGCAAAAGATTCAGAGATAAGGAATAACCTTGTGACGGAAGACACAAGGCTGAAAATCCTGCGCGATTACCCCCGCGCGTGCGTGTTTCCACTCAAACTTGGCAGGCTGGCTCAGACCAAGACATTACTTTTTTGCTGGTTCCCTGGGAGGGATTTCCGCGGAGCCTGGCGCGGCTTCTTTCAGGTTGGGTTCGGCGCTGGCATTCGCGTCGCCAATCGCCCAGCGGATTCCTCCGCCGAGCAGGTTCAGGAAGAACTCGTTCTTCCAATTTTCCGGGCGGTCGCCGATGGCGGTGTAAAAGACGCGTCCCTTGCCATGCATGCGCGCCCAGGTTGCGGGATAGGTCGAGCGCTGGTAGCACGCACCCGTCATGCCGTGCGTGTCCAGGGTCAGAATCACGTGCATATCCGGTGCAAAGTCTTTCAACGAATACCATTCGTCGTTGAAGGTGACCGGCGAGGTCACGCCTTCGAGGCCGGGAAACTTCGGATCGTCCACGATGAGATGGGTGTCCTGCAAACGCGGCGTGCTTCCGTGGATGATGAACTCGCCGCCCAACATTTTCAGATAAGGATCCTGCTGGTCGCCATGGGCGATGTAGCGGTTCGAAAGGTCCTTGGGGTCTGGCTGCGGATGAAACGTATCGGCCGCGGCGTGTATGCCCACAAAGCCCAAGCCGTTGTGAATTGCGTCCAGCAATTTTTGCTTGCCTTCAGGGGACATTGGAGGCTTGCCGTCCGTCCCCAGCGTCGTCAGGTCGCCGGTGGTGTAGAAAACTATGGCAGAGTAGTCGTGGAATTGCTTGTCGTCGAAAATCCGTCCGTCTTTGGTCACGCCGACGTGAAAGCCGTTCTTGTCGCCCAGAGCGGTCACGGCATCGTCCACAATGCTGGGCTTGCCCTCGACTCTTTTCACCACTTCATGTTCGAAGCCGGAGGACTTCGTAAACACCAACACGGACTTTTTCGGCGCGGCGGGAAGTCGTTGCGAGAGCGCCAGGCCCGCGCCCGTTACCGCTGCGACTCGAAGAAACTCTCTGCGTCCTGCCGTTTTATGGTTGGTTGTGCTCATGAATTTGTCCTCAGTGGTGGCCTTCGGGATGCGTGCAGCCGGGGAATTTCTCAAACACATAGTCTCCCGTCCAGCCCAGTTCGCGCATGCCCGCTTCGGAAGAATAATACGCTCCGCTGATCCAGCCTTTGAGATTTTCGAAGTGGGCGTAAAGCGCACTTTGCTTCTGCCCCGCGCCTGCTGTCGAAGGCTCCGGGTTCTCGGGTTTCGCAGAAGCGTCCGTCAAGAACGCGTTCTTCTGTTCTTCAGCGAGGGCAGGGAAGCGCTTTCCGAATCGCTTCTGCGTCTCGGCGTCGAACTCCGCCAGGGATGCCACGAATTTGTGCTGGTTTTGGGGCTTGTCCACGCTGAGCAAAAGATCAATGAAGCGGGTCACCTGCGCTTTGGTCGAGCCCGGAACGATGCTTTCACCAATTGCGGTCAAAGATTCGTTTTGTTGCGAACTCAAAAAAACAGGCTTCCAGTTTTCTTGGCTGAGCTTCTCCGCTTCATCAAAAACCGCATCGTTGTTCCGAAACAGCTCGTTGATGGGATGAGAAGTCGTTACTAGCGGCCACGCCGCCCCGGCGCCGGCTCCGGCGAGCAGCCGCTGCACTATCTTCCGTCGCGTCAGGCGGGCATTCTCTGCAGCTCCGCCGCCGATCACGACGAGATTGCTCTCCTTAGCCATCGCGGTTTTTCTTTCACTCCGCGCCGATGGTATCACGATTATCGAAATTCCAGTTGTTCACAACAACCAAACAATCTCTCTAGCGCGTCTCAATTGACCCGGCGAGACACCCCTTGCTAGCATCCGTTCGCGCGAAGACCGATGCCACAAAAACAACATCACGCCTACGATGTCATTGTTGTGGGTTCCGGCGCTTCCGGCGGCTGGGCGTGCAAGCGTCTGGCGGAAGCGGGATTGAAAGTTGCGCTCCTCGAAGCCGGAAAGCCGCAGTCCGACGAGAATTTCACGGAGCACAAACCCGCCTTCGAATTGAAATACCGCAACATGGCTCCCGAAGTTCTGCACAAGACGCGGCCGATTCAATCCAGATTTGCGTGCAGCGAATACAACGCCGACTGGTTTGTCAACGATCTCGAGGAGCCTTACACCACTCCCGCCGACAAGCCTTTCCTGTGGATGGGCCGCCTGCGAATCACGGGTGGCCGCACCATCGTTTGGGGGCGCCTTTGCCTGCGCTTCAGCGATTGGGATTTCAAGGCGGCGTCCCACGACGGGTACGGAGAGGATTGGCCGCTCAGCTACAAAGATCTAGAGCCTTATTACACCCTCGTCGAACGATACGTTGGCATCAGCGGCAGCAAAGAAACTATCGAACATCTTCCCGACAGTTTTTTTCAGCCGCCGGTTCCGCTCACTTGCCAGGAAACGCTCTTTCGCGAACGCGTCCGCGAAAAACTCGGCCGCACGGTTACGCCTGCGCGCGTTGCAAATCTTACGCAGCCTCTCAATAGCCGCGGCCCCTGCCACTATTGCGGTCCCTGCGAACGCGGCTGCATGACCCATTCCTATTTCAATTCGGCGTTCACCACGGTGGCCGATGCTTTAGCGTCCGGAAACGGCACGCTCATTTCAAACGCCATGGTCTACAAAGTCTTGCTGGACCATGACCATAATCGCGCGAAGGGCGTTCTGTACATTGATCGAAACACGCGCCAACCCCGAGAACTCTTTTCCCGCGCGGTCATTCTGTGCGCGCAAGCCCAGGAGTCTGTTCGTATTCTTCTGAATTCCGCGACGCGCGAGTATCCGAACGGACTGGCAAATTCGCGTGGCGTGCTCGGCCATTACCTCACCGCACACGTCCGCAGCGGCGGCGGCAGCGGTGAGTTTCCCTCCTTCAGCGTGAAGCCTTCCGTGGAAGGCGGCGGTCCGCACAAGCCCATGGGCGTGTACGTCGCGCGGTTCCGCAACATTCCTAACGCGCCGCCGTACAAGAAGTTTCTTCGCGGCTACGGCTGCGAAGGCGAGTCCAGCACCGATTTCAACTGGGGCGCTCCCGGTTTCGGCGAGGCTTACAAGAAAAACCTCCTGGAGCCGCGTACCAGGATGGAGATTACTGGGTTCGGCGAGGTTTTGCCCCGCTGGGACAATTTCGTCGAACTCGACCCTGAGGTGAAAGATGTCTACGGGATTCCCGTTCTAAAGATTCACATGTCCGACGGCGAAAACGAACGCGCCATGATTCAGGACATGGGTGATTCTGCGGGCGAATTGCTCGAAGCGGCAGGCGCGAAGAACATTCGCACCTACGCGCATCCTTCCGCGCCGCGGTGGGCGGTGCACGAGGCAGGAATCGCCCGCATGGGCCCCGACCCCAAGAAATCCGTTCTCAATCAATTTCAGCAAACCCACGAAATCAAGAATCTTTTTGTGATGGACGCTTCCGGCTTTACTTCCAATCCCTGCCAGAATCCCACGTTGACCATCATGGCTCTTTGTGTGCGCTCGTGCGATTACCTCATGTCCGAATTCAAGCGAAACAACTTGTGAGAACAGAAAAACCGGGAAGCATTTCTGAAGAGACGAAGCTTCTCGAGCAAGACCTGCATGGTTGACTCTCAGCTGTTTTGATTGGAGAACTCTGCGCTCAAGAATAGCGAGCGAATTACCGAGGAAACTGCGTCGTCTTGCTTTTCCGGCTCGGGGGGGTCAGTTTTGCTTCAACGCTTCCTTCCCGGCCTCATCCATCCAGCGCTCCAGCACGACACGCGCGGCTTGGTCGTACTCCAGGAATCCCACCCCCGCGCCCATGTTCATCTGGGAATAAACGACTTTTCCTTTGGACTGGAAAGAGTTCTCCCCCGCTGAAATTTTCACCAGAACCATTGTGCCAGTAGGGAACGGATTCATCATGTCCAGATAACAGCCATTCATGCTCAACTCGCTTACACGCGAAGCGATGCGCACGTCCGCTTTCTGCTCGATCAGTTCCGCGCTTGCGATAAACGCGTACCTGGGCCCACGGCGTCTTTCTTTGAACTCCAATTTTTTCCTCCGCTGAACAACCGGCGTTCGAGGCCACATCCCCTTTTCTCCAGAGTACGCCGATTTGCCCGAAAGCTCGGTTTTACCGAGTCCTCCGTTCACCAAGCGGCAATAGGTCCACTGGCTTGCGAGGGCCATCGCTGCTTATCTCCCCGGGCGGTCTCCACTAACCTGCCGCGCTATAATTTCGTGGCATGAGGGACCGCAGGCGCGCTCGCGAACTCGCCGCCGAATTCCATCGCCGGGGCGACCCGACGGGCTGGTTTGAAGCACTCTACCGCGAAGCCGAGGAAGGGAAGAGCACTATTCCTTGGGCGGACTACCACCCCACTCCACATCTCGTCGGTTTCTGGATTCAACATCCGCAGCAAACCGCGGGAAAGTCCGCTTTGGTCGTCGGCAGCGGCCTGGGAGACGACGCCGAGCAACTTGCCGCTTACGGTTTTCGGACTACCGCTTTCGACATTTCCGAAACCGCGATTCGCGGCACGCGCAAACGCTTTCCAAACTCCAAGGTGGCCTACCACGCCGCGGATTTACTCAACCCTCCGGCGTCCTGGTGCGGCCGGTTCGATTTCGTTTTCGAAGCCAATACGCTCCAAGTCTTGCCGGCCGCGCTTCGCCCTCAGGCGACCAAAAATATCGCTGCGTTTCTTCGTCCGGGCGGTCTCTTGCTCGTGATTGCCCGCCACCGCGAACCTTCGGATCCGGAAGGGCAGATGCCGTGGCCCCTCACCCGCGCCGAGATCTCGGCTTTCACCGCTCACGGTCTCAAAGAAGTCTTGTTTGACATTCTCCCTGACGTCAGTGAACCGGACGTTCGCCGCTTTCGCGTCTTATTCCATCGACCTTAAGCGAGGCGATCAAACAGGAATCACACAATAACTGGTTGCTATTTCGCTCGGCCAGAGAACGGACGCAGTCGCAGGAACACGGCAACTCCCACCGGGTGGGCGCCGTAGATAGGTTTCAGACGCTCTGGCACTCCGTAAGTTGTAAACTGCGCGCCGATCGCTGAAGACAAGTGGGGAACCAGAGCAATGTCGCTGTCATACGCGACCGTGTAAGCTTGAACCTGTCCGATGGGCTGCTCCGGAAATCCGGGAGGCAATGGACTTTCTCCGTGGATCAGTTCATTAGATCGTTCCGCGCTTTCAATTCGCGCCCAAGCGTAATTCCTCATGCGAAAACGCACAGTTGATTCCAAGAGATGGCTGTTAAAAATCACGTTGTCTCGCAGTGAGCGAGTAAGCCCCCAAAGCAGCGTATTGGCCCAGTTTCCGTCATAGAACGGGCGGTTGTACGTGACGGAAGCCGTCATGCGCTCTTGGTTTTCGCTTGGATAAAGTGCTTCGATACTGGTAATCCGTGCGTAGGAATACTGCCCGCTCCAATTCTTGCCTGGTTCGATGGTCAACCGCGTAGACCACGAATCGATCTTTCCTTGATGATGTCCCACCGGAACTCGTCCGGCTCGCGGCCGTGGAAGCCCGAGGCTTCGATTCGCGCCATGCGGTGTGTAAATCCGACGGTGACAACATCGTCTGCGATGTGCGTCGAATCCTCCTGGTGGTGACCGAGCGCGCCGACTGGATTTTCAGAGGCAGAGGCCCGATGCGCGTAAGCCGTCGGCCCGATCGCCGGATCACCCACGGGCGCGAAGTAGAAGGAGAGAACGCTCTTCTCGCCGAGCTTCAGATCGCAAAGACCAGCCACCTCCATGATGAAATCGTGCGGATGTTGACCGTCCGCAATCGGAACTCCGAAAGTGGTTTCGCCTTGTTGGAACAGCAATGGGTATCATGACGCGCACCGGATTGCTCACCGGCGTTTTCATGTCGAATTCTGACCATGTGGCGGGCCGGAAGTGCGGAATCATCTCCGCCGTCACGCTGTTGCACTCGTCTACGGTCTGCGGGTTGGGCGAAGTAGGGTCTATTAACGGAATGTGGATGTCGTTCACCTCAGATCCGGTCTTCTTGCAATTCACTTCCTCGCCGCCGTTGCAGTCGGAAATGTGCGCCTCTTTGACAAAAGCCTTGATCTGCACCACGCTGCCCTCGCCAATCTTTTGGTTGCCCACCGGAAAAATGTTCTTAACCGGGTGGCGATCGCCCAATGCATTCTTGTTGAACTTCGGAGGCTTTATTAGTGCTTGCATTTGGGTCAGGGTGTTGAAGGCCACCACGGTTTTGTGGGTTATGTCCCCGCAAAGATTATTCTTCGCCTTGCTTTCGGCGGACTTTGCAGCAATCTCCGCCGCTGTGATCGGAACCTACGCCGCAATTGCCGCAGCTCACGAAAGGATCAGGGGTTGTTGCAATCTTGGGCAAACGGCAACGCGCAACCTGGATTGAAGTTGGGGCCCTGCCCGTGCGCGGTGACCGCGCCAAGCAAGGTCAGGGCCGCGGCGCACACTACCTCGGCGAATCGATTCTTCTCGGTTCTCATGGAATCCCCCTGCGGGAGAGTGCCCACACCTATAGCCCTCGTTTCCCTAGGTGCCGACTAATTTGATTTTCTCAAGTATGAAATAGGAAGGCTTCGATCAACGCGTTGCCGCGGTTCCTCCACCCAGGAACGCCGTCACCGCCGCTACAAATTCCTCTGTTTTTTCTATCGGCGGCACGTGCCCGCACTTGTCGAAGCTCACGAGCTTTGCTCCCGCGATTCCTGCCGCGTACCGTTCTCCCGAGGTGATCGGCAGCAACTTGTCCTGCCTGCCCCACACCACCAGTGTCGGCATCTTGATCTTTCCCAAGCGGTCATCCAATCTTTCCGTCGCCAGCGCAGGATTGACCATTAGACTCCTCACGGTGTACCCGTCATGCGCTGATAACTTGTCGGTGAAAATCTTCCGCAGCGCATCATCATTGAGCCAACTCGTGTCATAAAACACCGCTTCCATCAACCCGCGCATCGTCGCCAGCGAACTTGGGTTCAGATTCGGAATCGGCGCATCTTGTTTTAGCCCCGCCGCGTCCACGAGAACCAGCTTCTCCGCGGGGATCAAATGCGCGCCGTCGCCCAATTCCACGGCGTACAACGCGGAAATCCATCCGCCCAGCGACTCGCCCACCAGGCTCACCTTTTCCACTTTCAGCTGGCGCAGGAATTCATTTAGAAAATCCACGTACGTCTGCACGCTGTAGTCCAGCAGCGGCTTGTCCGATTTTCCGAACCCGATTTGGTCAGGCACCAGCAATCGGTATTTTTGCCCCAGAGGCTCCAGCACCGGCAGCCAATCTTCTTTGCGGCTTCCGAGTCCATGCACCAGCACCACCACCGGCCCCGACCCGACGTCCCAGTAATGGATCGCTTGTCCAAACACCGCGATAGTTTTGTCCGCCGCCGCCCCAGTTGTCTGGCCGTAAGCGGGAGCCACGTTTACTGCGGTTACGTCAATCGTCAGAAGAAGGACAAACCTACGCAGAATGAACCCACGCCTTCGCTCTCTCCGCATGTTCCCTCCGGCCACTTCCGCGCCCTCTTTAGCACACCCTCGGCTCGAATACTACTCCCGCGGATTTTTCGGACGTGTGTTGTTGGAACTGTGGTTTTGATCATGAACGGAAAATGCCGGTCGGTTTGGTGTCTTGTTTCTTCTCTAACCTCCAATCTCTAACCTCCAACTTCCGTTTTCTGTGCTAACTTCCCCGCATGCGCGTTCGAATCATTTTCCTCCGCGGTGCACTCTCCGGAGCATTGCTCCTCAGCGCTTTCGGTCTTGCCGCCGGCTCCAAGGACAAAGAACCCGCTCCGCACTTTTCCGCCACAACCACCGCAGGCGAGAAATTCACGAACGACTCCATCAAAGGCAAAGTGGCTCTCTTCGAATTCTGGACCACCTGGTGCGGCTTTTGCGCTGACGAAGCCGCCTTCGTGGACAAAATCGGTAAGGAACTTGGCCCCCAAGGCCTCATTCTTCTCGCCATCAACGTCGGCGAATCCAAGAAAACCGTCAAGAAATATCTGGAGCAGCATCCCCGCAATTGCAAAATTGTCATGATGGAAGACACCAATCTCGCGGCGATGTACCAGGCCAACGTGTATCCCATTTATGTGGTGATTGACCGCGACGGCTTCATCGCTGGCACGCAGCGAGGCGCCGCCGGCGAAGCTGCTCTGCGCCAGCTCATCTCCCGCGCTGGCATCGAATCCTCAGACGACTCCGACGCCGATTCTCCATAGCGCGACGGCGCTAAGATTCTTCCGATTCACTGGAATTTCGCCGCGACCGCGACGCCATCCGTCCAGCCAGCGACATGAGCAGCTCTCGCTCTTCTTCCTTCATCCGCGACAAATATTGCCGCAACCGCTTGAGATCGTGCGAGTGCCGGCCCGAGTTTCCCCACAGCTCGCGGTTGTTGTTCCCGGAAAGTTTCAACGGCTTCGGCGGCTCTTCACCGTCGTACAGAATCTGATAAAGAGGAACCTTCAGAGCGCTGGCCCATTTCTCCAGAGTTTCCACACCCGGGACGGTGTGACCGTTCTCCACGCGAGATACGTAAGGTTGCACCAGCCCGGTGGCCTCCGAGATTTCAACCTGGCTCATGTTTTTGGCTTCGCGAATTTCCCTTAACTTCTGGCCGATCAGCATAACCGCAGCGTACAACATCCCGGTATGCATAGTAAATTAGGTAATCTCCCCGATGCCATTAATGCCGAGCTAACTCCTTGGGCATCCGTCTCCCGCAGATGTCTAACCCAGGTAAAAAGAAAGTCAAGAAATGGTCTTAAGGGCAAAGTTATCTCTCAAAGGAACATCCCGTCGCCCCAGGGAGCCTGTTTCCGGCCTTCAAATCTTTACCCAAAGGCTTGGAATTTTTTATGCGGTTCTCCTGTCGATATGGAAAGCGCTTTCTGTTCAAACCCGACAAAAGGTGCAATTTTGTTTGAAAGGTCTGTGAATAAGGTCTGTATAGTTTCTTCTTTGCAACGGGGAGGTTTGTTGAGCAGGAATCTCGTCCGGCTCGTTCTGGTTTGTTCGCTTGCGCTCGTCGCGGCCGGCCAGGCTGCCGCCCAATACGGCGGCGGAGGCGGGACTGGCGGCGGGGGCACGGGCGGTTACAGCTCCTCGAAAGGAGCCGCCATTGGAGCGGGCGCGGCCGCCGGCGTGGGTACGCTCTTTCTTGCGCTTCACTACCACGGCCGCATGACCGGTTGCGTCCAACCAGGCGATGATGGTCTGCGTCTGCTCGACGAAAAGAACAACAAGACCTACGCTCTTGTCCTTGGCGATGTATATCTCAAGCCCGGCCAGCGCGTGCTGCTTAAGGGTAAGACCTCCAGGGGCGTCGGTGGCACCCAGACGTTCACGGCTCAGAAGCTGGTAAAGGATCTTGGCTCCTGCAGCGCCTCGCCAACACCGGCGGCAAGCTGAGCCAGCTCCAACAGCCCGGCCAGCCGGTAGCCGAGCCTCGTCACCCTATTTGTGTTTCTTTCTGTAGGGGCGCAGCTTTATCCCGAGCCCGAGGAAATGCTGCGCCCCCGTTTGCAGCCGCCACCCGCAAAGCGCTCACAAAATTGTCATTCCGAGGAGCGCAGCCACGAGGAATCTCTCTTTCTTGACCCCTTGCAAAGGGGGCTTGCTCGCTGCGCTCGGAATGGCAACGAATACGATTTTCCATTTTCCTTTTCTATTTTCCTCTATTGTGGCTTCCCGCCTTCCAACAGTGGGACTCCCGGCTTTGCCTCGGGCTTGGCTGAAAGGTCTACCTTCGCTCCCGCTTCGATAAGTTGCGTCTCTCCCGGCCCCTGAAAAAATGTGAATCCCGGACGGCCTTTCCACGCCTGCGGCCCGCCTAACCGGATCCCATGCTGCAGCGTCACGTCGTGGATTCGCGTAACCAGCGCTTCGTACTCCTTCTCGCCCTGCCGATGCCCGGAAAAATTCCCCAGGTCGGTGCTCGCCGCGAAAATCACGTCAATCCCCGGAACCGACGCAATCTTTTCCGCGTTTTCCACCCCGATGGGCGTCTCAATCATAATCACCACCACCATGTTTTCATTGGCGATTTGCCGGTAGTCGCTTCCCCACAGCGCCCCGTATTGCCCGTTGCCCTGGCTGCGCCGGCCCTCGGGCGGATACTTCGACCATTTCACCGCCGCCTGCGCCTTCTCCACGGTGTCCACCGTGGGAACGATAATGCCCACCGCGCCGATGTCGGTCGCCTTCTGGATATCGCCCTCGGTCGCGTCCGGCACGCGAATAAATGGCATCGCTGAAGCTCCTCGGCACGCCCAAATCATTTTGGCCACATCCTCAAACATCAATGGACTGTGCTGCATCTCGATCCACAGATAGTCGTATCCCGCGTTGGCAATGGCGCAATAAATGTTCGGGTCGGGAGAGAACACCGTGGCGCCGACAATCGTCTTTCCTTCGCGAAGCTTTTGCTTCGCCGTGTTGAACATCCGCACCGGCGCCTTCTGCTGCTGCGCCTGCGCTCCTCCGAAGGCAATCCAGGACACCGCCACACAAACCGTAGTCAGTGAGAGGGAATACCGCGCTTTCATCGGCGTTTCTCCTTGTGGGAAGGCAATCGCTTCGGATCGGCGCAATGATACTACTCCGCTTTCCTTTGGGGAGCGGTTTACCGTGAGCCCCGAATGGCGGCTTGCCGCCGCTTTCGTGCCGCCGGCATTCTTCGCGTTCTCAGAGCGAGCTTTCCACAGCCTCGCATCCGCATAGTTTGCGCCCAAGCAACGAAAATGACCGTATAGAAATGTATAAATCCGCCCATTTTGGGCGGTAGACACGGAGCCAAGCCTATGATTCAATCTTCCCTGTCGGACCCGTTTCGTTGCTGGTTGCTAAAAGCCATGTCCCAGCCATTCCACATCTCCAGGGTGGAAAGCGACGGCACTCCTCGCTTGCTCGAACAAGCGGACAATCTGGAACGCGCCAAGACGCGCGTCAAAAGGCTCGCCGCATTCTCGCCCCGTGAATACCTCATCTCCGACCAAGAAACGGGCGAAAAAATCTCCATCTTCGGCCCACTGTCACCTATGAGCTGTCGGCTGTCAGCTGCGTACCTTTGCTCCCTTCACGGCAAACGGTCAACTGCCCAAAACCGCCCAATGGTTCCATTGCATTGGCCAACGAGCGGTGCCACAATTGACATCCTACGCGTCGAAGTTATTGCGGCCCCTTAGCGGGAACGTTGTTCATGGCTCCTTACCGGAGCCAAGTACTGGGAAACAAACCCGCTTCCTTCGGTGTCTAATGAAGGAGAGCGGACACGGGTTCGGGAAAGGCTCTCGCCGAGACCCGGCAGGCGGTCGATCCTGGGTAGGGATGTAGGGAGACCCGA
>QHYK01000005.1 GCA_003224085.1 Acidobacteriota bacterium | reverse complement strand
AAAGATGAGCTTGGTAAGAATCGGACCCCTCAGCGAGGTGGTGAGAACCAGAACGGGTGCGCGCTTCCGAAGGCGCGTCCATGGCCCACTTTGGGATGGTCAGTCTCTGCTCAACCGATCTGGGCTTTCTAGGCCAGCGAACGGGTCAAGCTACTGTCTGAATCGCAGTCTTACTCTTTTCATTTAACCTGAGGAAAGCGGCCGGCTTGTTCTCCGACGGAGAGCCTGGTTAACAGGTGAGGGGCGCTGGAATTCGCAGCGTAAGCGGCGTCAGGCTTTTGAAACCGCCACGCGCCCACGCCGCCGGCTGCGATTGGTGACCTGCGCCACCATTGGCAATCCACCCAGCTCCAACAACAATTTGCGGAGGCGGTAGCGTTCTTGCAGGTCCATGTCTGCAAATTCGAAAGCCATCGCTTGAGGCCGCGCGCCGCGCACCATCGCCTGCGCCTTGATGTGGCGCACGCCATGCGTGAACTTCAGACTCAGCAGCGACCCTGGCGCCAAGTGACGCTCTCCTGACCCGATTCCGCCGCCCAGGTTCAATTCGGGGATGCTCAGTCTGAAGTTTTCCCGCAAATTCGTAGTGACCGCCACGAGGTTGCGCGACAGTTTCAGTCGTGCATAGCGCCTTTGCCGGATCACTGAAGCGTTTCCTTCCGGATCCGTAGGCTCCAGCGCCAGCTCCCGGCGGTCAATTCCGCTGGCGGCCACGACTTGCATCCCAACCGCCTTATCCACGCGGAGCAGCGCTTGGGCCGCGGCAATTCTCATTTCGTTGGGATACACCCACCGCCATACTTGTTTGGTTTCGAGAATGTGCAGCAGCAGCGGGCTCGCCGCAGTGGCTCGCAGCCGCCCCAGGGCCTCGATGGCCTTCACGCGCGCGAAACCCATAGTTTCGTCTTCCTGCAATAGCGCGATCAGTTTTGGAATGCATTCGGCCTGTCCGCTCATGCCCATCTCATCGATCGCGAGCGGACGGATCATAAGGTCCAGCGAATCGTAAACCGCAACCAGCAGCTGCGCCCGCTGTTCCGGCGGCGCAGCGGAGAGTTGCCGCACAACCCGGTCATGGGAAGAGCGCGGCCACTGCGAGAGCCGCACCGGCAAAATTTTTCCCACCTGGTCGGGAGAGAGCTGGCTCAGCAAACCAATTGTTTCAGCCGCCTCTCCTGCGGGAGCCGTCTGCAGCGTCTCGATGAGCCGTTGCACGGCATCTTCCCCCAGGTTGTGAATCACCGAGCACAGCAGCTCGCAGTCCTCACGGAACCCGCAATGCCCGAAGCGGTTCGTCACGTAGTTGATGGTGGCCTTGGGCATCAGGGTCAGAATGTCCATCATCCCGTCAGCGATTTGCCCGGTGCGCACCGCTTCTTCGATGAATTCGGGCAGCCGCTCCTCGGCCCCGATGCGCGGCCGCAAGCTTTGCGTCGAGCCTGGCCGCTGCGCTTCCACGCTTTCCAGCGAAGCCAGCGCCTGCTGCATTGCCGGGTAGCAGCGCTTCGAAGCTGCTTCCTGGCTCAATCGCACAAAAGCCGCGCCGACCAGCGTCTGCAATTCCGGTTCGCGCTCGACGGCCAGCTGGTTCCCGACCCGCCGGATGGCCTCCATCAACGCACTGCCATCCCCGCTGCCATAAAGTTCGCCCAAATCGGAGAGCCCAATCGCCGTCGTGCGCCGCGCTTCCGGCGCTTCCAGCCCGATGCAGGACGCGTACTTCAAAAGTATCTCGTTTGCGGTCTTCAATTCGCCGCGCCGCAGCATCTCTTCCAAGAACGCGCGTACGTTTCGCGGCGGCACGCACCACGCCTCGTCCGATGTCAGCACTTCCTTTTTGTTTTCTTCCGGCACCTGCTCCCAGAATTCCTGGTCCAGCAGCTCCGTGTAAGCCTGCACGGAGAGTCCCGCCTGCGCCATCATTTGTTCTTGTGTGGAAAGAATCTTGCGCAGCGCTTCGATTTCGGTGTTCATGCGGTCGAGCAGTTGCTTCACCGCATTCACGCGCAGCTCGCCGCGCTCGTAGCTGTCCAGCGCGAAGCGAATCGCCACGTGCTCCGCCAGCTTCAGCAGCATCGGTTTGTCGGGTTTCGCTTCGGGCGCTTGCGCCGCCAATCCTGCCAGCGCCTGCTGCAGCGTATACTGCGCGCGCACGGGCATCGAGCTCAGCCGCGACTGGAACGTCGGCACGTCCATTCGCGAGTCCGGATCCTTCCGCGCTTTCCCCAGCGCGGCAAACAGTCCCAGCATCGAGCGCACTTCCTCTTCCTCGACCCGGAATGCGCCTTCGCCGCTTCCTATTCCGTGTCCGTGCCCGCCACCCTTTTCGCCACGCAGCAATGCCGAAGCCGTCAGCCATTTTCCCGGAGCTCCTGCGCCGCCGCCTCCCCCACTTCCAAACTCGCCGCCGCCCGGTCCGCCAGCACCGCCGCTTCCGGCCCCGGCGCCCCAGCCCCCTGCTCCCGAACCGCTACCTCCGCCGCCGGTTCCTGATTCTCCTCCTGAGCCACCGCCTCCCGGCCCGCCACCAACGCCGGTTCCGCCTCCGCCCGAACCGGTGCGACCGCCCCCTCCGGTCCCCCACAAACCTTCACCGCCGCCGCCCGTTCCGCCGCCACCGCCGGCCGTCCCCGCTCCTGCGCCGCCTACTCCAGTTCCGGGGCCACCCGACCCGCCGCCGCTTCCGCCCATCCCTGTCCCGCCGAACCCGGGCCCGGCTCCTCCGGGACCATGACCCGGCCCGCCCATTCCTCCGCTGCCACCGCCTCCGCGCGCGCTTTCCGCGGCCAAAATCATCTGCAGCATCTTGTTCGGGTCTTCAAAGAATTCGCGGAACTTGTCGCCCTGCGCGCCCAGCGCTTTCGCCGTCAGCTGCGCCGCCACTTTGATTCCCGCCACCGACGAATCTTCCGCGACGTAGCGAATCTCGTTCACCTTGATGCTGGTGTCTCCGCCCAGCGCCGTTTTCAACTGCTCGGCCAGCGCCGACGGCTTCGTGTTTCCGCTGGGAAACGCGCGCACGAACCGCGCAAATTGCGACTGGGAAAGCCCTGTGGAAAAGTGGATACTCGCGATTCCCGAAGCGGTCAGCAGCTGCGCGAAGCTTCTTTCTCCCGCCGACGAGCCCATCGGCACGCCGTCGAGCAAAATCTGGTGCCCCGAAGCGCCCAGCAGCACTCCGCTCCCGCCGCTGACCTCCAGCGCCTGCCGCAGCTCTCTCCACGCCGTGTCGAATTGCGCCGTGGTCTTCGCATGCCCGAACTCGTACAGCCGCGCGAATTTCAGCAGAATGTTCAAGCTGCGAACAAACGCCCGCGCCCCGCCTTGTGCTTCCGGACTCATTCCCGTTGACCCAACGTTCTAACCCTAAACCCCAGGACCCTCACCTCTTCCACCCTTGGACTCTTCAGCTCTTCTTCGCCATGCCGTCATTTCGAACGGAGCGCAGCGCCGCGAGAAATCTCTCTTCTCTTCAACCCTTTGACTTTTCGACTCTTAAACTTCTTCTTTCTGCTTTCTGCCTTTCCCTACCTTAGTTTCCCTTCGTCCCCCTTACAAGCCTCCACCCGCCCCCTGTACTCATCTCAATAACAGATTTGTTGCCCCTTTGGAAACATTTCGTCTTGCCGCCTTCAGCCCCTCACTGCTCAATGCGGCCACCGCTGTTTGTATTTATACCTCGAGAAAAGCCAGTGCGTTCACTTGCTGATTCTCCTCTCCAAGAATGAACAAGAAGACGCCACGGCCGATCAGCGCTCGCTGATCCGGCGGTCGGTCACAGAGATCAAAAAGGCATCGGGAGCCTGACCATGTCCAAGAGAATCAGAGTCAACATTTTTGAGGAAATGAAGGAGGCCCTCCAGGCCCTTTTCGCCACCTATTTGAATGTCAGCGCCAGCGCCGTTCGCAGCTGGGAGCAGGGCACGCGGCGTCCCCGCCAGGCCGCCCTCAAGCTCCTCACCATCGCCAAGAAAAACCCCGAGGCTCTGCTGGTCCCTTGACATTACGACCTTCCGCCTTTCTCCATCTGACTTCACCTTCCGCAGCCTCATATTGCGCAGTAAACCTAAAAAAGACATAACTTTACAGCTAATCAAAATACGTATATCCATAGGGGCCCTTCCCACGCGTTTCCGTCCTCCCAAGTCCCGTTTAATCCAAAGGAAGCACTTTCGAGGCCGCTATCAGCGCGTGCGAGGATTCTCGCTTCTTCTGAAACCGTCGACTGTGAATCGAAGATCCCGACCCCATCGGGACTGTCCGCTAACTGGTAATTCTCTGCCGGGTCAAATCGTCACTCGCCACTCATCACTTGCCACTTCAGAATTGCGTTTTGAATGTGCCGCACATTTCAAGTATAAAGACAGTGCAAGCGCCTATGCCCGATCAGCCCCCATCGGACCGTTTCAAAGCGGAGATGCCGCAAATCCCCGGCGTCCCCGCTCCTGGGACGCAGTCGACTCCTCCGGCCGACTCTTCCCTCAAACTCGGCATCGGACTCATGGCCGTGCTGTTAGTGATTTTCCTGGGGGCGCGCTGGGCGCTCCGTCCCCGCCACGCGGACACCAAAGCCGCCGACCAGCAGCCGCAAATCGAGTTGCCCACTCCCGCCCCCGACCCGAGCACTTTGGTGCCGCACGCCACGGCGGACGCGCCCGGCATCGCGGAGGTCGCGGAAATGTCCAAGCCGTGGTCCTTCAAAGAGTTTTTTGTGCGCAACGCCCTTACCGGCGAAAACACTCCCGGAATCCTGGTCCGCCTGCCGACCGGCTCCGCATCGCAAGCCACCGGCTACTGGGCTTTTTCGGTGAACGCGCCCTTTGGCAACTGCAAGCTCGAGTACGTCACGGATCTCGCGCGCCTGCACACCGAGTACGGCTTTACTCGCGCGAGACATCCGATGGTTGGCAATCCATGCAACCACACGGTTTTCGATCCGGCCAAAACCGCGAGCCTTCCGGGAACCGGCGCCATCGTACGAGGAGCGATCGTGCAGGGATCGGACTTGCGCCCACCTCTCGGCATCGAAATTCAGGTGCGCGGCAAAGACATCTTGGCCATCCGCGCCGAGTAGCGCGCGGTTTGCAGTTTGCCGTTGGCCGTTCGCAGTTTTTAGTTCTCCCAACATGTCGAAGGAAACCGAGACCTGCCATTCCGAGGAGCAGAGCGACGAGGAATCTCTTTTCGGGTTTGGTGCTTTCGGCCTGGAACTCTTGTTCGTTATTATGCTTGCGCAGCAATGAATCGCAACTTTCTGGCCGGAATACGTGCGAGCGCACGGCCAACCCGGCACGCGCGCAGTTCACCTGACGGGAACGCTAGCGGGATGGCTGCTGGTTGCCGCAATCGCATTGCAGCGCTGGTGGTGGATCGCTCTGGCGCTCCTGGTTTCGTACGGGGCTGGCGTGGATCTCCCACTTCTTTGTGGGTTGCGCCTGCGTTGTCACTCTGCGAGTGAGTATCTAGAGCCACGCGACCGAATTCAATGGTCGGCGAACCGCTGCTCTCCGCATACTTGAATCTAAATTAGATAAAATCTTCAAAAATATCGAAGCTTAAGCTTTTCGCCCACCAATTTGGCCTGTAAGTCATAGAAAAATCAAAACCTAGGCGCGACAGCCCATTGGCGGTTGACCTGCAAACCCCTTCGCAAAGCTCAAGCGGAATCTGTTTGTCCGGAAAGGATTTGTTCGGAGACTCCGCGCGCTGAGCAGGCAGGTTTGCGTTTGTTTCATTCGAATGGAGGGGAGCAAATGAATTTTGAAGGAGCGGTTATTCAAGGCGACTTTCGAAACACAGCGACAAGGTCTGGCGGGAGATTTCGCAATGCAAATCTGCGGACGGCGCTTCTGACTTTATTGATGGCTTCACTGGTCTTGCCGGCCTTTGCGAACGCGCAAAGGCTCGACGGGACTCTACGTGTCACCGTGGCAGATTCGACGGGCGCAGGAATCGCCGATGCCAAAGTTATAGTCACCAATGAGGCGACCAATGTGTCGATCATGACGACAGCGTCGAGTGCGGCGACGTACGTTTTCCCGAATCTTCTAGTCGGCTCTTACACGGTTACGGTGGAAAAGCCGGGATTCAAGAAGGCCGTCAACAGAGGCGTCCAAGTAGAGTCCAACCAAGTCGCGGAAGTTGCCGCGACGCTTGAGGTGGGAGACGCCACGGCGGTAGTAGAAGTTACGGCCGGAGCAGATCTGGTGAAGACGGAATCCTCGGAACTGGGCGCCACATTCAGCAACCAAGTCGTGAATGATCTTCCGGTGAATACGCTGGGGGGTGACGTGAAGGAGCTTGCGGTCTTTGCTCCAGGAACAACGACGCAAGAAGGCGGGGTGCTGGGTTCGGGCGGCTCGATCGGGGGAACCCGCCCGCGGTTCAATGGTTTTTCGATTGACGGCGTCGATGATAACCGCGTGGATGTCAACGGTCCAACGCAGCCGGTCATTCAGGAGTCTGTAGCCGAATTCACTCTGCTGACCAATCAATTCAGCGCTGAATATGGCCACTCGGCCGGAGGCCAGTTCAATATCGTGACCAAGTCAGGAACCAATAACTGGCATGGCGCCGGATGGGGCTACAACCGGAACCGGGATCTGGACGCGGCAACGAACCAGGAGATAGCCGCTGCCGCCGGTGCCAAAGCTAATGGCAACCCAGTTTCAGATGTTAAGAATCGTTTTGACTACAATCGGCTGGGCGCAAGCGCAGGAGGCCCGATTCTAAAGAATAAGTTTTTCATCTATGGAGCCTACGAATTCCAGAATGAAGGTTTGGGTTCGCAGGGCGCGACAGTAACAACGCCAACGGCCGCTGGAATGTCGCAATTGCTGGCAATGAACCCCGACTCGGCCGTGGTGGCCATACTGAAACAATTTCCCATCGCGCCCCAGCAGTCCCCAGGGCCAGGCGGTACGGTACCCGTAAGTTTGAATGGTAACACGCAGAGCATCCCAGTCGGCAATTTCGCCGGAGTCGCTCCAACCTACTTTAGAGAACACGATTTCACAATCAACGGCGATGTGAACCTGGGCAAACATCAACTCCGCGGGCGCGTGCTTTATGATCGGCAGCGATCGCCGCAAGTAAACCCGGTTCAGCCACAAAGCCAATTTACAGGCGCGAACCAGTCTGACGCACGGAAGTATATATTGACTGATGCGTGGACGATTAGCAGCCGGGTCATCAACGACCTTCGTGCTTCTTTCTCGAGGCTGAACGGGCCCAATATTGTGACGCCCGCACCGTTTTCTAACTTCCCGAACGTTGAAATCGATCCGTTCGGGAGCAACCTCGGCCCGTACAGCCTTGCTCCGCAGGGCTACGTTCAAAACATCTACCAGCTTGTCGACAACGTCACCTACATCCGCGGAAGGCATACGTTTAAGGCGGGGATTGAAGGAAGGAACTACATCACAGAAAGCACGTCTTTGCCGCGTGCGCGCGGGGAATGGGACTACGCCTCGCTCAATTCCTTTATCAATGACCTTGTGCCCGACGGCGGTAATGGGGCGCTCCGGGGTGCGGGAACAGCTACTTCAGCGCTGAACAATCCGGCAGTCTACTGGTTCGTGCAGGATGACTGGAAGCTGATGCCACGGCTCACGTTGAATCTTGGACTGCGGTACGAATGGTCCGGTGTGCCGCGCGACGAAGGCAAGCAGGCGCTGAACTCCATCGCCGATGACCCCGCGGTTGGGTTGATCTTCCGCAAGCCGAAATCCGATACCAACAATTTCGGCCCGCGCGTCGGCTTTGCGTGGGATCCTACGGGGCGGGGGAAATGGTCCATCCGGGGAGGCGGCCAGATCGCGTACGACGTAATCCCCACAAACTTCGCCGTCAACAGCTTGCCGCCGGAATTGCAGACGGAACAGAATCCTACACTCACCTGCGCGCTGCCCGGCTCGCCGGCGTGGTGCACTTCTGGCCCCGGGGGCAAACCAGGTTCTGGCTTCCTCGCGGGCGGCGGCCTCCTGCAGGTCAACGTACCACCCGCGACAACTGCGGATGCTCGAAAAGCCACGCAGGCATTAATCCTGGACATGGTGGATCCGAAGGTAATCACTTGGTCGCTTGGCGTGCAGCATGAGGTATTCAAAGATACCAGCATTGAAGTGCGTTATGTAGGCACGCGAAGCCTGGAACTGCCGGTGCAGAAGCGCCTCAACTCGGCTTCGGCGTTTGATCCAAACGTTCCCGGCGGGGGCGCCACACCGCTCCCGACCTACTTGACCGCTTCGGCGGTTCCATCAACTGTGACGGCGCCCGCGAGCACGCTGGCTGATTTCGACAACTTCCTGGCGACAAAGTTGTACCGGCCGTTGTTGGCGGCTCCGAACGGATTTGCCGGGAACTTGACGACGGACCCGCCGCTGGGGGTCGGGATTTATCATGCCGGTTCGGTGGATTTCATGCACCGGTTCGCGAAGGGGTTGTATTTCCGCACGAACTACACATTCTCGAAGAATATTGACAATTCCACGAACGAACTGTTCAGCAGCTATGTCAATCCGCGGCGTGCGCAAGATGGATTCAACTTCGCGGCTGAACGGGGCCGGTCCGCACTGGACTTGCCTCACAAGTTCGTGGTGACCTGGGTCTATGACTTCCCCAACCTGCGAACCGAGAATCGGTTCCTTGGGGGCCTAGTTCACGGTTGGGAGTGGAGCGGCACGTACCTGGCGCAGTCGGGCCAGCCCGTGACTCCGCTTTCCGATGCAGACGCCAACGCTAACGGCGATGTCGCGGGCGACCGAGCCATTATCAACCCTAGCGGCGCGGGTTTGACAGGTACGGTGGTCAACGCGGTGTGTAACGCGGGGGCAGGCGGAGCCACCACGATTGTAGGCCTTGACCCATCCAAACCCACACTTGCTTGGCAGTGCGGCTCGGAAAACGACGCCAATATCGTTGGTTATGTCGTCGCTCCGGCGGCCGTAGGACAAAATGCCGGGACGATCAATCCTCAGGCGCGCTTCGTCCAAGCGCAGCTTGGAGCAAAGGCGAATGCAGGCCGCAATACGGTAAGCACTCCCGGACTGAACATCTGGAACATGTCGCTGTTCAAGACGATGAAGTTCACGGAGCGCGCATCGTTGCAGTTCCGCTTCCAGACCTTCGATACCTTCAACCATCAAAATTACAGCATCGGTTTGCCGACCAACAATGGGTCGATTGACCAGACCACTAATACCAACCCGTTGAACACCAGCTACATTTTCGTGGACTCTTCGCAATTCCTGAACAAATTCATCTTCAACGGCGGCAGCCGGACCATAGAGTTAGGACTCAGGTTCGCCTGGTAAGGCTTAACAACTCTCAGCCAAAACGAGGGAGCCCTTCAGAGCTCCCTCATTTTGTTTTTGGGTACTTCCTTCTGCCTTGACAGCAGAAGATGGCCCGGATATAGCTTTCCTCGCTATGCGCAAACAGACTTGGACTGATTCCCTTGGCGCGTCGCGCCGGGAATTCTTAGAGAGCAGCACTGGTGTATCGCGGCGAGGATTCTTGAAAGGCAGCGTGGTTGCTTCCGTTGCCGCGCTCGCGCCGGTGGGCAAACCGCCCGCTAATTGTGGGGCCGATGCGCTTCCGGAAGCGTTTTCCAGCCTGAAGCCGCTGGGTTCGCGCGTTCATCCCATCACCATAGACGAATATCGCGGACGGATCGAGCATGCGCAGAAATGGATGACCGAGCGGACGCCGAAGTATGGCGCGGTGTTCATTGCGCCGGGGACTTCCCTCTATTACTTCACAGGAATTCGCTGGGGAATGAGCGAGCGGCTGCTTGCGCTGGTGCTTCCGCGCACGGGCGAGCCGATTATCGTTGTGCCGGCGTTCGAAGAAGGGCGCATGCGCGAAAAGCTGCAATTCCCTGCGGAAGTGCGCGCGTGGCAGGAAGACCAAAGCCCCACGAAAATCGCGGCGGCGGCGCTGGCGGATCGCGGGATTCGAACGGGCCGCATCGGCGTGGAAGAGACGGCGCCATTCACGTTTTACGACCATTTGCGCGCGGCGGCACCGGGACTTGAATGCGTTTCCGCCGACCCTGTGACGATTGCTTGCCGGGGACGGAAGTCGCCGCACGAACTGGAGCTGATGAGGCTGGCGTGTGAGGCTACGTTTGATGTTTTTCGCGCTGTTCTCGCTTCGGTCAAGGAAGGGATGTCGCAGGAGGAGATTGGGAAGCTAGTGGAAGGCGGATTTTCGAAGATGGGCTTGCACGGCGGAGCGCTGGTGCTGCTGGGAGCTTCCGCGGCGCTGCCACACGGCACGATCAAGCCGCAAAAACTGAAAGAGGGCGAAGTCGTTCTCATTGACGGAGGTTGCGCGGTCGAGGGCTATCAATCGGACGTGACGCGCACAGGAGTTTTGGTCAAGCCTTCGGAAAAAGTGGCCCGGGTTTTTGAAATTGTGCGCAAGGCACAGGATGCGGCGCTGGATGCCGCGCGCGCGGGCCGGCTCTCGGGCACGGTGGATGATGCGGCCCGGAAAGTGATCACCGATGCCGGATTTGGACCAGACTACAAGAGGTTCACGCACCGGCTGGGGCACGGGATTGGCCTCGACGGCCACGAGCATCCGTATCTCGTGCGTGGGAGCAAGGCGGTGCTTGAACCCGGAATGACGTTTTCCAATGAGCCGGGGATATACCTTATTGGCGAGTTCGGACTGCGGTCCGAGGACGACATGGTGATTACGGAAAGCGGCCCGGCGCAGCTCCTGACTCCGGGATTTGCCATGTCCCTGGAGAAGCCGCTCGGCTAAGTCGAGTTACGCGAGCACGCATCGCAGAGCTGCACGTCATTTACGATACCGGGACGCGCTGAGGAAGCACTGCGGTTGGCACGCTGCTCGAGAAACCTCGGCTAACCTCGTTGGAGTCAGGATTTCACCCGGTCTTCTTGGCGCGTATCTCGCAACCCAGTTTCAACAATTCACTCGATTGCTGCGCACGGTAGTGAATCACTAGCATCGGTGGGCCCTGCGTCCAGCCTCCTTTCTATAGCCCGGAAATCATTTCAACAGACTTGAGGTGTCCCGTGATCCTGTTCCATGGCGGTGTGCATACTTCCGCGAAGCGTTTTGTATCCCTCATCTTACTTCTGGGAGCCATGCCGATGGGGGTGTGGGGCCAGAGCACCGTTCCTAGCTACGCCATCAGTAGTTCACTTCACTACCGCGAGAGCGGCGTCCCCGACGGCGTTGGGGAAAGCAACTCCGCCGTCGTAACCGCCCGCGCCTTACTCGGCAAAGACAACAACAGCACCGTGGAGCTCACCACGGGAAAGCTGGATTCCAACACCACCCCTCCGGGCAGTTTTGCCTCAGTACGATTTGAGCCTTTCACCCCATCCGGGGTGGCGCTATTAGAGAAATATTTCAGTCATCTCGCGACACCTGCGGGATATTACAGTTTTACCTGGCCGTCTTTATATCGCGGTGAGCAAATCCAGGTACGGAGTTACGTCACCGGCTTTCCCGAGGATGACCCTGTGACGGCGTATACGACGGTAAAACTGCGGCCCGACCTGGCCATGCAAAACCTGACGTTCCCAGAAACGGCCATCGTCCAGCAGGTGGTGAACATTCGCGCGAATATCGCCGAGCTGAATGGAGACTCGGGAGCCACGACTGCTTGCACGCTCGATGTTGACGGCAACACCGTGGATCAGGTCAACAGCGTTTATGTAGCCGCGGGAGGAGGAGTGACCTGCGAGTTCTCATATACATTTAGCGGCGCGGGTACGCACGCTATTCAAGTGACTGCCGCGAATCCGGTTCCGGGAGACTGGGACCTCAGCAACAATACAGCGTCGGGCACGATTACCATTTCCACCAACAACGCGGAGCACGCCACAGGAATCTTTTTGGATAGCAACGTGAATTCTCCCAGCCAGCAAACACATTCTTACCAGGTTACCTATCAGGGAGCCACGGTTTTCAGCTACTCGAACACCTCCGGGAGCTCCATTCACCTTCAGGGCGCTTCGACCCTGATCCAAGATTATGGGTGCATGGGGAGTACGACCGCAGCCGCGTGGCAACTTCCAGTGGACATTTCTTACACGGAGAGCATGGACGGAACACAGCTGATTTCCTTCACGGATAAGGGCTTGAATGCCATTGGAACTTCTCTCGCGGTGGTTCCTTTTCCTGTTTGCAACTCCACAGCGGCGAGCGTGGTCGCGCAGTACGGCAGCAATTTTGTCACCGACCACTTCGATTACATCGGCTACGTGCAATACCGGGACAGCGCGGGGAACCCGCTGTACTCTTTGCAGTTTGTCGGAGTGCAACGGGAAGCGGGTGACGTGACTTATTTCTCGCACGGGTATCAGTGCTCCTGGTGGAACAATTGCAGTAATCCGGCCGACTTCTATGCCTGGAACACCTCGACCCAGACGCAATGGGGAACGTTGCTTCCGTTGGGGAGTACCTGGGGGTCGAGCATTGCGTCGCAGGACGCTTCGGGCAATACGCTGGCGGCGCAGGTAAGCGCCCCGCTGAATGGCACGCTACAGTCGAATGTCGTGCCAACTTCTTGTGCCGACATCGGGCCGGACGCGAATGGGTACACCTATCATTACTGTTCCGCGGCGAACTACCAAACGACGGTGGCTATGGGGATCACTGCTTATTGAGCCGAAGAGGTGATGCCGCTATCCAAGAGGGTGGCGGCAATCGCGTTGTTCACACGGCACCGTGAGCTTGGCAGAAATCGATGATGCGCTGCTCGGCCCAGAAGCGCTCTCGACCGGGGCGCTTCGAAATAAATCCGCAATGACCGCCGTGTCGCGGGGCAATGAGACGGATCGCCGGATTGTCGCTGATTCTTGCGGCCGTGAAAGAAGCGTAGGGAACGAACGGGTCGTCCTGAGCGGTGATCAGGAGGACGGGAAGGTGGATTTGCGCGACGACGCGCTTGGCGCTGGCATGCTCGTAGTAGTCCTGGGCGTCACGGTAGCCGAATTGTGGCGCGGTGATGACATCATCGAATTGGCGTACGGTTCGAATGGGGACAAGCCCGTTGAGCGGGTAGCGGTCCGGAAACATTTTCTGCTTGCGGGCGTAGCGATCCATCAAACCGGAAACAAAGTGGCGTTCGTAGAGAAGATTTTCTTTACGTTCTAGTGCGTCCGCGCAGGCCGCAAGATCCAGGGCGGGGCAGACGGCGCCGACGCCGCGCAGAGCCTTGGGCGGGGCGGCGGCAAACTCTCCCGCCATTTTGGTGACGAGATTGCCTCCCATCGAGTATCCGGCGAAGAAGATTTGTTCAAAGCCGTCGCCGCTGGAGAGTTCTTGGAATACGGCGCGGTAGTCGCTGCTCATTCCGGAATTGTAAAGTGTGGGAGTCAGAGCTTCGGTTCCGCCACAATTGCGTTGGTTCAGGCGGACGACGTGAAAGCCCTGGTGAAACGCTTTTTCGGCGATGCCACGCATGTAATTCGAATCGCTTGAGCCCTCGAGGCCGTGCACGAGGACGAGAACGGGCACGTGTTTGTTCTTTTCTGACTGCCAATGACAATGCCCGAGGAGCCAGGAATCCTTGTCCACCTGAAAGCGTCGCGCTTCTGCGGGCGGAATCTTGAAACGACGCGGAACCAAAGCGGCGGCGATAGTCATGGCATGGCCGTTCTTTAGCAAAGGATGGGGCTCGAATTCTGGAATCATGATCTATTTTTCTCAAAATCTTTACAGGTCGAGAATAGCAGAGATGACGCGCCTTATTGAGGCATTGAGGCATTGGCATTGGCGTCTCAACTTGACCGAGGGTGGCGCTCCCCCTAGAATGGAACATTCACCCGTGACCCATTTTTACGATTCTGATGTGTTGGTTTGACGGCCCAGCGGGCACCCGCTGGGCTGCTTCGCTTATGGCGCCTTTTTCCCGGGGGCCAATCCTTGAATGCGAGGTTTGAATGAACGACGGTTCGATCCCCGACGCGCTCACCTTTGACGACGTGCTGCTTTTGCCCGGCCGGTCAACGGTTTTGCCGACGGAAGTAGATACCACCACGAATTTTTCCCGCAAAGTGAAGTTGAATGTGCCGTTGGCGTCCGCGGCCATGGATACCGTCACGGAGTCACGGCTGGCGATCGCTCTCGCACGGCAAGGCGGCATCGGCATCGTGCACCGCAGCATGTCCGTCGAAAAGCAGGCGGAAGAAGTGGACCGCGTGAAGCGTTCGGAAAGTGGGATGATCGTCGACCCAGTCACGATTTCTCCGGACATCACCATCCGGCAGGCGCTGGAAATCATGAACAAGTACAAGATTTCCGGGCTTCCCGTGACGCGCGGCTCGCGCCTGACAGGGATTTTGACGAATCGCGATCTACGATTTGAAAAAAATCATTCGCAGTTAGTCAGTTCGGTGATGACCAAAGAAAATCTCGTGACTGTGCCCGTGGGCACGACTCTGGACGAAGCTGAGCGCATTCTGCAGAAGCATCGCATCGAAAAATTGTTGGTCGTAGATCAGGACTTCAATCTCAAAGGACTAATCACCGTTAAAGACATTCAGAAAAAGCTGGAATATCCGCGCGCGGCAAAGGACGAGCATGGGCGGCTGCGAGTGGGGGCAGCCGTTGGAGCCACGGGAGATTTTCTCGAGCGAGCTGTGGAATTGTCCAAAGCCAAAGTGGACGTCCTGGCGATTGACACGGCACATGGGCATTCCTTTCGCGTGATGGAAGCGATCAAGATTATTCGTCACAGGCTGCCGGAAATCCAGCTGGTTGCGGGAAACGTCGCGACTTACGAAGGCGCGAAAGAGCTGATTTCGCTCGGCGTGGACGGTTTGAAGGTTGGTATCGGGCCGGGATCCATTTGCACCACGCGCGTGGTGACGGGCGCGGGCGTGCCGCAGTTGACGGCCGTCATGGAAGCGGCGCGTGCGGCGCAAGGCACGGATGTGCCCCTGATTGCCGACGGCGGGATCAAGTATTCGGGAGACATTTCGAAGGCGCTCGCTGCGGGCGCCTCTTGCGTGATGATTGGAAGCTTGTTCGCGGGAACAGAAGAGTCGCCGGGTGAGACGATTCTCTATCAGGGACGAACCTTCAAATCGTATCGTGGGATGGGTTCGACGGGAGCCATGGAAGCAGGCTCGGATCGTTATGCCACGGTGCAGGATCCCGGCGAACGCGGCAAGTCCGTTCCCGAAGGCGTGGAAGGGCGCGTGCCGTATAAGGGATCGCTCGGTGCGTTGACGGATCAACTTGTTGGCGGATTACGAAGCGGAATGGGCTACGTCGGGGCGAGCACGCTCAAGGAATTCAGGGAAAAGAGCCGCTTCATTCGCGTCACCGCGGCGGGACTGCGTGAAAGCCACGTGCACGACGTTATTATCACCAAGGAAGCGCCCAATTACCGGATGGAATAGTCTTGTACCGTCTCGGTATTTCCCTCGCAAGGTCGTTTCTCACTCTTTGTGGGGCACAGCATGCCGCGCCTTTCTTGTATCAGGAGATTTATTCTCAATTAGCGTAAAAGCTGAAAAAACATGAGAAGAAAAATAGAAAGGAGTTGAATTCTGGTGTCGGACTCGCAACCGTGGCGCAACCCTCGTCCTGCCCCTAGCTTCTCCGAGATTCGTGCCAAAACTCCGATGCCGCGAGGAGTGGCGCGGCTGTGGGCGTGGTGGCCGGCCATTCTGTGGTCGGGTGTGATATTCACCGCGTCCATGGACACGTTTTCCGCCGAACATACGAAATGGTTTTTTGAGCCGATTTTGCGCTGGCTCATACCGGGGCTGGCGCAAAGCCAGTACGATTTCATCCATCACGTCATTCGCAAGTGCGCCCATTTCGCGGAGTATTTTGCGTATTGCATTCTGCTCTACCGCGCGGTGCGAGCCCACCGCACCGGTTGGCGCTGGATCTGGGGGATCGCGGCGCTTCTCATTGCAGCGGGATACTCCGTCACCGATGAGTTTCATCAATCCTTTGTGGCCAGCCGCACGGCGTCGCCTTATGATTCGCTGCTAGATACAACGGGCGCGTTCGTCGCGCTGGTCGTACTTTGGGTATGGTTTCGCCGGCGCCGTGCTGGGGGCACGCCCGCCTCTTCCTTCGAGTAGCACGTTCTGAGTTGTACGTACGCGTACCCTTCTCGGCCCAACTCACCCGAACCGGACGTTGAAAACTCCATGTCGGAGTCGAAACGTGGCCACTTGGCTTCACCACGGAAAAGCCACAGCGCCTGGACCAGTCTTGAATAAACACCAAGGCTGGGGACGCAAATTATAAAGAAATGAAAGAGATGATTTGACCTAACGGTATCGCGGACTTCGTTGATAGAGAGACAAAGGCAGAAAGAAATAATGGCAAAAGAGGGAACGCTTTGGTGCGGAAGGAGGGATTTGAACCCCCACGGCCTTTCGGCCACAAGATCCTAAGTCTTGCGCGTCTGCCAGTTCCGCCACTCCCGCACTGTAGAATCAACGAGTTACAGACTGTTCGGTCCCTGTCTCCTTTCCTGTGACCAATTTGCGTCCAATTTGAGAATTTTCTGACGTGGAATTTTGCGCAGAACTTACGCTCTGGCTTCTCCGGCTTTCCAGCTTGTTTGCCGCGTCCACAAGGTCATCCTCGCTACCAATATCGTAGCGGTCAAAGACGGAACGTGTGACGTGGCCGGATATTCGCATGGCAACTTTCTCGCTCACACCTGAGCGTACCAAATTCCTTACAGCCGTGCGCCTGAAATCGTGCGGGTCAATATTGACCTTCGCTACTTTGCACATTTTGGCCCAAGCCACTCGAAAGTCCTTAACCGGGTCGCCGTTCTCCCATGTGAAGACCGGGTCCTCGGGCTTCTTACCCTTCACGCATGGAGTCAGCCGTTGGTACACGTCCTCTGTCATTCTGACAGTGCGTCCCTTGTCGTTCTTCGTTGTTCCAGGAAGAAGTTGAATCGTCCGCTCTTTCAGGCTTACTTGCTTGACTCGTAGCCCTAGCAGTTCGCTTTTTCGAAAGCCGAAGTTGAAAGCAACCGCGAGAAAGCCGCGAAGCCATACATACTTGGCGTTATCTTGCAGGGCTTCATACTGAGCATCATCAACCCATCCGCTACGCGGGTCAGACTCGCGCAATTTCTTCGGGAACTTTGGAACACGGGAAACCAACGGCGGGTCCAATTGCGCACCGTGGTTGTACGCGGCCTTTAGGATGGCGAGTTCACGATTTACTGTGCTGTTGAGGCTCAGAATGCGTGACTCCTCAACACCGTCTTTTCGTTCTTCGATGTACTTGTCTAGTTCCGTCGTGCCAACACGACCCGCAAGCCTACCGCCGAAGAAAGGTTTCAGATGTTTGTTCCAGGTTCGGTCTGCCCAAAGGTGCGACTTGGGTTTGGAGTTTTTGAGATACCGCAAGTATGCCTCTGCGAGCGCATCGACCCTGACGCGGGTCTCCGGCTCGTCCAGCTTCCCGGCTTCCTTCAAGGTCAGAGCACGGTTCAACGCCTTGAGAGCCTTCGCCTCGGTGTTGAATGACTGACGACGACGGCGACCCTCATTGTCATAGAAGGAAATCTCCCAACGCTTGTTGTCCTGACGTTGGTAACAAGAGCCTTCGCCATATGAGCCGCGCTTCTTAGGAAGTTCAAGAATCTGCGTGTGTGTCATGACGCGCTAGATTCTCACGCAGAAGACTTTTGCGGCAATAGGACTGACGTACCACGGTCCCAAACGAGGGCAAACAACTGCTAAAACTGCTAAAATAACCACTTGACAAGTACCGGAACTAGGTGTATACTTATTTGGAAATACCCCGCTATCCAAAAAGGATAGGTGGACGGGCTTCACATGCCGTAGTTAGAACCGGGTGCCATGTGAAGAGGGCGGTACCCGGTAGCAGTGCCTTCCAAATTCAAACTGGAAGGCATTTTTCATGTCTGGACCCGTCCGCGTAGTTGAATCTGAATCTGTAGGGCATCAAGAGCGAGCAGCGAAAGCTGACTCCACCAACCGAGGGGTTCTTCCCAAGAATCTCCACGGTGGTCCAATCGATGCGCCTCGAAAGAGGAAAATCATGGAACCTGCAAGCAACTCAATCCTGCTCGACTTACCGGCCGCAGCGTCTGTCAGCGGTCTGACCGTTTGGCAGTTGCGCGGTCTTATTGCTACAGGCGAAATTCCAGTTGTCCGAGTCGGACGCAAGTTGTATCTGCGTCGAACGACGCTCCAGCGTTGGGCGGAACGTGCGGAAGGGCGGCACCGCACATGACCGCCCTTTCAAAAGTCAGGGAGATTACTCCGCCTGAACCCGAAGCCGGGGAGCATTCAGCATTTCCCCCTCCGCATTGGGTGGGCGAACGCCGTCCATATAAAGCACGACGGGTCCGACTGCAATCCAGATTTCCATCTTTGGGTTATCTGACCTATTTGGTTTCTCAGTTGGGCTATGACGGCAGTGCAGCGTTCGCAGCGATGGTACAGGCTCATCAACCTTGGCTGCGTACCGTTGACCGCCGTGGGGCATCGATTGCCTCCGTTGTGCATCCCTACATTCCTGCTGCGCCGGGACGCCGCACTAAAGTCGGCGGTGGTCTGACCAATGAACAGGTTCGCCAGGCGTTAGCGAAGAAACGGTGGGACTCCGAGATGAAGAAAGCCGTGTTCGAGATTGTCTACCGCCGACGCTCAAACCTACAGGTCTCAAATGAATCGGGAATACCCGTTGAAACCCTGTCCGTGTACGCCAGCCGTCTGCGGAAGGAGATTGGGAAAAAATCCAGCCCTTGCTCCCGAAGCGACCGCGGCCTAATAAATCAGGGCGAGATTTGCACGGCGAGATAAATCTCGCCGTGTATTTTCAACAACTTGCGTACCCAAGTGTTAAGACTTTGTGCGTAGGATGAGGGGGGAACAAACAAAGATGTTGAGCACTTAGAAGCTCATGCCACAAGTGCGGCAAAGGCGGAATTGCTCAATGCGGTTGCTGCTATAGAAAAACTTCACAAGGTATCGCAGTAAAGACCCGGCGGATGGCTTCCGCTGGTTCTGCCCATTCTAGTCTTCGGACATTTCAAGGGCTTAAGCCAGAAAGAAGGTGGAACCTGCTGACTATCGACGGTCAGCGGGGAAAAATACAGTCGAAAAGAGATAGTTGTGAACAAGGAAGCGATTGGGACGCTGACTGGAAAATTCTTCTACAGCGATTCCCGTAAAACAAGTGATAGGGTAGTCGGAAAGCCGAATCCCCAAACAATCGGATGGAGTGGACAGTTCTTAGGACTGGCCTCTCCCGGACTTTATCGAGTCCAAGTATTCGACAGAGAAACTCAGCAGCCGTTGGAGCAGAGGCTAGTTCCCGCAGTCGACATGCACTACTGGCTCATCTTCGAGAACCTAGAAGGGTTGAGCAGGCATATCCAGAACGTCAAAAGAGAAATCGAAGCGGCGATAGCAGCGCGAAACTCAGGGTGCGTTCATGAGCGATGACCTTCTGGAACGCATGAAAGCTGCGATTGCGCAGGCTGCGGCACGTGAATGGCGGACCCCTGCGCATGAAGAAACCAATCTTGCGACGGTCAGCCACGAAGATTTGGGTCTTGACCCATCCAACTACAATGACCCGCTCGTAAGAAGGATTTACGAGGCTCAGTCAGACCCGCTTCCGCTTGTGCCGATTGAGTTGAAGCAGAAGCCGAATTGGGTACGCTGGAAGTTGGAGCAAGCAGACGGGCGTTTGACGAAGGTTCCGTACCAGTTAAACGGTACCAAGGCGTCAAGCACTGACCCGGCAACATGGAACAAATACGAAGACGTCGTTAACAATGCGGTGATTTCGGAGGCCGAAGGCGTCGGAATCATGACTGACGGCAGCTTCGTCGGCTTTGATTTGGATGGATGCCGCAATCCGGCGACCGGGGAAATCACAGAATGGGCGCAGCGTGTTATCAATACGCTCGGCGCATACACGGAGATTACTCCATCTGGCTACGGCGTCCGCGTCTATGCCATCGGGCAGCTCCCAGATGGTGCTCGTAGATTCTCGATTGCCACGGCTGCGGGATTTGGCGACAAGGTTGGAATCGAGTGCTATTCCGAACGTCGTTATTTCGCGGTAACAGGAAAGCGTGTCGGCACTGCATCGGGGATGGAGTCTGCAAATGTTGGGCAGGCTCATCAGCTGTGTGGACACATCAACCGAGAATTCCCGTCTGAGAAACGTGCGCTGTTTGCATCGTTTAAAGGAGATGATGGCGGTAGCAGTGTGGTCTACGCGAAGAAACCAAACCTAATTCTTGCAAGCAAGTTGTATGTTCTGATGAATGGGAAGATTACCAGCAACCGTCCATTTGTGATTGAAGATGACGGCGGTAAGGTTGAGGCTCCGTCACAGAGCGAAGCCGATATGTCATTGGCTACGCTGCTTGCGATGAAGCATGGCGACGACCCGGAGCAGATTGACTCTGACTTTCGGGAATCCACGCTGTATCGCCCGAAGTGGGATAGGCTGGCGGAGCACACAATTGCAAAGGCGATGGAGACAGCAAAGAAGTTTGCTGAGAAGCCAACGCCGATTGTGGTTGCTCCAGCAGGCGAAACTTCCACAATTGACCTATCGGACGAAAACCAGATTCCTGAGTTCAATTCATCGGTAATCACAGGAATATACAGCGACATCGTTAACGTGGCTGTCGGTGGAACCACGATTCCTCCGCAGTTTGCGTTCTTGAATGCGAAGGTTTATCTCGGTGCTCGCATGGCAGGAAAGGTCACGTTTGAAGGACTAGATTGTGACTCTTCCTACTACGGAGTGGCTATCGGTATAACTGGCACGTCCAAGGGAGAATCGTGGCGTCGTACATTCGAAAAGGTTCTGAACCCGCCAGAACTGACTGAATTAAAGCCACATTTGAAAATCATTTACAGCGCGGACTCGGGCGCAGGATTGAAGGACGCGTTCTTTGAACCGCCAAACGAACTACCTATTGTCTGCTATATCGATGAAGTCACGACGTTGGGGCACAAAGCTGGGGAGAAGAAAAATCCCGAAATTCTCGACACCATCATCGAGTTGGCCGATAGCCATCATATTAGCCGTGTCCTGGCGAAGCGCGGTAAGCAGAAGTCATCAAAGACACACGACAACGCTCGTTTGAGCGTCTATGCGTGTGGGCAAGACGGTCCAGCATTTATGAGCGCCTTCGCCGGGCGAACAAAGCTTGGGTTGTTTGATAGGTTGTATCCCGAATTTAGCGGACCCATCGAAGCAGGTGACCTGCCTGAAATCAAGCAGTCTGAAATCGTTGCTTTGCACTCGAAGATTGCAGCGATGAACTTCAATTGCAAGATGACGATTTCTTCGGACACCAAGTCCAAGCTGGAGGACTTTTGGAAGAGTCAGCCGGGCGACGTCCGCCGAAAAGTTCGCTTCAAGAAGTACTTGATGCTGGATATGTACATGGCAGCGTTCGGGCGCGGGGTCACCGTCGCGGAGCCGGAAGACCTGGATGTGGCGATTAAGATTTTCAAACGCCAAATGGTTATCCGCCAAGTCTGCTTCACAGGCGAGGTTCCCGACCGGGTCGGCTTCTACACCAGCAAGATTAAGGCGATTGTCGAGGTGATGCGTCGTGAGTTGAATAGCGGCAAGGCCGTCGCCCAAGTAGCAAGGTCTATCCGTGACTTCGAGACCATGACCCATGCGTTCCGCGATAACGAGCTACACACCTTCGAGCGTGCTTGGAAGAGCATGTCTGAGCACGTCACACAGGTAGCCGTCGCGGCAGGAAACGGCCATAAGTATGAGAAGTGGGTTCCGACGCCTTACGAGGACGAAATGTGGCTTCCAGCCGCCTAAAGTGTGAATTGGCAGCAAATGGATTTTGACAGAAGGTAGCAGAGGAAGGAATTGGCTCAGACCCGATTCGACTTGCTGCCACTTGCTTCCAATCCATCTGCTGCCAAATGCCCGAAAAATCGTCAAAATTGAGCACGTGGCAGCAGATGAAGTGGCAGCAGATGGATGCTCACAAGTCGTTCAGAATCAACACGAGTTGTTTCATTTTCTCGACCTGCTGCCATATACATAGACATACATATTTTGATGTTTGTTTCGTGTGTATCTGTGTCTATGGCAGCAGATGAATTGTGGCGAAATCAGGAGTGTGCCTGGCATTTCCTGCGTCCGTCTTTTTTCCGCTAATTTGTCGTAACGAAGCATCACTTTGGCGCAACCACGAATATTATCAATAACTTAAGCATCTAGAGGATGCTCAGACCGTTACAAGGGTTGGGCAAACAAGGCAAAATCCTAGCGGCTCGCCAGAATCGCGAGAGACTTGACGCCCAGCGGAGTACGCAAGTTTGTGGCCTAAGACCGCTTCAACTCTTCCAAGAGTTTTTCCATTCTGATTTTGGTGGCGGGAATATCGGGAGCGTTCGAGGACCCTTCCATTGTCCGTAGTATGTTTTGCACGAGATTAATGGCCTCCTCTTTCGGCATACGTTTTAATAATTCGTCCCTGCTCAGGTGTAACGCTTCAATTTTGAGCGATACGTGTTCCATTTTTGCAGTGCGGGGCCAGAACTTCCAAAGCGAGCCAACTATTCCGCACATTGCCAGAACGCCGCCAACTAGTGTAGTGCGTCACACAGATGGTCGTTTATTGAGGGCCGCTCGTCCGCGTTTCACTTTTTCCAGGATATCCGAGGCCTTGGCTGTCCAGATAAACGGTTTGGGTTCCTTGTTGTGTTGCTCGACGGAAACCATGATCGTGGTGACGAGTTCTTTAACGCTGTGAAACACGCCTCGGCGGATGCAC
>QHYK01000035.1 GCA_003224085.1 Acidobacteriota bacterium | reverse complement strand
ACCCGCATGGATCCGCTTCAGCAGCGGCTCTTTTCTCTGCTTGAACTACAACGCTACGCCAAGGGTGCGCTGAGTCAGTCCAGTTAGGACATACACGCTCTGGCCGCCAACTCACTCTATTCCCAACACTTGCCCCGTCGGCGCATGTATCTTGTAAACTCCTGCTAGCCTCCGCCGCCGCCCCACTTCACTCAGACACAAGTACACAACAAGCTGAAGCGAACGGCTTACTTGTTAAACCATTCATCGACGCTCAACCGGCCTCCGCCAAGGAACATCAGAGCCAATGCGCTGCCAACCAGCGCGACGTTGTACTCGATGCCGTGGCCCTTGCTAGGATCATTCGCCCAATTCAAGAAGAAACCATTGGGCAAATGAACCATGATTGCGGCCACAAGCATTTCCACAGCTGTGAGCACAGCTGCGCACCGGGTGAAAGCTCCGGCGAGTAGCGCAAGGCCGCCCAGGAATTCGACTACGATTGCGGTCGCGGCAAGGGGCGTCGGAATATGCAGCGAATTTGTGAAGTACTGCATCGTTCCGTGCCATCCGTAGCCGCCGAACCAGCCGAGCATTTTCTGAGCACCGTGAGCAAAGAAGATTACGCCGAGCGGCAACCGCAGCGCCAAGGGAGCCCATTGCTGTCTCGCAGACAGCCATTGACTCAGAGCCCCGACAGTGTGCGCTGTGCGCGCCGCGGCAAGTGTAGCTTCAACGTTGATCGGTTTGGTCGCCATAAGACACCTCCTTTTTGATCTAGTGGCGCTTTGCCGGCACTTCCGGCAGAAGAGTGTGAGGGCGCTCCGGACCTGCTCTCAGCCTCATCTCATGCGTAGGTTTGGACAGCCGGAATCTCCCGTAACCCACTACGCGGCGCGCGGCAACCTCTGTTGTTCTGTCTTTTCCGCTGCCAGAATCAAACTCTTCTGAACGTGACGGAGATATGCGCTGATGCTCGCGTAGTGAATGCCCAAGAATTTCTTCGTTCCAACAACCGTAATTTGAACGGCGTTCAGCTTCGTAGCGTCCACCTTCACCAACAACTTCTTCAACGCCCTTGTGAGCGCATGTTTCAGGTTGAAGCCGAGTGCGCCAGCTTGGGTCTCTGGCGGAATGTAAAAGAATTGCCAGCCGGCCTTGTAGAGCTCTCTGTCGAACTCAGCATGGCTAGGTCGCGAGGCAAGATTCCATTCCCCAAGCACGAGTTGGCCTTCGATCTTCACCGTCTCTGGCAACCATGTTCCGCGTCGCACCAGCAGGGTTCCGTCACGGAGACTCGTGATGATGTCGGTCATCGCCATAACTTAAGTTCACCTCCTCTTTGCCTTCTGGTTGGAGCTCCGGCACCATTGCGGCGCGGGCTTGCCGGTGTCAGCGGATAGTTTTTCTCAGTGGACAATATTCCTGGATGGCGGGCGTGGATTCACCGCGACCCGTACCATTGCCGGACGCAACACGCGCCCATGAAAGAGGTATCCCGGATCAAATATGTGCAGGATGGTTCCGTCTTCGTAGTCGGCTGTCTCGATGCGGTCCATGGCCTGGTGCAGATGAGGATCAAAGTGCTTTCCGATTGGTTCGATGCGCTCAGCTCCGAGCTTTGCAACGTTGTCCAGGAGGTGCTTATAGATCAGCTCAAAACCCTTGCGAAAGTTGTCCGCTAACGCGTGCTCGAAACCGTCGATCACCGGAATCAAGGCCTCGATCACCCGTGCGGTCGCCCGCTTGGAATCCTCTCTCCTCTCTCTCTCGATGCGCCTCCGGTAGTTGTCAAAATCTGCCTGTCGCCGCTGCAAGGTTTGCCTCAGGTCGTCTAAGTCCACGGCCAGCTTGGCCCCTTCCAAATCAGCAGTTACCGAATCCGCGGCGATGAGTTCTGGTTCAGCGGACTGCTCAGCGACGACGCTTTCTTTTTCTCGATCCCGGTTGATGCTCATATCCTTGTCCCACGCTTGGCGTCTTCGCCTACATAGATGCACGTCAAAAAAAATGGTTGCCAAAATGTCCGAGGATGTCACTCTAAACGGGCTGACCTAAGACGCAGAATCTACGTAACATATTGATATTAGGTGTCTTACGCTATGCTCGTAAATGGCTAAGAAAATCTGATGTTATGCAACTCAGGCTCTGCGTCCCGCATCTGTGAAAAAACTTCGCATTCTGATCGCTGACGACCCCGGTTAGTGCGCCGTGGTGTACGGGCGGTCCTCCACTCCCGACGCGGCTGGCGACTCGTCGGCGAGGCAACCAATGGCCGTGAGGCAGTAGAAAAGGCAGTTGAACTGAAACCGGATGTCACCGTAGTCGATATCAGCATGCCCGAACTGGACGGGAGTCGAGGCGGTACGTCAAATACGGGAGGCAGTTCCGGATAGTAAAGTTCTTGTGCTCACCATGCACGAGTCAGACCAGATGGTGCGGCGTGCATTGGATGCAGGGCTCATGGATACATCTTGAAATCCGATCTCACGGACTCTCTTCCGAAAGCCGTAAGAGCCGTTGCTGATGGTAAGCGTTTCCTCACTCCTAAAGTATCGGAAATCGTGCTGGAGGGATTTCTCAAAACAAGAAGCGAGCAGCGGCAAGGGGAGCGAGGTACGCGAACAACCCCTCGCGAGACCGAGATCGTCCACCGCTTAGCCGAGGGGAAGTCGAATAAGGAGATCGCAGCACAGCTGGGAATCACCGTCAGGACCGTAGAGACGCATCGGGCCAAAATCGTGCTCAAGCTTGGCCTCCATTCTCTGGCCGACCTTATTCATTATGCTATGCGCCATGGGATGGTTTCAGCGCAAGCCGACAGATAAAGTGCCGATGTCTGGGCGCCAATGATTGTCCGATTTGTGGATCACAGTATGCTCGGACACAATCCGGGATCTGGATGGATTGAAGCAAGTCAACGACCGCTACGGGCATCTGACGGGAAGCCATGCGCTCTGCCGGCCGATGTTTTGAGCTTCTGCCGGGACATCAGAATTTTCGGAACCGACATCACTCAAACCGCTGTACGAAAAATCAATTCCTGAGTACAATCAGAAACAACTAGCGGGCGTCGTACAATGGTAGTACGGGAGCTTCCCAAGCTTCGGACGTGGGTTCGATTCCCATCGCCCGCTCCATAACTCCTGATGATTCAATTGTCCTTACGCCTCTAACTTACTAAAATCTACCCGGAAAGCGGTCCGTTTTGGACTGTAGTTGGACTGAAATTGATGCAATTGGACCGAAATATTTTGCCGCACTTGGTCCATTGATTCTTGGCTCAGGCTCGTCAGATCCGTACGAGCATTGGCGCCGGCATTCACGATCAAACGCCAGAGGCAGTAGACCGCTTGCCTAGCAAGTGTGCGATTGACTGTCGTAGGCAGGTTCAAACTGAGGCCCTAAGGGGAACCTCACGCTCGACGCGAGTCTCCGGCAGTAAAGGTCCAGGCGATGATTTCGTACGTACGAAGAAGCTTGCTGCCAGAAATCCTGACGATTCGTTCAGGAAATCTTAAGTAGGCGAGTCCGACCAAGGCCCCTAAGATGAGCGGAGTCGGGTGAATCACGCCTTGGCACAGGATTCCCGGTTGGCGAATGCCTCCGGGCACGGGGACGCACATTGCCTTTCGATTCGAATCAAAACAGAGACCTTTCAAGCGTCGCCAAAGTGATTGCCTTGTCACTCTGTCTTTTTCTTTGCCCTCGATTGAATGCCCAAGCCACGGTGGGGACTCTGGTTGGCCGAATTGCGAGCAGCACTGGCGCTCCGATTGCGAGCTCGGCCTTTCTCTCGGAGCCGCCTTCACAGCGCCAAAAATGTTCCTCGGGAACTCTCACAGAGGGAGCTTCGATTTTTACTGTCGTCATAAGGTCCTTTTCTAATGCGACCTTGGCGCAAAACTCCACTTTTTATATCACAGCCATAGGCTGTGAAGATGAATTTTGTCCCCAAGGGCGCCGATTTGGCCAATGCCAGGCAGAACGTCAAGAAGTTGGGCCGGCTCACCGCATACCCCCATGGGCCGGTGTCAGGCAGGGTGGACGTTTGTGGCATGCACGGCGGCGGCAAGCGCTCGGGCGAGGGCTACGCCATTGTCTACCTTCCAAAAGTGGAGGTAAAAGAGGCGTGGCTGGTCATGGAGGCTGTGGTTGTGGAGTTCGACCACCTGTATACCCCCGGCTCGCAGCGCCATGATGACATTCTGCACTTCAGCGGCGACCATGACGAAGTCGCCATTGATCGCTGCCTGCCCATTGCCAACGGGCTGGAAGTTCAGAGCAGTGTTGATGCCCATAGCTGGCGTCGCGACTCTGCCGTCAACGGCAACAGTCTCGTTTCGGGCGAATGAGAATTTGTAGATGCCGCCGTCGTTCGTACCGGGTGTGCCAAGCGCGGCATCGATGCCAACGGTGTCGAGATCGAGCGGGACGGGCGGTTTCACAGGAGCAGGTGGTGGCGTGCCGGTTTGATCCAAAGCAGCGCGAACACCTCGAGCGATGACCGTCGCATCACCCATGGCGTGGAAATGGGTCCACCAGATGGCGGGCTCGTGGGCAAGCAGGTGCTTGTGAATGGCGCTCTGGTCGATTTCGTTGCGGTGAATGGCGTCCGTCACGGCGGGAAGTTCAGGTTCGGTGACGACTAGGTCGCCCATGGCCATGGTCTGACCGTCATCGTAGCGAGCGAAGGCGGCGTAGCCGCCGAGCGAGAGTCCAGCGGCGACTTGGATACCGTAACTGGTGACCTTCAGGTCGCCGCGCGGGAACCCGACCCGGTACACGGTACCGCTATTCAGCTTGCCGCTTCGTCCAAGGGCGCCCGCCACCGGCCCCCAGTCGGCTACCGTGGTTTGTACAGGCTGTCGAAACCCGTCGTCGTCGGGTTGGTGACGGCCCGCGAGTGCCGCTAGTTCGCTCGGAACGCCAGCGGCCGGAATCGCGATTCCCAAGCTTTGCAGTAGTGCACGTCGGTTCAAAATAACCATTGTAAGACCTCCGCTAGTAGGAATTTACTCTCTAAAAGCAAATGTAGCGCCCGCACACGATCCTCAAGGTAGTCAAATGGTCGCGGACCCGCGAAATCACATGGGCAAGGTGGGGAATGAATTCCGGAATCCAAAAAAGGTGCCGGAAAACTGCTAACTTCTCCTCTCGTGTATCTCCTATGGCTGGTGGGTGTGAGGATATCACAGCGGCATACTGGTTCGCAGCTTCAACGTCATTCGGGTCATTCGGGGGCTGCGCGACTTACAAGTGGAACTTAAGCCGCCCGACGTGCCTCCCAGCAATCTTCAAGCTCGCCATTGAGATGGCAGCAGCGTAGAGCCAGGATCGCGTTCGCTCTTCGAACGGTCCAGAACATTCCTGACCTCTTAAGCTCAAGTTTTTTCTCGTTCGCCGCTATCCTTACGATTTGTTCAGCAAAACTTCAGTAGCGTTATAGGACCAGGCGGTGTACAAAATAGCCGAACTACGGTTACCTGCAAGGCGTATTCAAAACCATCTCCCTTCCCGTTAGGGGGCAGCTCGGAAGCTCTCGGGCCCCTCGGTGCGGTTCGCGATCGCCTGTGAGAGTCGGTGCGAAGAGTAGGCGAGTCGTCAGGAAACGCTGTCACTGAGTTTATGGAGGAACTATATGAAGAAGTTTTCTGCTTTTGGTCTGATTTTGCTTGCGTCATTGAGTACCCAAGCCTATCCGCAAGACAATGTTCCCCTTCGACTCATCCGAACCATTCCGATGCCGAATGTCAAAGGCCGCATTGACCACATGGATGAGGATGTCAAAGGCAAGCGGCTCTTTGTGGCCGGCCTCGAGAACGGCTCGCTCGAAGTGGTCGACCTTCAGGCCGGCAAATGGTTGAAAAGCGTTCCTGGTTTTAAGAAAACACAGGGAATTGCCTTCGTTCCATCCCTCAATAAGGTGTTCGTTGCTAGCGGAGATGACGGGATGCTCCGCGTCTTCCGTGGGGACACTCTCGAATTGCTTGATTCCATCAAGCTGGATCTTGGGCCCAACCGAGTGACCTACGATCCGCACACGAAATTGATCTACGTGGGATACGGTGGCAAAGACGCAGGCAAGGACTATGGCGAAGTTGGGATCATCGACCCCGAAACGGACAAGCACGTTGGCGACGTCAAAGTGGAGGCGCACCCTGCGGAACTTCTGTTGGACGAGTCCGGCAATACCTTGTTTGTTTTTGTTTCTACCGCAAGTAAAGTTCAAGTGGTGGATACCAAGAAACGCGAGGTGGTATCCACGTGGTCTGTCAGCAGCCAGCGGAATGGCGACGGAGCCTTTGACGAAAAAACGCACCGTTTGTTTATCGGAACACGTACGCCCCCACAAATGATTGTTATGGATTCTCAGACCGGCAAGGAGATCGCAAATCTCCCAACCGTTGAGGGCATGGACGGGGTCTATTTCGATGGCGAACACAAGAGAGTGTATGTTTCCGGGGGCCGCGACTTTGACGTTGGATACATCTTCGCCTACCAACAGAAAGATGCTGATCACTACGAAACCATCGGGAAAATACCCACGAAACCAGGTGCCGGTACCTCGTTTTGGTCCCCTGAGCTGAATCGGTACTACGTCGCGGCACCTGCTCATAAGAACGAAGGGGCCGCTATTCTTGTCTTCGAACCAGAGCCCTGAAATTCTTCGGACACGGTGGATTCTTTAGAGGAAGCAGTAAAAAGAATCTCTCTCAGGAGGAGATATGAAGAAGTTGCTAGCCGTTGGCGTGGTGGCATTGGGCGCACCCGGATTGCTTACGATGCGAGGTACAAGGACTGCAGTCGCGGCGCCTCAGGCGCCGTCCCGCGAACTTGCGCCGTTGCAGCTCATTCAAAAAATACCGGTGCCGGGTGTCGCCGGTCGTATCGACCATTTCACGGCATTTCCCAAGCGCCGGCTCCTGATTTTTGCCGCGCTGGGTAACAATTCGATGGAGATTGTGAACACCTTTCAGGCCAAAGTCGTTCAGAGCATCAAGGGGTTGGATGAACCTCAGGGCGTACTCTATGTTCCCGGATTGGACAAAATCTTTGTGGCCAACGCGGGAAACGGCACGGTCAAAGTTTATGATGGCAAAACGTACGCGCTTCGCAAGAGTATCGAGTTGGGTGCGGAATCCGACACCGACAACCTGCGATGGGATGAAGATTCAAAACGGGTTTTTGTCGGCATCGTGGGCGGCATCGCTATGATCGATGCAGAGACGGAAACCCATGTCGGGAAGGACCTCAAGGGCAGTGGAGGTCACTCCGAGTCGTTCCAGCTAGAAAAGAAAGGGTCTCGCATTTTCGTCAATGTCCCGGATGACGGCAGTGTGGTCAACGTGATCGACCGGAAGACCGGCGAGTTGACCAAATGGGGACTCAACGGAGTCAAAGCAAACTATCCAATGGCGCTCGATGAAGACGATCATCGCCTCTTCGTGGTGACCCGGAGACCCCCGTTCCTAATCGTGCTGGATACCGATACGGGCAAAGAAGTAGCGAGAGTCCCGGTGGGAGGATCGTGCGACGATGTCTACTACGACGCGGAGCGCAAGCGGATTTATGCGCTCGGCGGCGAAGGATTCATCAGCGTGGTCCAACAGAATGACCCGGACCACTATACGCTCTCCGCAAATATCCCTTCCGCCGTGGGCGTGCGCACGGGCATTTTCTATGGAACGAGTCTGTACGTCGGCGTGCCGGCGTCGGGACTGGAACCCGCGCAAATCTGGAACTATGCAGTGCCCGAATAGCGTGTAAAAAGCGAAGGCCCTGGCAGGTGCGAACAAGTGCGCGGAATCATGAATTTATGAGATGCGGGATTGACAGACCACAAATCCAGGTTCCATGAGCAACTTCTACCGCAGGCGAGGCAATCTAGCGTGCGGGCTTCTTAGTCTGTGTCTCTTGTTATTTCGATCGTCTGGGGCGAACGCCGAAGCTTCACCTGCGAAGGGCGAGTCCGCCCGGATGAGTGCGGAAGCAACTCCTGTTGATCACGTCCCAAAGCTCGGCGGAACCTTGAACGATCCGCTCTGGCAATCCGCCAAACCCATTACGGAGTTCCGTCAACGGGAACCCCACGAAGGCGAGTCGCCAACCGAGAAGACAGAAGTACGCATTCTCTACACGCGACACGCCGTGTATTTCGGGATTCATTGCTATGACTCCGAGCCTTCGCGGATCATCGCGACCGAACTCCGGCGGGACGTAAGCCAAGACCTGGACGACCACTTCGAAATCCTGATCGATTCGAACCACAATCGCCGTGGCGCCTACGTATTCGAGGTCAATCCACTTGGTACGCAAAACGACGGCCTCATCGTGGAAGAGCAAGGAGACACAAATGGAGGAGACTTCGACCGGGGGTGGGACGGAGTGTGGACATCCGAAGCGCGCATCGCTCCTGACGGATGGACCGCGACAATAGAAATCCCATTCACAACCCTCAATTTCACTCACGCCAGCGAAGTGATCGTTGCACGATCTTAACGACTGGCCCGAATTCCCTCGTAGCCGATCTGCACGACCGTATGCCCGTCATCGTGACGCCCGACAAGTACGATGTGTGGCTCGATCCCGACGTCAAAGACTTCGAAACAATTCGTGACATTCTCAAGCCCTACGACGCGAATCTAATGCGTCGGTATCCTGTCAGCAGGAAACTCAACAATTCAAAAATTGACGATGCGGAGTCCGCATTGCCCGTCATCTTGGACACTCCTGCACAGGCGAACCTGTTTTAGCAGTATTAGTGCCTCCGCTCGGGCCTCAGTTTCCGATTAGCCGACCATGATAAGTCCGTGTCAACAGGGCAAAGGCTCTCCTGACGCGCTTGGGAGAAGCGCGGGAAAGAAATTCTTCAGGTTCCTCAGCTCGCGTTCGTGCCTCGCGGCGGTGGTTCCTCTTCGATTGAGAACCAGACAACTCGCGGAATGGACCTGCTGGGGAACTTACACCTAGAGTTGCGTCGCTCGGTTTTTCTAGGAGGATGCGGCGCCGGTGGGCGCTAAGTCTTATCGTTGTTGTAACCACTAACGATGGCAATCGCACCGCTGATTCCAGAAATCACTGTGATACGCGTAGATTGGCGAAGTGCGCGATCGTTTCGGTTCCAACCCATAAAGCAATCTTGCCTTGCGCTTGCTTGAGGTCGTTGACGACTAGGGCGGGTTGCGGCGCACCCTGCACGTACAAGCGCGCCTTGTCACCATGCACTTCGATCTTCAGCTTGGTCCATTCTCCCGGGACGACGTCTGCATAGCTCTCGTATTTCTCCGGGAACTCCTTACGCAATCGAAACCAGGGGAAGTCCGGATGAGAAATGTATTGGGTCGAATGGTTGCGTCGCACCTGGTCGTCGGCCCGCCCATTAGTCGGACGCAGGTAAAAGCATTCGTACTTTGCGACGTCCTTGGCGGCGTCAAGATTGACGCGAAAGGCCACACCGACGAATCCCCGCGGTGCTGTGCTCTTTGCCGTCGGGCTGGGTTCACCCGTCAACTCGATTTCAATCGTGCCGTCCCGAAATTCAGTCTTATTTAAGATGACAAGTTGAATCCCGTCGGCGACATCCGGCGGTGCGGTGTCAATCACGCGCAGCCCTTTTCGCCCCTTGTACGTTACCCATTCCGTTTTCACATTGCGGGCCTGCTGTTCGTTCAGTCTATCCAGCGGGACGGTCGTGGTCTTGACCGCAGCGTTTGGGCCCGGCGTTTGACCTCGAACACCCACTGCGAGGGATGCCAACACAACAATGGCTGCGATGAGAGACTTCATGGCGAATACTTGCCTCTGCAGCTTAGGATCGAGAGCTACCATCACTTAGCGGCTAAAATGACGCGAATCCAATCGCCGATGGCATCGTTTTATCTAAGGGATTGGCGCTGTGAATCGACCTTCTTCAAGACGTCATCCAAAGAACCTTGAAACACCAGAAGGTTCGTCTCCATCGCTGCACTCGCGCCGACCGCGAGGGGAATTTGTGGGTCTACGTGTTGGCATGTCAATTCCGGGTTGCTCCACACGTTTCCGGTTGTACGTGTGAAACTGGCCACCACCCATTTGCCGTCACTTGAAACCGTTGCGATCAAGGGCTCGTCAACGGCGCGGGACTTGTTGTAGTACGTAATACCATCCCTTTTTTCTACTTTTTTGGCGGGAATCGGCCAGGTGTAGGACGCCAAGTAGCGGGCAGGTAGCCATTGGTCGAGCGGTATCGTCAATCGACTCGGCGTTTCCGACGCTAAGAGATCAAATCCGTCCTTATGGTGAACATAGGTCCGCTCCAAGCGAACATCGTGAAACATGGAAGTGAGCCTCGGGTCGGTCGGGGCGTAAATCATTTCATAGACTAATTGCGATCGGTTCACGAATTCGTAGCTAAAGCGCACTCCATCGTCTTCCAGCATGGCAGCCGCTAACATGTGGAGACCGCCCGCGAAATCCTTTTCATATTGCAGCGACCGGCCGACCTGCCGCCAAGCAGGTCGATCTCCGTGCTGGCCTGACTGAAACAGAAACAGATGCTTTCCTTCCTTGTCGCCCACATGTCGGACCGTGACGTGCTCAGGGAAAATCACTTCTATGGTCTTATCGCTGTCGGGATGACCCGGAAGTACAACCCGCAGCGTTGGATAGCTGTTTTCGTCCGCCACAACCAAGCGCATCGCGCTGGCATTCTGGACGGCAGGGGGAGCTTGCGTGCGCCCTGCTAGAGTGAAAAATAAACTAGCCAAAAGGCTAAACGGCAGGCGTTTTCGAGTGACCAGGCCCAGCGGTTTATCAAATTCTTTTTTCATATTATTCATATCGCAGCGCCACCAGCGGGTCCACGCGCATTCCCCGCCACGCAGGAATGTAGCATGCAGCCAGGGCAACGATAGCAAATAGAAGCGGCACGCCGATAAACGTCAGCGGATCGGTTGGCGTAACTTGGTATAGCTGCGTGGCGAGCAGCCGCGTCGCTCCGAGCGCAGCAAGCACCCCCGCGGCAACTCCGCGCAATGCCAGCTTCAGGCCTTGGCTGAGGACCATGCGCATCACGTGTACCGGACTTGCTCCCAGCGCCATGCGGATTGCAATTTCGTGGATGCGTTGCGAAACTAGATGAGCCATCACGCCGTAGATCCCGATCGCCCCCAGAAACATGGCTAGAACGCTAAAGAAAACCATCAGGTCGGCTACCACCCGGTCCCCCGTGTTAACCGCAGCTATCAGGTTCTCGAGTGGCTCGACCGAAGAGATAGGCTGGTCGCGGTCCACAGCCCAAATCGCGTCGCGGATAGCTGTGGCCATTATCGTGGGGTCACCGGACGAGCGTACGACGAATCCAAAAGTTCTCGAGGGAAATTGCGCCAAAGGAACATAGATGTGCCACCCGGGACGTTCACGCAGGTAGTACATCTTAATGGCATTCACTATGCCAACAATCGTGCCGACGGAATGCTGCTCGCCCAATCTAAGCTTTTTCCCGATGGGGTCTTCGCCCGACAAAAGCTGTCGGGCCATAGTTTGACTGATAATTATGGAAGGAGAAGTTCCATACGCGTCGGAGGAATCGAAAAAGCGGCCTTTGACCAACCCAATCTGCATCGTCGAGAAATAATCCGCTGACACTGCAGTGAAGGGTGCCCCCTGTCTCTCACCGGGTTGAAGCGGCTTTCCGACCACTTGGAATTCGATGCCCTGGCCGAAGCCGCCAAATGGGACATGACTCGCCACGCTCGTGGAAGCAGCTCCAGGCAGGGCGCGAATACGGGACAGTACTTCATCGCTGAAATTTCGAAATTGCGAGTCCTCTGTGTACTTCGTCTTCGGGAGCGCGAGCTGCGCCACCAGGACGTTGGCCGCATTGTAGCCAGGACTGGAGCGCACAGAAATGATGAAGCTCTTCACGAGCAACGTCGCCGAGATGAGCACCACTACCGCCAGAGCAATCTCCGCGGCTACAAAGATCCGCCGGAGCCGCCCGCCGGCTTTGCTGCCCGACGTCTGGCCGGATGTTTCCTTGAGCGTGTGATTTACATCAAGCCGCGAATTCTCGAATGCCGGCGCGAAGCCGAAGACCAATCCACAAAGCAACGTAATTCCTAGGGTGAACATCAGCGTGGAGAAATCCAGCTCGACGTGGCCATAATTCACAATGTATCCACGGATATGACCGGGAATCTGTGACTCAATCCAGCGCATGCCCCATGAGGCAAAGAGCAGGCTCGCCACGCCGCCGACCAAAAACAGCAACAACGATTCTGTCAGGAGCTGCCCCGCCAAACGCCTGCGCGTCGCGCCAAGGGCTCCACGCACAGCGAACTCCCTCGTGCGGCTTGTCGCGCGAGCCAGCATCAGATTCGCCACGTTTGCACACGCGATGAGCAGAACCAGGCCGACAACTACGAAGCAGATCATTACTTCGGGCCCGCCTTCTTCCTTACGGATTCTGTCCGTCATGGAGCTGACGAGCCAAGTCAGGTTGGTATTAGTTTTCGGAAACTCCTTCTCGAGATGGGCAAAGAACGTTGCCGTTTCCGCCCGAGCTTGTTCTAGCGTTACGCCTGGCTTCAGTCGGCCAAAGGCAGGAAGCCAAACGTTGCCGCGGTCCACGCGCTGCATATCGGTCAACGCAAGGGGCGTCCACAAATTGGCGATGCCCATAAGCGGCAACTGAAAAGTTCCGGGCATAACCCCGACTACTGCGTACGCTTCGCCGCCGATGGCGATGTTGCGTCCGATGATTTTTGGGTCCCCGGCGTACCGGCCTTGCCATAGTCCCTGGC
>QHYK01000089.1 GCA_003224085.1 Acidobacteriota bacterium | reverse complement strand
GAGGCGATTATAAGATTGTGGAGGCGCATCTGCGCGCGCTGCGCGATTCTCACGTGGAAGCGGCGCAGGCTTATGAAGCTCTCAACCGCTTGGCCGCTTGCGTGCTTTCCCAGGATGCTGCCGGCACTTCTGCGGAATTGGAAAAGATTTCTGCTGCATTGAAGCCGAAAGCCAAAGTGCGAGGGGGATGCGGGTGAATCGACTCCAAGTTGCCATAGAACACAAGAAACTGGCCAATGGCTTGCACGTTGTGGTCGCGCCGGACTCGACAGCTCCGGTCGTGACCGTCGGCGTCTATTACAAAATTGGCTTCCGGCTCGAGCCACAGGGGCGGAGCGGCTTCGCGCATCTTTTCGAACATATGATGTTCCAGGGTTCCGCGAACGCTCCCAAAATGCAGCACATCAAACTGATCAACTCGAGCGGCGGCGTCTTGAACGGCTCGACCAGTTACGACGTGACCAATTATTATGAAGCCGTTCCCTCCAACGCCCTGGAGCGCGTGCTCTGGCTCGAAGCGGACCGCATGCGCGCCCTAAAAGTGGACGATGAAAACCTAAAGAACCAGCGCGATGTCGTGAAAGAAGAAGTGCGCGTCAACGTCATGAACGAGCCCTACGGCGGGTTCCCCTGGCTGGATATGCCTCCTATAGCCTTCCGCAACTGGGCCAACGCCCACAATTTCTATGGCGACTTCGCGGACCTTGATGCGGCACATCTCGGCGACGTTCAGGCTTTCTTCAAATCCTATTACGTGCCCAATAACGCCGTGCTTCTCATCCTTGGCGACGTCAAACCCGGTGAAGGCATGGGCCTGGCCGAAAAACATTTTGGCGGTATTCCGGCTGGCGCGCCGCCGGTGTTCGCTGACCCCAGTGAGCCGGTGCAAAACGAAGAGCGGAGGGGCCGCGTGGTTGAAAAGTTTGGCACCTTGCCGGCCATGGCCATTGGCTACCTATTGCCCCAGCGGCACACAGCGGATTGGTATGCGATGGCCTTGCTCGATCAGGCGCTGCACGGCGGAAGAGCCGGCAGAATCTATCGCGAACTCGTATTGGAAAAACAAATTGCCGTAGAAGTGGATGGCGGCATCGATGACCTCTTCGGCTATAACGGGCCCACCCAAATGACCACAAGAATTATGCATAAGCCGGAGTATTCGAGCGAGGCGACCCTGTCCGTGTTCGACGAAGTGATTCAGCAAGTGCGGGAAAAGGGAATCAGCGCCGGCGAATTGCAGCAGCTCAAGGTCAAGTGGCGGTCGGATTATTACGCAACCCTCGAAGGCAGTCGGGTCGGCTACATGCCCAAGTACGGCCTGATGCATCTGCTCGCCTGTTTTACGCTCTTCGATAATGAGCCGCAACTTGTGAACACGATTCTCGACGGCTTTTTTGCCGTGACTCCCGAGCAAGTTCACTCCGTCGCAGGAAAGTATCTCCGCAAAGAAAAACGCGCCATTGTGTTTCGTGTTCCGGCGAGCGCCGGAGTCAAGGAGGCTGCGTGATGGCCTCCCGCCCCGTCGAAGTTGCCGTCGGCGTTCCTCCGCTCGCTCCCGAGCGCGATGTAATTTGGCCGAAGCGCACGAAAGCCCAGCTCTCCAATGGTTTGCAGGTGATTCTTGCCGAGTCTCATTCCATTCCTAAATTTCACGGCGAGCTTTTGTTCCGCTCCGGAAATGCCGCGGTTGCGGATCGCGCGCCCGGGCTCGCGGAAATGACCGCTACTGTCGTTCGAACCGGCACGCAAAACCGTGCCAGCCGCCAGATTGAAGAAGATTTGCGGAGCATCGGCGCCGATCTCTCCTCGCAAGCAGGGTCGGACATAAGCGCGATCTCGTTCAGTGGGTTATCCGAATTCGCTGAACCGCTTTTGGAGCTGGTGCAGGAACTGGCCCGGGAGGCGTCCTTCCCCGAGGCCGAATTCGAACGCGAACGACGCCAAAAGCTCGAAGAAGTGAAACTCCATCGCACGCAGCCGAGTTTTCTGGCAAACGAGCGGTTGCGCAAGGTCTTGTTTGGCGCCCATCCTTACGCCCACATTGCCCCCAACGAAGCGCAAGTGGCTGCGTACAGGCGCGAAGATTTGCAATCGGTCTACCGGGAGTATTACACCCCGCAAAATGCGCTCCTCCTCCTTGTCGGCGATTTTGAACCGCAAGAAATGTTGAAGACCATCGGGAAGGCGTTCGGCGCGTGGAGCGGGAAAAAGCCCGAAGCAAAGGCGTTTCCCTCCCCTGCGAATCCCCGCGGGCGCCGTGTGTATCTTGTGCACATGCCCGGCGCCGTGCAAACGCAGATTCTCGCCGGTTGCCACGCCATCCCGCGGAAGCACCCGGATTGGATCAAGCTCGGCTTGACCAACTGTCTTTATGGCGGCGCCTTTAATTCGCGCCTGGTGATGAACATTCGCGAAGACAAAGGCTACACCTACAGCCCGCGCAGCAGCGTGAACGCTCTGCGCCAGCACGGCTATTTCTCCGTGTCAGCTGCTGTGCGCAACGATGTTGTGGCGGCCTCGCTCACGGAAATGTTCTACGAACTCGACAAGCTGCGTTCGCTTTCTGTACCTTCCTCAGAATTGGCTGACGCGCAGAATTACTTGAGCGGTGTCTTTTCCCTGGGACTCGCCACGCAGGACGCTTTGCTCACCCAGTTCTCCACTGTGGCCCAGCATGAATTGCCCGACGATTATCTGGAAACCTATCGCGCCAGGGTCCGCGCCGTTGCGTCGGAAGATGTGCTGGAGATGGCCAGGAAGTATCTCGATTCTGGGAACATGCAGGTGGTGCTGGCTGGCGACCGCGCGCAAATCGAATCGCAAGCCGCCCTCTTCGGCGACCTCGAAATCTTCGACTCCCAAGGGAATGCTTTGGCTTAGGTAAAGCTTGGGGCTCACCAAGAAAAAAAGCACTTGCCGCGGGAATTGTTCTTGCGCTTTTTGGTCTCGTCGGCATAGGTCTGGTTGATTCCCGCATAATTCCTTCTCCCGCCCTGCGAGCGGTTGCTGTGCGCGGCTCGCTAGTCGGTGCCGTCTTGTAGCGGACCACTTTTTTTGCTGGCTCGTGGGACCACAGCAGACTTATTCAGCGGCCGAAGAGCTTCACCAGGTGCCGGGAATGGGGCCGGCAAAGGGCGCAAAAATTTCTGCAAAGGCGTAAATCGTATGGGCCGTTCAAAAGCGTATGCCGTCCGAGGTGCGAAAAGGACGGTTTAAGGCATTTGGATTCAATAGGATTCAATTCGTTGACGGAGCGCGCGGGCAGATGGTAACTTGGGATGGTTGGTAGCAATGACCATTCCTTTACTGGTGTGTGCAAGTCGGAGTAGGGTGTGTCGTGAGATCCTTCGGTGAACCCCGTGGTTTGCCTCAAGGATGACAAGCTCCCTGAAAAACCGTGGATCCTTGGAAAAACAAGAAGGAGAAATTGTTTTGAGCGAAGCTTTACGAAATTATTTGTTTACCTCGGAGTCCGTGACGGAAGGCCATCCCGACAAGATTGCCGACCAGATTTCTGACGTGGTGCTCGATGAAGTGATGCGGCAGGACCCGCAAGGGCGGGTGGCGTGCGAGACGCTGGTCACAACGGGCCTCGCGGTAGTGGCGGGAGAAATCACCACGACCGCGCACGTGAATTACGACCAGCTGGTGCGCGAAACGATTCGCGGCGTGGGTTACGATCGCGCCAAATATGGTTTTGATTGCGACACGTGCGCCATCATCTCCACGGTGAAGCGGCAGTCGCCGGACATTGCCATGGGCGTGGACACCGGCGGGGCAGGCGACCAAGGGCTGATGTTTGGCTTTGCCTGCGATGAGACGGATGAACTGATGCCCATGCCCATTCAACTGGCCCACCGCTTGACGCAACGCCTCTCTGAAGTTCGCAAGGCCAAGATCGTTGACTTCCTCCGGCCAGATGGAAAATCCCAAGTGACAATTGAATACCGCGATGGGCGGCCGGCACGCGTGGATTGCGTGGTGGTTTCGACGCAGCACAGCGACAAGGTGTCCAACGCGGAGTTGCGCTCGGCAGTGATGGAGCATGTGATTCGGCCGATCGTGCCGGCGCGGATGCTGGACGCGCACACCAAGTATCACATCAACCCGACAGGGCGGTTTGTGATTGGCGGGCCCATGGGCGACGCGGGCCTGACAGGGCGCAAGATTATTGTGGATACGTACGGCGGGTACAGCCGGCACGGCGGTGGCGCATTTTCCGGCAAGGATCCGTCAAAAGTGGACCGCTCGGCGTGCTACATGGCGCGATACATTGCGAAGAATCTTGTGGCGGCGGGCTTGGCGAGCAAAGCGGAAGTGCAGCTGGCCTACGCGATCGGGGTGGCCGAGCCGGTTTCGGTGATGGCGGAGACTTTTGGGACCGCCATGATTCCGGAAGAAAAAATCACCGAGCTGATTCGCGAGAACTTCAAGCTGACGCCGAAGGGCATTATCGAAACGCTGGATTTGCGGCGGCCGATTTATAAGGCCACGGCGGCGTATGGACACTTCGGACGCAGCGGCCCCGGGTTCACTTGGGAACGCACGGACCGCGCGGACGCACTACGAAAGGCGGCAGGGCTGAATACGGCTGTGGCCGCGGAAGTTGCGGCGCGGCGGTAGCAAGAAGTCTGCCGTTGACCGTTTAGAGTCAACAGAAGACTGAGCAACGAGCGGATAGGCGGCACCGAGGGTTCAAGAGTTCAAGATCCAAGAGTCAAAAAAAAAGAAGAATTCCAGAGTTTAACGTCGCAGAGCCAGTCTCACTGGTAACTTCCGCAAGAAATCGAATCATTCGCAGGCAAATTCTGAAACGGGGAGCGGGAACTTGGCCATCGCAGAAATGAAAAAAGGTGATGTGAAGGATATGGGGCTGGCGGATGCCGGCAAACGCAAGATCGAATGGGCGGCGCAGCAGATGCCGGTGCTTGAAATTATTCGCAGGCGCTTTGCGAAAGAGCAGCCGCTGAAAGGGTTGCGCGTTTCCGCGTGTTTGCACGTGACGAGCGAAACGGCGAATTTGATGATTACACTGCGCGACGCCGGAGCGGATGCCGTGCTGTGCGCGTCGAATCCGCTTTCGACGCAGGACGAAGTGGCAGCGTCGCTGAACCGCGATTTCAACATTCCGACTTATGCCATCAAGGGCGAAGACAACGAGACGTATTATTCGCATTTGAGCGCGGCGCTGGAGCACAAACCGCAATTTACAATGGACGACGGCGCGGACCTGGTCACCATGCTCCTGACGAAGCGCACGGACCTGGTGCCGAACGTGATTGCGGGGACGGAAGAAACCACCACCGGCGTGAGCCGGCTGCGCGCGATGGCCAAGGACGGGACGCTGAAGTATCCGATTATCGCGGTGAATGACGCGATGACCAAGCACTTCTTCGACAATCGCTATGGCACGGGGCAGTCGACGCTGGACGGCGTGATTCGCGCGACGAATCTGCTGTTGGCGGGGCAAAAGGTGGTGATTGCGGGCTACGGCTGGTGCGGCCGCGGCGTGGCCATGCGCGCGAAAGGCCTGGGCGCGGACGTGATGGTAACCGAGATTGATCCGGTGAAGGGCATCGAGGCGGTGATGGATGGGTTCCGCGTGATGCCGATGGCCGAGGCGCTCAAGGAAGGCGACGTGTTCATCACCGTAACCGGAAACAAGAACGTGATTCGGCAAGAACATTTCGAGAAAATGAAGGGCGGAGCGATTATTTGCAACTCCGGACACTTTAACGTAGAGATTGATATTCCCGCGCTGGAAAAACTTGCGACCGGCAAGCGCGAAGTGCGACCGCTGGTGGACGAATACCAGTTGCGCGATGGCCGGAAGATTTATTTGATCGGGGAGGGGCGGCTTGTGAATTTGGCGACGGCGGAAGGGCATCCTGCGGCGGTGATGGACATGAGTTTTGCGAACCAGGCTCTTTCGCTGGAGTATCTGCGCGCGAATGCCAAGACCCTGAAGCCGCAGGTGTACGTCGTTCCAGAGCATCTGGACAAAGAAATTGCGCGACTGAAGCTCGAATCGATGGGGCATCGGTTGGACAAGCTGACACCGGAGCAGGAGCGCTATCTCGCCTCCTGGCAGGAAGGGACGTAAAATTCCGCCGCGCCAAACTCGTTTTGGAATCGTGCTATCTTCTTAGGGCGTCGCGACCGGGTCGGGGCGCCCTAAACTTTTCTGTGGGTGAGTTTCTCTTTTCTCTGAAAAAACGAGCATGTGGGATCTCTGCACGAATGCACTGGATACGGCGAAATTGCGCGGCGCCTCGTACGGCGACGTGCGCGCGATGCATTTGCGGCAGCGCGACCTGACCACGAAGAACGGGCAAGTTGGAACACTGGCGCAGAGCGAATCGATTGGCATCGGCGTTCGCGTGCTGGCGAACGGAGCGTGGGGATTTGCGTCCACGGATCGACTGACGCGCGAAGGCGTGGCGGCGTGCGCGGCGCAGGCGGTTTCCATCGCGAAGGCTTCGGCGCTCGCGAAGCGCAGCAACGTGGTGCTGGCGCCGGAGAAATCTTACGTGGATAGCTGGCAGAGCCCTTTCCGGAAAGATCCCTTCGAAATTCCGCTGGAGACGCAGCTGGCTTTGCTGCTTGCCGCCGACGGCGAAATGCGCAAGGTAAAAGGCGTCACGCTGACGGAAACAAGCATGCAGTTTCGCAAGATCGATTCGTGGCTTGCGTCGAGTATCGGTTCGCAGATCCATCAGAGAAAAGTGATTTCCGGGTGCGGAATCGGAGCGACTTCCTTCCAGGGCGGAGAAATCCAGAAGCGTTCCTATCCCAATAGCTTTGGCGGGCAGCACGCGCTGGAAGGGTACGAATTGGTGGATTCGCTGGAGTTGTTGAAGCACGCGCCGGTGATTGCGGATGAAGCGGCGGCGCTGCACGCAGCCGCGCAATGCCCGGAAAAATTCGGCACGGTGATCCTTGCGGGAAATCAACTCGGCTTGCAAATCCATGAATCGATTGGTCATCCGATTGAGCTGGACCGCGTGCTGGGACAGGAAGCGAATTTTGCGGGGACGAGTTTTCTGACGCTCGACCAGTTTAACAAGCTGAAATACGCGTCGAGGATCGTGAACGTCGTGGCCGACGCGCGGCTGGATCACGGGCGCGGGCTGGGGACGTTTGCCTATGATGACGAGGGCGTTCCGGCGCAATGCACGGCCATTATCAAGGACGGGAAATTCTGCGGATATCTATCGAGTCGAGAGACCGCGCACCTGATTGGGCTGGAGCGGTCGTCGGGAACGATGCGCACGGAAAGTTGGAATCGCTTGCCGATCATTCGCATGACGAATGTGAGCTTGCTGCCCGGCACGTGGGACTACGGCGATTTGATTGCGGACACGAGTGACGCAATTTTGATGGATACAAACCGGTCGTGGTCGATCGATGACCGGCGATACCAGTTTCAGTTTTCGACAGAAATCGGCTGGGAGATTCGCGGCGGCAAAATAGTGCGGATGCTCAAAAATCCGAGCTACAGCGGCATCACCACCGAGTTTTGGAATTCGTGTGACGCCATTTGCAAGTTTGACCATTGGACGCTTTGGGGCACGCCAAATTGCGGCAAGGGGCAGCCCATGCAAACCATGGGAACGGGGCACGGCGCGGCTCCAGCGCGGTTTCGCAACGTGAGGATCGGAACGGCTTTTTCCAAACAATGACCGTCGCACCCAGGGCGAGAATAAATATGGGCGGAAAGAAGACGGAGCGCGCGGAGCTTCGGTCTCCGCGCGAACTGCGAGGCATCATTGAAACGGTGTTGCGGCTGGCGAAATCCGCGGGCGCGCCGGAGACGGAAGTGCATGTGGATGAAGTGGCGGATGCGCTGACCCGCTTTGCGAACAATGGCATTCACCAGAACGTTTTTGAGCATGGCGTGACGGTTTCGATTCGCACCGCGACCGGCGGCCGCACCGCGCGGGCAACCACGAATCGGTTGGACGAGGATTCGCTGCGCGCGGCCATTGAAGCTTCGCTCTCGCTGGCGCACAGCGAGCCCCCAGATCCGCGACTGCTGCCCATGCCGGGGAAGCAACGCTATCGTGCGGTGAGGCGGTTCATCCGTGGGACGGCTGCGCTCACTCCAGAAGATCGCGCGCGAGCGGTCCGGCTCGCTTGCGATCTTGCCGCCAGGAAAAGACAAATGGCGGCGGGAATTTTTTCAAGCGGGCAGAGCCAGACGGCGGTGGGGAATTCGCGTGGCCTGTTCGCGACATACTGCGAAACGCATTCGCAATTTTCCGTCACCATGCAGGAAGACCCCGCAGCGAGTTGGGCCAAAGCGGATTCGGCCGATGTGCGAGAGATTTATCCACAGAAACTCGCCGAAAGGGCGAGCCGGAAAGCGCACCTTGCCGTGAAAACCCAGGAGCTGGCCCCGGGACGTTACACGGTGACTCTGGAGCCGGCGGCGGTTCTCGATCTCGTCGGATTTATGTTCTACGACTTTGCCGCGACCGCGGTGCAAGACAAGCGCTCCTGCTTAAATAACCGCATGGGGAAGCAGCTTTTCGGCAAGAACATCAACATCGGCGATGACGTGTATCATCCGCTGCAAAAGGGAGCGCCGTTTGACGGCGAGGGCATGCCGCGGCAAAAGGTGTTGCTGGTGGATCGCGGGGTGCCCAAGAACCTGGTGTATTCGCGGGCGTCGGCCAAGATGGCGCGCAGGAAGCCAACCGGGCACGGGTTCGCGCTGCCCAATGAGTACGGGGAAGCGCCGATGAACCTGGTCTTGAGCGGCGGGGATTCCTCAGTCGAGAAGATGGTAGCTTCCACAAACCGAGGCCTGCTGGTCACCCGGCTGTGGTACATTCGCGAAGTGGATCCGTACGAAAAAGTGATGACCGGAATGACCCGCGACGGCTTGTTTCTTGTTGAAAATGGGCGGGTTACGGGCGCGGTAAGGAATTTGCGCTTCAACCAGTCGCTGATCGAAATGCTTGGCAAAGTCGAGCTGATGAGTCCTTCGATTCGTGCGACGGGAGAAGAATCATTTGAGATGGTAGTGCCGGCGATGAAGGTCCGCGATTTCCATTTCTCGGAAGTCACAAAGTTTTAACCATTACGGGTTGCTTCCTCACCCCACCAAGAAATCAATTCAGCAAATCGAAATTCTGCGTTGTACATAAATGGCCTGCCCGTTTAATAAACTGGTATGTCGCAGTGTCGAGGCCAAACTCGCGTACCGAACTGGCGCGGTGGATCTGTGCGCGGACGACACCCCAATTGGGGCCACCCCGATCATGATGCCTGTGGTACCGGGTTTGTCACCCGCTTAGGCGGCGCGCCTAGTTATGAAATCATTCAAATCTCACTGGCGGCATTGGAGCGGTTGACGCACCGCGGCGGCGTGGACGCGGACGGTGCCAGCGGCGACGGGGCGGGATTGCTGACCTCGCTGCCACATAGGTTCTTCCGCGAGCGCGGGCGGGAGCTGAAGATCGAACTGCCGGAGCATTTTGGCGTGGGTTTCGCCTTTCTTCCTGCTTCGGCGACGACCGAATTTCGGGCGGCTATGGATATTGCCGCGGATAGCGAACATCTGCGGGTAACCGGATGGCGCCGAGTTCCTGTGAACACCAATGCGCTCGGGCGGAAAGCGCTCGAGACGATGCCGGAGATTTGGCAATTTTTCGTCGAGGCTATTCAACCAGCCGCTGAGGAAGCCGGATTCGAGAGAAGTTTGATGCTTTTGAGGAAGCGCGCGGAGTCGTTGCTGCCGCCGCGCTGCTATCTTTGCTCCCTTTCTTCAAGGACCATCGTTTACAAGGGGCTGCTCACACCCTGGCAGTTTCCGCAGTTTTATGAAGACTTGCGCGATCCTTCCTTTGCCGTGACCTTTGCCGTCTTTCATCAGCGGTATTCGACCAACACGCAGCCTTCCTGGCATCTCGCGCAGCCTTTCCGCTACGTGGCGCACAATGGCGAAATCAACACCATCGTATCCAACCGGCGCTGGTTGCGTGCCAAGGAGCGGCAGATTCAGGAACGGCTCAAAGTCGGGCCGTGGTTTTCGATTTTGGAAGACAACGTCAGTGACTCGGCGAGTTTTGACAACGGTTACGAGTTGCGGTTGCTCGACGGGCTTTCTTCGGAAGAAGCCATGCTGGCGATGATGCCGCCGGCGTATGAAAAAGATCCTTCGCTCTCGCGCGATGTTCGCTGCGCCTTGAGTGCTCTTTCAAAGCAAACCGAGCCCTGGGACGGGCCTGCCGCGATGGTGTTTTCCGACGGTCAGTGGGTAGGTGCGAAGCTGGATCGCAACGGGCTGCGGCCGCTTCGCTATACGCTGACGCACGATGGACTGGTCATCGCGGGATCGGAAACAGGCCTGGTGGATTTGGAAGAGTCGCAAATAGCCGAGCGGCAGCGGCTTGGCCCCGGCGAAATGATTTTGGCCAACCCGGTTTCAGGACAATTCCTGCGGTGGCGCGCCGTCCTCAAGAGGATGGCAGCTAAGCAAGCGCAAAATGCCGTTCCACAAAGGCAGCTTGCGGAAGTGTTCCGTTCGCGGCCGACGCTGCCGAGCGAGGCCAGACGGGTGGCTGGTGCGGGGGGTTGGACCGAAGATCAATTCAAGATTCTTTTCTCGGCACTGCTTCGCGGCAAAGAGGCCGACTGGAGCATGGGAGATGACGCGCCCCCAGCGTTTCTTTCTGCGTTACCGAGGACTCTGTGGGATTACTGCAAGCAGCGGTTTGCTCAAGTAACCAATCCGCCGATTGATCCACTGCGTGAAACGCATGTGATGTCGCTGGAAGTTCATTTGAAGCACGGCGTGACGCTGCCAAGCCCGCTGCTTACACCCGAGCAATTGTCGCAGTTGACCGAGATTTTTGGTTCCCTCCGCCGCATTGATTTTACGTTCCCTGCCGCCGCGGGAGTCCCGGGGGCGCGCTGCAGTTTTGCTCAGCTGTCCACTACCCCTCTGAGCAGCAGCGATCCCCCGAGACTCCTCCTCCTCTCGGATCGCGGGATTTCCGCGGGGCGCGCGCCGCTTCCGGCCCTGCTGGCAACGGCGGCAGTGTGGAAAGCGATGGTGGGCGAGGGATTGTGGGATGTGCCGTTGATTGTCGAGTCGGCGCAAGTGTTTGACACGCACCACGTCGCATTGCTAGTGGCCGCGGGGGCGAGCGCGGTGGTGCCGTATTTGGCCGACGAGTTTGCGGAGTCTCTTGAGCCTGGTGGCGCAGAAAAGGCCCGCATGGCCATCCATGCGGGCCTGCGCAAAGTGCTGGCGCGCATGGGAGTTTCGACGCTGGCAAGCTACCGCAACAGCCACCTGTTTGAGATCGTTGGCCTTTCGCAAGACCTCTGCGAGCAATTCTTCGAAGATGGCTCCGATTATCCGGGCCAGAAATCGCTGGACGAGCTGCTTGGCGACTACCTGAAGATGCACAAAGCCGCGTTCGCGTCGGAAGCCGAGGAGCTGAACGACGCCGGGCTTTACCGGTTCCGGAAGGGAGCGGAGCTTCATGCCACTTCGCCCGAAGTTGTGCGGAGACTGCATGCGTTCGTCAAGGCCCCCAGCGCCAAGCAATATTCCGTTTTCGAGGAATTAGCAGAAAGCCAAGGAACGATTTTTCTGCGCGACCTGCTCGAAACCACTCCGGAGACGGCCATTCCGTTGGACGAAGTCGAGCCAGTGGAAGCGATCGTAAAGCGGTTCAGCACGCAGGCGATGTCCCTCGGTTCGCTGAGTCCGGAAGCGCATCGCACTTTGGCGCTGGCGATGAACGAGCTTGGCGGGCGCAGCAATACCGGCGAGGGCGGGGAAGACCCCGACACGTATCGTTACGAACCGGCCGCCGCGAACAAGATCAAGCAGGTGGCTTCGGCCCGGTTCGGAGTCACAACCGACTACCTGGTGCACGCCGAGGAGCTCGAAATCAAGATTGCGCAAGGGTCGAAGCCGGGCGAGGGTGGCCAGTTACCGGCGAAAAAAGTCAGCGAATACATTGCGCGCATCCGACACGCGACTCCGGGAACGCCGCTGATTTCGCCTCCCCCGCATCACGATATTTACAGCATCGAAGATCTTGCGCAGTTAATTCACGATTTGCGTGCCGTGAATCCCCGGGCGCGCATCGGCGTGAAACTCGTTTCGGGTGCCGGCGTGGGCATCATTGCGGCGGGAGTTGCGAAAGCCGGCGCGGATGTCATCACCATTAGCGGGCACAACGGCGGCACAGGTTCCTCGCCGCTTACTTCCATCAAAAACACGGGGCTCCCCTGGGAAATCGGATTGCGCGAAACCCATGACACACTGGTTCGCGCGGGCCTCCGTTCACGCCTCTCTCTCCGTGTGGACGGAGGCCTGAAATTTGCGCGGGACATTGTGCTTGCGGCGATTCTGGGAGCCGATGAGTTCGGCTTCGGCACTGCGTCGCTGCTGGCCATTGGATGCGTGATGGCGCGGCAGTGCCATCTGAACACGTGCCCAGTGGGAATCGCTACGCAAGACGAGAAATTCCGAGCGCGGTTCCAAGGCAAGCCGGAAATGGTGATTTCCTATTTCCAAGCGCTCGCGCAAGAAGTGCGCCATCGGCTGGCGCAGCTTGGCGTGCGCTCGCTGCGGGAGCTTACGGGCTGGTACGACAGGCTTGGGGCACGGTCGGGAATGGATCCGTTCCTGGTGGTGCCGATTTCGCCGTCCAACCGCGTGGATCCACAGCAAGAACCAGGCTTGCACGTGACCGCGCTCGAAGATTCGATTCATTTCGATGCCACGCTCGCCATGCAGAGCGTGCCGCGAGCGATTCAGAATTCGGACCGCAGCGTGGGCGCAGGCCTGAGCGGAGAATTGATGCGGCGAAAGAAAAATGGCCGCGTTGGCGATGACGCGATCAGCCAGGAATTTCGCGGCGCCGCGGGACAGAGTTTTGGAGCTTTCCTGGCCGAGGGTGTCACGGTCAAGCTCAACGGCGAAGCGAACGATTATGTCGGGAAGGGATTGTCCGGCGGAACGATTGCCATCACCGCGGGGCAGGCGGCTTCGCGTCGCGGCGACGTTCTCGCGGGGAACACCGTGCTTTATGGCGCGACGTCGGGCCAGCTTTTTATTGCGGGCCGCGCCGGTGAACGCTTTGCGGTGCGCAACAGTGGCGCGTTTGCGGTTGTTGAAGGGCTCGGTCAGCACGGGTGCGAGTACATGACCGGAGGCGTGGCCATCATTCTTGGGCCGCTGGGACTGAATTTCGGTTCCGGCATGACAGGTGGCTTGGCTTACGTTCTGCGCGGGGAAGCGGAAGGAAAGTTGCACCGCGAGTTTGTGACTCTCGAAGACATCGAACCGCAGGAAGACGCGTGGCTGCGGCAGGCGCTTGAAGAGCACGTTCATCATACGCGCAGCCCGCGCGCAGAACGCCTGCTGGCTCGCCGCGGCGCGCTGCCGCTGATGCGCGTTCAGCCGGTGCATTTTCAGGGATCCGTGGAAGCGACGTGGAAACCCGTTCTCGCTCGGTTCCTGCGGCGCCGGCAGGTTTTCCAGGCGCCGCCGGCTGTGCCAATTTCGCGAACGGCCATACCAGCCTGAAAGAGAGGATAATACTTACGGCCGGAAGAGAAGATTCCCTTATAATCTTATCTGGCAAACCAACTATGGACTTCGACCAACTCACGACCTTCGTCTATGTGGCCAAGCTGAAGAGTTTCTCGCGCGCGGGGCAGAAGGTGTTCCGCTCGCAATCCGCTGTGAGTGCGCAAATTCGCCAACTGGAGCAGGCGTACAAGACCAGGCTGCTCGACCGCTCGGCGAAATCGGTAGAGTTGACCCCGGCCGGAGAAGTGCTTTTCGAGTATGCGGAAAAGTTGCTGCGGCTGCGGGATGAATCGATTCAGCTGGTTGCCGACCGCGGAGACGTGGTGCAAGGGCCAGTGGTTTTCGGTGCGAACGAGGCCACATGCCTCTATTTGCTTCCGGATATTTTTGCGGAATTTCAGCAGCGCTACCCGCGGGTACACATCAGCATTTACCGGAATTTCAGTCATAAAATTTTGCAGCGCGTAGAGGACGGGTCGGTAGATTTGGGAATCGTCACGCTGCCGGTGAAGTCTCCCAACCTGAAAGTGCACAGCATTTACAAGGACCGCTTGCGGTTTATGGTCAGCACGCGGAATCCGCTGGCGCATCGCTTGAAGATTACGCTCGGAGAAGTGGCGAGTCAGCCGCTGATTTTTCCGCGCACAGGCTATACACGTCAAGTTCTGGACAAGCTGTTCCGGCCATACCGCTCGCGGATTCACGTGGCGATGGAGTTGCCGAGCGTCGGCATGATCAAACGATTTGTGGTGGCCGATGCCGGGGTGTCGTTCATCAGCGAGAGCTTCGCGAAGGACTACGTGAAAGCCGGGGAAGTGAAGCTGCTGAACGTCGAGGGCGTGGACCTTTGGCGCGAACTTGGGCTGATTTACCGGCGCGACCGCAGTCTGCCGCGCGCGGCGCAAGCGCTGATCGGGTTGATTCGTGAACGGAAACCTTCTGAGCCCAGTATGGCGGCCGCGAGCTAAGCCGAACCAGAAAAATTCTTCCCAAGCAAAGGTCGGCGGAACTCTTCCAATTTAGACCAGTGCGTGGACGGACGCTTTAGGGCACGTTGAAGTCGAGGCTGGTGATCGAGCGGGCGATGACGTTTTCCTGGATTTGAATCAGATCGCTGTCGGCGTAGGTCATGGCCAGCACGGTGAGAATGTCCTTGCCGCGAGCAATGACGACAAGCCTTCCCGACCAGTCGTGGTCGTCCGCTTTTCCCCGGTACTGATAATCAACGGCAGGCATTCCCCCTACCACGGTCTTTTTCTGCGAGAGCCGCCGGTAGTTCACGTAGACGTCGTTCAAGCGCTTTTCGACCGCGGCTGCGGCAGCATCCAGTGAATCTTTGGTTTTTTCTTCGCCGACCACCATCAGCGTGGATTCGTTGCTGGTGCCCATGGCCACAATGGCGTTGGGCAGAGCATTGCGCGCTTCCTCAATGAGGTTCCAGCTCGGCGCTTTGTACATGCGGAATCCGTGCGTGTAGTTCGTGTAGGTGTTCCCGGTGACTTCCTCGCGGTTGGCGGGGACTTCGGGCTGGTTAGGTGAGACCGGAGTTGCTGCGGCTGACGCTGGCGTGGTCGTCGTTGCCGATGCGGATGTTTTATTTGCGGGAGCAGGAGCGTTTGCCGCGGGGGCGGCGGGAGCATCGGGTTTTGCGGCGGCGTTCGCAGATTTCGCCGATGTTTTTTCGGATTTTCCGCTGGCCGCCGGCGTGCCGCTCTTTACGCTAGCATTGGTTGGTGTTGCGGCAGCGCCGGTATTCGCGGCGGTGGCCACGGCCGGCTCCGGTCGCGCATCGCGTGCATCAGCGGCGGGCTTGGGCGGATGCTGAGGAGCGTCCTTTTTTGCGGCTGAATCCGGCGCGGCCTTGGCGGCCGGCGTAGTCGGAATAATCGAGGTGATTTTGTCCTTCTCGACGAGCTCATATCCGTAGTCCGTCTTGACCTTGAACATGTTGTCTTCATAGCCGACGATGACGCCGTTGATCTTCCTGCCGTCCTTCAGGCGAATTTCATCGGCGCGCGCAGAAAAAGCAAGCGCAGGCAGCGCCAGGACCGCCGCCGCAGAGAAAACGAGGCCACGCTTTCCATGGACACCCATACAAAAAGTATCCCGCCGCCAAATGGACGCTGCAACGTTTATGGGCCGGGTGGTGTCCGTCGTGCTACCTCCACGAGCAAGGCGCGGAGGCGCGCGACCAGGAGATCGAGTTCCTGGAGGGTTGCGCTCAAGCGCGCGCGGAGCGGTTCGGGCAATTGCGCGTGAGTTTGCTGGAGCGCCAGGGCTTCGGCGATGATGCGGATTTGTTTGCGGCTGAGGGGATTGAGGCGTTCCCATAGGCGGCGCTTGGAGCTGCGGTTTCGCCCGAGCCATTCTTCGCCGCTTCCGGCGGGGCGGCCGGTTTCAGGCTCGGCACCCGGTATGGTTTTTGGGTTTGTGCGAATCATGAAGTACACCGCCATTCTCGTGATTTCCGTTATTTCCGCAGCGCTTCCAGCTTTTCACCGTTGATCTGCCCATCCGGCTCGACGCGGCCGGTGACGCGCATCGTGCGCGTCTCGTAGACCAGACCGCCGTAGCGATCGTAAACGTCGGGGAAAAGCACGACTTCGTAGACGCCCCGCTGGTCTTCGAGCGTGACGAACATCATGTTGCGGAAATTTTTCGTGCCGACATGGCGGTAAGTGATCACCCAGCCGCAGAGCGTGACGCGCTTGCCGAGCAGGGCGGGTAGTTCGTCGCTCCAGACTTCGCCGTTGCGCGGGAGAAAATCGAGCGGGTGGCCGCTGACGCAGACTTCGAGGATTTCGCGTTCATAACGAAGTTTTTGCTCGAGGGTGTATTCCGGTATTTGCATTTCTGCGAGAGCCGTGGCGACGGGATCCGGCGCGCTGGATTCGGCGAACAAGGTTTCCGTTTTTTGGGGAAGGGTCATGCCTAGAGATCGCGAGGCGCTTGTCGGTGAGCCTTTCCCTGCGGTTTGCAGAAGATTCCAATCCCAGAGCATTTCGGGGCGCGTCCTTCGGTGAGCTTCGCTGTGCGTTTCGTCGCTCCCTTCATCGAAGGCGCCGCATTTGATGAGCGATTCGATTTCGTGGCGTCCGACGGAAACGCGGCGAAGAAAATCTTCGAGAGAGCGGAACGGCCCGGATTGTTCCCGCGCGCGGACGATAGCAGTGATGGTTTCGATGCGCAGTCCTTTGATTTGCAGCAGGCCGACGCGAAGCGCGCGCTTGCCGTGATCAGCAGGTTCGGCGGTGTACTCCATGCGCGAATGATTCACCGACGGCAGCCGCACGGGAATGCCCCAGCGTTTGGCTTCTTCGACATATGCGGAAACGTGATAGAACCCTGCGCCGGCGCTGCACATGGCGGCAAGAAATTCCGCCGAATGATGTGTTTTCAGGTAGGCCATGCGGTAGGCGACGTCGGCATAGGTGGCGGCGTGGGCTTTGCAGAATCCGAAGCCGGCGAATTTCTCGACCATCTGCCAGGATTCTTCGCGCTGCTGTTTTGTGAGGCCCATCATGCCCGCGGCTTTGTCAAATTTTCCGCGCAGTCGGTGGTAATCGGCCGGGCCGGAATACTTTACCGAAGACCGGCGCACCAGGTCGGCTTCGGCCAGCGACAAGCTGCCGAGCGCTTGCGCAATTTGCATGACCTGCTCCTGATAAATGCAGACGCCCCGGGTGTCGCGCAGGATGGGTTCGAGGGAATCGTGCGGGTAAGTGAGTTTTTCTTTGCCGCGAAGGCGCTTGACGAACAGTTCCTTCGAGCCATATTCGGCGGCGCCCGGCCGAATGATGGCCAGCGCGATGGCCATTTCCTCGAGTGTCCGCGCCTTCATCATGCGGAGCATGCTGCGCATGGCGGGAGATTCGATTTGGAATACGCCCATGGTGCGGCCGGCAGCAATGACGTCGCGGGTTGCGGGATCGTTTTCGGGGATGGCGTCGAAATCCAGTTCGCGCGGTTTGGGACAGGGCGTCACGCCGTCGGGGGCGACGCTTGAGGTGTTGGAAGCGGGCGGGGTCGTTCGGCTTTGACTGTCTGCGCCGGCAGGCTCAGGGTCAACAAGCCCCGCCCCCACGGGTTGAAGGCTGCGCTCGATGTTGTCGAGCGCGAGCGACATGGTGGTGAAGCCGCGCTGGCCGAGCAGGTCCATCTTGATGAGGCCGAGGTCTTCGATGGAGTTCATGTCGTATTGCGTGACGATGATGCCTTTGGTGGCCCGTTCGAGAGGTGTTAATCGCGTCAACGGCTGTGCGGAAATCACCGTGCCGCAGGGATGAATTCCCATGTGGCGAGGCGCATCGTCGAGGCGCAATGCAACTTGCAAAATGGTTTTCCAGGGTTCGTCGTCTGCAGGAAGGTCGCGGCATTCCGGCAGATTGCGAATGGCTTGCAGGATTTCGCGCACGGGGCGGTGCGGCAGGCGCTTGGTGAAGCGGTCCACTTCGCCTGGCGGCACGCCGAAGACTTTTGCCACTTCCCGGACGGCGAGCCGCGCGTGCATGGTAATAAAGCAGCCGATCATGGCGACGTGTTCCGCGCCCCAGTGCGCGTAGACGTAATCGAGCAATTCATCGCGGCGCGCGCCGCAGATATCAATGTCGATGTCCGGGCAATCGCCGCGCTGTTCGTTCAAGAAACGCTCGAAATAAAGTTCCCAGCGCAGCGGGCAGACACGCGAAATGCCGAGGCAATAAGTGACCATGGAACTGGCCGCAGACCCGCGCGCAACGGCGGGAATGCCGCGGCGGCGAGCCTCTTCGACGATGTCGTTAACCAGCAAAAAATACGGAGCGAGCTGCCAATGCTCGATGACTGCGAGTTCGTGCGTGAGCCGCGAAAGCACTTCCGGGCGCAGGGGCTTGTAGCGTTTGCGAGCGCCATCGAAGCTGAGTTTCCACAAATAGGAAAAGGCGGATTCGCCGTCGGGAACCGAGCACTCCGGGAGGATCAGTTTGTGCAGTCCGAGCTGCAGGTCGCAGCGGTCGGCGATTTCTGTTGTTGCGTGCAGCCATTCCGGATGATCGGGGAAACATTTGTGCATTTCCGCGGCGGTCTTGAACCAAGCTTCGGGGGTGGCGATTTCGGGCGGCGTGACCGTGGTTAATAGTCCGCCGGTGCGAATTGCGTTTACCGCGCGGTGATGGAGATGCTCCTCGGGTTTGAGGAAGTGCACGTTGTTTGTGGCCACGAGAGGGATGCCAAGTTCGCGGCCGAGGCGCTCGGCTTCGCGCAGGGTGCGGCCGTCGCCGGGAGAGAGGTGCTGGACTTTGATGTAGAGGTGGTCGGCAAAAATGTCTTTCCATTGCGAAAAGTAATTCGTGACTTGTGACGCGTGACTTGTGACCCGTGATTGGTGAGGGGCACGATGTATCGTGCCCCTACGGTTGCTGGTATCGTGTGTTTGTGCTGGCAAGGGACACAGTGCGATGACGCCGCGGTGGTACTCCGCCAATTCCTGCAAGGTGACGGGGCGGCCGTCGGCTTCGGCGGCCTTGTTTTGCTCCGCCGTGCCCAAATGCCGCAACGTAGTGAGCTGGCAAAGATTGCTATAGCCCTCCATGTCTGCGGCCAATAGCGTTAGCGTTACGCTCGCCGAATTTCGAGTTTCGTTTTCCAAATTTCGAAATTCGTCACTCGAAATACGAAATTGGACATCCAGTGTTACGCCGACAATCGGCTTGATTTGCGCGTCCAGCGCTTTTTTGTAGAACGACACCGCCGCGTACATGCCGTTGGTGTCCGTTAGTGCCACAGCGGGCATTTTCTGCTCGACCGCCGCAGCAATGATTTCTTCGGGTGATGCGACGCCCCGCAAGAACGAATAGTGGCTGTGACAATGCAAATGAACGAACACGTGAGCCCCGAGAGCTGCGTGCTTCTGCGGTAGGGAGACGAGAAAACAAGCAAATTACGGCAGTCAGGCTAAAACTGGCAAAGGCTTACCGGTACCGATGACTGGCTCGATTGCTCGAGCCTTTTTCATTTCAACATCCCGTGCTTTCACGATGGCGTCATTGCGCCCCAGCAAACAATGACATCCTTCACCGCGATAAGCAGGGAGTCGAGAGCACCAGGCCGGTGGGCTTGGTGGCGTAATGCTCGCGCAGGGCGAGGCCTTTGCCGTAAAAAACGGCGTTCCAGCCGAAGCGGCCGCGCACTCGGTCCATTTCGCGGTTGAGATGCCAGCGGCGGTTCGCGCTGGTGTCGAACAATTCGTTTTGGCGGCGGTCGGTTTCGAGGTTTGTCACGCTGACGCCGGCGAGCCGCACGGCCACGCGGCGCGTGAACAGTTTGGTGAACAGTTCCTTGGCGGCGAAGAGCAATTCGCGCTCGTCGTTGGTTGGTTTGCTGAGCCGCACCGTCTGGTGCGCCGAAAAATGGTCGACGTAACGGAGGCGCAGGCCGAGAGTGCGCGCCTGCTTGCCGTATTCACGCAGGGTCGAGCCGATGCGCTCGCTGAGATACTCGATCAGGCCGCTGAGAAATTCCGTGTCGATGGTGCCGCCTTCGATGGTGGTTTCGCGAGAAACAGATTTTGGCGTGGAGGGCGGCAGCACCTCGCGGCCGTCGAGGCCGCGGGCGCGCTCCCAGATTTGCTGGCCGATGGCTTCGCCGAAGGCCGCGTGGAGCGCGGCTTTCGGCACGCGGCGCAGTTGGCCGATGGTGGTGATGCCGCGCTCGGCTAGCGTGCTCGTGTGCATGTGGCCGATGCCATGGAGCTTCTCCACCGGCAGCGGCGTCAGGAAGGTTTCTTCGTCGCCGGGAGCGACCATGCGGAAGCCGCGCGGGCGCTCGAGCCGCGAAGCGATCGACGCAACCACTTTTGTGCGCGCCGCGCCAATCGAAACGCTCAGTCCTGTTGTCTTGAAGATTTCCATCTGCAAGCGCACGAGCGTCCCGCGATAATCGGGATACAGGCGCTCGGTGCCGGCGAAGTCGAGGTAAAAATCGTCGAGCGCAGCGGTTTCGACGGCGGGCGTGTAGGTTTCGAGGATGCGGCGCACGCGTTCGGCAAAGTCGGCGTAGTGCTCGTACTGGCCGGGGACGACGATGGCTTGAGGGCAAACGCGCAGCGCTTCGCGGAAGCCCATCGCGGTTTTCACGCCAAGCGCTTTTGCTTCATAGCTTGCCGAAGCGACGCAGCCGCGTCCGACCAGCACGGGCTTGCCACGCAGCCGGGGATTCAGCACCTGCTCGACCGAAGCGAAAAACGCGTCCACGTCCACGTGGACGAGGTTGGGGATCTCGCGGGCCGGAGACTTGCAGAGCCCGAGCCAGGCCCAGGCGGACCAGGGATTTTTCTCCGCAGCCGGTTCGGGTTGCGGCGTTTGCGGTATGGGCCTGTCGGAAAAACCTGCAGGGCTGTCGCCCTGCGCTACAGCCCCCGGCCCAGCACTGGCACCGCGCGGGGCCTCCTCGTCCTGAGCCCCGCACGGTGGGGTGCAGAAGGCCCCGCAGTTCTTCTCCTCCGCGGGCGCAACGCCCTCCTGCATGCTCTCGATGGCGGGGGCGAGGACTATGCTTTCGACACAGGTGTTCATGACAGCTCCTGAAAGGGAGGCGGGTTCTGGGGTGGATTCAACGGGCGGCGGCTGCCTCGTGAGAGCCTAGGCGGCAATGGAGACAGCGCGCCACCCGTTTTCCCGTTCCCTCTACCGCCCCGTACTATAGGAGAATAAAAAGCGAAAGTCAATACCTTCGCTTCTTGAGCCGAATTCTACTGTCGGAGTCCTATAAATATAGTTGACAAACCGCAATGGGACTCGCTACAGTCCGCGTTGTATGGCTAACAAGGCAAAACCAGGACGCTTCACGGAAGCCGAGCTTGAGCTGATGGACATTCTGTGGGACTCCGGCGCATGCACGGTCCAAGGGGTAATCGATCGCCTTCCGCCTAGCCGGCCGCTGGCGTACACAACGGTTCAAACAGTTCTGAACGTTCTTCATCGCAAAGGTGGCGTGCGCCGGAAACTGCGAGACAGGGCGTATCATTACGAAGCTGCGATTTCGCGTTTTGATGCTGCATCGACTGCGCTAGGCGATCTTGTCCATAAACTTTTTGGTGGATCGGCGGAACAAGTGGTTCTGGCTATGGTGAAATCACGGCAGTTATCTCCCCAAAAGCTCTCGGAGTTGCGAAAACTCGTCGAAGACGCTGACCGACGAAGTCGGAAGTAGACTGTGATGAGCGCACTCGAACAAATCATCTTGTCGTGGTTCTTGAACGCGGCCTGGGAGTTGCCAGTCTGTTTCTTCGGTGGTTGGGTGTTCCTCCGCCTTGTTCCAAACCTGGCAGCAGGCATACGCCACAGTCTGTGGCTGGCGGCGCTCAGCCTGGGGTTTCTTGCTCCGTTCGGAGCGTTTCTCGGCCTGTGGGGCGATTCTAAAACAATGAGTGGTCTGGCGATCGGTGTGCCGGCCCGCCTGAATGGCCCGGGCGGCATGCGTTTACTGGTTCTGGCGTTCTTAGCGCCTGCGTTGTATCGCGCGTTTCTCCTATTACACGGGGGAGTTGCTGCCAAGCGATTGAGGCGTCGAGCGATTCGAGTTGATCCGGGGATTCTTGAATCTGTCCTTCCGAAAAATTTGCTTCTGAGCATGAAGCGACATCGGGCGCAGGTATTCTCAACGGGACCGTCAACGTCGGCGTGGGGTCCATTTACCTGTGGTGTGAGGCATCCCTTCATCCTCATTCCAGCAGCTTTTTTCCACCCCCCAAGCCGCCAAGTGCTCGTATCCGTGGTCGCGCATGAACTCGCCCACGTCCAGCGCGGCGATATGTTGTTGCATCTGCTGTCCGAATTCATGCTGGTCCCGCTCGCGTTCCATCCATTTTCGTACTGGCTCCGCAGCCAGCTCGCAGAAACCAGAGAGATGGCCTGTGACGCGCGTGTAAGCGGCCAGATACTTCCTGCAACAGACTACGCGCGCTGTCTTCTGGACGTAGCGGCGCTAAGAGGTTCGGCGTCTCCACTTCCTGCCTTGGGCATTTCTGAGAGTGCCACGCTCGAGAGTCGAATCCGCGCCCTGATCTCGTTCTCATCATTACGGGGTAGAGGTCTGGGCGCTTGGCACAAATGTTGCCTGATCCTGGGCGCATCGACGTTATTTGCACTGTTGTTTTCATCGGGTCGTAGAACGTTTCTGTGGATGAGCGCGGTGCCGGAACCCCGTATACAAAAGCTGCGGGTTCCTCCACCCCCGCCCCCTCCACCGAACCGGGGATAGCCCGGAACCCATCCAATACAACTTCAAAAAGAAGCGAGGTTATCATGAGAAAAATGCAATTAAGTCCTAGATATATAGTTCTAGTTTGCGTGTTCCTCCTAAGTTCCTGCCTGCTTGCGGTGGGAAATGTAGCAGGCAAGTGCGCCCAATCTTCCAGCCAATCCTCGGTTCCTGCCCAGCTCGCAATTGAAGCGTACGAGCGAGAGGACTTCGGGGAGTCGGTCAAATACTTCAATGAAGCGGTCAGCCAATCGCCGGACTCGCTAATCCTCCACTTGCACTTAGCCAATGCCCAGGCGCACTGGTTCATGCATGACCCGCACGATCCCGAGGCTCGAACGCGAATTGATGCTGCCGAGACAACCCTGAAGGATATCCTTAGGAAGTCGCCGGAAAGCAGTCTCGCTCTTTGGGATCTGGCAGCGATTTATGCGATGGAGGGGCGTGCTCAGGACGCTCAGAAGGCTCTCGCTATTCTTCTGCACAACGATCCGAACGACAGTGATGCCCTTACCGCGTCCGGTACCATGACGGCCATGCAAATCCGCTTTGCAATTCAGGGCGAGAAGCGTAAGAGGAACATTCGGCTGGAAAATGCTGGGCGCATCGGTGATGAAGGGATTCGCGAGTCCCTGCGAAGCGAATTTGAACCCCAAATCCGAGGCGCGGCCAATTTACTTGACCGGGCAATCCAAAATAACACTCAGTTGAGCCAACCTCTGGTCATGCTGAATCTTCTCTATCGCATGGAAGCAGAACTGGCGGCGACCGATCAGGAATCGCAGGCTCTCCTTCGCAAGGCAGATGCGCTCGTAAACCAAGTTATGGCCATGAATCAACAGCAGGAGCAGCACCGGACAACAGCGCAGAAGAAGCTCAGCCCTCTGGAGCCTCCGCCCCCCCTCCCCGGTCCGCCGCCCCCACCGCCACCTTCTCCGAAGCCACCAAGCTTGTAATGATCGCGAGACGTCTCCTTGTGTGCGGGCTCTTAACCGCAACTTGTAGTGTGCTTGTTTGCACGGGGCACCACTCAATTGTCGTGTATGCGGCGCGCTTTGGTGGTGGCTCAAAGGATCTTCCAGCCGCTCTAGCTGTGGACGCAACGGGGCACGCCTTCGTAGTCGGCAGCACTTACTCGGAGGATTTTCCGGTCACGACCAGTCACAGGAAAGCGCAGAATCTGTCTTGGGCTGCGTTCGCTGCTAAGCTAGCGCCGGATGCGAGTTCGTTGGTCTACTCAACCATGATCAGTGGCCACGGCATGACCTTTTCCACCGCCGCTGCTCTCCAGCCCGACGGTCAGATATGGGTGGCTGGATCAACAACGGCTCTGGATTTTCCTGTGACGCGGGACGCGCAACAGCGGCAATTTCAGGGAGGCACGCCTGGCGGGGCAGGGGATGCGTTCCTCGTCCTGGTTAGCGATGACGGTCGCGAAATTCCCTACGCAACTTTCCTGGGAGGCAAAGGAGATGAAACGGTCACTGGGATGGTTCGCACTTCGAGTGGATTCATATGGGTTGCCGGATGGACGACCTCCCACGACTTTCCTGTCACACAAGATGCGTTGCAAACGGAGTTTACCGGCAGAGGAAGCAGCGGTTTTCTCGCCGGCTTCGGAGCAAAGGGGAAGATGGTTTATGCGACCTACCTTGGGAGTGGAGGAAGTGTGGCAATCAACGCAATGGCCATCGACAGAAAAGGGAACCTGGTTGTTGCTGGCAACACCAGTTCTGCTGTTTGGCCTGACAATTCGCCACTGGGCGGCACCGATGGTTTCGTGGCGAAGCTGGGTTCATCCGGCAAAAAGCTTCTGATGGCGAAGCGCCTGGGAGGCAAACAAACTGACCAGCTTCTGACAGTTGGAGTGACGTCCACGGACAAGACTATTGCCGCGGGCTGGACAGAATCGCCGGCCATAGCCGGCTTTACGGGGCACCGTAACGGATGGATTGTCATTCTGGGGGCGAACGGGTCTGTTGAACGAAATCTTGCTATTGGAAGTTCAGGTTTTGATGAGGTTCGAGGCCTGGCTGTTAACAAAAGCGACATGCTCCTGCTCACTGGCCCTTCCGATTCACCTGATTTCCCCACCACGGTCGACGCCTTCCGGCATCGCGGTGGTCAATCCACGCAGGCTTTTCTGGCCATGCTTAACCCCGAGAGCGGTCAATTGCTCTTCTCGACTTTCTTGGGAACCGATGCCGTTGAGGGGTATGGTATCCAACGCGGCAACGGAGTGATTGTCGGGTTGCAGGACGCCGCTTATTTCTTTGGCGAAGTTACCGGCGGATTCCCCGCGGCGCTTGGAACCTTCTGGACGCCGCAATCCAACGGGAGCACCGATACATATCTGGTCAAGCTGCGCCTATGTGCTCAAAAGAAAGGTGAGAGGGCGCACCGGCTACTCGAAAACAGCCTGGTGGTCCGGAGTCCAGTGCGAGCGCAAGGCGCGCGTTGACAAGGCTTCAAGCCATGGGGCAGCGCCGCAGTCAGGGGTCTGTCGGTATACTTTCTGCGATGAATTATCGGCCGATTATGCTCGGGACCTCGTCGTTCACAGCCTGCCATAAAGCTGATGGAACTAACTGTCAGGCGAGAAGATTGGAGAGCGAATCAATCGGGCGCTAGTGCTTTCTGTGCCGCACAGGCAAACTAGAACACGCGGCCGAGCTGGAAGAACCATTTGCGGTGGCCGGAATCGCCTACGCTGCCGCCGATGAAGAATGGGCCCACGGCGGTTTCCGCCAGGAAACCTACGGCGGCATCGTCCGGAAGGTCGCTGCCGGTAGTGATCCCGTACATCTTCCCGATCTCATAAGCACCGACAGCGTAGACCTTCTTCCCCACAAACGGCGGGAGCGTGAGCAAGTCGCGCACAAAACCCGCGCGGAACAAATAATACTGGTTGCCCTGAAATTCGTTTTGGCCGTAGGCGCTCAGCCGCAAAGGCGCTCCGAGAAAGAATTGCGGAATTCCCGTGCTCTTTGTGCCAAAGGTCGAGCCGCCTTCGCCCTCCACAAAAAGCGAGGCGGGGTGCGTAATCGGCTGGAAATATCCCAGCTTCAGGTCCATGGAAGGGAAGCCGCCGGTGGCCCCGGGGCTTTGGTCGAACCAGCGGAAATTCGATTCCGCGCTGAAGCCGCGCCGGGGAATCACGGGATCATCGGTGTGGTCGAGCAGGCAATGCAGGCGAGATTGTCCGACGCGGCCTTGTACCGCAGGAATTTGTGGCGTGCCCAGGCGAAGCTTGTTGTTGAGCGAGCCGACTTCATAGCCAAAGCGCAATTCGCTGAAACGGCCAAAGCTGTAGCCAACGTCGCCGCCGATGTTGATGCGATAGATGCGGTAATCGGCGAGCGGGTCATTCTTCGCGTAGATTTGAAAAGTCGTGTCGCTGGCATCGGCATGCGGCGCAAAGAACCAACGGCTGTCTGCCGTGAACGGCCGGTAAAGTTCGGTCTGAATCCCATAGGTATTTCCCAGCAGCAGGTCGCTGCGCCATTCGGAGCGGAAACCAGCAATGTCCGTGAACGTGAAGCGCGTGCCCATGGTGAAATCGACGTTGCCGGCCTGTGAGCCGTCAACCTCAAAGGCGGGTTGGAAAGTGGGTGGGGCATCGTTTTTTTCTACGACACGCACCAGCAAGCCGGGCTTTCCGTTTTCCTCGGTGAGCCAATAGCCTGCCGAGTCGTAGCGACCAACGCCGGTCATGCGCGTTAGCACGTCATCGAGCTTCGCCGTATCGAGTGGCTTGTCGAGAAAGGATCGAAAATAGTGGGACGCGTATTCTTCGCCCCTGGCGCTGGCGCCTTCAATCCTCACGAATTGCGGCACGGGAAGTTCGGGGCGCTGCCGCGCCTTGCGCGCTTGCTTGAATGCGTCCCAGTCGGCATCGCTTAGAGCAAATGCCTGCAACATGGGCGCTTTTGCACGGGCGGCTTCATAACCGCGCTGCATGATGGGCCCGCTTTTTGCATAATCCACAGTGGTGAATTCGCCGAGCGGCACGGAAACGATGGAATCTGCCAGCTCCAGACTGCGCAGTTCGTTTTCTTTGAGCATGGCGCTCACGGAGTGGTTTAGCACGCTGAAAGCAGTGCGAATGTCCTTGGCTTCGACGGGAGCGGGTTCCAGGTGCACAGCAATCACGATTTCCGCGCCCATCTGGCGGACGACGTCGGTGGGCAGGTTGTCGAGCAATCCGCCGTCCACGTAAACAGCCTTTCCCGCGCGCACCGGGGAAAACGCGCCGGGAATGGACATCGTGGAACGAAGCGCCACGGCAAGCGGTCCTTCCTGAAAAACGTGCGATTGGCCGCTGACGAGGTCGGTGGCCACGCAGCGAAAGGGTACGGGCATGTCGTTGAAGGAAGAGATCCCATAGTAGGGAAGCGCGACGCGGTCAATCAGCAAGCCGATTTGATGACCGGCGATCAGTCCTTCGGGGGCCGAGAGGCCGTGCTTCAATCCAAAAATCAGGGAATTGGGATAAGCGCGCTGGTCTTCTTTGCGGCGGTACGACAGATCTTCGTAAGGCGTGCGGTCGCCGAGGATTTTTCGCCAATCGAGGCCTTCAATCAGCTTTTGCATTGCTTCCGGCGTCATTCCGGTGGCGTAGAAGCCGCCCACGAGCCCGCCCATGCTGGTGCCGGCGATGTAATCCACGGGGATGTGATGTTCCTCGAACCATTTCAGAACGCCGATGTGCGCCAGACCCATGGCGCCACCGCCTTCGAGCGCCACGCCGATTTTGGGGCGGTGTTGAGGCGGCGGAGTTTTAGTTTCGCCGGCGGGTTTTTGCGGCGTGGACGCGGCGGGTGCGGCTGGGGCCGCTTCCTGCTGAGCTCGGAGAAAAGGAGGCAACAGCAATAAAATGAAAATGGATGGAACAAGGCGCATTCGAGACACCTCGGGTGCGAGTCAAGCAACGCGAATTTCAGATGCCTGTCAGAGTTTGTCGCAGCGTCTTGGTTCTCGCAAGCAAAGAGGCAGAATCGGTTTCAATGGTCGCATCGCAAAGTGAATTCTCCAGGATCGATTGGTGTGTCGAACGGGCAGGTGGCGCATTCGCCTCTCGGTTGCGACGGTTGACTTGCCCAGAGCGCATTCGGGGGCTACCGTTGTTCTATAGACCACATTTTTTCGATAGCTGCTGGCTCATCGTGGCTGTGATTGTTGCTGGAGGGAATCTTGGCGCAATATGTTCCTCCCTCGAATGAGATGGAATTTGCTCACGCCGATACAAAACCTACCAGTCCGTGGAAACCAATCTTTCGCATCGTGCGCTGGAGCACTTACGCGGCAGCAATTCTCACCCTGATTCTGGCCCTGCACAAAACGCCGCCGCCTCTTGTCAAGACAAGTCCGCAAGCTGCGGCGCGTGCCGAACAGAAGTTTGATGAGGCAGAGCGGGCAGTAGCTAACGGGCAGCCCACAACGCTGCGCGTGGACCAAACCGAGCTGAATTCGTATTTGTCTTCGCATCTCGAAGTGTCGGGTAGGGAGGCTGCAAGAGCAGCATCCGCGGCCAGCCGAAAAGATGACTCCAATGATTCAGCGCCCACGGCACAGGACGTGGAGCAGATGCGCTCGAACGTGAGAGATTTTAAGATTCAATTGGTGGACGACCGCGTCAAAGCGTACGTGCTCTTCGAGGTGCACGGGAAAGACATGACGCTGCAATTGGAAGGCCGGCTCAGCGCGCAAAATGGGTATTTGATTCTTGACCCGGTCAGCGGACAGATTGGCTCGCTGCCGATTCCTCAATCCGCACTCGAGTCGGCTGTCCGCCGACTGATGGAATCGCCGGAGAACCGCGAAAAGCTGAGACTTCCGCCTCAAATCGCGGATTTGCGCATCGAAAATGGCGAAGTCGTGGCCAGCTATCGTTAAACTTCTAGTCTCGACGGCACAGAGGCCCTCCACGTATCCTTGGCCGACTTCCGGCTGCCAATCCTCCTCCAGTTAGGGTAAATTTGCGGGAGCAGGAGATTGGCCATGAATTGCCGGCTCTCTTTTATGTTCGTTATGTCCGTTGCCCTGTTCGTTTCTCCGCCACTCCTTGTGGGAAACAGTGGCGGCGGCCACAGCGGAAGCGGCAGTCATGGAGGTGGCCACGCGGGAGCGGGTTCCTCAGGCCATTCCATTGGTCACGCAGTCGGTCATTCGTTTGGCCGCATTTTGGGGCACTATTCAGGCGACAGCGGTTCGCGGCAAGCGAAGAAGCCAGGCAGTCGCGGAAACCCCGTTAGTCCGCCACCGGTCGACTCCATGCATCGCGTGGTGCGCCGCAGGATGTTCCACCGCAGCCGGTCGATCCGTTCTGGCTACTGCGCCTCCTTGCGGTTCTCCTGGCGCGATTTCTTGTTTCCCGGCGAGTTCGATTGCTTCAATGATGCTTTTGTATCCGATCCGTTTTTCTACGGGGCATCCGTGGGCGCTTATTTCTGGTCCGATTCATTGGTCAATTCAGGAGATTCTGCGGGCTCCGTTGAAGCTATGGAAAGCGTTGAAAACCACTTGTCAGCTTCCGCAGGGAAACCAGGGGCGGCCATCCCATTGCCCTCGAATGTCAAGGAGCCGGTTGTCCTGCTTCAATTGCTGGATGGCTCGATGTACGGAGTCACGCGTTATTGGCTGGAAGGCACGGAGTTGCATTACGTCACCGATTACGGCGGCGAAAATAGCGTCCCGCTTGTCCGCATTGACTTGGCGAAAACCATAGCACTCAACGCCGCGCGCGGCGTGCGAGTCGACTTGACGCGAAGCTTTCCCAATCCTTAGATCGTTGCGATTCTTTAGCAGGCTTTTGCCGTGCTTCTCCGCGGCCAGGGTTACGCACGCGCTGCCCGCTTGGTCACGGTCTTCTGCAACATAACGATCAATTCCGCCAAGCTATAATCCTTTACGAAGAAGCCCCGATGGGGACAAGTATGGGCGATTATGGACCATAGGAACCGGGACAAAGACCTGGGCATGGATCGCGAAATTTCCCGGCGCGATTTCTTGAACGGGGTGTCCATTGGCGTCGGTGGTTCTCTGCTTGGCTGTGCCATTCCGCCGGAGGATTTGCTTGCTGCTGGCATCCTCGACGATTTTGCTCCGGAGAAGGCTGCCGACTATTACCCTCCCGCGCTCATGGGCATGCGCGGCAATCACGAGGGAACATACACTTTCGCGCATCGGCTGCGTGACGGAGAGGCCCCGGATTCCTTTGGCGCTGCCGAAGACACCGGGGAGCACTATGACCTTGTCGTTGTGGGCGGCGGCATCAGTGGCCTGGCAGCCGCCCACTTTTTCCGCAGGGGTGCCGGCAAGAAGGCAAGGATTCTGATCCTGGAAAATCACGATGATTTTGGCGGCCATGCCAAGCGCAACGAATTTCACGCCGCCGGCCGTTCGCTTATAAGTTATGGCGGCACGCAATCGATCGAGAGCCCCGGAAAATACAGCAAAGTGGCGAAGGGCTTACTCGAGGAAATGGGAATCCAAACCGACAAGTTTTACAAAGCCTACGACCAGAAACTGTATTCGAAGATGGGCACCGCGGCGTTTTTCGACAAGGAAACGTTCGGGGAAGACCGCCTGGTTGCCGGCATGAACTCCACGCCTTGGCGGGAATTTCTCGCTAAAGCTCCTCTCTCGGATGCAGCACGCAAAGACATCGCCCGAGTCTATACGGAGAAGAAGGACTATTTGGCGGGCCTTTCCGTTGCCGAAAAAGTCGCCAAGCTGAAGAAAACGAGCTATGCCGAGTTCTTGACGAAGCATTGCCACCTCACGGCGGAAGCGCTTCCGTTTTTCCAGACTTTTACCCACGATCTCTGGTGTGTCGGTATCGAAGCGGTTCCGGCAATGGATTGCTTCGAGTCCGGTGACGATTATGGGTCGTTCGCCTATGCCGGCTTTCAAGGACTCGGGCTTCCTCCGCCGGAGAAAGAAGAGCCTTACATTTTTCATTTTCCCGACGGCAACGCTTCTGTTGCGCGGCTGCTGGTGCGCTCGCTGATTCCAGAGGCACTCCCCGGTACGACCATGGAAGACGTAGTCACCGCAAAGGCAGATTACAGCAAGCTGGACCAATCCGGCGCCGCCATGAAAATTAGGCTGAACTGCACTGTGGTGCACGTCCAACATGTTAAGGCATCAGGAAAACTTCAAGAGGTGCGCGTTAGTTACGCTCGTGGTGGGAAGGTCCGCGCGGTAACCGGCAAGAACTGCATACTGGCTTGCTACAACGTTATGATTCCTTACATCTGCCCGGAGTTGCCGGAAAGACAAAAAGTAGCACTCCGCTACTTGGTGAAAGCGCCGCTCGTTTACACGCATGTGGCCATCCGCAATTGGACTTCGTTTCAGAAGCTCAACGTGCATCACATCGTCGCACCCGGCGGCTATCACACCTATACTGCCCTGGATTTCCCTGTCAGCCTTGGGCAATACCGTTTTCCCGGCGACCCGGAGGAGCCGATTGTTCTCTTCATGCTTCGCACTCCATGCAAGCCTGGACTTCCTCAGCGCGACCAGAATCGCGCCGGCCGCTATGAGCTGTTGCAAACGTCTTTTTCGCAATTTGAGATGAAGATACGGTATCAGCTAGCAAGGATGCTTGGGGGCGCCGGTTTCGATCCTGCGAAGGACATCGAAGGCATCACCGTGAACCGCTGGGCACACGGCTATGCGTTCACGCCGAATACCCTGTTCGATCCTGATTGGAAGGAAGAAGAGAAGCCCTGGGTCATCGGCCGGAAGCCGTTTGGGAGAATTACCATCGCCAACTCCGATGCCGGCGCCAATGCCTATACGAACGAGGCTATCGATCAAGCCTACCGTGCGGTGAGCGAATTGCCACGCGGATAAAACATACGCAACCAGCGCTCATCGTTCGCAACTTCGGTATAATCTTTGCGCATATTCTTAATGGCAGTTGGCGGAGAGGGTGCCATGTCCCCAGGTCCTAGGTCTCGCGTTGCATTTGCTTTTTTCGCAGCGGCCTTGCTTTTCTTGACAGCTGCTTCTGTGGCAGCCCACGCGGTTCTTCAGGAATCCAGTCCGGCGCTGAAGAGTTCCGTTGCCGGCCCTGATGTTCCTGTGAAGCTGCGCTTCAATGTCCGCATAGATGCCGCCCGCTCGCGCCTGACGCTCGTCAATGCCCACGGTGCTTCTCAAACACTCGAAATTGGCAAAAAAGATCCGCCCAATGCCATTTCGGCTCAGGCAAACGGGTTGCGCCCAGGAGTGTACCGCCTTCGCTGGCAGGTACTTGCTTCCGACGGTCACATCACCCGCGGCGAAATTCCTTTCACGGTCGTCAAACCCTGATCCTGCCCTGTGGCCCGGCTGCTCCAAGTATTTGGCTTTCTCTCCGTCGTTCTTCGCGGCGCGACTTTGACGTTTCAGTCGCTCACCGCAGGCGGAGTTATTTTTCTGTTGCTTGTCCTTCGCGGTTCTAGCGAGAATTTCGAGGACGTAAGGACTTCGTGCCTCCGCTGGATACGCCACTTTGCATTGGCCTTGGCCGCAATGCAATGCTCCTATCTCCTGGCCAATGGTCTGATCCTGATGCAAACTGCTGAAATCAGTCTTGCCGACGTGGCTGGCGCCAATTTTGTTCTTGCCGGGGCTCTTGGCATTGCTGCTTCACTCGCCATTGCCGCGTTATCACGGCCCAGGGGAGCCGCTTCTTACGTCCCGCTATTGCTTCCGGCTGCAGCGATCATCGCTTCCTCGGTCCTGACCAGCCACGCCATGGCCCGGCTCGAATATCGGCTTCCTCTGGTGTTTGTCACTGCGCTGCATCAGCTCGCGACGGCCGCGTGGCTTGGCGGTCTGCCCTATCTGCTCATCGCAATTCGGCGTGCTTCTTCTCCGGAATTCGCGCGCCAAGCTAGCGCACGGTTTTCTCGTCTCGCGTTGGTCAGCGTTGCCGTTCTCGCCTCCGCAGGCGTGATCTTGAGTCTGTCCTACATTGGTTCTCTTCAGGCAGTCTACGGCACTTCTTATGGCGCAATGGTGGCCGCGAAAGCTATTCTCTTCGGACTGCTCTTGTTCCTCGGCTACTTGAATTTCGATCTCGTCCGTCACGGTGAAACGAGCGCTATCCTTGCGAGCCTCAAACGCTTCGGCGAAGCGGAGATCGGCATCGGGATCACCGTAATTCTCGTGGCGGCTTCCTTGACGTCGCTTCCTCCCGCCGTTGACCTTGCGCAGGATTGCGTTTCCGCCGCGGAAATCGTCGCGCGCATGACTCCACGCCCGCTGCGCCTTTCCAGCCCTGCGATGAAGGATTTGCCCGAGGATGTCTACGCCGCGCAGAAAAGAGCTTTTGAAGCGGGCTCGCTTTCCACGGAGTCTTTTGTCCCGGGCCAATCCGGCACGCGGCTCAACACTCCCGCTGAGAAGGCCTGGTCGGAATACAACCATCATTGGGCGGGGATCATCGTTCTTTCCGTAGGTCTTCTGGCTCTTCTTGCACAAGCGGGAAAAATTTCCTGGGCGCGCAATTGGCCGCTGCTTTTTCTCGGCCTTTCCGTATTTCTTTTTCTGAGAAGTGATCCGGAAGTCTGGCCGCTCGGCCCGAATGGTTTTTGGGTGACTTTTGCGGACCCCGAGGTCTTGTTGCACCGCATTTTCGCTGGGCTCGTCATCGCACTCGCTCTATTCGAATGGCGCGTGCAAACAGGGCGGGTAGCTTCCGGCAACATGAGGCTGGTGTTTCCGATGCTTATCGCGGTTTCCGGAGCGCTGCTGCTGACGCATTCGCATAGCCTCGGGAATATCAAAGAGGAAGTGCTGGCTGAACTGAGCCACATTCCGTTGGCAATTCTCGCGGTGGTGGCAGGTTGGTCACGCTGGCTGGAACTTCGCCTTCCTGGGGAGAGTCACATGCGCGTTTGGGTCGCGCGACTTTGGCCCGTTTGCACTTCGCTGATTGGAGTTCTCCTCTTGAACTACCGCGAAATGTAATTCGAGGACGCCGCGGAAGGAAGGGAACTAAACAAATTAACAAAACTGGTTCCGGGACCTGGACTCGAACCAGGATACTCAGCTCCAAAGGCTGATGTCCTACCGATTAGACGATCCCGGAAACGTTAGCAAACATTGATTTTAACATCATGCAGCAGCGTCAGCGCCAGGGTCAATTGGGTCTTCTTCTAGTAGAGCGTACAACTCGGTCAAGACTTCATGGGGATTAACTGATCGCAGCGGTTGAGACTTGCCCTTAGCGCGCTGTCCTCGGTTCGGCGCTGCGCAGTCGACGCTAGGTGATTGGGCAGGATTGCACAAACCATAGCAAACGAGTGGAGAAAATCGCCTGTTTTGCTGTCCGCCACTCCCGCATCCGAACTTCCGCAAGATTCTGTAAACACAGCCTGTGAGGGTTTACCCCACAAGTCTATTGCGCGCGCGTCCGAGACGGGTAATTTTTCCGGGGAGTAGGGCTTTTTTACTCGGAAATAGCGTTGGCTGTGTTGAAAACACAGGGACTAGGCATGGCGCAAAGGTTGCAGTTGTTAACCGACGTGGGGGAGAGACGAGCCGAGGATCCCTTTAGGGGATTGAGGGCTGGGCCGGTTCGCTTCTCCCCGATCGCTTTCCCCCGCGCGTAAGCGGATTGACCTACCAAGAAAGAACCTCAAAAGGCTCCAAAACATCGGGAAAATGACTCGATTATTTTCCAATCGCCCTGCAGCCGGCGTCCTCTGGGCTAATCTAATCGTGGACGTCGTTTATTATTAGTACTGAGCCCTAGCCCGCTCACACGCGTCTTCGGATCCTCACGACAATCTCTATTCTTTCAACAGGCGGCAGTCGAATTGACACTTCCCGGAATTGCGTGTGAGCCGGGCGTATTGCCCGCGAAGTTTCGCAAAAACGATTTGCCGCCATACCCGTCACCCGACGCTGGCAAGCTGAACAAGGACTCCCTCAAGCTATCGTCACCGCCGCGTTCGCCAGGAAGCATGCCCAGCTGCGCGCCATTGGGGCGTTCATGAAGAGCGTGCCGAGACTCCTGCTCCGCCGCGCTAGCCCAAGGATGGATTTGCAGGCGTCAACCTCGAAAATGGCAATCCAGGCGTCGAGGAAGACTTGGCGGCCCTACTACGCCGAAGCAAGCGACATCATGAAAAGGCTTGAGCAAGCAAGACGGCTGCCTGCGCTAGTCCAGAATTGATGGGGTTCTGCATTTTGTGCCACCGACAATGTACTTCCGGCTGTCTTGTTGTGGAATAGGTCCGTTCCGCGGTAGTCGGAAAAAATGGCAATGTGATAGCTAATTGCACCGACATCGCCGCCGGCAGTGAAAGGAGCGTATTAAACCGCAATATGACAGTCAACCGTTTGTCAAAGTAGTTCCGAATGCATGAATTAACGCTTGAGTTGTGGAGATGACTTTTGCAGTGCCGCGATCAGATCATGCGCCGAGGACGGAGCCTTAATATGCGATTTGGTGATGATCTTTGCTGCGCTTGCGGAATTGCCGTAAAGCTTACGATTTGCGCGTTCATCGGGCCGCAGCGTTGAGCCATCCAGAGATATGCCGGCGAAGACGCCGCGCGCACGGGAGTAGCTTAGAATCTCAGCTCGCATATAGGCGTCAGTATCGGCTGCCGCGGAACGTCCTTTTGGTCCGGCGGCGAATGATGCGTCCGCTCCCAGCTTTACCTTGGTGTGCAGCAGGCTGCCTGCGCCACGATCGTTTATCACGAGAAAGACGAAGTCTGTTGCCTCGCCGCCAAACTGCAAACCAAAGCTCCCACCTTCGAGCGCGTACATGGCAGGCGCCCCCCATGGACCGGCGAAATGTTTGCCTGTGCGGCAAACCATCGTGCCGCGACCGTAGCTGCCCCCAAAAAGAAACGCAGCTTTCAACACCGACGGCATCACCACCACGCAACGAGCCTTGTCGATCATATCTTGAGGAATTTCTTCGGGAACATTGAGAATTTCCTGAATCACCTTTCCCGAATTCTGAAGACGGTCCTTCTCAGCATTTACTTGACTCGGATTTTTTGCGGAAGAGAAAGGTGCCAGAGCGAGCAGGCTCGCCACGGCAACGATCCAATAGTTTGTATACCTCATCCTTGTGCCTCCTTTTACTCAATCCTCGTTTTTTCTTCCCGGCTGGGGTAACCAAAGAACGAAGTTCCTCCCTTGTTGGAAAATTGGTAATCTGGGGCTTTCCGGGACTGGTTCGGCGGGAGGCTAACCATTAGACTACTTTTGCCCCGGCGCGCAACTGGTCGAGAGTACAGTTTTTGACTGAGGACTTTGGCTGACGCGTCTGTCAGTCGCACGCTTACAGGTTCGCCCGTTGCCTCCGCCTCGCAAGTATCCCGTGCTCTGCGAGCCATTGCGTCATTCCGGGTCTGACCAGCGCGCTTCCGTGGTGCTTGCGCCGGGAAAAAGGCCATCCGAATCTCTTCTGATCGGCAGTTACTCTCAAAAACACAGGTTATCAAGCACATTCTCTGCCCTTGGCAGTCGATTGCGGAATCGCTGATAATCCCTTCCGTGAGTTGCGAGTTCGTTTATTCTGTTGTATGGTGAGTGTATGGCGCGTTTGATCTCGACGACGGTTCGCTTGAACGCGGAGGATGTCCGCGCTTTGAAGCGCGCGAGGGCGGCGGGGCATTCCGCTTCAGAACTGGTTCGGAAAGGCCTGCGCGTCGTCGCCTCGCGGTACTACACGGGTCGACGACCGCCCTCTACGTTACTTTTTGAGTCCACAGACACGAAGCTGGGAGACGAATCCGAGCTGTTTAGGGATCTCGAGGATTGAGTAGCCCGATCATCGTTGACACGGGTGGGCTTCTCAAGGCACTCGCCCGCACTCGTGATCACAAACCGGGCTTTCCTGAATTCCAAACGGTCCTGACCACTGCGAGCGTCGTGATAGTGCCGGCACTGGTGCTCGCTGAGGTCGATTACTTCCTCAGAGACAATCGGACAGCCATGCGCAAGCTGATCGCCGAGATCTTCGATCCAGCCACCCGCTACGAGTACGAGCTGCCGCTGCCTTCCGATGTTGTGCGCGCGCTAGAATTCGACGCCAAGTTCAAGGAGCTCGATCTTGGATTGGTCGACGGCGCGGTAGCCGCTCTTACTGAGCGCCGCAAAATCTATCGAGTGCTGACCACCGATCGTCGCGACTTCACCGCGATTCGCGTAGGCCCGCGCTTCTTACGGCCGCTCGAACTCCTACCGTAGCGACGCCGGTCGCGTCTGCTGATCGTCCACGCATGTGCGATGCGCACTTGCGGGCCGCCTTGTCTATTGACTTGCATCCTATCCAAAGGCTGAAGTCCTACCGATTGGAGGATCCCGGAGCCGTTCCTAGCAGTTTAAACAAGAGCCGCGTGTCTCCGCCCAAGCCGCGGCCTTTCCGCCTCATGCACGCGTCCACGGTTTCTGCTAAATTGGTACAGCTGCTTCCATCGCGGGAGAGGTGGCCGAGCGGTTTAAGGCGCACGCTTGGAAAGCGTGTGTAGGCTAACCCCTACCGTGGGTTCGAATCCCACCCTCTCCGCCATACCAATTTCCCCCTTTGTTTTACGCCTTCGAAGAGGTGAGACTGGCTGACAATATTGCCCTTAGCGTTATCAGCTCGCGGGCCAAGCCTAAGGGGCGTAGAATTCTGTCGCTACAACTGTTTGCGGCAAGAAGGTTGTAAGGCCCGGCGGAGAACGGCGAAACCTGTCCAGAAACGTGCTTGTGCATACTTTCCCCATATGAATCTACCTTACGAAATTTGCAGTATTTTCTCGGATTGAAAACAGAGTATGCGTTCTTAAGATGTTCGAGGGGCGAGTTTACGCCTACAGACACTCAGCCGGGTCCTCGCTCGGAACCCATTGGGCACGAAGGGCTATAACGGGTTATACCCAGCAAGTGAGCGCAGGTGTTGACCTCGCCTGGGACGCTTTCAACGTTCTCAACCACGTGAATTTTGAAAAGTACAACGGTGTACTCATCTCGCCGACATTCGGCCAGCCGCACACCGCTTTCCCGGCTCGCCAGCTCCAGGTTTCCGTGCGTTACCATTTCTGAGATTCCAAATGAAAGTAGATGCTGAACTGAGATCAGGAACAAAGACATGAGTGAACAAAGACAAAGAGTGCTGCTGACCGGAGGAGCCGGATTCATCGGCTCGCATCTTGCCGAGGCCCTGCTTCGTCGGGGTGCTCAACTGACAATCGTGGATAATCTCGACTCTTTTTATGACCACAGTGTAAAGAAAGCCAATTTGAATGCTATTCGAGGCATCGGTGAGTACGAGTTTCATGCCCTTGATATCTGCGACATGGAGCAGCTATCTCAGGTCATGGCATTCCGTTGCCCTGAGGTGGTCATTCATCTGGCCGCATGTGTGGGTGTGCGTCCCTCCATTGGGCAGCCGAAATTGTATGAGCGAGTAAACGTAGCGGGCACTTTGAACCTGCTAGAACTCTGCCGCCAGTTTCACGTGAGTAGGTTCATCTTTGGTTCGTCCAGTTCGGTCTATGGTGCGACAAGCTGTGTGCCCTTTTCTGAAAACCACGTGGAGTTGCGGCCACTCTCTCCCTATGCGGCCACCAAGCTGGCTGGCGAAATGTTGGCCTACACCTACGCCCATCTGTTCGGACTGCAAGTGATCTGTTTGCGCTTCTTCACTGTGTACGGCCCGCGGCAGCGGCCCGACCTCGCCATCCGCAAGTTCACAGAGTTGCTCGAGGCCGGTAAGCCCCTGCCCATTTTCGGAGATGGTTCGATGGCTCGCGACTATACGTATGTTGATGATGTCGTGGCTGGAATATTGGCTAGTATCGATCTTAAGTTCCGGCTCCCCTCAAACGGCGCCCCCTTTGAGGTTTTCAACCTCGGCAATTCCCACCCTGTGAAGCTCACCGAGCTTATCGAACTGCTTGAAAATGTGACGGGACGCAAGGCTACCTGCGAATGGCGGCCGCCGCAGCCTGGAGATTCTCCCGTGACGTGGGCCGATACATCCAAAGCGGCCCGCATACTTGGGTATCGACCCGCGACGCCCCTCAAAGAAGGACTTTCGAGTTTTGTGAGGTGGTATCGGGATGCAGCGCAAGGATGCTCTGAGCCTCCAGAAGGCCTGGAGAGCCAAACTGTGGATGCCAGCGTTCGAACGTCACCGCAATAAGTGACAAGGAATGCCTCCTGGTCACGGCGCGCACTAGGGTTCGGCAGCTCGCACGCTGAGAATTAGGTTTTTTATGTGCTCCGTCGCACAGAAAGGAAGTCGAGAATGAACATCGCTGACGTGCTTTCTTCGGCACGCGCGACGGCGGAGGGTATCCAATGGCTGTTGCTCTCCGCGACATCCCAAGAGGTGTTGGCGGATCAGCTGAGAGCCATTCTTCCCGCCGGAGCTGTCGTGGGGCCGTTCCGTCCGACGGAGGTGCGTTTCAAGCCCGGCCGCAAGATCACAGCCTATTACGACACGTTTGTTGATACCGAAAGCCCCAAAGGACATTACGTTCGCCCGATCGCTGTGACTTGGGGACCAAACGCAAGCGCAGATCAGCCCGAAGAGACCACCCCTCTTGTCAAGATTCAAGCCGAGGCCGTGCACCGTGGGGTGGCGTTCCCATTCCAACGACTCTGGAAGGATTTTCGCGACTGGACCATGCACGTCTCGGTGTCGCCGCTAGACGCACGATTCAATCAACTCGTCCGCTTGTCAGATCCGCAGCATGTGCGCGCTATGCTCGCGAAGACGCGACTTGGGGAATCCGATCGGCCCCCGAGCAACGAATACAGCGTTACCCCTCTCAAATATCGTCCTGATAAAGGGCACGTACTGCGTTATGACCCACTCGACGCCGGTGCCGAAACCGTATTCGCCAAGCTTTACATCGCCGAAGACCGAGCCCGCGTCTTTCGCCGGGAAGACGCTGCGCGCTGTTTTCG
>QHYK01000034.1 GCA_003224085.1 Acidobacteriota bacterium | reverse complement strand
GGCTCCATCGCAGGGCTTACTTTGTTGTTCGAAATCCTTACAGCAGAGTCATGGCCACGGGGCCCTGACAGTATCTGAGTATTCGTTGCAACAAAGCGCATCCCGCGGCTGAAAATCTGAAGGTAAACATCGAGTGTTAGGCATGGATATTCATGACCTCGGGACGCCTGCCGCCGACAGTGTAGCCGGTCAGCAAACTCAAATTTTTCACATTTCCACAGGCACGCGCCGCAACAACAACTGTGGATATCTCTCCTTTGCTAATACTTTCCCCAGAATCACTGTAAGGCACGCGCCGCAACAACAACTGTGGATATCTCTCCTTTGCTAATACTTTCCCCAGAATCACTGTAAGGCATGGGGATATAAGGCTTGTGTACCGTCGTAAAGTGCTTGTGGATAAGGTTGCCGAGCGTCTCTTCAATTTGATACCTAGGCGGCTTTGAGATATCGAGCCGAGGTCATGGCTCTGGAAATCAGGCCGGACCACGTAGGTGGTGCGTCTAACTCCACCAAACACGGCGTCAAGGGTCGGGTATATCTCACGCCAGAGCAAGTTCTCCTGGCGGCGCGTCAGTTAGGCGTGGGGAGTCGTCAAACGTACGGGTTCCTTGTTTAGACTCCATGTTCCCCATGACCGGCACATGACCGGCAGATGATGGCGAAGCTGGAGTCCGATGAGGACCGGAATCCTCGTGTGTGGAGCCTGGCTCCTGTCCGCATTCTTTCAGGGTTGGCGCAAACGAAACAACCCCCCGGGGAGGAGGGGATGCGTGGCACGCAAGACATATCGTTTGCTCAAGGCTGCCCTCTGGCGCCATTATACAGGGTAAAAGCGGTCCCCTGGCCCGGTTCCTGAGGCATAGAGGAATATGCATGGATCCACTTCTCAAATGGCGGACAGAGTTTCCGATTCTCGATCGCACCACCTACCTGATCAGCAATTCGCTCGGCGCCATGCCCCGCAGCGTCTATGACGCAATGCGCGCTTATGCTGATTCCTGGGGCGAGCGCGGCGTGCGCGCCTGGGAAGAGGGCTGGTGGGAAATGGCCGTCCGCGTAGGCGACCAGATCGCTCCCCTGATTGGCGCCGGCCCGGGCGAAATCTCCTTGCATCAAAACGTCACGCTCACGCAAGCCGTGATCTCTTCCTGCTTCGACTTCCGCGGCCCGCGCAACAAAATCGTGCTGGTCGACCTCGAGTTTCCCTCCATCCAATACTTCTACCATGAGCAGCGCCGGCACGGCGCCCGCGTCGAAGTCGTTCCCTCCGAAGACTCCATCCGCTTTAACCTGGAAAAACTTCTTGCCGCCATTGACGAAACCACCCTGCTCGTTCCGATTTCTCTGGTCCTCTTTCGCAGCTCCTTCATTGTCAACGCCCGCGCCATCATCGAGCGAGCTCACCGCGTCGGCGCGCACGTCATCCTCGACGCATTCCAAGCCGCTGGCACCATTCCCGTGGATGCGCGCTCCCTCGGCGCCGATTTCGCCGTCGGCGGCGTGCTGAAGTGGCTTTGCGGCGGTCCGGGAGTCGCTTACCTCTACGTCCGCGAAGATTTGCGTGCCGAGCTGAAACCTTCACTCACCGGCTGGATCGCCCACCGTCGCCCATTTGCGTTCGAAACCGGCGCCGTTGATCCCCGCGAGGATTCTTACCGATATCTGAACGGCACGCCGCATATTCCCGCACTCTTCGCCTGCCGCCCCGGCCTCGAAATTCTCAATCAAGTAGGAATCACCGCCATCCGTGACAAATCGCTTCGCATGACCGCGCGCCTCATCGAAGGCGCAAAGACTCGCGGCTGGCAAGTCAACACGCCCGAAAATCCAGCCGAGCGCGCCGGCACTGTCTCGGTCAATTGCCCTCACGGCTATGAAGTCTGCCGCGAACTTCTCGCACGCGAAATCCTCGTCGATTACCGTCCCAAAGCCGGCGTGCGCCTCTCCCCTCATTTCTACAATCGTGAGGAGGAATGCGATTTCGCTTTGGCGCAAATAGAAGAAATCCTGAAAACGGGCGCTTGGGAAAAGCACGCCGCGGCAGTTACGCATGCTTGAGACCGGAAAAGGCAACCAGTACGCGCCACAACGCGCTGAGATGGTCGAAAAGCAACTGCGTCGGCGGGGCATAGAGAATGCCGCCGTTCTCGCGGCCATGCTGGCCGTTCCGCGCCACGAATTTGTGCCTCCGGAGGTCCGCTCGCGCGCCTACGAAGACGTGCCCTTGCTCATCGGCGCCGGACAAACCATTTCGCAGCCGTATATCGTCGCCGCCATGACTGCCGCTCTGCGTCTACAGCCAACCGACCGCGCGCTCGAAATCGGCACCGGGCTCGGCTATCAAGCGGCTGTTCTCTCCCTCTTGGCGAAGGAAGTCTTTACCATCGAACGCTGCGCCGAACTAGCTTCCGCTGCTTCTGAAAAACTTGCCAACCTTGCCTACCTCAATGTCCACGTTCACTGCGGCGACGGCACGCTCGGCCTTCCGGAGTTCGCGTCTTTCGATGCCATCCTGGTTGCCGCAGCAGCCCCCGCGGCTCCCCAACCGCTCCTTGCCCAACTCGCCGAAGGCGGCCGCATGATTATTCCCGTGGGCGACGCCGAAAATCAGGAATTGCAGCTCATCGAGAAGCATGCCGGCAAGTTTTCAACCAGGAACATGGAAGGCTGCCGCTTTGTTCCGCTCATCGGCCACCATGCCTGGCAGAAACCTCCGCAGCGATGAGTGCAACGGACCCGCAGCTCTCCATGGTTATCCCTGCATTCAACGAAGAGTTACGTCTCCCCGCGACCTTGGAAAGCATCGCTGCATACATAAAAAGCTGCGGCCGCACCGTGGAAGTCTTGGTAGTGGATGACGGCTCCAAGGATCGCACTGCTGCCGTCGCCGAATCCTTCCGCGGCAAAATCGCCGCGCTTCGCGTTGTTCACAACGGCGCCAACCGCGGCAAGGGCTACAGCGTGCGCCACGGCGTGCAGGAAGCGCGCGGCCACATCGTTCTATTCACCGACGCCGACCTTTCGGCACCCATCGAGGAGGCCGGCAAACTCATCGATGCCTTGCAACACTTCGACCTGGCCATCGGTTCCCGCGCTGTCGACCGCAGTCTGATCACCGTGCACGAGTCGCCTTTTCGTGAATTCGCAGGGATCATTTTCAACAAAATCGTCCGCCTTATCTTGTGGCTTCCGTTTGTCGACACCCAGTGCGGCTTCAAAGCGTTCAACCGCGAACGTTGCCGGATTATTTTCGAGCAGCAGACCATCGAGCGCTTCGGCTTCGACCCGGAACTGCTTTACTTGGCCCGTCATCACGGCTTGCGGGCCGCGGAAATTCCCGTGCGCTGGGGCCATTCCCCCGCCACCAAAGTCAGCATGCTCCGCGACAGCATCCAGATGTTTCTCGACGTTTTCAAAATCCGCTGGAACTCCCTCCTCCGCCGCTACCCCCGGCAGCCCTGACCCCTCATGCCATGCTTGGCGACACCCCCAGCACGTGGCCCCGGCCCTTTCCCATGACTTTGTGCCACAAAGTACTTGACAACCATAAGGCCTACCGCTAAACTCTGCTTTATGGCTACCACCCCGGGTCCGCTTCGCTCTTCTCGCCGCGAGCCCATTCCTATTGACGCTCGCGCCGCCGACCATCTCCGCTACATCCGCGAAACCATGGCCAGCGCTGCGGAATTTACCGCCGTGCCGGGCTGGGGTGGTGTGGCCATGGGCATCACTGCTCTGGTTGCGGCCTTCGTCGCGTCTCGCCAGACATCTCCCCGCGCCTGGCTCATCGTTTGGCTGGTCGAAGCTTTCATCGCCGTCGCCATCGCCGCGCCCGCTGCGGCTACCAAGGCGCATCGCGCAAACTCCCGCCTTTTCTCCGGACCGGGCCGCAAGTTCCTTCTGAGTTTTGCACCTCCCATTGTTGTGGGTGGTCTGTTGACCTACACTCTCTATCAAGCGGGTGCCCTCACGGCCCTCCCCGGAGTTTGGCTCTTGCTGTATGGAACCGCGATTGTCACCGGCGGTGCGTTTTCCGTGCGGGTGGTTCCGGTGATGGGTTTGTGCCTGATGTCGCTCGGGGCCGCTGCGCTTTTCATGCCAGCCCTCTGGGGAGACGCCTTCATGGCGGCCGGCTTCGGCATCATTCACGTCGGGTTCGGCTGGTGGATCGCCCGGCACTACGGAGGTTGAAGGAGATCATATGGCCAAGTCATCTGCTGCCCGTCAGGAACGAGTGCAACGCGCGCGCGACCGCGAAGCCATCCTCGAATCGGTGCGCAATCCCGCGCGCGAAGCCGCTCCGGCCGATTTCGACCGCCTGATTCACGAGCAGGTTCGTCTGGGCATCGTCAGTGCTCTCGCGGTGAATCGCGCGCTCACCTTCAACGAGCTAAAAGCGCTGTTGAAAGCCTCCGACGGCAACCTGAGCGTCCATGCGCGGAAACTGGAGGAAGCGGACTACATCGTTTGCGCGAAGTCCTTCGAGGGTCGCACGCCCAAGACGGAATATCGCCTGACCGCTGCGGGACGCAAGGCCCTCGAGCGTTATCTGAATCACATGGAGGCACTGATTCGCGCTACCCGCGAAGGCTAGGGGGGAATTTTTTTGCGCCTCCACTTTGCAGGACAAAGTGGTTTGCGCGGTCGTTTTCCGGCGGTTTCGGTATGCCCGCCCCCGGCAGGCGGGCCGCCTCGGTGTTGTTCCAAATTCGTTTCGCAGAACTCATTTCCTCGCGGCGGAGACCGGATACACCCATGGAGTCACCCGTTTCAGCGGCAGGCAATTCCTCGATCCCGGCTTGTGCTCCGTCCGCCGCTCCGCCGTCTTCGCAGGGAGTGCCGATGCCCGCTTCGCGGCCACTGGCCCCGGCTCCTGCTCCCGCTTCGGAGCGCGCGAGATCTGCGGGTCAGGGCTTGCACGTCGCCATCATTTCCGATGGCAACGGACGCTGGGCCTCTTCGCGCGGCCTGCCGCGTTCCGCAGGTCATCGCGCCGGAGCCGAAGCCGCGCGCCGCATCATCGAAGCCTCGCCGCGCGTCGGCATTCACACGCTCACGCTCTTCGCGCTTTCCTCCGCGAACTGGAAGCGCCCCGCCGCCGAAGTCAACGCCATCCTGCGCTTGCTCCACGAATACCTGCTCACCGAAACCGCCCACTGCGTCGAACAAGGCGTGCGCCTCAGCGTCATCGGCCGCCGCGATCGCGTGCCCGCCGCGCTGCGCCAGGCCATCGCCGATTCCGAAGCCGCCACCGCTCGCGGAACCCGGCTGCATCTTCGTCTCGCGATTGACTACTCCGCCCGCGACGCCATCTTTCACGCTGCCTGCCGCTTCTACAAAGTCACCGAGCTTTCGCCGGAATCTTTCAGCCGCGTCCTCGCGGAAGTCTATCGGGGCGGCTCCACGGAGGTGGATCTGCTGATTCGCACCGGCGGGGAGCAACGTCTCTCCGATTTTCTGTTGTGGGAATGCGCGTTCGCGGAATTTCTGTTTGTGCGCAAAGCCTGGCCGGACTTTACCGTGGCCGACCTCGAAGCCGCGCTCGAAGAGTTTGCGCATCGCGAACGCACTCGCGGCGCCTTGCCCGACGCCCTCGCCGGCTGAGTCGAACCAGATTCTCCGATGCCAGGCCACAAAAATTTGTCATTCCGAGCGGAGCAGGCGAGGAATCTCTCTTCCTACAAAAGGACACTCGGAATCGCGGGATGGTTCTTGCATCGTCGCCCGGCTCGCGAAATTTGAGGCCAGAGGAGAATCGAAAATGTCCGTCTTCATGCCCCATTTTGCTCCCGTCGTGGTCCTGCTCTTTCTCGGCACTATTTTTGTGCTCGGTCTCAGCCTGCTCATTTTGTTTTACGGGGCGGTCCGCGGCTCGGCTTTTTTCGCCAAGCTCGGCGCAGGCGCCGTCGTCACGATTGCCGCGGGCTATTTCCTCTTGCTCGGCGGCGTCTCGCTCGCCAGCAGCGAGCAAACCCTGCCACCGGACGGTTGGAAGTATTTCTGCGAAATCGACTGTCATCTAGCCTACTCGCTGGTCGGCGCGCACACCGCCGCTGCCCTCGGCCCGGAGCTGCAGCAAACCTGGGCCCGCGGAAAATTCGTCGTTCTGCGCGTGAAGACCTGGTTTGACCCGCGCACCATTTCCGCGCGTCGCGGCAACCGCCCGCTTACCCCGAACCGCCGCAAAGTCCTGCTCGTAGATGACACCGGCTGCAGCCATTCTCCCTCGCCCGAAAGCGAGACGGCCCTCGCTCGGCTTGGCCAAAATTCCACGCCGCTAACGCAACCCTTGCACCCCGGCGAGTCCTACACGAGCGATCTCGTCTTCGATGTGCCCAAGGACGCCCGCGGTCTGCGACTCCTCCTCACCGAGGACGATCCGGAAACCCGCTTCATGATCGGCCATGAAAATAGCCTCCTTCACAAGAAAATCTACTTCGACGTCGACACCGCCCCGCCCCTCGGCAAACTCTGAGCCGCGCGCAAGCGAACGCCGGAAACGGCCGCTCATGCAAACTCTTTGGCTCCCTGCTCGGAGCCACCACACCTGGTTACTCCGCACGCACAACACAGGTATTCACCCGATAGGCTGACCTCAGGTCCTCATCCACCATAGGGCCATGTGGAAAATCCTCACCGAGGCCAAATCCGTGCCCACCCTCCCCTCTCGCGAGGCTCGCCGCTCCTGGCGCGTCGTCATCAAGAAGGGAGCCAGCTTGGTCGTCGACCTCGGCACTCACCCACAACGCATTCCCTGCCTGATCGTGGATGGCTCTCCCGATGGTTTCCGGCTCCGGGGAAGCTTTCGGCTGAAGCGCGGACAAATCGTCGAGGTTATCCCCACCGATGAGCTGAACGCCATTCTCTGCAGCGTAGTTTGGGTCGGGAAGCCAGGTTCCAAACAAGAAGGCGAAGTCGGTCTCCAAGCCGTCTAGTGCCTCGTCAGTGAAATCTGTCAGTTCCGCTGTCTCTCAAATTCTTAGCGGCTCGCTTCCTACCTCCCTCGCTCCAAAGTTCCAGCAACTGCTTCCGAATCATATTCTTAGCAAACTCAATGAACCGCGCTCAGGAAGCGTTGAAACAGATTCGGTCAATCGTCGCCGGAAAAGGGGAGCGGACCGAACGAGCCAAGAAACTTGCCCAGGCAGCGCGAGGCCTGGGGAAACCATCGATGGACCGGCGTGTACGATGTGGGAAGCGAAATGGTATCCATCGTGGCCTACCGTAGCGCAGCTCATGGCACGGGAGCCTCCACTGGACCCGGGGCGCCCGCCTATTTGACCGTCTTTGGCAGCACGCTTTCGGAAATGGATCGTGCCCATCGTGCATCCCCAAAACAGCACGGTGGTCGGCACGGATCGATGTGGAAAGCGAGCAGGCAAACGCATTTTCGGTGGACGACCAAAAACTGTTGGAAGAAGGCGCGCGCACCGCGCTGCCCTTGTGGCTTGGATGACGCCAAAGGACGGCGGGTAAACACCTGCGCCGACACCCAGAGATGGCTTTTGCGTAAATGCAGGAATTCCTTTATCTACGACAGGCCGCCAATCGTTACCCTTATACATAGGTGAGAGAAGAAGGAGGGCTGGCAGTAATGAACGCGAGCTCAGGTTTTGCGCAAGCAGCCATAGAACAAGTTCTCGAACTCTCGGCGGACGCCCATATCGAGAGACGCATGACGACCCAGGGCTCTCCGGCCTTTTACCGTTTAACGGGAACGATCGCGGCTTATGGGAAAGCTCTTTCGGTTCTTGTCGAATTGCAAGAGCGCGAAGAACTCTATGCGCTGATTGCGCAACTGAATCTGCCCGAATCCGTTACTGGAGTGGCCCACTGATATGGGTTGGCGGTATGTGGAGAAAGAATTGCCCTGTTTGTAAGCAGCCGATGGAGAAGAGAAATCCCACCGATACGGTTGCCTGCCCTTGCGGCAATTATGTCTGGAAAGGCTGAGGGCCAGTCCCCAAGACGCACGAAAAACCGGGCTGCCTCACACTTTCCTTCGCTACATAAGTGCGCCACTAAGCGGACTCGGGCTCTTCGATAAGCGATTCCTGGCGGACGACAATCACGATTCCGGAATCGGTGACGTGGTAGCGGCGGCGGTCGGCTTCATTGTCGTACCCGATTTCCGTGTGCTCGGGAAGATCGACGTGGCGGTCAATGATGGCACGGCGAATGCGCGAATGCCGGCCGACGCTCACGTGATTGTACAAAATGGAGTCGGTAAGTTCGCAGTAGCTGTTCACCCGCACGTCGTAGCCGATGACAGATTTTTGCACGCGGCCACCGGAAATTACAGAGCCGCTCGCAACGATGGAATCCATTGCGACGCCCATCCGTTCGGGATCCGCAAAGACAAACTTTGCAGGCGGATACTGCTGCTGCCAGGTGCGCAGCGGCCAGGCCTTGTCGTACAAGTTGAAAATAGGAGAGACGCTGACCAGGTCCATGTTGGCTTCGTAATAGGCGTCGAGGGTGCCGACGTCGCGCCAGTAGAGCGCGTCCTTTGCGTTTTCGTCCACGAAGTTGTGGGCGAAAACGCGGTGCTTCGAAATGATGCGCGGAAGAATGTCTTTGCCGAAGTCATGGCTGGACTTGGGGTCTTCAGAATCAGCCAGCAGGATGGGAATCATCAGTTGCGTGTTGAAAATGTAGATGCCCATTGAGGCATTGCAATGGCCGGGATGGTGCGGCGATTGCTTGGGCGCGGTTGGCTTTTCCTCAAAGCCGATGATGCGCCAATCCTTGTCCACTTCGATGACGCCGAATTGCCGGGCGGCTTGCGTGACGGGAACCTGAATCGTCGCCACGGTGACGTCGGCGGCGGAGTCGGTATGTTGCTTGAGCATTTTCGCGTAATTCATCTTGTAAATGTGATCGCCGGAAAGTAGGAAGACAAATTTGGAGCGCTCGCTCCCGATGGAATAGATGTTCTGATAGACGGCGTCGGCCGTGCCTTGATACCAGGATTGCGAGACGCGCATCTGCGGAGGAATCACTTCAACGTATTCGCCGAGGCCGGCGAGCGGCGACCAGCCCGCGCGAATGTGGCGGTTCAAACTGAGGGCCTTGTACTGCGTAAGGACGAACACCCGGCGCAGATCGGAATTGATGCAATTGGAAAGGGTGATGTCGATGATGCGGTAGAGCGCGCCGAAAGGCACGGCGGGCTTGGCGCGGTCGCGGGTGAGCGGCCAAAGGCGTTCGCCCTGGCCTCCGGCAAGAAGCACTCCGATGGCGTCCCGCATAGGTATATCGGACATGGCCGGCTCCCAGCACCTAATCTAAAAGCGGGGTCATTCTAACAGCTGAAACGAGCGATTGGACAAGGGTTCGCACGGGAACCGGCCAAGCATGGGTGAGCGGCCGGTCTTAGCCAAACAGAGCCGCGCCAACTTTTATTCTAGCGTTACTATAGTTGCAGCGTAGTTATAAGGGGGTCGTAGTACCTATAACTAGAAAGTCTTAGTACCTATAAAACCGCAAGATTTTGCAAAGATTCCTTGACTGCGACGCGCCAATTGATTTAGAAGAAGCCAGCGACTTTCAGGGTGCACTCTGCAACGCGGTCAATACATGCGATAATAGAAATGGGGGGGTGCCCGAAGGCCTGCACTATCCGGCAGGAGGCTCCCCCCAATTTTTCCAATCCGAACCGGATTGGGGGTGAATTTATAAAGTGGCGGAAGTCATCATCCAAGAGAATGAATCCCTTGAAAATGCACTGCGGCGTTTTAAGCGCAAGGTGCAACAGGAAGACATCATCAAGGAGATCAAGAAACATAGTTTCTATATGAAGCCCGGCGAAAAGCGCCGGGCCAAGGAAGCGCTTTCGCGGAAGCGACTGCGCAAGAAGCAGCGGCGGGAATCGGAGTAATTTCCGGGGGCGGTCCTTCAGCGTGGGCCGCCCTTCGGCTATCCGCCGCAGCGAGGCGCACAACTTCCGAGAATCAGGCCCCCGTTAGGCAGAGCGTTTGGTTTTTTTTCGCAGCTTCGTACCCGCAGGCCCAAGGGATCCGCGCCCGGCGTCCCCGGATACTGGTCTCCTCAAGCATCTTGGCTCTGAGGTGCAAAGTCGTGCCAAACCTCTGTTCCTACGGGAACCAGGGGAGAGCGCCTCATGGAATACCACGACAAGGTGTTGAAGTGTGCAGAATGCGGTGCGGAGTTCGTGTTTACTGCCGGCGAACAAATGTTTTTCGCTGACAAGGGATTCAAGAACGAACCAAAGCGCTGCAAGGCGTGCAAAGCTAAGAGGGCGGAGGGCGGAGGCGGGCACGCCGCTCCGGCGCGCACGGAAACCAAGACCAATTGCTCGCAATGCGGGAAGGAAACAACGGTTCCCTTCCGGCCCACGCAGGGGCGGCCGGTCTTTTGCAGGGAATGCTTCCAGCAGCGGCGGGCCCTGGGCGCGGCGTAGATTAGAAGTCGGAAGTTAGAAATTAAAATTAGAGGTCAGTAGCGGGCTCGCAGAGGAGAAGGTTTCCGGTGGGACGGATTGGTTTTTCCGTCCCGCTTTTTGCTTTGTCTCCGGCTTCTTTCGAATGCCACTCGGTGTTTGTGCGAACTATTCATGTGCCGGCCGGCACGCCCGAATTCAAGCCTGGGCGTCGAGGTAGGCGCTGAGATGAGCGAGCGCTTCGGGCATGTTTTTGCGGCCGTAGCCAAAGCGAATGTGGTGAGGCTGATCGTAGACGGTTCCCGGCAAGAGTAGAACTCCCGCCTTTCTTGCAACGTCCTCGCAGAACAAAAAAACATCGCGCTGAGGTTTGAAATGAACGAAGCCAATGGGGCCGGCGTTAGGCTTGATCCATTCGAAGAGATTCGCACGCTGCCGAAAAAAGGAATCCAGAAGGGGCAGATTACGCAAGACGATTTCGCGATTGCGCTGCGCCAAGACTTCGCGATGACGCAACGCCACCGCGGTGAGGATCTCGCTGGGGGCGCTGCTGCAAATGGTGGTGTAGTACTTGAACTCAAGGCAGCGTGCGAGGAGTTCCGCGTCTTTGCAAACCAACCAGCCAAGGCGAAGGCCAGGCAAGCCGTAACTTTTGCTCATGGAACCGAGGCTGACTGCGCGCTCGTAGATTTCGCATGCCGCGGGAAGACGATTCGCGGGGTCGTGCTCGAGTTCGCGGTAGACTTCGTCGCAAAAAACGAGGATGCCGCGGCTACTGGCGAGTTTCATGACATGCTGGAGGACATTGGCAGGCATCAAGAGTCCGGTCGGGTTATGGGGCGTGTTGATGTAGATGATTTTCGTGTTGGGTTGAATCATTTTCTCCAGGGCGGCGAGATCATGGACCCAGCCGTCCTCATAACGCCGGGGCCATTCGCTGATTTGCGCTCCGGTGCTCCGCGCAACTTCGAGGGCGCTCTCGTAGCAAGGAATCTCCACAATGACGTGATCGCCGGGTCCGACAAGCGCGTGATAGAAAACAAAGATGCCTTCCTCGGCGGCGGACACGGCGAGAACGTGTTCAGGCTTGATTCCCCGGTAGATCCCAGAGATAGCTTGCCGCAGAGCTGGCCCTCCCGGTGACTCGGTGTACCCGCACCGTTGTTTCAAGAGACATTCCTGGGCGCCCGGTTCCAGGTCGAGCAGTTCCTGGACGGTGCGGGATTCCGCGTCAGAGCTCGATAGCAGGTACCTGGTGGTGAATTCGTATTTCCCAAAATAGTGTTCTATGCGAAAAGGCTTGATTTGCATGGCCAAGAGTCTGGCAAGATCCGTGTCGCCGAGTCGAGTGCCAAATTGACACAAATGCTGAGCGGCGCCGAGCCTAACCGGGCGTCGGCGAGGGACCTCAGTAGCCGGCCAAAGGCCAAAAGACTAGGTGGTTTTTGACCGGCTCTCTGATACTCTGTACCTTTACAGCGATACAGTCTGACCATGTTCCTTAAACTTACTCCTACGACCGGACAGCCCCTCTATCTGCAATTGATGCAACAGATCCGGCACGCTGCGGAAACGGGTGCACTAAAGGACGGCGACCAGCTGCCAGGCATTCGCACTTTAGCTGAGGAATTGCTGTTGACGACTCCCAACGCCTAAAGACGGGGGAGTCCTCGGAGTTACTATGCGGCATGGCCAGATACCTCCGACGATGTTTCCTGCTTCGCGGGCACACGCCTAAACTCGCGTTTAGGTCTTACTGTGCCTCCACAGGCTAATACCGAGCGTCCCTCGGCTAAGATTCTCAAACCTTGGACGAAAATGTTTACGACGGCATTCTCGTCCCGCTGATGTTCGGTATGGCAACTCGAACACGTCCAACGGTCTTGGAGTTTGAGGTCTACATTCTTTTGGTGACAAATGCAGCACAGCTTTGATGACGGGAAGAACCTAGCTACTTTGACGAGCGTTCTTCCATGCCACTTGCACTTGTATTCCAACATGCGAACGAACTCGCCGAAGCCCGCATCCGAGATGGCTCTGGCTAAGCGGCGATTCTTAAGTAGGTTCTTGGTGCCGAGCGTCTCAACCATAATCACTTGGTTTTTGTGAATCAGTTGAGTGCTCAATTTCTGGAGAAAATCCGTGCGCAGATCGGTTACTCGCTGACAAATATGAGCCACCCTGCTACGCGCCTTCTCGCGGTTCTTAGAACCCTGCTCACAACGGCTCAAACGCTTGTGGGCGGACAGTGCAGCCAACCAAGGACGAGGCAACCACACCTGAGACCACCTTCTTCCATTGAAGAAGTTGAACGTCTTGGTGTTCATGTCCACCGATAGGCGATGGCTCGCGGGACCTACAACAGGCAACGGCTGCTCTACTTGGAACGAAACATAATATCGGCCTGCAGGCGTCATGCTCAGCACAACCGAGGATGGCTCGCCGCTTACACGACGGTGCCAAACAATGGGGATAGCACCGATCTTGGAAAGGCGTAGGACGCCATTTTTGAAACGGAAAGAGTTTCTGGTGAAACGAGCAGACTGACGGTTTGATTTCTTCTTAAACCTCGGTGGTTTTACTTTATCCGGACGCTTACC
>QHYK01000088.1 GCA_003224085.1 Acidobacteriota bacterium | reverse complement strand
TTCGGGCGTATCGGAGCCAGTTCGTGATCGAGGAAATTTTTCACGAGATGAAAGACCGCCACATTGGCGCCTGGTGGCCGCTGCACCACTGGACAGACAGCAAGATCCAAGTCCACGGCTTGTATTGCACGATTGCGGTGCTGCTCCGAGCGCTGCTGTGGCGGCGAGCACGCCAAGCCGGTTTGCGCTTATCGATGAGCGGTTTGCTGAAAAGCCTGAGCCGAATCCGCCAGGTGATTAACATCTACCCGAGCAAGCGCGCACGCAAACCCGGCGCTGAACAAGTGGTGCTGACCAAACGAGATGAGACCCAGGAGAAGCTGATCGAAATATTCGGACTCCCATCTCAAAAACACTCGATTTAGGGCATAGAACGCCCCGGCTGTAAGTCGTTGGTCAACAACTAATTCCGAGGCGCCCTTGAAATAACTCGTAAACTGGCGCTAGGGCATAGACGTCTTTCACCAGATTAGGGTCGGCAACTCGGCCGGAGTGGCCCACGATGTGGGTTCCCTGGCCGGTGGCTTGGCAGTAGGTGCTGCTGGGGGAGGTGCAATAGCTAATGGAATCAAGTCCCCTGCAAGTAGCGGCTGGAGGCCTGCCAGTTGGCTCGCGCAGCGATACAGGCCCAACTTGGGATCAATCAGCCAATGGCTCGGAACTGGCCCAACTGCGGCGAGCGGCGGTATGTCTTCTGCCTTCGCCGGGGCTGGCGCTGCAACAGCAGCGAAGGGAGGATGCTAACCTCATGCTATTAACTTTGCTGACCGCTACTACGTCCACAACATTTTTCGCTAGTGCCGTGGTTGCGGCAAGACATGCAAAGGCCGGACTGAGTGGTTACGTGCTAGCGATCATCATCGGTTTGCTTTTAGCCCAATATGTAATGCTTGGACATTATATAAGGTGGGGGACATTCTTGCTGACCGCACACGTTCATATTCGGAGTCGAAGCAAGAGTGGTGCGGGCGTGCATTTTCCCTGGTAGTGCTACTGTGGCTACCGGCTGCGGCGTTTGTCGGAGACTGGGTGACGTCGGCGGCGATTCGGCTGTTTACTTGAACCGATCAAAGCACCATACCATCCGCAATGGCAGCGGCCCCGGTCTCCCAGCTTGCTTGAGAAGTTCTTCGAACCCGCCCTTGTCCTCGCCCGATTCGCGCCGTGTTTCGCCTTTCAGTGCAATCTTTCTTCTTATCCCACACTCTGAGCCTGCTCGCGTTTGGGTCGAGGAGCACATCGGCTCTGACACAAGTTGTCCTCATCACCGGGACCAGCAGCGGCTTCGGGCGGCTGATTGCGGAAACGCTGGCGCGCAAGAAATTTCATGTTTTTGCGAGCATGCGCGATGTGGACACGCGAAACGCCGTTCGAGCGCGCGAATTGGAGCAGCTTGCGAAACGAGAATCGTTGATTCTGGAAGTGATCGAGTTGGACGTCACCCAGGATGCCTCGGTGGGACAGGCAGTGACAGAAGTTCTCGCGAAGAGCAGGCGCATCGACGTGCTGATCAATAATGCGGGCTACGGCATCATGGATCTGTGCGAGACGGTGACGGTCGCGCAAGCGCAACGCCAGTTCGACGTCAATTTCTTCAGCGTCGTGCGCATGAATCGCGCGGCGCTTCCTATAATGAAGCGCCAGGGCAGCGGCCTGCTGCTGTACGTGAGCAGCGGCGCGGGGCGCCTAGCGATTCCCGGAATGGGATTTTATTGCGCAAGCAAGTTTGCCATGGAAGCGCTCGCGGAGACTTACCGCTACGAAGTTGCTTCGCAGGGAATCGATTCCGTCATCCTCGAGCCGGGCCCGTACGCGACTCCGATTGCCGATAAGCTTGCAAAGGGAGAAGACCAGCAGCGCCGAGCAGGGTACGGAGAAATGGCGCACGTTCCCTGGAAGGTTTTGGAAGGGATCCGAAGTTCCCGGGCGAATCCGCAGGAAATTGCCGACAAAGTGCTGCAAATCATTGAAACACCCGCAGGGCAGCGGCAACTCCGGTATCGCGTCGGCCGAGGCGGGCCGGGAGTCGAACGCATCAACGCCCTGGCCGATGAAGTCCAGGCGCAGCTTCTGGAGGCCTACGGGATTGCCGCAGCGGCCAAGTTCAAACTTCCGAATGAGCGGGAGTAGCTGGCCTTTTTCGGCCCTTCGTTTTTTACTTTTTTGCGGGGACCCACGAAGCTAGTGCAGCAGGCCAAACACCGCCACAGTCGTCGCCGTGCCGATGTACACCCTTCCGTTGGCGACCATCGGCGTAATGAAATGCCCGCCGACCGGAGAGAAGCGATCCCGGTTCCCGGCAGCCTGGCTTGAGTCGTAAAGCTCCTTCGTAAGATCCGCGGCGTCGTACGCAAACAAAATACCTGCACTCCAGTCCAGCGCCCAAACGATTCCTTGCGTATTGCCATTGGCAGAAATGCTGGCCACAGCGCCATTGCCGCCGAATGCGTGAGCAGACTGGGAAGACGGGGAAGTCGCCAGTAGCGCTTTAGATACGGGAAAAGCCTTTAGCGTGCTGTTCACAGGGCAAAGGTAAACCGTGTTATTGAAAAAGACCGGCGATGAATGGTTTTCGCCGCCGCTCAACTGGAATTGCTGGTAGACATTGTTCGTGGCGGAGTTGAACTGACCCAGGTTGTCCCGGTTCAAAACATAAAGGTTCCCATCTTTGCCCGCGCCCACGGCGAGATGCCGGACCGTGCCGCCCGCATCGCTGAGGTCAGGCAGCAATAGCGGACCAGCCGAACCGAAATCGGCGTCCGCATTGTCCTCGCTAAGCGTATTAAAAGGAGTGAAGTAATCTCCAACCGTAAGGCCGCCCGAGGTGGAAAGACGAACGAACGAATTTCCATAGCTGCTGTTCGTTCCGGGCGTGTCGCCAAATCCGTTGCCCGTGATCACGTATACGCTCCCCGTCGCGTCTAGGGCCGGCCCGCCTCCTCCCATCCACATGCCGCCGCCCGAATTGTTGGGCACCAAATCGATCGCGCTGCTTTCCTTCAGCGTTCCCGCGTCGAATGCTATCACCCAGGCGGAGTACTTGCCGCAATCCCCCCAAAGGCCCGACCACGCGGTGTAAATGGTGTTTCCACTTTCCAGGAGCGCTGCCCGTTCATGATGAACCTTTGGATCGAAGGTTACGACTGTACCGTTGCTGTTGCCGCCTTTGCCGGGATAAGTAGCGGTGATAGTCGTCGGACCGACAAACAACTCCTTCCCGCTGGCCAGGTCCAACCCGTGCAGACGGTGGAAGATGTTTCCCGAGGAATCCTGGGACATGGCCTCGACGTAGATGGCGTTGCGCGTACGGTCGATAACCGGGGTCGCGGTGACTCCGTTGGGATTGATGTTCCCGCACGGCAGGCTCGTGGCAGGAGCTTCCCCAGTCGGAAGGACTCTCGTTTGCCAGAGGATCGTTGCCGAAGTGCCGCTGATGCTGGCGGCATCTAGCGCATAAACAGTGTCGTTTTCCGTGGCCACGTACAAAACGTCTTTGTTCCCCTGCCCGGGGATCGCCAGCTGGCTGACGAAGAGGGCTTGGCCATCGATCTGGCCGTCGACAGAAAATTCACCAACTTTTCCAAACGTTGCCGAATTCACGTTGCTCGTAGTGAGCGTTGTTTCCTTCAGGTTTTGTCCCGTGCGCTGGTTGTCGTAGTGGTAGGTGATTACGTCGGTGGTCGAGGACGCTGGCGGTCCTGGCGAGCCCGGAGGGCCTCCGTTCAGCGTAGCACTCGAAGAACCGCAGCCTGCGAACACAGTGGGCGCGAAAAGAAGCACCGCCCAAGGAAGTGCGCGAAATCCCCGCATAGGCCTGCCTTTGACTTAATTCTCGTGGCTGGGGAGAAACATGCCACAACCGGGAAAAAGAGGTTGTTGCTTTAACGCCAAGGTTCTTTAAGCCATTGCCAAAATTCTTGCTTACGCCTCAGAGATGCACAATCGGGCAAACACCCGAGTACTGTACCCGGCCGGATGGCTGGAACACAAAAAGCGATTCAGGTGTTTGTCGCGGTCCGCTTCTTGCTTCGGTGATGGTTTCCCTTCTATTCTCTTTGTCCCGATGCAGCTAAGAAATCAAGTCGCGCTGGTTACCGGTTCCGGCCGAGGCATCGGCCGCGCCATCGCTCATCTATTTGCAAAGGAAAGCGCCTCCGTATTTCTCGCAGCGCGCACAGAAAAAGAACTTGCCGCAGTTTCCAAAGAAATTGCAGCCGAGGGCGGCAAAGCCGAATATGCGACGGCGGACCTGACGCAAGAGGCCGCGTGCGCGCATGTCGTTGCCACAGCGCGCGAAAAGTTCGGCAGGATCGATATCCTGGTGAACAACGCGGGGCATTACGGCCCGGTGGCTCCCGTGGAAGAGTATCCGCTCGCAGAATTTGACAGGGTCATCGGCGTGCACCTGCGCGCGGCATTCTTGCTGTCGAAGCTCGTGCTGCCGGAAATGTACGCACACGGCTCCGGCGCGATTCTGAATATCTCCAGCCTCTCCGCGAAAGCCGCTTTCTGCTGGAGCTCCGCGTATGCGGCCGCCAAAGCCGGGATGCTTGGCTTAACGCGCGTAACCGCGGCGGAAGCCGCGCGCAAAGGTGTTCGCGTGAACGCGATTTGCCCGGGCCCGGTTACGGAAACACGGATGTCGAAAGAATTGGGCGCGGATTTGGCCAAACGGCTCGGTGTCAGCCCGGAAGATCAATTGGCGGGCTTCCTGAGCACCTTGCTGCAAGGCCGCGCGCAAACCGCGGATGAAATTGCCCGCGCAGCTTTGTTCCTGTGTTCCAAGCAGTCCAGCGCCATCACCGGGCAATCTATTAATGTGGATGGCGGAGCAGCCTTCTACTAGTCTTTCCTCGCGCCAACCTCGCCGCGTCCCCGCGTCCCCTGATTCGTTGACTTGGCTTGGGCGCAAACCTAGAATCGAGCTATCGTCTCGCCCCATCCGTATGATCGGCCAGACCATCACGCATTACCGCATCACCGAAAAACTCGGCGCCGGCGGAATGGGTGTGGTCTACAAAGCACTCGACCTGAAGCTGGAACGGCCGGTCGCTTTAAAATTCCTGTCGCCTGATTTGGTCATCGGTTCGCGCGACAAAGAGATTCTTCTGCGGGAAGCGCGAGCCGCTTCCGCTCTGGATCATCCGAATCGCACGCGTTCAAATTACCTCGAGTCCTGTTTCCCCCGAGGAAACAACGCTCCCCCAATCCATCAGCCCAAGCGACCTGAGGCGTTACGCGGAGAACGCTTCCAGCCCGCGCTGGGCCGCAACCACACCGAGGAAGACCCGAAAGCTGCGGTAGGGCTATCTCGGAATCGTGTTGGCCGCTGTGCTGTTTTTTTTCTTCCCTCTGTCCGCGAGCTTTTTGTGGGCCTCGCTTATGCCGGCACTGAAAAACATATCGCCGTACTCCCGTTTACAAACGCGGGAGGCGACCCGGATTACCAACGAACTCTCGAACCTCGAGGCAGTTTGGGTGGTGCCCGCGAGTGTTGTGCGCGATCACTAAGTAACCGATCCGACGGCCGCCTTCCGCGAACTCGGCGCGTCGATGGTGGTGCAAGGAAATGTCGAGCGCAAAGGCCAGAATGTGCGCCTGAATGCGGTGCTCATCGACGCAAAGCGTATCGCCGTCTTCTGCATTTGCGTCTCGTAGCCCGCCTTTTGTCCATCCGCAGGAGCTGGATGCGCTCGCACGCTTGATCGGCTCACTTCAACTCATTCTTGTAAATTGCGCCGCCTTTCATCACGAATTTTACCTTTTGCAATTCGGTGATGTCCTTCAGCGGATCGCCGGAAACCGCAACGAGGTCCGCCCATTTGCCTGCTTCGACGGTCCCTGTTTTATCGCTCCAGCCAAGCAGTTCCGCCCCCGTCGACGTGCCCGTGTGAATCGCCTCGATCGGCGTCATACCATATTGCACGTAGTATTCGAACTCTTTCGCTTGATTCACTTTTGTCCAGTCGAAGCCGCCCGCATCCGTGCCGAGCGCGATTTTCACGCCTTTCTTAAGGGCTTTTCCAAAATTGTCGCGCTCCAGCTCCGCCATTTTCTGCCAATTTCCGTCGCGCCCGGGCGCGACGTACAAGCCCACGGTGAGCGTGGGCACCCAATAGATGCCCCTCCGAACCATCTCGTCCATCAGCGCATCCGTCAGGCCATCTCCATGCTCGATGGTGTCCACGCCCGCGCGCAGCGCCGCAGCAATCCCGTCGCTGCCGATAGCATGGGCGGCCACTTTCTTTCCTATGCGGTGTGTTTCGTCAACAATCGCCTTTGCTTCTTCGTCGGTGAAGTTCACCATGCTGTGCAGCACGCCATCCGCCTCAAAGTGGTAGCGGCGGTCTGAGTAATATTTGATCCAGTCCGCGCCGTACATGGCCTGCTCGCGCACAGCTTTGCGCGCCCCCTCCACGCCGTCCACGTACTGCACCCCCGTGGGCATCTTCAATTCCCACGAATAGCCCAACAGCGGATACATGCCCGTCGGGGTCATCGCGCGCGTGGCCACTTGCATGCGCGGACCCGGCACTTCACCGTTGGCGATTGCCCTCTTAACGTCCACGTCGGCGTACATCGCACCTTCGGTTTCCAGGTCGCGCATGGCCGTGAACCCGTGCGACAACGCAATCTGCGCGTTGCGGGCGGCAAGAATCGCGCGATAGGGAATCGATTGCTTCAATAATTGCTCGTCGTATTCTTCCGCGGTCACATCACCCTGCAAAAGCACGTGCGTGTGCACGTCGATGAATCCCGGCAGGACGGTCGCTTTCGTGAGGTCAAGCAGTTCCGCGCCGGCAGGAGCGCTCCCGCCGTGCGTCACCGATGCGACCTTGTCGTCCTCAATCAAGATGAGCGCGTTCTCCACCGGCTTACTGCTCTTCCCATCAATCAATCTGCCCGCGCGTATGGCCATGCGGTGCGGCGTTTGCCCTGCGGCAAACGCCGGCAGGAGCAAGGCAGAGAAAGCGAAACCAAGAAAACGGCGCATCGACTCCCTCCTTCGGAGCCGCAAGCCTATCAAAGACTCCGCGATTCGTCGCCTGGCAAAAATGTTTCAGCCTCGAAGCGGTACGGCGCCACGACAGACGCGCGGACGCGCGGGCGCACATCAGATTTAGGGAAGTCATGCAGCCACCTGCTTTCGCTCTGAGCGGCGTTCCCAGAAATCCTGGAAGCGTCCGCTGAGCTTGCTGCAGCGCAGGGCGATGATGGCGTTGGCGCCCTTGACGGTCCAGTGCATGCCTGCCCGCTTGAGCCGCGTCCCAACTACGATTTTGCAACCAGACTCCACGACGCCGGTCGAAGTACAGAAGCCTTGTTTTTCGAACTGGGGATACCGCATGCGCCGTCGATTTCTCCAGATGTATTGAATACATTCTCGCGCCTCTTTGTGTTGACCGATGTGGCTGCGCAGCGTGTGCACCAAGGATTTCAAGTGACCTTCGTCAAGCTCCTCACAACGTGCATCGATCCATGCCTTGCCCTCGGAGCTGTCTCCATAAATGACCTTTCCCACTTCGCCGAGATGTTCTTTGGCATGAAAGCGATCGAGAATCTGAGTGGCTTGCGGGAACAGTTCGGTAGCCGATCAGCTATTCGAGTGCGATTGACCAGCTTGGCTTCGCGGGTTCGAGCCGTCGGCTTGCTTGCCCGCGCGGTCTGCGACTTCTTGCGGGCGCATGGTGGGGGCCACTTCGCGCATCCTTTCAACGTCCTGGCGTTCATCCGTGGCGATCTCGGCCCCCAGCGCTTCGGCGGCCCGTTCCACCTGCTTGACACTGACTTCCACGCCCGCCAATTCGTGCAACAGCGCTGGCAGTCATGCGCAGAACTCCGGGCGTCAGGGAAAACGATTCCAGTTTCAGCGCTCGGTCCCGCGGGCAGAATCCATGGTGGCATCGGTCACAGTCGTCGTAAGCCCGCTTCAAATGCAAAGGTCCCAACACGCTTTCGAAGGTCTTCCCGTGACGGCCGTGATAGCGGGCCACACCGCCGCAGGGGCAAGGTAATTCCGGTCCCACATAATCGCTGGTGTCCGCGTTGAGCCGTTGTTCCAGGGCCCGAGCGGCCAGACGCAACGCCTGCCGCCGTGCGAACGTCTCCACCGCTTCAAAATCCAGTTCGGCCAGCGCCTGAGGACCTAAGAGCGTTTCGATTTCCTGGGCGATTTCGCTTTCCAGGTCCGCGGAGAGCCCCCTTTTTCGGCCTCCTCTGCGGAGACCGGGATCGCTTCGAGTTGTTCATCGGCCCATCGCTCGCAGGCCTCCCAATAGACTTCCACACGTTCTCGAAATTGCCGTCCCAATTCGATCTGCCGTCGGACCTCCGGCGTCTGTTCGGGCGAGACATAGCGGGAACGGGTCTTGCCCTCGACCTTCTGCGTGAGGAGGAAGTAAGGACCATGGGCTGCCTTAGGATCGCGTTGACAGGCGCAGGCTCCTTGTCCGCACTTCATCCGGCGTTCACAGAGCGAACCTCGTCGCATCGGTTCCGGATGCGAGAAGGCTGCTGCTAATTGTGTAATGCGCGAAGGGACTGCAGGTGTGAGATCATCCATGCTTGGTTCTCCTGCAGTATATGATACTGCAGGAAAGAGAGAAAATCATGCCTTTTCTCGAAAGCGCCACCCTGCTGACGTGCGCCCCGGACGCGCGAATTATTCGACAACGAAGCGGGCTTCAGCTAACATCAGCGCCCTAGGGTCCAGGGAGCGGCGCAACTCCCCCGGTAAAACGAGCGCGCTCCGATTACCATGGGAAATTCGCGCCGCATTCCCAAGGGAGAAGACGTGAGCCAATCCTCTCTTGCGAGAACTCCGGATGATTTTGTGAAGGTAGAATCGCGCCGCAGCACGCGCGTCGAACGGTCCGTTCCGCTGATCGTCTTCGGCCAGAACAGCCTGGACGAGCCGTTTGTCGAGAGAACCGTTTCCACCAGCGTCAATCTGCATGGTTGCCGCTATCCTTCGCGCCACGATTATGGCGTGGGAAGCTGGGTGACGCTCCAGGTCGTGGGCCTCAACTTGGAGCCCCAGCCGCCGGCGGTTCGCGCCAGAGTGCGATCGATTCATCCTTCTCAAAGCACGCGCGAACTGCAGCAAGTGGGCGTGGAGCTGGAGAATCCCGCGAACGTTTGGGGCATCATCACGCCGCCGCAGGACTGGCTCATCTCAGGAGAAACAACGGCCTCGCTTCCTCAATTTTCCGCGGCGGTGAACCCGGAGCTTTCACCCTTGCCCTCCCCAATCCAAGCCGGAATGATAGAGACGAAAGCGGAAAGGGAAGAGCAGCCTTCGCTCCTCGAGCCCAAGCTGGCAGAAGTGGCCACTTTTCCTTCCCCCCCGCCGGCGGCTTCGAAGCCTTCTGACCCCACGCTCTCCGAAACTCCCAAACCACAGCGTGTGGTGGTTACGCCCGATGCCCTCCTCAACGCGCTTCAGGAAAAGCTGCAGCAAGCCGCCGAAAAAGCCGTACAAACCGCCGTCGGGAAACAAGTGGACGAAGCCGTGCGCAATGCCGTCGCCGCCATAGGCGACATCCGACAGTCGAGCATTCGCGAAATTCAGCAGCTTCTCCCTTCGCCAGCGGAAACCCCGACGGCCGAGCTTGCCACAAAGGAGGAAATCGCCGACGTGACCGCCTCGGTGATCGCGTCGCATTGGAAACAAGAAATGGAGAAGTACCGCGCCCATGCTGAGGAATTGACTCAACGGCTGGCACGTCAGGCTGCGGAACTGAAGCGCGAGCTCGATCGCTGCCAGGAATTTCTGGGCAGAATGAGCAGTGAATTGGAGCCGCAGGTTCAGGCCCACCTCAACGATGCCATCGCTCATGCGACCTCCGAATTCGATGGCGCCGCCGCCCGCATCATGGACCGGCGTTTCGAGCGGCTCCTGGAAACCACGCAATCGGTAATGCAAGAGGCGCTGTTAAAGCTGGACGCGCGTTCGGCGGAAGTCCAGGCATCAGCGCAGGGCGCGGTGAATTCCACGCTTGCCGCTTTGCAGCGGCAGGCCGAATCGCAAATGAACGCTGTCCTTTCGGAGACGAAAGAACGGGCTGCATCAGCCCTCTCCTCTCTCGACGCGGAGAATCGCGCTGCTTGCGAGGTGCGCCGCCAAGCTTTGGAAGCGGAAGTCGCTCGGGCTGCCGAAAAATCCACCGATCAACTCCGCAAGGGAATGAAGGCGTTCTTGTATTCCTGCCTCGTTGCAGCCGTTAGCGCCGTCGATGAACACTCAAAATCCACGCTTGAGAACCTCACCAAAGACGGTGGAAAATCGTTGCAAGAGGCTCACGACGGGGGCAACGGGTCCGCGAATTCAGCAAATCCGGAAGGTCCGGAAATCCTCCCCGCTCCGGACACCGACCCCTTCACCCATTAATAGGGCCCTGAAAAATCGATTCCCTCAAATCAAGGCGCGGTTTTCAGCCGTGCCGTATCTGTGGCGAAATCAACGCGGCTTTAGCCCCTGAGGTTTCTGTCTGAGCTCTTCAGCACCCTGTCAAAGGCATCCCCACAAGGGAAAAGGCCAGCCGCCCTTCCCAAGGCAGCTGGCCTTTTTTTCCCCTGATTGCAGAATCTATGGTCACCCCTGAAGGAGGCAAGGGCAACAGTTCTGCGTGTGCTCTGGCTGAGACCCGAAACTCGATTTCTCAGTTGACGGGCTGCGCGGGACCCGGACGCCGGAACGGGCGACGCGCTAGGTCCCCGACGCTATCGATCCCATGCCTCACCGCAACCATAACCGGGTGCCGGCTGTCCGCAATCCGATCCACCGTCCCGGCCCAAGCCCGCTGCAACGTGTATAGGCTAAAAACAGCTCCCGCGATGGCCAGGAATCCCAAGGCAAATAGTGCAAACGCCGCCAGCAGTTCTTGCACGAAATAAACCTGCAGCGCAGCAATGCTGCCGACCAGCCACCACATCCATTTCCGGTCCCTGTCCCTTTTCCCCGTTTTCATTTGACTACCGCCGCTCATCACCTGGTTCTACCCCCAAAAGTTCGTCAGATGTTTCCTTACATAAGATGCTGTAACCTGTCCTAATGGGCATATTTTGTCTTACCTGTACCATTAGACACTCCCCAAAGCCGGAAATCGATGGTACGGAAGGCACATTTTGAGTTCCAAACCAGTCTACCAGTACTGCAACTGCTAGGATCCTATTATCATAAGAAGTTGAAAACAATGTCCTTATTTGCAACACACTTTCGCCACTATTTTCGCCTGGTTTTCCCTGTACCGCCTGTGGAAGACCTGACCCATCGTACAGGGGTCTTGCCCTCTTATATATGGGAATGAACAGCGGGGTCTCCAGATTGCAGTGCCCAAAGACCTAAGCGGCGGACGCCCGGTCAGCGCCGCCGCCGCCAAGAGACGACCGTCTAATTGTCTAATTCCCCTTTAGCGCGTACCCCAGGTCGAAAGGCAGCTTCCCGTCGATGCGCAGCACTTTCACCGAGCTATTGATGGAATACACGTCAACAATCCCCGCTGCTCCAAGCGTCGCTTCCACCGTACGAAGCACATCTTCGTCATTATCGACAATTTTCACGATCACGCGGGATTCATTCAGCTTCGCAATGAGCGCCTTGATTTCGCCAGGAGCTGCGCCAAACAGCTTTTGCGCGGCCACGCGCATTTCCGGCGATTCGGGATCCTTCATCACTAAAGTGAAGTTCTTGCCATCCGGCCACGTTTTCTGGACGCCCCGGCAAAGCTTCGTCAAATCCGCAAGCGGAACGTCGGACAGCTTGCTGCCGGCCGATACCACCACCGCCACATTCTTGATGCCCGCGAATGCCACCGCGGCCACCAGCAAGAAGCACAAAATTGCAATCGCGCACAATCTCTTCGGCAATGCATGCAGGTTCATGGTCCACTCTCAGTTCTGGCAATTTCAGGCGAGTATCTCCAGTTCTTTCGCCTCTTGGCAACTGTCCATTTCAAGTCGTGTGTCTAACCCTTACGCTTGCCCGCAGGTCCTGCGCTCAGCCAGCCCGCCACTTAATCCTTCCGCACACCTGACCTCTAGGGCAGTATCCGGCCCCTCCCTTACTGCGCTACGTTCAGGAACTAGAACTTATCCGGAGTTCAAATTCAGTACAGGAGTCATTCGACATGGCTCGTTTCGTTCCGCGTTGCTTCCTGCTCATCTTTCCTGCGCTTTTGGCTTCCAGCGCGTGGGCGCAGACGGCTGCTCCCCACGTTGAAACAGCTTCCAGCCGCGTGGCCGCCCACACCTCGGCGGTTGCCCCTCTGCCTCAACAGCTTTTTGGCGCCATCCCTCTTTCCACTAAGTCCGAGGAAGCGCGCAAATCCCTCGAGCTTGCCTGGGACAAATACGAGAACGCCATGTACGATCCGGCGGCAAATCTCGCGCGTCAGGCCGCGCAGAAGGACCCACATTCCGCCCTGTGCTACGCCATGGTTTCCTTTGCCGCTCGGCGCGGCATGCCGGATGCCGCTGCCCTCGCCAAGGCCAAAACCCTTCTACGCCGCGCGACTCCCGACGAACAGCTCTTGGTGCGCTGGATGACCGACATCCAGGACCGCAATCTCCTTCCCGCCATTGCGAGCATGAACGACCTGCTGAAGCGGTATCCGCGCGACAAGCACATCCTTTACGTCACCGGAGAATGGCTCTTCCTTGAGCAGGACAACGACCGTGCACGCACTTTGCTTGAGAACGGGTTGCAAGTTGATCCCCATTTTCCCGCGGCCCTCAACCGCCTCGGTTATTTGTACGTCGATTCGAGCAACCCGGATCCCGCCAAGGCCATCGCGTCCCTAAAACGCTATGCAGAAGTGGAGCCCGCCTCCCCCAATCCGCAGGATTCTCTCGGCGAAGTCCTGCGCGAAATTGGCGATGATCAAGGCTCCCTCGAACACTACCATGCCGCTTTGCAAATCGACCCGGTCTACATCAGCTCGCAGTATGGACTGGGCAATACGCGCACGTTGATGGGCGATTTCGCTGCGGCGCGCCAAGAATACGAGCGCGCCATCCCCATGGCGCAGAACCCCATGGATGAACTTTACGTCAAATATCTGAAAGCGCTGGTCTTCTTCTGGGAAGGGCAACCGCTCGACGGCCGCAAAGAACTTGCTTCGCTCGCGAAGGAAGCCGCGGGCAAGAAAGAACCGAACTCGCGGTTTCAGATCGGCTTCGCTCAGGCCATGCTGGCCGCGGATCCACAATCCGAGATCGAACAGCTTAAGGGGCTTTCCTCTTTTCTCGACAAGCCTCTCGCCGGCATGAACGAATCCGACCGCGGCATCGCCCGCGCCGCCGTTTTGCGCGAACGCGCGCGAGTGGAGGCCCACCGCGGCGCTTTCCAGGAGGCCGATCACGCCATCGCCGAGCTAAGGTCACTGGCCACGGACTCGCGCGATCAACTGGTCCGCAGCTACTTCGAATCCGCCTCCGGCTACGTTCTCTTCGCCCAAGGCGACTTTGCAAACGCCGCCGACGAGCTGGCTGCGGATTCTCACTCGCCCCTGGCTCTGCAACAATTGGCGGCGGCAGAACAAAAATTGGGCAATGCTGCGGCGGCCGAAGCCGCCCGCACCGGGATCATGTACCATCGCAGCTCCGAAGCCGAGTGGTTCCTGGCCACTCACAGCGCACCGCAATCCAATTAGCGGAGAATTCGCACTCCCCTGGTCTCTTGTGGGGGCGCAGCACCGCTGCGCCCTTCTCCCTTCACGCCGAAACTCAATTTGTTCGCAATTGCTTTTGTCATCGTCCAGTCCGCTCTACTTCTTTTTCACCAGCCGCGAGATCCACACCAGAATCACCGCGCCGACAAAGGAAACTATGATGGTTCCGAGCAAGCCGCTCGCGTGGAGTCCCAACAGACCAAACACCCAGCCGCCTACGAGGCCTCCGAGAATCCCGAGAATAATGTCCATCAAAATCCCGTAGCCCCCGCCCTTCATCACTTGTCCCGCCAGCCACCCGGCAATCAGGCCCACCACCATCCATGTGATGAATCCCATGATCTTCCTCCTCTTTCTGAACTTGGTTCGGGGAGCGTATCTCGACGCGCGTCCCTTTCAGAACGCGCCTTTGCCGAATGTCAATCGCAACCCCGTCGAGAGCACTTGGTCATTGCCTTTCAGACCGGTCGGCGGGTCCGTGATGTACACGTCGCTGTAGCTAATCTGCCAGCCCGGCCACGTTTTCAACTTCGTGGCCGCGTTGATGTCGAACTCGGTGCGGTAATTGCCGAGGTCGCTGACGTTGGGGTACAGCGAAAACCGTTCGGTGAAAGTCGTTCGCCCGCCGATCTTCGCATTCAGCTCTTCCCCCACCACCGCTTCCCCGCTCTTTCGCGTGACGGCTGGTTGAGCCGTGGAAATTGTCGGGGGCGGCGGCGTGGGATTCGGAGTAACCAAATTGTACGCCGCAAAGTATTCCTGGTCGAAGCTGCCTCCCCCAAAAACATCAAAGGTCGTGTTCGGTCTCTTAATGGCGTGATACCCTAACCCCCCCAAGCACATTGCGCAGATCCACGTGCTGAAATGCGTTGTATTCCAGATCCGTGAAAGAAAAACAAACAACCGGTTGCTCACGTTCACGTCTCCGCGCACGCCGCCGCGAATATCATGTGCTGTGGTGCCGCTGACCCCGTTGATGGTGCTCTTCGGGAATTTCCCCGCGTGTTGCTCAGCCCGGTGTCCAGCGAACCGCTCCAGAAATCCGTCAGTTTGGGATGACGTAACCGCTCGACTTCCGCGTTGTACGCTTTCTCCTCGTCCTGGTTGCGCACCGTCACCACCGCGTCTTTCGAAACCTCCACTTCCCCGGTTTCTTTTGTAGCTACCTCAAGCTTTCCTGTCGAAGTGGTCAGGCTGCCCACAATGGTTTGACCGTCCCTCAGGACCAGATGCAGCGGCTGGCTCGCCTCCATCGCCGCCATGGACTCCCACTTAATGTTGACGTCGCCCGCGAACTCGGTCCTGACCAGCAAAGTTTTGGCGTCGGATTTCACGATGGAGCCCGTGAGCCGGTCCCCGTTTTGCAATGTCACCTGATCTGCGCTCCCGGTAGCGAATGTCATAAGCCATAGGACGACCAACAGTACTCCCTGCCGCATAAATTCCCTCCTGATTTTGGTCCCGGCGCGGATGGTGGGTTCGCTGCTACGAGCTTGCCGGGAGATTCGGCGGGCTGCCCGAATTCCTAGGTTACCCCACTTCGTTACTCCAGTTCTTGAGTTCCCGCCGTTTTTTCTTTCCACAGAGTAGAACCAGACGCAGCAAGGAAAAGGCATCGTGTATAATTCCGGAAAAACAGAAATGCGCTTTGCAGAGTGTTCGGCAGTTCATGCCTGGAAAGGACGTACGCGTGCGTGATTTTCGATTGGTGCTTGTTCTGGCTTCAGCGCTTTTTCTTGCGGCAGGGTGCGGTCGTTCCGGCTCTGTCACGCCGGGAGTTGGTGGCGGGGATTCTTCTGCGCCACATCCGACGATTGTCTTCATGACTGACTTTGGCGTCGCCAACGACGCCGTCGCCATCTGCAAAGCGGTGATGCTCGGCATCGCGCCCGAGGCGCGCATCATGGACATCACGCATCAAGTCACTCCCTACTCCATCGAGGAAGGAGCGCGCTTTCTCCATGACGTCACGCCCTACTATCCTTCAGGCACTGTTTTCGTTGTGGTGGTCGATCCCGGAGTCGGCACTTCGCGCAAAGCCATCGCCGTCAAATCCAAGAAAGGCCAATATTTTGTTCTTCCCGACAACGGCCTCATTACCCCCGTCATCGACCGCGACGGCCTCGAATCCGCCCGCGAAATCACCAACACCGACTGGATGATCCAGGCTCCCATTTCTTCCACCTTTCACGGACGCGACATTTTCTCACCCGTAGGCGCACATCTCGCGGCCAGCGGAGATTTCTCTCTCGTGGGCCCGGAACTTTCCCAGCTCGTCCGTCTGACTCCAAAAACCGCGGTCATCTCCGATAAGGGCATTTCCGGTGACATCCTTGGTCTCGACGATCCTTTTGGGTCGCTCATCACCGATATTCCCGGCGACGAATTCAAGAAGCTCGCCTACCGCCTCGGGGACAAGGTTCCACTGCTCATCAACAAGAATCCCGTCACCTTGCCTTACGCCAAGACTTTTATGGAAGTCCCCGTCGGCGAGCCCCTGCTCTACGTCGACTCGCGCGGCCACGTGGGCATCGCCGTCAATCAAGGCAACTACTCCAAACAATTCAACGTCACCCCGCCCGGCTCCATCTTCATCCCCCGCAAAGGGCTCCCTCTCAAGACCCAGTGACAGAACTACCCTGCATTCTTCTTTGGCGTGTGGAGTGGCGGGTCTTTAGACCGGTTCATGGCCTCGGTGCCTCTGGTGGCGGCCCGGCCCTTCCATCCATTTGTCTTTGTAGGGGCGCGGCACTGCTGCGCCCGGCTCTTCGCTTTTCCTGGCACTGCTACTCTTGGCCGTGCGGTTCGCGCCTCTTGTGTCCCGGTTCTTGAAGGTGTCATCCCGAACGCAGTGAGGGATCCTTGCCAAAACCACAACCCTCATTTTCCGCTCGATCGGATCATGGCCGGGGTGCTGCTTTGCGTGAGAATCGACACCATCGCGACATTTCACTAAGCTTCCAGGGCAAGATAGGAGGTTCCATGATCGCCAAGGCCGGGTATTCCACCCCGATGTTTCACGTCGCGGAAATTGAACACTCTATCCGCTTCTACGAATTGCTCGGCTTCCAAACTATCGACACCGACCGCGGTACGCCCATCGGCTGGGCTCGTCTTCATTGCCAAGGTGGTGCCGTGATGTTCCTCCGAGCCGACGAGCCGCTCGGTGATTTCCCGCGTGGCGTGATGCTCTGCATGTACGCGCCGGATCTCCCCGCTCTCCGCGAGCATCTCTTGGCCAACGGCGTCAGTGTCCCCGCCATCCGTTACCCTCCCTATATGCCGAGCGGCGAACTCCAGCTTGCCGATCCAGACGGCTACCCCATCGTCCTTTCTCATTGGGGCAAGGCCGAGCAAGAAGCTTGGGAAAAGCGCATCGGTAGGAAAGCGTAATTCACCTGACTCACGCGCCCATTCCGAATGAGCAACCTGGGAAGGACCAGGGGAGGGCGCAGGCCCTCCTCTAATTCGTGCGACGGCTAGCTTTCACGAACGGAGAACAGTACGGGTAGGCGAGCCACTCATGCAATGGCGGGATGGGGGTAGTGAAGGTACTCCTGTATGCGCACTCGCGGCCAAAGTTGCATTTTCTCCCGGCGCGGCCAACAATGAATCAGACAGCAAGAATGCGGAATCAAACTATTTTCGATTTTCGGATTTCCAATTTCGCTTTTCGCTCTGTGAGGTCTTGCCATGCCTGAAGCCGTGATTGTTTCTTCCGTCCGCACTCCCGTAGGCCGCGCCTACAAAGGCGCGCTGCGCGCCACGCGCCCCGACGATCTCGCCGGGTTGACAATCAAAGAGGCCCTTGCCCGCGTTCCCGGTCTCGAGCCAAAAGAAATCGACGACGTGATTCTCGGCTGCGCCATGCCCGAAGGCGAGCAAGGCATGAACGTCGCGCGCATCGCTTCCCTCCGCGCCGGCCTGCCCGTGGAAACTTCCGCGATGACCATCAACCGCTTCTGCTCCTCCGGCTTGCAGGCGATTGCGCTCGCCGCCGAACGCATTCGCGGCGGCTCCGCGGACGTCATCGTGGCGGGCGGCACCGAGTCCATGTCCATGGTGCCCATGGGCGGCAACAAGATTTCGCCGAATCCCTGGCTCGTGGACCACTCTCCCGACACGTACATCAGCATGGGCCTCGGCACGGAAAACATTGCGCGCAAATTCGGCATCACCCGCGAGCAAGCCGATGAGTTTTCCCTGAATTCGCACAAGAAGGCCCTCGCCGCCATCGCCACCGGAAATTTCAAGGACGAAACGATTCCCGTCGAGGTGAAAATCACTTCTGTGCCAAACGGAAATGGTGCATCGTCCAAATCGAAGTCCGCTCCAGTCAAACTTATGACGCAGACTTTTGTTTTTTCTACCGACGAAGGCCCGCGCGCCGATACTTCACTCGACGCCTTGGCGAAACTCAAGCCCGCTTTTCACGTGAAAGGAACCGTAACCGCGGGGAATAGTTCGCAGATGAGCGACGGCGCGGCAGCGGCCGTTGTGATGAGCGATGCGCGCGCCAAGGCGCTGGGCGTGAAGCCTCTCGCGCGCTTTGTTGCTTTTGCGACTGCCGGCGTTCTGCCCGAAGAGTTTGGCATCGGCCCGGTCGCGGCCATTCCGAAAGCGTTGAAGCTCGCTGGTCTTTCCCTAAACGACATCGCGGTCATCGAGTTGAACGAAGCGTTTGCTGCCCAATCGCTCGCGGTCATACGACAAGCCGGGCTCGACCCTGCCAAGGTCAATCCCAATGGCGGCGCCATCGCGCTCGGACATCCGCTAGGCTGCACCGGTGCAAAACTCACCGCCACCATCATCCGCGAATTGCAGCGCCGCAACGCGCACTATGGCATGGTGACGATGTGCATCGGCGGCGGCATGGGCGCCGCCGGCATCCTCGAACGCCTCGCATGACCGCCCTTGGTCACGCCGGCCTTATGTAATTCCGCGCGAAGCTATATATAGATGCTAAAGGCCGAAGACATAGAGGACGCGGTCGGCGGCGATGGCGATGCATTGATGGGCGCCGATGGTGAAGGAAACAGGATTAGCGCCAATCGCGCCGCCAGTCCGGAAATCCCATTGCGGCTTTCCGGTGCGCGCGTCGAGCGCATAGAAATTGCCTTCGTCGGAGCCGGAGAAAACCAAGCCGCCGGCCGTCGAGAGTACGCCGGCCCACGGTGGTGAGTGCAGCTTGAACTCCCAGCGCAATTCGCCGGTCTCCGCTTCTAGCGTTTTAATCGCGCCCCAGGAATCGTCGGGAGGCAATCCGTCTTCACCGCCGCCGGGGAAGAACGTACCTGCCTTGCAAGGCCTATCGCGCTTGAAGTAACGCGCTCCAATTTCGCGCGTGGCTACATAGAGGAAACCCGTTTGCGGATCGTAAGAAGGACTGAACCACACGGTCGCGCCATTTAAGTTGGGCCAGATGAGAGTTCCTTCTTTGGAAGGTTCGGAATTCGGCGCGGGAATCGGGCGGCCCTTGGCGTCGCCCCGAAGCCGAGGTTTTGCTTCGCATAAGGCTTGCCGGCGATAAATTCTCCCGTGGCGCGATCGAGCACGTAGTAAAACGCGTTGCGGTTTGCGACAGCAATGAGTTTGCGTTTGGTGTCGCGGACTTGCGCGTCGAACAACATGGGCGCGTGCGTGGCGTCCCAGTCGTGCGTGTCGTGCGGAGAAAATTGGAAATACCAGCACAGCTTTCCCGTCGCTGCATCGACTGCGACGAACGAGCAAGTGTAGAGATTGTCGCCCGGGCGAACGTCGCCGTTCCAGTCGGGGCCGGGAGTGGTCCAGAAGCGCCACGCTTGCGCGCCGGTCTTGGCGTCATAGGCGTCGATGAATCCGCGAATGCCGGCTTCACCGCCGCTGACGCCGACGATAATTTTTCCCTCGATGGCCAGCGCCGCCATGGTCATGCTGTAACCGAGCTTGTAATCGAGCACTTTGGAGGAGCAGCCGCTGCGCGCGTAGACGGCTTTACCGCGGGCGGGATCGCCCGGAAGAGCTTCGGGAGGAACCTTCCGAAGCTGCGAACCTGCGCGGCAACGCCCGAGGATTTCCTCCGGAGAGAGATACCAGGCCTCCGGCATGTCCGGCTGAATGCCGTTTTCAATGACGGACTTGAGCGCTTCCTCGCCGGCAGCATGAGCGAGCTTGGACCGGCGAAGAGACGGGCCGCGGCCACCGCCGCCGTCCATTCCGTGACAAAAAGCGCAGTGGCCCTCGAAAACAACCTTGCCTGCGGCAAGATCGGGTTGTACGGGAGGCGTTGCCTGGGAGGGCGGAGATTGCGGGGCAGCTTGCGGAGGCGATGAGCCGCGCACATGAGCAGAGGACAAAACTACTAGCACGATAGCGGCAGCGAACGAGCGCATGAAAAACCTCGCAGGAATGGTCTGGCTGACAGGCAGCAAAGTGAGGAGAAGGGTAGCTGCCACGGCCGGGGCTTTCAATCGGGGGCCAGGAATCGCATTAGAACGAAGTCCCCGACGTGTAGATTACCGCTTGGAACATTTTGGGCTTGACCGGCGTCTAACAATCATAGAATATGGCGTTATACGACATGTCAGCGGAGGACATAATGGAGGTTAGCGAGCCGGTCCTGCTGATTTTGCTCAGCCTGGCGGAGCAGCCGCGCCACGGCTATGCGATCTTGCAGGACACCGCGAGGATGAGCGACGGGCGCGTGCGGCTCAGTACGGGCACTTTGTACGGAGCGCTGCGGCGCTTGCTCGACGAGAAATGGATCGAGCGTTTCAAGGAGCGGGACAACTCGAGGGGAAAGCAGGCTTACCGGCTCACGACCGAGGGGCGCCGGAACCTGCAGATGGAAGTGGCCCGGATGAAGCGTCTGACGCGGTTGGCAGCGCTGCGCGTCGCGCGAAAGGAGACATAGATCATGCTCCCGCTCTACCGGACACTTCTCTACCTCTATCCCACCGGGTTCCGTTGCGAATTCGGCGAAGAGGTGCTGGAGGTTCTCTCGGAAGTGCAGGGGGAGATTCGCAAGAAGAGTGCGATGGCGCGCATCTTTTTCGCAGTGCGGGAGGCGGGCGGCCTGCTGCGCGGCGGATTGCACGAGCGTCTCCGGAGCATCACCGGTTCCCACGACAGCGGGATTTTTTCCTTAGGGAGGTTTGCGATGAAATCGGAATTCCGGTTCCCCAAAGCCGCAGTGGGGCTGATGGTGGTCATCCTGGCCGCGGTGATGTTTACGATTGAAAAAGCCAAAGCCATTTCAGCTTCGGTCCCTCATGCCAACCCGTCGGTAGGGCATATTCAACCGGCGCAAATGACGATTCTTCCCTCGCTGCTGGTGGCCATGTTCGGCGCCATTGTGGTTGGCTTGATTGGCTGGGGCATACTTTTTGCGCTGCACCGCTCGGGCGTGCAGCAGCTTTCGGTGATGAATCCGTCTACAGGCGTACGCGCAAACAAGTGAAGGGATTCTCGCAGCTTAACAAAGGGCGCGGTTCCAACACCCGGTCCTAGCTAAGCCAGGTAATTACTGACGCCAGTGGGACGCGCTAAAGCCCGCCCCTACATCTGACGCGCATATTTCTCGTCCGGGAAGAGTCTCACTCCGGCTGCCGCAACGGCGCGGAACACGTGAGATCCTTAGGCCGCAAAATGCGCGGCCTCAGCCGATTTCGAAATGCACGACGGGGTGTGGCATAGGTTGGTCTCCTGCGCGCTGGTCTCTCCACTTGGGGCCAGCGGGATTTTCCGGGGCCCCGCTTGCGCCAACGGCGGGAGAGCGAGAGCCGCGGCGGCGCCCGCAGTCACGTTGAGGAAGGTTCGTCTCCGCGTTGTACGCTTCGCAGCGAGAAATGGCGCGCGTACTGTGCCACGGACAGCGCGAAAGTATATCCATGAGCATTCAAATAGGCTGCTGGAAACCGTCGCGCTGAGAGGTGCTCTAGATCAAGCCGCGATTAGTTGGTGGCAAAGCGGCGGAAGAAGGAGTCCTGCTTCCACTGCGGCCGCGCGTCGGCGTTGGCGGTTTCGATGAGCAAGCGCCGCGTGAATTCCTCGTAGCCTGCGGCGGTTTGCAGATCCACGGGCTGGTTCACGTCGTCGGAAGGCGCGTGATAGCGGTTGGTGAGCCAGTCTTTGAAAATCTTCTGCTCGGGCGTGCCGAGTTCGAAGCCGACGTCCACCTTGACGGAGGGCACGCCTTTCTTGATGAAGCTGTATTGATCGCTGCGGATGAAGCGGTTGCGCAGCGGCTCGGGATCGGCGATGGGCTTGACGCCCATGGATTGCGCTATGGCCGCGGCGCGCGCGCCGAGGTCCGACTCGTCGATGCCTTGGACGGTCAGGATTTTCAGCGGGACGATGGGAAGAAACATGTCCACGTTGACGTCGGCAACGATGGATTTGATGGGAACTGTGGGATGCGCGGCGAAATATTTGGAGCCGAGGAGGCCCTTTTCTTCGGCGGTAACGAGAAGAAAGAGGATAGAGCGCTTCGTTTGCTCAGGATAGGCTTTGAAGCTTGCGGCCATGTCCATGACGAGGGCGCTGCCGGAGCCGTTGTCCATCGCGCCGTTGTAAATGCGGTCGCCGTTGATGGGGGCGCCGATGCCGAGGTGATCGATGTGCGCGGAGAGGACAACGTATTCATTTTTAAGAGTGGGATCGGAGCCCGGAAGCTTGGCCACGATGTTGGCGGACTCGACGGGGGTAGATTGGATAAATGCGCTAGCCTGAAGGGAAACCGCCAATGGAAAGTGCGGCAGAGGTTTGCGGTCTTTGCCCAACGCGGCGATTTCCGCGAAACTGTGTCCGGAGCCGGCGAAGAGTTTTTCGGCGGAGGTGGGGTTGAAGGTAACGGCGAGCTGCAGGCCGGGAGTTTCCATGAATTCCGGATCGGCGAGATCCATGGAGGGCTCATTGTGATTTGCGGAGATGCGGGACCAGGGAATGTCCATGGAAGCGGGGTTGGGAATGGTGATCATGCCGATGGCGCCGGCGGCGTGAAGGGATTTCCAGCGCTCGGCGGGAGTTTGGTAGTGCGAAGCGAGGGCCGTGGGGATGTCGGCAGGAGAACCGGCGAGAAAGACAGCGACCTTGCCAATCAGATCGAGGCCGGCAAGCTCGTCGAGATTTTTTTCAGAGATTTTGAGACCGTAGCCGACGAACACCATATGCCCGCCGACGTGCACGGTCGAGCGCGTGGCGCGCGAGCTGATAAAGGCATCATCGGAGAAGGAGAGCGGCTCGGATTTACCGTTCAAGACGAGGGCGAGAGAGGATTTGGATTCGTCCACTTGAAATTGAGTGAAACGCAAGGGCTGGTAGAAGCCGTTGCCCCCGGCGGGTTCGAGACCGGCCTTGTGGAACTGTTCGACGGCGTAGGCTTGCGCTTTTTTGAGGCCTTGGCTGCCGGTGTTGCGGCCTTCGAGCGAATCGTCGGCGAGAAACTTGACGTGCGCCCACCAGGAGTTGCCTTCAAGGTGAGAGACAGGCGAGGCCGCGGGGGCATGGCCATCCGGTACAGAAGTCTGCTGGGCGGGCGCGGCGAGAGCAAACACAAAAAGAACAGCGAGAAAAACAACTCTACGCATGCAATTCACCTCAGAACGAATTGGGGATATGAGGATAGCAGGGAGGGAGAGAGTCACGCAAAGGGACAAACACTCATCTCGCGGCGTGTTGCTCGCTCTTCCAAGCGGTAAAATAGGGCCAAGCCATGATACGATCTGCCCAGGACGCCCCTTCAAATTGAATGGGATGCGAGAAAAGTCAAGGCGAATAAGGCAAAACACGGTGTTTTTTTTTGAACCAGGCCATTGCCGTATTCAGCGATCCACTGGCCCCAATCTTGTCGACCCGGTGCACTCTCCGGAACGAGCGGCGAGAGATTATCCTCGGTGATTTCCGCGGTGCCGCGATCTAAACGCAAAAGCTAATAAAGCTGCGCAGCAAGCAAGGAACTGATGCGACACCAAGAACTTAACGGTGTTTACGGGGCGAAGGCGGCGGGAGTAAACTTAGTGGAGTGTGAATGTGTCGCGTTGTGCGCTCCCACTCGCCTCTTGAGTAAAACGCAGTCGCAGTGACTTCCCCTTAGGAGAAACGACCATGGCCACGGCAACTCTGACCAAGCCTGCAGCAAAGGGAGGCAGCTTCCTGCTGGAATCGCCGCAGGCGAGCGACGTGTTTACGCCTGCTGATTTGACGGACGATCAGAAACTGATCGGGCAAACGGCGGAAGAATTTGTGGTGAAGGAAGTGTTGCCGCTGGTGAAAGACCTGGAGAACAAGAAGCCCGGGCTGATGCCCTCGTTGGTCAAGAAGGGCGGCGAGGTGGGGTTGATGGGCGGCGGCGTGCCGGAAGAGTACGACGGAGCGGGGCTTGATAAGATTGCGACGACGGTTCTGACGGAAAAGCTGTCGATTTACGGCGGGTTCGCTGTGACGCACGGCGCGCACGCAGGCATCGGAACGCTGCCGATCGTGTACTTCGGGACGGAAGCGCAGAAGAAAAAATATTTGCCAAAGCTGGCGACGGGCGAATGGATTGGCGCGTATTGCTTGTCGGAACCGCAGGCGGGTTCGGACGCGCAGAATTCGCTGACGCGGGCGGAGCTGAATGCCGAAGGCACGCACTACATCCTAAACGGGCAGAAGATGTGGATCACCAACGGCGGGTTCGCGGACGTGTACATCGTGTTCGCGAAAGTGAACGGCGAAAAATTCACGGCGTTCATCGTGGAACGCACCTTCCCGGGATTCAAGCCGGGCAACGAAGAGCACAAGATGGGGATTCACGGCAGCTCGACGACCCCGATCTTCCTGGAAAACTGCAAGGTGCCAAAAGAAAACGTGCTGCACGAAATCGGGCGCGGGCACATCGTGGCGTTCAATATTTTAAATGCCGGGCGGTTCACGCTGGGCGCGTCGTGTGTGGGCGGGGCGAAAAACGTTCTGGCGACGGCGTCGAAGTATTCGAAAGAGCGGAAAGCGTTTGGAAAACAAATTGGCGACTTCGGGATGATGAAGGAAAAGCTGGCAGAGATGGCCATTCAGATTCTGGCGGTGGAGTCGATGGTTTACCGCTCGGCGGGAAACATTGAAGGCGCGATGCACGCGGCCGCGGGCTCAGGCGACAAAATTCAGAACACCATGAAAGTACTCGAAGAGTACGCCATCGAAAGCTCCATCGCGAAGGTTTACGGCAGCGAGATGTTGGACTTCGTGGTGGACGAGGCGGTGCAGATTTTCGGAGGCTACGGCTTCCACGAGGAATATCCGGTATGCCGGGCGTATCGCGACTCGCGCATCAACCGCATTTTCGAAGGTACGAACGAAATCAACCGCATGCTGATTATCCAGATGCTGATGAAGCGCGCCATGGGCGGGCAATTGCCGCTGATTCCGGCGGCCATGAAGCTGGCGGACGAAATCCTTGCCGGGCCTTCGTTCGAAGAAACGCCAGAAGGCGCGCTGGGCGATGAGGCGCGCGTGGTGGCCAATGCGAAGAAAATGTTTTTGCAGGCGGCGGGCGGCGCGGTGCAGAAATTCCGCGAAAAGCTGGCGGACGAGCAGGAATTAATCGGAGCGCTTTCGAACGTGGTCATGGAGCTCTACGCGATGGAGTCGACGCTGCTGCGCGCGCAAAAGGCTGCGGCGAGCAAGGGAGAAAGCGCTTCGCAGGCGATGATTGATGCGGCGAGAGTGTTCATCAACGATGCGGCGGAACGCGTCGAGAGGGAAGCGCGGCGAGCCATCGCGGCAGTGCACGAAGGCGACATGCTGACGACGCAAATGGCAGTGCTGAAGCGCTTTGCCAAGCGCCAGCCGGTGAACACCATCGCTCTCCGGCGGAACATATCTGCGGCGGTGCAGGCGCAGGACCGCTATCCGTTCGAAGGGCGCTGACCAGGGCTTAGGCATATTTCCAGGACTCCTTCCCTGCTCTTTTCGATAAGCTAATCGACGCGCAGATCCTTCGAGTGGGAATGGTTTCGGGGCCTTGTGGAACGGTCTGGCTAATTATCAGACTTTAGTGAACGAGGCTTTGCGGCGGCACGTCCGCCGCTCCAACGAATCCCTGGAGAAAACACGCTTCGGCGAGTTATTCGCGAAGAGCTGAGGCGCGCCAGTTGATCGCGGCGAGCGCCTAAACCGACTTAAGACCCGTATCTGCCAGGGCACACGCGCGGAACGTGTGTATAATAGCCGCCAGGGCCCACGCCTAAAATAAAAATTCAAGCACGAAAGTCCGAGCCGAAACGCGAAAGTACGACCAGGAATGCCCCGGAAGCCCCTGATCTTTGCGGCGGTCATCGTCGCGCTGCACCTCCTCGAAGCAGCGACGCTTGGGACTTCTACCGCGGGATCCCTCCTTGCCAACCTTTTGGAAATCTTTGCCTGCGGCTTTGCTGCGGTCACGGCCTTTGGGGCGTCCCGCCGGGGATGCGGCCTGAGCCGGCCCTTCTGGCTGCTTATCGGCTTGGGCATTTCGATGTGGGGCATAGCCAACCTCGGCTGGATGTACTACGAGGTTTTGCTGCACAGCGAACCGCCCCTGACCTCGGCCGTGCGGTTCCTGTTTGGGTTCGAGGACGTGCTCATGGCGATGGCCTTGTTCCTGGACCAGGACAAGGATTCCCCGCGGATCGATTTGGAAGCGGTCCTCGATTTCATTCAGATCGGAATCGTGTTCTTTTTTATTTTCGTGGAGTTTTATTTTTTGCCGGCGCAACGGCTCGACGAGCACACGGCGTTCCTGCGGGAAATGCGGGTGGAGAACCTGGAAGATGTCATGGTGGCAGCGCTCGCAGGCTTCCGCTGGCTGACCGCCAGGAAGGAGCACATTCGCAAACTCTACGGCGGTCTGGCGCTTTACTTCACACTCGTCATGGCCTTCGCGGCTATCGCGCAATACTTGCAGATGGTTCTGCCGGCGCCAACTGGATCACTGCGAGACCTGCTGTGGACTTTCCCTTTTCTCGCCGGAGCTCTGTGGGCGGCGCAATGGAAACCAGCCGGTCCGGAGGAAACCGATGCACAAGGGCGGCGTAAGTCCCTCAGCGAGCTGATGATCACCAACGGCACGCTAGCCTTAGCACCTCTGATCATCCTGTTCCAGGTATCCCAGTTGCAGTCGGAGTGGCGGCTGCTTCGTTTCTCCCTCCTCGGGGTTTCCATCGTTTGCTATGCAGCGCGTTTAGGGGTCAGCCAGTACCGCGAAGGGAAAAGCGCGAATGAAGTGATGACCCATGCGCTGGCGATGGATTCCGCCGCGGACGGAATATCCATTCTTGGAAAAGAAGGCCAGCTTGTGTATGTCAATTCGGCCTTCGCCAAAATGATGGGGTTTGCCGGAGCCTCCGACGTCCTCGGCAAGAGCTGGCGCGAAGTCTACGACGAAAAGGATATTGAGTTGCTCGAAGACTTGATTCGAGATTCGTTGAAGGAGAAGGGCAAGTGGTCGGAGCAGGTGTCGCTGAGCCTCCGGGACGGCTCGCGGATTCCGGTGGAAATGGGGATCACGGCGATGCCGCAAGGCGGGGTCGTGTGCGTGACCCGGGACATCAGCGAGCGCCTCAAAGCCGAGCGGGCGTATTCCGAAACCGAAGCCAAGTACAAGATGTTCGTCGAACAAGTGGCGGCGGTCAGTTATATCGCAGAAGTCGGCCTGCACGGAAAATGGCACTACGTGAGCCCGCAGGTCGAGGCGATCTTTGGTTACACCCAGGAGGAATGGCTGGCAGGTTCGGAGAATTGGATTCGCTTTGTCTCCGAGGAGGATCTTCCGCTTATCGAGGCCGCGGAAGAAAACTGCATGAGGTTCAAGCGCTTTCAGGCGGAGTACCGGCTCAGGCGGAAGGACGGGCGGATCATCTGGGTAAGCGACAATGCCGTTTTCGTGCCCGGAAGCGAAAGCCATCCGCTGATGGAAGGAATCATTGTTGATATCACGGAAAGGCGGGTGCTCGAGGACCAATTACAGCAGGCGCACCGGATGGAAGCCGTCGGACGGCTTGCCGGGGGAGTAGCGCACGATTTCAATAACCTGCTGACCATCATCAAAGGCTACGTGGAGCTGGCGCTTAATCGCGTCGGGGCGCAACCAGAACTCCGTGCGAACATACAGCAGATTGCGGACGCCGCCGAACGCGCGGTCACATTAGTGCGGCAACTGCTCGCCTTCAGCCGCAAGCAAGTCTTGAAACCCAAGGTGCTGGACTTGAACAGCATCGTCCTGAATATGGACAAAATGGTGCGGCGTTTGATGAGCGAAACGATCGAGATGAGAACGCGTGTTGAGAAAAACCTGGGCGCCGTGAGAGCGGACCCCGGTCAAATCGAACAGGTGATTCTCAACCTGATTGTGAACGCGCGCGACGCCATGCCAAATGGCGGCAAATTATGGATTGAAACTGGCAACGTCGCACTGGGCTCTGCTGTTGCCCATGACCAGGCGCCCATCAAGCCGGGCCCTTATGTGATGCTGGGCATAACAGACACTGGCGTCGGGATTAGCGCCGAAACTCTCCCGCATATCTTCGAGCCCTTCTATACGACAAAAGAAAGCGGCCGCGGCACCGGCCTGGGGCTATCCACGGTGTACGGCATCGTCAAGCAGAGCGAAGGGCACATCTCGGTCAACAGTGAGTTAGGGAAAGGCACGACGTTCAAAGTATATCTGCCTCGCGTGCAAGACTCCGCGGCGTCAGCGCAAAAGACCGAATGGAAGAAAACAGCGACCGGAAAAGGCAAGGAAACCATCCTGCTTGTAGAAGATGAGCCCGCCGTTCGCGAGCTGGCGCGGCTGGTCCTTTCCGAACACGGTTACACGGTCATCGAGGCACAAAATTCTGAAGATGCGGTGCGGCTAGCGGGGCGGCACGGTTCGGAAATCCACCTGTTGTTGACCGATGTGGTCATGCCGGGAATGAGCGGACACGACCTAGCCAAACATTTGACGGCGCTTCATCCCAACCTTCGTGTCCTTTATATGTCGGGCTACACATACAATGTAATGGGAGACAACGGGACGCTCGAAGAGGGGCTTTCGTTCCTGCAGAAACCGTTCACGCCGCAGGCGTTGGCGCAAAGAGTGCGAGAAGCGCTTGACCGGCCTGTCCCTGCAAACTGAGGGGTGGCAACGAGACTATTGGGGCTTGACAGGTGCGTCGGAAGCGCCCGCTGTGCCTTTGGGCTTCGCGATGGTCGACAGCGTCTCCACATTGAACTTCCTGTAATCCGAATAGCGCGTCACGAAACTCATTTTGAATCCTTTCACCAACAAGACGCGCGCGCCAACGTGGGCCTCCAGGTAAGTCGGCAGCCATACTTCGTTGTTGATAAAGGTCTGCTCGAAGACGAAGCTTGTCCCTTTTTGCAGGTTCGCGAGCAATCCTCCGGCAATTTTCACGTCGCCCACAAAGTAGGCTTCCAGACGGGCGACGTCATGAGCTTTTTCGTCCACCCAAACGACACCGGCGAGCCTCTGGACGACTTTTTCTTCCAGCCTGTGCGGCTTGAAGTCGGGATTGGGCTCGAAATCGAAAACTAGAACGTCCTGGCCGCGGAAGCGTTCGCGTCGCGGATTCACAAACTGGCATGCGCGCAAAAAAACCTCAATGCCCGGTGCATCTTTGTCCTCCTTCTTCCCCTCCTCCTTGGCATTCTCTTCTTTTTCTTCCTTTTTTGCCTGGCGCTTTTGGTGTTCTTCGATGCGCTTCCGGACGTGCTCGTTTTCTTTTTCTTGTTCTTTTGCACTGAGCGGTTTGCCGTCTTTTTTCACCAGCGTGGTGATTTCATCGCCATCCAGGTAGAAGAAAGTGGATTCGCGCGTCTCGTGCTTCTTCATTTTTCCGTCGCCCTCGTATGCGGTTTCTTCTTCCGTTTCGGTACCGGCGTAGTTTTCCTTGATTTTGTCGATGGCCTTTTGATTGTCGTCAATTTCTTTGAACAGCGCCTTGAGGTCGGGCAATTTTACCTGGGACTTGACGGGGAAATCGAAGAGGCGTTCGCCGATCGTGCCGTTGATGGTGGCGCGCATTATCGTAATGTCGTATTTTGCGTCACCGCGGCGCAGCTCAATCTTGTAGGGGAGTTTCACGCCTTCAACGGAGCGATAATCGTCGTACAGGAGTTCCTGCTCGACGCCGCCGACAATTGCCGCTTCCTTCACAATCAGGTGCGACTGCGGATCGAAAAACACGTGGCGCTTTATCCCGGTAGCGCTGGTCAGTTCGAGTTCAAGAGCGTCTCTGCCACGCACTCGGGCGTTTCCTACAAACGCTAGCGCAATCTTTTCTTTCTTCAGGTTGAGCAGCCGGGAGTTGTAATACTGGGCCGCGGCCTCCAATTGCATTCCGTCAGTGCCGACAAGCGTGCTGAACTCTCCTACCCTATCCCGGTGCCAGGCGGACTTGCCGTTGTAAGCCTCCATCAGGTTCTGGTCGCCCACCAGCAGTTCCATGTAGTAGCGATTCGGCAGTTTGGTGTCCAGCGTGTAGGTGCCGGATTTTCCATCGTCGCTGGTGAAGGCGCCTTCGAGTGACAAAGTACGGATTTTAGACGGGGCGTGGCCGCCGCCAGCGGCTTTGACGTATTGGTCCACAATTTTCGCGGGCTCCTGGGCGCGAGCCAACGCGGGACCCCGTATTGAACAAAGAAACGCTGCGGCAAGCAGAACCACTAATTGGAGGCGGCGTGGCATAGATGTCCTTGTGAGGCTCATCCTATACAACGGGTTTGGGCCGGAAAAAGTTGCTGGAAATTTGTATGACATTTCGGCCCAAATGGGCAGGTATGGTAAGAGCCACATACTTGTTGGAGCAGGAGTACATTGCGGTACAAACGGAAGGAGGCAAAAATGGCAGGAGGTCAGGGAAGCGACCCCTATTTGAATTTCCGGTTTCGCGTCGAAATCGCCGGAATCCAGCAGGCCGGTTTCATGGAATGCACCGGCCTTGGATCGCGGATTGAAGTCGTCGAATACCGCGAAGGCGGGGACAACACATCAGTTCACAAGCTCGCGGGAAGGGTCTCCTATCCCGATATTGTCCTGAAATGGGGTATCACCGATTCACAGGAGCTCTACCAATGGCATTTGCAGGCAATTCAAGGGAACCTGGTAAGGAAAGATGGTTCCGTCGTCCTTCTCGATTCCCAAGGCAATGAGAAGGTGCGCTGGAATTTTTTTAACGCCTGGCCGAGCAAATGGACGGGGCCGACTCTCAATGCCAAGGGCAACGACGTAGCGATCGAAGAACTAACCTTAACGTGCGAGCGGCAGGAACAAGGCGCTTAGGTCCTGTGATCGCAATTCGGGCAGACGCCTGACGCAATCTTCTGACTCAATTCGAAGCTTTGGGCCGGTTCAGGTACTTCTCATACAAGCGATGGTGCTTGTTTTCGGTTGAAGTGAGCCGACCCTTGATGAACAGGTATTTCACGTCGGTGGTCAACTCCAGCGGGTCGCCGTTGGTGACGATTACGTTGGCGAGTTTGCCTTCTTCGAGTGTGCCGATCTGGCCCGATAGCCCAAAAATCTGAGCCGGATTGATGGTGACAGCTCGCAGCGCTTCCTCATAGGACAAGCCGTGTGCGACGGCGTTGGCAGCGTTTTGTCCGAGGCGCCGGGCGAAAGAGTTGTCAAAGCTGGCGATGGCAAATTTCACGCCGGCGGCAGCCAGCTCGGCAGGCTGCGAAAGCTCGCGGTCGTAAGGGTCGTCTTCGTCCTCGGGAAAAGACAACGGGGGACGAAGAACGACCGGGACGCCCTTGGAGCGAAGAAGGTCCTTGACCTTGTAGGCTTCAGCCCCTCCGGCGAGGATCATTTTGAGCTTTTGCTTGTCGCAGAATTCGACGGCGTTGCGAATGTCGCGCGCGCGATTGGCAAAGACAAGAACCGGCAGCCCGCCGCGAACGACCGGAGCGAGGGCTTCCAGCTTCAAGTCGCGGTCGTATTTCGAGACCGAGCCCTTTTCCATCGCTTGGGCGTAGTGGCGGGCGCGGTCCAGCCAATCGGTGAGTTCATTGACCTGTTTTTCGTATTCCTGCTTGGCTTCGGCGTAGGGTTTTTCTTTGCGCGAGAAGGTAGCGAAGTCAAAGGTCTCGGTTTGGATTTCCGGAAAATTGAGCGCCATAGCGGCGCTCTTCTTGATCAGCATTTCGTCGATGGTCCACCCAGCCAGGTGAATCGCCGAGGCTTGGCCGCCGATGATTCCGCGGCCGCCGAACAAGTCCAAGCCGCCGCTGGCTGGGACAGCAAGAACCTCCGTGATGCCGGAAGCGCGCGTAACGGGAATATGCTCGCTTGACGGCAAAATGGCAGATGCGGCGACAACGTCGGGGTTGTAGCCTCCCGTTTCCGTGGAATCGACGGTGGCGTTGACGGCACTGATTTCGCTCAAGCCCATCTGTGTAATCGCATCGAAAAGGCCTGGATAAACTTGCAGCCCCTTCGCGTCGATTACTTGAGCGCCGGCGGGAACTTCCACTGCCGCGCCAACCGCGGCAATCTTGCCATCGCGAACGACCACCGTGCCGTCTTCGATGGGAGAACCTGCAAGAGTGAAGATTCTTGCGTGAGTAATGGCGTAAAAAGACGGCTGGGGCTGCCTTTGCGCGCCTAGAGCAGGCGCGCAAAGGAGGCAAACAAGACCAACGAAGTTGAACAAGTAACGAGGGCTACCGAGACGCGGTCGGGCGGCTCTTTTCACGGCGCACCTCCTGGAGCTGCCCCAGCTTGAGCGGTGGTGGGGGTAGGAGCCGGTGTGGGCAGCTTGGGCTTTTCCTCGGGCTTCTTTTCCGGCGGCTTTTTCTCTTCGGGTTTCTTCTCCGCCGACTTCAGCTTTTCGGCGAGCGCTTTCTTTTCTTTTTCGATTTCAGCCCGATTCGCAATATCTTTTTCACGGTCGAAATAGATGCTTCCATCGATCAACGTTTTCTGAACCACAGCATACGCGCTGAGCGGATCGTGATTGTAGATTGCCAGATCGGCGTCTTTGCCCACGTCGATAGTGCCGACGCGCTTGTCAATGCCGAGCTGGATGGCGGGATTCAACGTGACCATTTTCAAGGCCTCGTCGTGAGAGAGGCCGCCATACTTCATGCTCTTGGCAGCTTCCTGATTGAGGTGCGTGGCCTCTTCCGCATCGTCAGAATTCACGGAAACAAGCACGCCGCGGCGCGTCATCAGCGCCGCGTTGTATGGAATGGCGTCGTAGGCTTCGACTTTATAAGCCCACCAATCGGAAAACGTGGAAGCTCCAACACCAGCGGCAGCAAGTTCATCGGCGATCTTGTAGCCTTCCAGGACGTGTTGGAAGGTGCGGACTTTAAAGCCGAATTCCTTGGCCAGGCGAAGGAGCATGAGGATTTCGTCTTCGCGGTAGCAGTGCGCGTGCACGTAGCGCTTGCCTTCGAGCACTTCGACGAGAGGCTCGAGTTTCAGATCGCGGCGCGGCGGGAGGAGGGCCTTTTCGCCCGCGGCGACGCTTTTGTTGTAGTCATCCCAGATTTTCTTGTAGTCGCGCGCCTCCGCAAATGCAGCGCGAATGGTTTCCTCGACGCCCATGCGCGTGGCCGGATAATGCCTGGGCTGGCCCGGGATGCTGAAGTTCGAACGCTTGGGGTTTTCGCCAAGAGCGAACTTGATGCCGGGCGGCGCGCCTTCAAAGGGAAGCTTGGACGCCGGCTGGCCCCAGCGCAGCTTGATGACCAGAGTTTGTCCACCGATGGAGTTCGCGGAGCCGTGAAGAATGTTAGCGGCGGTCACGCCTCCGGCGAGGTCGCGGTAAATAGAGACGTCATCGGGATCCAGAACTTCTTCCATCGTCACCATGGAGGAAACGGAGACGCTGCCTTCATTGATGGCCTCTGACGCAATGTGCGAATGGCAATCGATGATTCCCGGAATGACAAATTGCCCTGTAGCGTCAATCACCTGCGCTCCTGCCGGAGCTTTAACGGATTGGCCGACCTCAGCAATCTTGCCGTCCTTAATAAGGATGGAACCGTGCTCGATGGTTCCGTGAGAAACCGTGAGCACGGTGGCATTTTGAATCAGAACAGAGGAAGGAGTGTCAGGCGGAGTTGCGGCAGCAAGGGAGAAGCAAAGCGAGCAAAAGAGGCAAAGGACGCACGGGAATTGCGAAAGAGCTCGGCTTGGGTTGAGCATCACGGGAGTCCTCCTTGCGCGCCTCCGACCGTGGCCGCGGCAGATTCAGCGCTGCCCGGTTTAACCCCGGTGAAGTCGAGCGACATGCCTAGCACGCTGATCGACCCTTTCAACGATGTGCCGTCAAAGGTGCCGGAGAAGGTGACATCCGTGGGTCCCTGGTCAAGAACAATGTTGATGGTGAAGGTGAACTTGTCGCCGCTGAGATACCCGCTGATGATGTTCGCGGTGCCGCGCGGACTCGCGAGCGAGCCGGAAATCGTGCCGTCTTTGTCCATGGTGAGGTCTGCGGTGGATTCTTCCGCGCCTTCCGGACTGGTGTAGGAGAGTTTCCATTTTCCAGTCAGGTCGCCCTTGGGAGGATCCTTGGGTTTTTCCGGTTCATGCGCTTCGAACCGGCGGCCATCCACGAAAACCGTTTTGATTTTGGTTTTTTCTTCGAAGAGATCGCCGTCGGTCACCACGAGATTCGCGATTTTGCCGTTCTCGATGGAGCCGAGGCGGTCGGCCACGCCAAAAATTTCAGCCGCGGAAAGCGTGAATGCGCGCAGAGCGGCGTCGGGCGAAAGTCCCGCGTCAACGGCTCTCTTTGCGGCCTTCAGAATGTCTTTGGGAGCGGCGATGCCTCCGGAATAAAACGCGAACTTCACGCCCGCTTTGGCGAGTGTCGCAGGAGTGGACGGCGCGCGGTCGCGGAACCGCAGCGTTCGCAGCGTTGGCTTGGCTTCGGGGTCGGTATCTTTTTCCGATTCCGGCCATTTCAGGTCCACAAGCATGGGAAGTTTCTTTGCCGCAATTTCAGAGGCAACTTCGTAGCCCATCTGACCGCCGTAAATTGCGCCTTTGACCTGCCAGCGGCCGATAAGCTCGATTGCGCGGCGGAGCTCGACGCTATTGTTCGCGGGCACAAGAACTAGGGCCTGGTCCTCCAGCGCTTCCGCAAGGGCGGCTTCCGTGCGGTCATAGCGCGGCCGCGCGATGCCGCGAGGATTCTTCTCGTAGAAGGCCTGGGCCTTGATGCTCCAATCCGTGTCCAGCCAGACTTGATGAATGTAAGACAACACGCCAAGGAGGGAATCCGGAAAGCCGCTGCCAAATCCTCCTGACGTCTGGAAAGAAAGAGGAATGCCCACTGGCGATTTCACAACCATGTCGCCGGCGCGTTCGCCTGCGAGATCCAGAACGGCAGCCTGGCCCGGGAACAAGCCGCCCTTAGGCGCGCAAATCACGGTTGTGAAGCCGCCGTCGCGCCAGGTCTCGATGCGTTTGTCGGTGAGATTTGCTTCGTCGGCCCCGCTGCGCCACGGCGTGGATGCCGGACGATCCTGTGGCCCACGCGCCTGCTCCGGTGAGCGCCGCGGGCCGCCGCCTTCTCCAGGGGAAGGAGCTGCGGCTGCAGGAATGCCAACATCCGTGAAGGCATCCACGAGACCCGGGTAAACGGTCAGACCGTTGCCATCGATGACCAAGGCCTCTGGAGGAATTGCCGCGTCTTTCCCGACCGCGGTGATAATGCCGCGAGAAACGACGACGGTGGCGCTTTCGATGGGTGGCCCCGACACGGGCGCAACTTTTGCTCCGCGAATGGCGAAGCATTGCGGCTCACCGCCCTGTGGATGAAGCAGCGGTGGACCGATAACCAGAAAGGAAAAAACCACCAGCGCCAACGTGAACGCACACCTCTGGAACCGTCTCAAGCGCATGCGAATCTCCAAGCTAAGAAACTTTGAAGGACACTATAATAAGAAACCGGTCTGACCAACCGACGCACGAGGCTAGTTCGAAGTTTCCATAGAGTCAAGCAAGAGGCGTTGGAAACCTTAGGGCTTTTTCTTTTTGAAGAGGCTCGTAATGGCGTCAAGCGGATTCGCCGGGTTGGCATTTGAGCCTGCCTGCGACTTGGCCGCGGTCGCGCTGCCACGTCCCAAGCAACCCAGCTTCGATTTGAACATGTCGGCGGCCAGACCTCCCACGTCGGGAACGAACTTTGGATCCGCCGTCGTGCCTTGGATCTGGAAGGGCACGGTCAATCCGCTCTTGCAACCGCCTCCAGCAACTTTTCCGAGGAGTCCGCCGAGTCCTCCGGCCGCGTCCGACGATGGACTGGCAGCCGTTGTTTTGTCGCTGCTGAGCGTAGCGACCATCTTAAAGTCCAGATTATTCTTTGCATCGGCAGTGCCCGCCCCGGTGAGATTGCCGAGTTGAGGAAGAACAGCAACAAAATTGTCGGCTTTCAGGCCTTCAGGCGCCAGGCGCACATCCGAAGTGAGCTTGTCGATCAAGAGATCGCTGCCGGTCTTGATTCCCGTGAGGGCGGTAACCGCGGACATTTTCGAACCGAGATCAAAATTCGCCAGCTTTCCGTTGAACAAGCCGACGTTGCCCGAAATAACGAGCTTGTTCGTCGGACCCGTGATATCCAAATCGGAACTCAATGTTCCGGCTACAAGTGAAGCGCCCTTCGGCAGGTGGATGCCGATTGCAGGAAGGAACGCCTCCAGATCTTTCGCAGGCATGTCCTTCGCGTCCATCTTGATTTTCACGGTGGTAGCGTCCCCTGCAGCCTCATAAGCGCCTCCGAGGTGTGCGGCCGCGGTGCCAATTTTCAGGACCGACGGCTCCACTACCCCCGCGCTTTTGCGGAGATTGTATTTGGTTCCGAAATTGACGGTGACCGGAACGCCGGCCGGCGAACCTCCCGCAACGAGAAGTGCCTTGGAAAGCTTCACGTTGCCTTTGGTTTTCGCCTCGCCGCCGCGCGAGGCCAGCGTGCCGTCCAGATCGACAACGCCGCCGAGACCCGCAGAGGAGTCCAGAAAACCCGTCGAGGCAAGATTCAGCGCGCTAATCGCCAGCTTTGCTTCTAGCGGAGTGAGAGCGGTGTCCTCCTGATCCACGGGACCGGCGTCACCGTCGAGCATGAACTTGCCTCCGTCGGGAAGGTCCGCGGCCACGGAGACGGGGAACTTCGAGATCATGGAGACATCCGTGGCGGTGATATTGAGGTTGTCGTAGCGGCTGCGTTTCTGAGAATTGGTCGCACCCACGGTAACCTTTCCGTTTTTCAGCTCGAGTTTCTTGATCGAAAGCCCAGCCACGGCAGCCGGCGCTTTCTCGGCCGGGGCTTTTTTAGCCTGCTCTTTTGCTGCGGGGCCGCCGAGAGAGGAGAAGTTCCACACGCCTGCGGCATTGTGTAGCAGCGTGACCTGCGGCGAGTCGATGGCCACGCCGGTAATGTTCAGGGTCTTCGAAAAAATCAGCGGCATGAGTTCGACGCCCACCTTGAGGGACTTTGCTGTAAGAAAAGGCGCAGCGCTGAACTTGGGATCGTCCCCGATGGAAAGGTTTTCGGCTGACAACGAACCGCTGAGAAGCGAGAGGCTCAGGTCTCCCACCTGTACTTTGCGTCCCAAAGCCGCGGAAGCTTTTTCCTCGATGGTTGGACGGAACTGATTGACGGGAATTAGGAACGGAATGACCAGGATCAAGATAACTAACACAGCGCCAAGGATGAGCACGACGCGGAGCTTGCTGCCCATGCGGACCTCCTGTGCGGAAGGCATGCCGGTTGTTTGAACGGAAAAAACAAATATTAACACAACCAGTGTGGTGATTCAGTGATGCGGCTGTCAGCGGGTCGCGCGCGATTTGCACGCACTGCTTTGGGGTGGGGTGGCAGCAAGGAGAGCAAGGAGCAACTCCGTGCATCCGGCATCAGATTTGCGCTATCCTTGAAGGGGTGAGCTTTGTGGAGAATCTTCGGTCGCGTGGTGGCCTACATACAGCTGCTTCTGGCAAAAGAGCTGCTCTGCGGATTCGCGCAGCCAAAAAGCATAAGCGATCCGAAGCCGGCGTTACCCTGCTGGAGTTGTTCATCGCCTCATCTCTCCTGGTGATCCTAGCGTCCGCGGCCCTGCCGATCGTTCGAACGACTATAGTCAGGTCGAAAGAAGTCCAGCTTCACAGAGCGCTACGACAGATTCGCGATGCCATCGACCGCTATAAGGACTACGCGGACCGCAATCTCATCCGCGTGGAAGTGGGAAGCGAAGGGTACCCGCCGGACCTGGAAACGCTCGTGAAGGGTGTCCAGATTGGAGCGGGTTCCGACCGCAAGGTTCGCTTTCTGCGCCGCATCCCCGTGGACCCCATGACCGGACGCGCGGAGTGGAATTTGCAGTCCGTCCAGGATGATCCGGATTCCAGGTCTTGGGGAGGCAACGACGTTTTCGACGTGCACTCCAAATCGCAAGGGACGGCCCTCGACGGAACGAAATACGCAGATTGGTAGAAGCGAATCCTTGCATCGCGCGTTGACCTCATAAAATTCCCCTTTCCGCTCCTGGACTCTGTGCATCGCGGCAAGTCACCCGAAAGTCCTTGACTACCACTGGCTATGTGACTGGACGTATTCCAATGCAAGCGTGGGGCTGCTCAAACGCATGCACTCCACACTCCTGCGTTCTTCCTATGATCGCGCACCGCTTTTCCTGGACAAACTGAATTGTCTTCGCCGGATCCACGGCTCGAAAATCCGGCTTGCCATTAAACCAAGCTTGCATGAACGGCAGACGCATGTCGGCCTGCGTATAGATGGTGAGAGGAATGAGCCGTGGAGGTTCATCCGCTCTCTTGAGCCAACCGGTAAGTGACGACAGCCCAGTAGTCTTTCCACTTTCAAACAGTGCCGGAGCGAGAGCGAGAGTATCTCGTAGGGCACGACTACCACGGATTATGACCATGCCTGCTTATGGCGCGGGTATGTGCCTTTGTGAACCCGCGTGTAATGCTTTCTTACGCATGGGGCTGCCTTGGAAGGAGCATATTGACGCAATGTGGTGGGGCTGGCGCGATTCGAACGCGCGACCTACGGTTTAGGAAACGAAAAACCGGCGTCTGGCGCGAATCTTTCAATCAGATAGCTGCCACGCGAAGCCGCCAATTCGGCATGTTTGGGCTGATCCGTGCGCGAAGTCTGCAAAGGAATATGCAAAGCCGTTTCAGGAATCAAACGGCGGAACGCGCCATCTGCGAAAACTATTGCCAGCCATCCAAAGCTCATTCACTTTAGAGACCCGCTCAAACTCTTCACCCTGCAAATTATTAGTGGACTGAGTTGCACAACATAGAAGTTGCTGGCAAACAGAGCAAACTATCCTGTCGCGCTGAAAGAAGCGTTTGAAATGCGGCAGTGGTACCAGATACTTAGCGATAGAGCTTTTGCCTTCGTCCCCTTCCTTTGGATTGCTGCTATCTGCGTAAACAAACCCCGCAACTCTTTGTTGGAATAAGACAGTTGACAGTCCGAATTTTGGCAAACCCCAAAATTATCCATCGTTGTCTTTCGCTCTTTCGCTTGGCGAGCTTGGATTTTGCGGGCCTTTCGGACTAGACTAGCAGAACGATTGCGATAGGGAGCGCGAGGCACGGTAGCCCGCCGAGAATCTCGTACAGACCTTGGAGCATTAATTAGCCGTGGTTTTCACAAGTTCCTTTTCTGCCGGAGAATAGTCGTACCCTTGCTTGCAGACAGGACAAGTGATCCTAAGAGGGTCTCCTATTTTAAGCACCAAATCGTCTGGCACGACTTGCATTTTGAGCCAAGTACCGCAGTCGGGAGTTTTACACTTGTACGCAATTGCTCTAGCCATTGCAGAAGGATTGTAAACCATCCTGCCTACCCACTACTATCTCAGATCCTTGCAGAGTGGAATGTCCGGGCTCAGGGACGTGTCCGGCAACGGGGGGGCCGGTATGAAGGCGGGGCGAGCCTCGGTCTTGGCGGGTTTCGGCCTTACAGACAGCGGGTAGCAAACCTGTCCCGTTCGGGTGTCGAACGCGCCCGAATCGCGTAGCTGAAAGCGTCCGTTCTGTGACTTCTGCGAATACTCGAAAACAGCGAACGCGGCGATAACAACCGCCTCAAGCAACGCGATCCAAAACCATGCAACCCGCTCTGTTTTCCATTTTGCTTTCCGTTTTGCTTTCCATTTTGCCCCCTACCGTCCCCTACCGTTGAAGTTCGGACGGCGTATATAACGAACTGCGCCTTGATGCTCGCAAAGAGCGTTCCGCGATCCTGCTTTTGCGCCATCCTCGAAAGCCGAACGCGGAAAAACCCGATTACGCGGCTCGAATGGCTAAACGAAGCGTCTGGCGCTCGCGCCTTCATTAATCAAACGACTCCAAGAATCGCGCTTGACCGCACGCGCAATCCAGACGCGGCGTTTGTTATGAAGTACCACGTAAAGACGAAAGGGCTGAGCGAATCAATCTACATTGAGCGGGTTTTGGATGAGAACGGCGAGGCTATCAGCGTCTTGTTGGTGTCGAGTTGCTCGCCTACCTGAGCAGTTCAGTTTCAAAAACGCGAAGCACACCTATGGACGAACGGACGATCCGACCCGCGACTGGCTTTTGAAATGTATTGCTCTAGGACTCGCGAAACAAATCGGACGCGGCCTTTATCAGAAGCTCGTCGTAGCCGGGAGGGGCTAATTCTTGTTCGCTTTCAAGTTGAGACTAACTATCCAAGGCCAAGCGGTTATGCGGCGGACTCGTTCGGCGTCCGCAGCTAAGGTGGTCATGCCGTTTCTGAGCCGTTCGACCACCTCCGCCATCCGGCCCAGGACCAGATTGGGAAAGGCTTTTTCCCGCACTTCATCCCAGATGTGCTCTTGGGGTTGAGTTCCGGCGAATAACCCGGCAAGCGGATCAAGCGCACATTCTCCGGCACGATCAACTCCTTGGCTTTGTGCGAACTGGCACCGTCCACCACCATCACCAGGAACTCCTGGGGATGCGCTTGACTGACTTGCGACAAAAACGCAGCCATCTGGACCGTGTTCATCTTGTCACTCAAACTCCAGTCCAATTCCCCATGCATGGGACTGACGCTGCCATAAGCGTAAGTGAATTCGCGCTCGTAGCCGTTGAACACCACCGGGCGCAACGGAGCCGGAGCCCAACAACGTCGGATACCGGCCATGCGGCCAAAACGGGCCTCGTCCTGAAACATCAGCCGAATCGGACGCTCGCGCACGGCCTGCGCAGTCAGCACGGCCTCCAACTCTTGGGGCAGCGTTTTTTTTTCCATTCGTCTTGCAAGCTTCGCTGGGTCTTGGGATGTCGTGTGTCGGGGGCCACTTTGCGCCAGTGGTGGCGATCCAGCAGCCGATACACCACCGAGCGCTTGACCCGACGCCCGAGCTTTTCTTCCAGCGCCACCTGTAGCGGCGTCACAACCACCAATTGGCCTTGCTCGGCCTGGGGTTTCCAGGCGGACAGAAAGGCCTGCTCCTCTTCCAGTTCCATCAGCGCCCGCCGCCGCCCTCCCCACCGCCGGGGCGTCGGTTGAGCGCTCCCCTTGCGACCCCGAAACCTCGTCTGGAGCCGAGCCACGGTGGCCCGCCCAACGCCGATCACCTTGGCGGCGGCCTTCAAGGTCATTTGTCCCAAGGCGGGCAACAGAACCGCTTGCGCCATGCGCAATTCCTGAATGTCCATCAGAGGATTGTCAGAGGAAGGATTTTAGACCAGAGGAAGCATGCGTCCTCTGTCACCAATCGCTAACTCTGATTGCTCTCTGCCGGACGAACAGAGGAGTAACCGCCTGATTCTATGTGAGATAGTTGGTTTCTCTGGCTACTCTGCCATTCTGGCGGCTTCTCCGGCGTCGTTGTATTTGGGCAAGAAGCCTAACCCGGTCGGAAGCACCTCAAAACCAAAGTTGGCATACCACCTTCTTCCCGGCGAGAAAGCGTCTCGGTATTCCACACGGATGCGAAGGCACGTTTGCGCTCGCAAAAGCCGCAAATCAGTAAGTTGCTGCTCGGTTATTCCCTTTCTCAAAGGAATATTGAGAATCAATGGATTGTTGGGATATACCACGAAGCGGTCCTCGCTTTTGAAATAATCGGCGGCATCGGAAAAATCTTGAAACGGACCTGATATGACTTCTATCCAAGACTCGTAGTCAAAGTCGTATGCCGGAGTCAGTCCTTTATTGCGCACAGCGATCTCAACTCTCGGAGCATCTCGGTCAGCTAAGGTTTGCTTCGGATTACAGTGCGCCGTTGCCGCAATATGCGGCCTCTGGCCTTCCAGAAACACTTTGAATTGCTGCTCGCTGGCGTTGACTTGTCTTTCTGCAATGTCAGCCTGCCTCTTTACTGCAAGGAAAGTAAGAATCGAAACCAAAACGTATGCGAGCGTAATGGCGCTGACAACCCACTCACCATGAGACATGAACGATTTTGGTTCCGTTCCTGCCCTCAAGGCCGTTACGAGAAGTAAGAGCATAAAAAAGCCAGTTGCCCAGACGCCAAGAAGTTATACCATGGCAGGATTTCGAGTCTCTCGAAAAAACTCAGTTTCAAAAATTTTCAGCCGGAAAACCCGCATCAAACAACAGGCGCAATCGTTGCTAAAGCCGTCGAGAATCTCGAAAAATCGAATCGCGAATTCCGTGTCGGAGATACCCCCTGGGGACACAGAAGGGGGGTACGGGGTCGTTAAGCCGATACTCGCCGGGGAAAATCCTACGTTCGGAGCCTCGCTTCGCGGGAATGCTTCCGGCTTCGCGCTCTGCGTGCTCTGCGCCTATTGATCTCTGCATAAATAATGCAATAGAATGGCCTTCAGGAGGGAATGCGTATGTCCCGACTGAAGGGCAGTGCCGATATGCTCGAGGACCGTCGCCGGCGAGCTTTGACATTGTGGGACAAGGGCTTGTCATTGAACGAAGTGGGGCGTCGCATCCAGTGCGCCGCCAGCTCGGTTCTGCGATGGCTCCGCGCAC